>JAUNGM010000040.1 GCA_030524545.1 Eubacteriales bacterium
CCCGGTGTCGGTGTCACGTCATCTCCCGGTTCCGGTGTCACATCTGTTCCCGGCGTCACATCATCCCCCGGTTCCGGCATCACTCCTGTTTCTGAAGAAAAATCCCCATCCGGAACTGACGGAGTTGTTTCAGAAGAGACAGGTGCCGTATCAGCCTGCACTTTATCCGAAAAATCCGATACAGCTTCAGCCTGGTCACTAAATGCGCTCTCTGACACAAATGCACCAGTTCCCTCTGCCGCAAACACAGAAAGTGAACTGGCTAAAACCATCGTAGAAATTAATGTTATGCACAGACATTTTGTCAGATACTTATTTTTCATGTTGATTAAGATGCTCCCTTCTTTCCTTGGGCATCCCTTTACTCCCCATATAAAGGTATGCTATACAGCAGAATTACATAGAGTAATCATTCAGTATCTTCCCTGTTACCGCATACTATGTATCATCCTGAATCACATTACGGAACATTCCTACTGAACAGATACTGCTCAACTTACATATTACCTGTTTTATTCTAGCATAACCCCCGGAAAAAATCAACCGCCGGAGGAGAACTCCGGCGGAAACAAATTAAAATTCATTTAATTTTCACATTTGTAAACAAACTGTAAAAGCAAGCTTCCCGGTTTTATACTACTGCAAGTCTCATGGAACTGTATTCCATACAAAGCTGAAACATTCCGTGCACTACCTGCATGCAGACAGACAAAATATAACGGATATCGTCCGAAACCGTACGCTCTTTTTGCAGATAGCATGCATGTCTTCTCTGTACATACGCAGTCAGCTCCGTAAGGTTTCTGAAATTGATCACCGGCTCCGTAACAGCATTCAGATAGGCCTCTCCACTCTTAATATACTGTTTCAGACGATTCTTAAGCTCTTTCTCATACTGGTTGTGTTCCATAAACGTCCCTGTAAATGTCCTGTTATGCGGAAAGGTAAAATAGTCTGCAATATAATGCAAAATCTCTCCTATTTTTCTCCAGAACACTCTTTCATTACACGCCTCTGTTCCATACATCACCAGAAACTGCATCTTCTCCTGAATACTTTCAAAAGTACCGAAAAATTCATGCCGTGTTGTCAAAAAAGACGGCTTGCAGTCCGGAAGAATACTGCCAAGGCAAAATGCCTTTCTGTGCAACTGAAGGCTGTCTGCTGCTGTCATCTGGTCTGCCAGATAACTTGCCAGCAGGATATGGGATTTTTTTCTCAATGTGATCCTCTTCTTTCCTGTCCGCCGAAGAAACCGGGGACATATCTATAAGACATATCAAACGGCTGTTCCGCAATCCCCCGGGGACACGATGTCCGCTTCGATACTTGAGCATAACTGACAAAGTTTTTTCACCTTATCAGTTAAATTCACGTTTCTTTATTTGCAACCACAAACACTATACCAGAAGTCGTAAGAATTTTCAATGGAAGTTTTTATTAAAAAAAAGAACAATTATTGTTAAATATGTCAAACTTTCACAAGAAACCATTAAAATATGGAATACAGCACTACACCGGCCACCCCTGCTCCTGCCATCACATAAACCGGATTCAGTTTCCATTTGCGCAGAATCAGCAGACCTGCACAAAAAATCCCTGCGGAAATATAGTTGATGCCGCTCAGATCGTCCGGCAAAGTCCGTTGTCCATAGAGTGACAAAATCAGCAGAGAAATCCCCGCCGATGCAATCATAGCCACGACTGCCGGCCTGAGACCTGCCAGCACTCCCTGAACCATCGTTAATCCCCGGAACCGATAATAAACATAAGCCAATGTCATCACGATCACACAGGAGGGCAGCACACATCCTGCTGTAGCGGCAAGTGCCCCGGGAATTCCTGCAAGCTGGATTCCGACAAATGTCGCTGAGTTGATTGCAATCGGCCCGGGAGTCATCTCCGCAATCGTCATGATGTCGGCAAATTGCGCCATCGTCAGCCACGGATGCAGATCCACTACCTGATGCTGGATCAGAGGCATGGCCGCATAGCCGCCGCCGATACTAAAAAGCCCGATCTGGAAGAAGCTCCAAAATAATTCCAGATAGATCATTCTTTCCGCACTCCTCTCCTGCGTTCACGATAAAAAGTATCTGCTGCACCAACCACAGCGCAGATAAAAATTACCAGAATAATATTCATTTCCAAAAAGCGGACAGCTACAAAAGATGCCAGCAGTACAAGCACCGGAAGAATCCGTTTCTGCTTTAAGATTCCCTTTCCCATTGTGAGTACCACATCGCAGATCACAGCCGCCACTCCTGCCAGCATCCCGGTCATTGCCATATTCACGATCATATTATCCCGGAATGCTTTATAAAACATGGAGATCACGGAAATGATCACCAGCGGCGGCAGGACTGTACCAAACACAGTAAGCAATGCTCCTGGAATTCCTGCGACATGGTATCCTACCAGAATTGAAGCATTCACCGCAATCGCTCCGGGAGACGACTGGGCTATGGCCGTTAAATCCATCATTTCCTGCTCTTCGATCCAGTGAAGCTGATCCACAAACTTCTTCCGCATCAATGGGATGATCACAAAACCTCCCCCAAAAGTACAGGCACTAAGCTGAAAAGTCGACCAAAATAGTTCTATGTATCTTTCCTTATTACGACTCAAAATATCTCCTCCGTACATATCAGATTTATCACCATATAAGAATTGGCTGATATATACAAGCGAATGAAGGGTTTAAATAATTCCCGGCAGATTTCGTCTGCGCACAGATGTCTATATTGAATCATGTTGAAAATACTCCTCATGCAATCTCATTTTCATCACAATATCATACTACGATTTGCCGGAAATATCCATACCCATTCGTGCTTCTCCTAAATCATGTCCTTTCTTACTCCATACACCCGGCACCGCATAACTGACAGCCGGCAGGTGTTGCGGCACAGCCTCCCAGGGCTGTTTCACGCAGCTCCGACGGCATCCGTTTTCCTACGGAATACATGGTATCCATCATCTCATCCAGAGGAATCCTCTGTTGAATTCCGGCAAGCGCCATCTCCGCAGCGATCAGACCATTGGCTACCCCGGCAGCATTGCGGTTCTGGCAGGGATATTCCACCAGGCCGCCCACAGGGTCACATACCAGGCCAAGCATATTCATAAGAACCGTAGAGGCAGCATCCAGGCACTGTCCCGGACTGCCTCCCATCAACTCCACAGCCGCAGAAGCAGCCATCGCAGACGCAACCCCCACCTCTGCCTGACATCCGCCTACGGCACCTGCCACTGTTGCATTCCGCATGGCAAGATATCCGATGGCCCCGGCATTAAATAATACGTCAATCAGCCGCTCATCGGATATGCGGTATTCATCCTGCAGAGCCAGCAAAAGGCCGGGAACGATTCCGGAAGATCCCGCCGTAGGCGCTGCCACGATCAGTCCCATGGATGCGTTCGTCTCCAGCACACCCATGGCATAAGTGATTCCTCTGTTCAAAATCGCACCGCAGATATCTTGTCCTTTTGCATGGTGCGCATTTAATTTCTTTGCCTCACCGCCAATCAGCCCTCCCATGGATTTTCTTGGATTTTCCATAGCTGATACAGCGGAATTCCGCATAATTTCCAGCACACGTTTCATACGGCAGCAGATCACATCTTCTGTAGTTTCTCCCAGTTCACACTCTCTTTTCTTCATCACGTCTGAAATCTGCATATGATTTTTACTGCACAACTCCAACAGCTCCCCGGCATTCTTAAAGTCCATCATACCATTCTCCTTATCGTTTCTTTTGCAGTCGTCACGGCTATGGCTGAACGATCATGACATCATGTACATGACGGTTTTCCCTGAGTTTTTCTGTAATATTTTCCGGCAGACGGTCATCAGATTCCACGATCGTATACGCCGTACATCCCTTCACTTCACGATAGAGTCTCATAAATGCAATATTTACATTTCGGTCACTCAAAGCTTTTGTGATATGCGCCGCCACTCCCGGCCTGTCCTGATGAATTACGATCACGGCACTGTATTCGCCTGTAAAGTCTACTTCAACCTGGTTGATCCGTACAATACGGACTTTGCCTCCGCCCAGTGACTCCCCGCGCACGGTCATCTCCCGTCCATTCACACTGACCATACGGATATCTACGGTATTCGGATGGATTTCCGTCTCCTCTTCATTGACATAAAAAGAAAACTTCAGCCCTCTCTCACGGGCAATCTGAAAAGAATCGCAAATTCTGGTATCATCTGTGGAAAATCCCATGATCCCGCCTAAAAGAGCACGGTCTGTTCCATGTCCCCGATAAGTTCTGGCAAAGGAACCGTAAAGCGTAAATTCTACGTTCTCCAAAGCACCGCCGATCATTTTCTGCGCCAGAAAACCGATCACTGCGGCACCGGCCGTATGGGAACTGGAAGGGCCGATCATATTCGGCCCCAGCACATCAAAAACACTGATAAAAGACATCGCTGACCTCCTTATTTCATCTTACAAGCAGAAGCATCGTACCGGTAATGATCATACACAGCCCAACTGTTGCATTTCGGCTTAACCGTTCTCCTAAAACAACTCTTCCGAATATCACGGTTACAAGAATGCTCAGTTTGTCAATAGGAACAACCGCACTCACCGGGCCTGTCTGCAATGCATGATAGTAACACAGCCACGATCCGCCCGTTGCACAGCCTGACAACACAATAAAGAGTCCGCTTTTTCTGCTGATCTTTTTGATGTCCTTCTGTTTTCCTTTGAGAAATACAATCAGCCAGGCCATGATCAGCACGACAAACGTCCGGATTGCAGTGCCTAAGTTGGAATCAATGCCCGTGATTCCAATCTTTCCCAGGATAGAGGTCAGACTTGCAAATACCGCTGAACAGACAGCATACAGCAGCCATGTATGGCCTTTAACCCCCGTATTTTGGGTCTCTTTTTTCTGAATCATCAATAATGTGCCAACAGCGATCAGCAGCATGGACAGCAATTTTAGCAGACTGATTTTTTCTCCCAGAACCAGAAACGCCAGCAGCATGGTCAGAACCGTGCTTGATTTATCAACAGGCGCTACTTTGTTCACATCTCCAAGCTGTAAAGCCTTAAAATAACAAAGCCATGAGACTCCTGTCGCTGCTCCCGATAAGATCAGATATAAAACGGTTCTTACATCCAGGAGGATCAGCCCTTCAAGACTTCCGGTAATCAGTACCATAAGCCAGGAAAAGACCAGTACCACCATGGTCCTCACCGCAGTCACTACATCAGAATCTGTTTCTCTAATACCGCATTTTGCCAAAATGGAGGTTACGCCGGCAAAAAATGCAGAAGCAAATGCAAATAATATCCACATAGGTACTTGTCCACCTCAACCTTCTGAACGCGATCACTCTCTGCTGCTACGCAATCACATTTCCCATACTGCCGGATTGGTAGCAGACACGGAAATTGCTCCGGCTGACAATGCAGCCATGACATCCTCTTTGTTCGAAATCAGACCGCCGGCGATTACCGGAACCGCTGACAAATGATTCACTCTTCGTATGATCTTTGGCATAAGCCCCGGAAGCATCTCCAGCATATCCGGCTCCGCGGCCGATATCTGCTTTGAAACATTTTTGAATGACATGGAGTCCAAAATAAAAACACGCAGGATTGTATACAATCCATGTTCTTTTGCCCGCTTAATTAAAGCCGGCTTGGTAGAGATGATTCCATCCGCCTCAGTATGTGACCGGATAAAATCCACTACCGTTTCTTTTCCATTCAGCCCTTCAATCAGATCCATGTGTACAATCGCAACTTTGCCTGCCTTCTTAACACGCTCTACAACCTGCGCAATATTGCATATTGTCCCATATAGAATAAATACTACCCGAATATTCTGACACTCGCAGCAAGTCTCCAATCCTTTCTCATCCTTTATGGCGGCAATCACCGGATTTCCTTCGATTAAATCATAAAAAACTGAGTTCATAATGATCCCCTTCTATGATACCCGTATAATTCTGTATCAAAACAAAAAGAGTATAAAAATAAACGTCAACATTCCTGTTGATATTTCTACACTCTCTCCAACCAGCAACTTTTTCACTGTTCTCATTTTAGCACATTTACCTTTTCTTTACAATATCGGCTGCACACAATATTATTATTTTGCCGTAATAATATTGAATTTTTTCTTCTTTTTTGTGTTTTTTGCACAATTCTATATATTTTTACATCACTCTTTGCTTGACAGGGAATTCTTTTGATGCTATAGTAAAAACAATCTAATAACAATAAGCGTGAGTGTTGGAGATGCGATGTAAAACACCTTGGGGTGTTTATTTACATCGCTTTTTTATTTTGTTCAGCAAATATTTGCGCTGCTGAGTTTATCAGAATCAAGGAGGAACTGCAATGGAAAAAGATACAAGACCTTATGTACCCTGGAAATTAATGGATGATTTTATGACTTCCGTTTTTGTCAGGCTTGGCCTGCCGGAAGATGATGCACGTCTCTGCTCTGATGTATTACTGGAAAGTGACCGAAGGGGCATTGAAAGCCACGGATGCAACCGTTTTAAACCTATCTATATAGACCGCATCAAAGCCGGCATCCTGAATCCAATCACCAAAATAGATATCCTGAAAGAAACACCCACGACTGCTGTGCTTGATGCAAACGATGGCATGGGGATGGTTGCCGGCAAAAAAGCGATGGATCTGTGTATTGAAAAAGCGCATCAATACGGTATGGGGATGGTTGCCGTACGAAATTCTTCCCACTATGGTATTGCCGGATACTGGACGACTTTGGCAACAAAGGAAAATATGATCGGCATCACCGGAACCAATGCCCGTCCATCGATCGCGCCTACTTTTGGCGTAGAAAATATGCTCGGAACCAATCCGTTAACCTTTGGTCTCCCCACTGATGAACCCTTCCCGTTTGTACTGGACTGCGCCACTTCCATTATTCAAAATGGAAAAATTGAGTATTACGCACGTATCGGCCATGATGTACCCGCAGGCATGGTAATCGGAAGAGACGGTTCACAACTGACTGACAGTACACAGATTCTGAAGGACATCCGAAGCCAGAAAGCCGCGCTGGCACCTCTGGGCGGCCTGGGCGAGCTCTTTGCCGGATACAAAGGATATGGTTACGCCACTGTAGTAGAGATTCTCTCCGCAGCCCTGCAGTCCGGTATTTTCCTGAAAGATCTGGATGGTAAAGATGAACAGGGGAACATCCGGCCTTACCATCTCGGCCATTTCTTTATCGCCATTGATACGGAAGCCTTCATGGGCGCTGATGCTTTCAAAAAAACATGCGGCGATATCTTAAGGGCACTCCGCGCTTCCGAGAAAGCACCCGGACAATCACGTATCTATACAGCAGGTGAAAAAGAATATGATACATGGATGTACCGTAAGGATAAAGGCGTACCTGTAACGGAAGCAGTTCAAAAAGAATTTATCCAGCTTCGCGATGAATTTGGACTGACGCACATCCATTTCCCATTTGAAAGCTAATATCCCGGGATTGGGGAAGACGGGGTGATACAAATAAGGGAAAGGTGCTGCAAGCACCTCTCCCTCTGGCAAAAATCCGATTCTTACGGCTGTTTTCCAATATATGCAAGAATCCCGCCATCCACATACAAAATATGACCGTTTACAAAATCAGAGGCATCGGAAGCCAGAAATACTGCCGGCCCCATGAGATCCTCGGGATTACCCCAGCGAGCCGCAGGAGTCTTTCCAATAATAAACTTGTCAAAAGGATGTTGGGAACCATCCGGCTGAATTTCGCGCAGAGGCGCGGTCTGGGGAGTTGCGATATATCCGGGACCAATACCATTGCACTGGATATTGTATGCGCCATATTCCGATGCAATGTTTTTGGTAAGCATCTTAAGGCCGCCTTTGGCTGCCGCATAAGCGGAAACTGTTTCACGGCCAAGTTCACTCATCATAGAACATATGTTAATGATTTTTCCATGTCCTTTTTTTATCATGCCCGGAATTACTGCCTTTGAAACAATAAAAGGAGCATTCAGGTCAATATCTACTACCTGACGGAATTCCTCCGCAGACATCTCGGTCATTGGTATCCGCTTAATGATTCCTGCATTGTTTACCAGAATATCAACTGTACCCAGGTCTTTTTCAATAGCGTTTACCATCGCTTTTACCTGTACTTCATCGGTTACATCACAGATATATCCATTTGCTGCAATTCCTTTCTCCCTATAGGCAGCAAGAGCTTTGTCCATATGCTCCTGTCCGCGGCAGTTAAATGCGATTCTGGCTCCTGCGTTTGCCAGGGCTTCTGCGATTGCAAAACCAATTCCATACGCTGCTCCTGTTACCAGGGCAACTTTCCCTTCCAGAGAAAAACATTTCATAATATCCATTACTTACCGGCTCCTTTTCTTTCTCTTATTTATTTCAGATTTTTGTTATCAATACCGTCCATATCGTCAAAATCCTGATTTTCTCCTACCATACCCCAGATAAAAGTATACGCCCTGGAACCGCATCCTGAATGGATAGACCAGCTTGGAGAAATTACAGCTTCTTCATTTCTCATCACAATATGGCGGGTTTCCGTTGGTTCTCCCATATAATGCATCACAAAAGCATCTTCCGGAATATCGAAGTACAGATAAACTTCCATTCTTCTGTCATGTGTGTGACAGGGCATGGTGTTCCAGACGCTTCCAGGTTCCAGCTTGGTCATACCCATTTCCAACTGACAGCTTTCCACCTGACCGGGAAGAATGTATTTGCAGATTGTCCTGTGATTGGACTCTTCCAATGTACCAAGCTCTACTTTATTTTCAGCCTTTACGATCACCACATCCTCCGCCGGTGTTCCCTCAGGCTTAATCAGAACAGTAGGATATGTTTTGTGAGCCGGAGCGCTGTTCAGATAAAACTTTGCCGGTTTGGAACTGTCATTGCTGGAAAAGCGAATTTCTTTTTTACCCTTTCCAATATACATTCCCTCTTTATGGTCCACCTCATAAACCCTACCATCAATCGTAATTGTTCCGGTTCCTCCGATATTGATAATCCCCAGTTCTCTTCTTTGAAGGAAATATTCTGCCCTAAGTTCTTCCCCGGCAGTCAGATATAATTCTTTTCCAACAGGGGTAGCTGCACCTGTAATAATTCTGTCAATATGGCTGTAAACCAATTTTATCTCATCCGGGGTGAACAGATTCTCGATCAGAAATTCTTCCCTCAAGCGTTCTGTTGTATAATGTTTTACATCTCTTGGTGATACTGCTGTTCTCAGTTCCATAGTTTTATAAACTCCTTTCCATCGCCATCTTATTCCTATGTTTTCTCCCTGTAAAATGAACCGCCTGTTTTCGTCCGCAGATTTACAGACCATCACACCTGTTATTTTCAAAATCCAGCAGGCCGGCATAAAATGCAAGCGCTAATCCCTGCCCCCATCCCTGTATCCAGTCTTTGGTAATCCTTCGGTATCCGTCCCGGTCTTTCATAACTGCCGTACCTCCGGATACATCCATGATCCGTCCATCCGGGCTGATATGCTCTTTCACACCGCAGATAAAACGGTTAATATACCGGATATGAAGCGGATTTCCTTTTGTTACCATCGCAGCCGCAATCCCATAGGAGGCCGATACCTCTTCATAAGATTCCTCATCATTAAGGATTGTACGCCACAGACCGTTCTCCGTCTGTACAGATTTTAATGCCGCAAGCTGTTCATTCAGTGATCCTACAATATCCAGATATTCCGGATACAAATAGCACTGAGGCAAAATCACTCCTACCTGGGACATCGTGTACGCTGCCCAGGCATTTGCCCGTCCCCAGTAAAAACCGGACATATGGTTTCCTGCCACATTGTCATATCCATGATACCAAAGCCCTGTATCCGGATTCTGCAAGTACCGGATGTGCCAGACATATTGGTTCAGAGCATCACGGATGATCTCCTCATCCTTTTGTTTCACACCTACGCGAAGCAGAAAGAACGCAGCCATAAACAATGTATCCGCCCATGCCTGCTCCGGAAAATCATTCTCGGCAGATACCGTATGCTGCAGCACGGAATCCCCAAAACGAAATGCCTCATTTCTTAAATAGTCCGCCTTGCTCATCACAAGATCCCAGTACTTCTGCTCTCCTGTTGCCTCATAAAGAGTAATCAGGCAGTGTCCCATTGCACAGGCGTTCACTGTCCAGTCCGGAAGTCCCAGTTCTAAATATTCATCAACCCGTTCTTTCATCAGGTACAGATATTTTTCATTTTTTGTTACTTCATATGCCCTGCTGATTCCATAATATGCAACGCCACACGGCCAATCCCACATCAGATCCATCCGCATGGTGCGTGATACGATCCTGTCTATCAACTCTTCCATTTCCTTTTTATCATACTCTAATCCGGCCATACCTCGTTTAGCTCCTTGTTTTCCATTTTTGTATGATGCGGCTAAAAGGCTGTTGCGGATCTGCAGCAGCCTTTTGTTGCCAGGCATACCTGAGCAGCAGTCCGCCGGACTGTCGGTTCAGGTATCCGAAACTACTTCATGCCAAAGTTGTCTGACACTGATTTTCGCTTATTCTGCGATGTAACTGCCCTCTTCGAAATATTCTGCCTTCTCGTCCAGGATGTCCTGATATCCTGCCTCTAAATATTCCTGGCAGTATTCTGCATACAGCTCATCAAACTCCTCCGGAGCACAGGTGATACATCCTGTAGAGAATTCCTGCCACATTGCATTGAGGTCTGCAGAGTATTCGCTGCTGGATTCTACAACCTTTGTAAAGATCGGCGTAATAATTCCAAATTCCTTATCAGCCTCCGCGTAGTTATACGCCTGTTCAATCAGCTCTTCATAGCCTTCCGGAGCCAGGGTACGCAGATTTGCCTTGTAATTTAATTCCTCATCGCCATAATCTACCACTTCCTGTACCAGGCACCAGTAATCTTTATTATTGTTCTGTGAAAGCTTTGCCTCTCCGTCATAATCAGCAACCGGTACTGCAAGACCGTCCGCATCCAGGGTATAGGTTTCTCCCTCGATGCCATTCTGCAGATAGAACAGGTTCTCCGGCTGGTTCATCCACTCTAAGAACATCCATACGGCTGCCCGTTCTTCATCAGATGCAGCAGAATTCATTCCCATGATCATACCATAAGGAGGATATTCATAATAATAGCCATCGCCTGTTCCATACGCACCCGGATCCATAACAGCTACTTTTGCGTCAGGATTATTGGCCAGAAGGGATGTGATCACATCTGTGGAGCTGTTGATGTAGGACTTGAAGGTTCCCACATTTCCTGCTACAAACTGTGCTTTCCAGGATTCGTCATCTTTTCTTAAATAGAATTCCGGATCCAGGATTCCTTCGTTATACTCTGCATTTAAAGCCCGAAGATAATCCTCTGCCGGCTTCCAGGTAAAGGGAGCTACATTTAAATCCAGATATTGTACGTATTCTTCTGTGGTGATGCTTTCATTAAAGTACGGATACTCAAAGATAAAGCTGGAAACTTTCAGAATCTCACCGATCGTACCAAGGCCTGCTTCCTTCCACTTTCTTGCGACCTCTTCCAGTTCTTCCCGGGTAGTCGGCATCTCTGCCCCAACCGCATCCAGCCAGTCCTGGCGGATCAAAGTCACATTATTATAGTAGATTGCTTCGCGGTCTGCGAAGAAGAATACATGCTCTCCGTCCAGAGTGCCGTATTTTTCAATGGTGTCCTTCATATTTTCATAATAAGACGGTGCATAATACGCAATCTCATCCAGATCCAGAGGCTGCATAGCACCCTCTCCATAGTAATTCACTGCCTGGGGCATATCATAATGAAAAATAATATCCGGTGCATTGCCGGCAGCGATGAGCTGCATATAGTCCTGAACTTCTGTGCTGCGGCCAATAGCCACATATTCCACATCCACGTTGTATTTATCACCAAATTCGGACTGGATCCATCTTGTATAATAATTATCTGTTACATTCCACCCTTCAAATGCACGGTCATAAACCGGAATCTGAATGGTTACTTTCTCCGGAAAACCACCGGAATAGTCCGTATAGGCGCCGGCTTCTTCCGAAGCAGCAAAAACCTGTGCTGTGCCTCCCGGAACATAACCTGCCATCATACTGGCTGTCATTGCAATGGCAGATACTGCTGCCATGCTTTTTTTCATAATGTTTTTCTTCATAAAACACCCTCCTTGTTTATATAATAGATTTATGGTTTTACTCCTTTACCGCTCCGATCATTGTACCCTGCACGAAATATTTCTGTACAAACGGATATACACAGATAATCGGCAATGTTGCAAAAATAACGCAGGCTGCTTTTAATACCTCCGGATTCGTCAGTACCCCGACGTTGCCGCCCTCTGCCTGGAATGATTCCGTCGCTGATACAACCAGATAGTAAAGCTTCAACTGAAGCGGACGCAGCTCTGTCCGCTGTTTGATGTAATACAATGCATCCTGATAAGAATTCCAGCGCCCAACTGCATAAAACAGTGCAATCGTTGCCATGATCGGCTTGGTAAGCGGCAGAACGATACTTCTGAGTATCCGGAAATGCCCTGCCCCATCAAGAAGCGCAGACTCGATCAAGCTGTTAGGAATGCTTACACTGAAATTGTTTTTCATAATCAGAAGATTATATGGTGCAAAACATAAGGGCAGGATCAGACACCACCAGGTATCAAGCATATGCAGGTTATTCATCAGCAAATAATCCGGAATCGTTCCCGCTGTAAAATACATCGTCACAAGAATCATAAAGGTCATCACTTTTCTTCCCTTCAGTTCCTTGCGGCTCAGTGCATATGCAGCGCTGACTGTGAGAAACATTCCGATTACAGTAAAAGCAACTGTCACTACAACAGTGACATACATGGAACGCAGGATTGATGCGTCCGCAAAGATCTTCTGATAAGCACTCAGGGAAAATCCCTTGGGAAGAAGTACGATTTTATTGGCGATTACATAGGCTTCATCACTGATTGATTTTGAAAACACATGGATAAACGGAAACAGACAAAGCAGCGCCACGAATGTCAGGACCAAATAAAAAATAATATCTGCAATTGAAATTTTTTTCTCATTCTTCATCATTCGTCCCCCTTAAATCAAGCCGTCTTCACCAAGACGCTTTGCGATATAATCCGCCAGCAGTACAAGAAACATTCCAATGACTGACTGGAAAAGTCCCAAAGCTGTAGCCTCACTGAATTTACCGCTTTCAATACCCCAGCGGTAAACCAGCACAGGAATCATGGTGGTATACTCTGTCACCTTCGCATTTGTCAATGCATAAATCCGTTCAAAGGAACCCTGCATGACTTTTCCCAGATTCATGATCAGCAGTGTGACAATGGTGCTGCGGATACAGGGGAGTGTTACATGCAGGCACTGTTTCCAGCGGCCCGCCCCATCCACTTTTGCAGCCTCATAAAGCTCCGGATTGACTCCGGTAATCGCAGCCAGATAGATAATGGTTCCCCATCCCATAGACTGCCATACACCAATCAATATGTAAGTAATCAGCCACCATGTATCATCCTGCAGAAACGGGATAGGGCTTGCCCCCATATTGGAAAGCAGGGTATTCACAACGCCGTTGCTTGCAGAAAACAACTGGTAAGCTAAGGCTCCGATAATGACCCAGGATAGAAAATGCGGCAGATAAAGCAGTGTCTGCGTGACTTTCTTAAACCATTTGCATCGGATTTCATTCAGGATCAGTGCCAGAATGATCGGCATCGGGAAGCTGAAGATCAAATCCAGGATATTCAGCAGCAGGGTATTTCTCACTGCTTTTCCAAATTCCCGATGGGAAAATATCTTCTGGAAAATTTCCAGGCCCACCCATTCGCTTCCTGCGTATCCTTTCGCGACCTTATAATCCTTAAAAGCGATTGCCAGACCTCCGTAGGCACCATACTTAAATACCAAAATAAAGATCATCGGCAGGATCATCAATGCATATAACTGCCAGTTTTTCTTCATATAGAGTGCAAAATTTGTTTTTGACTTCTGTTTTTTTGCCGAACTCATTACTTTCCCCCTTCCTTATCTCTGCAGTCTCGCTGCAGAATTGCCGCGCCCGCCCCCGGAAGCACCAGGGTATCACCCTGCGCGTATTTTTTTCCGGTAAGTATCTCTGTTCCGGGCCGTGAAATGAAAACTTTCTCCGTATTCAAATGATGATTCAAAAGAAACAGAAAGCTGCCGTTTACATTTTCCCTGACAACGGCTTCCACTCCATCCGGTGTTTCTGCCACAGGCCGGATATCAAGACCTTCGCAGATGTCCCGAAGAAATCGTCCGTAGAATGTTTCATCTGAGCGTGTCCCTACATAATATGCGTTTCCTTTGCCAAAGGAATGTTTCGTCAGAACCGGCATACCCTGGTAAAAATCCGATTCATAACATGCCAGAGCTTCAGCCCCCTGAAGATGCATCAGATCACACAGGATCCTTGCAGGATACCCCTTTCCTTTGTAAAGGAAGGAATTTGCTTCCGTTTCGGGAAGTGCATCGGATTCTTCCACCCAGATGCCTAAGATGTCCTTCAGTTTACCCGGATATCCTCCGGGTACCACCAGATCATGTTCCTCCACATATCCGCTGAAATAGGTAGTAACAAAGGTTCCTCCCTGTTTCACGTATTCACGTATTTTCTCATCATAGCCTTCCTTACACATATACAGAAGCGGTGCTATGACAAGCTTATACGCAGACAGGTCATCCTCCACACTGATCATGTTTATGGAATAATTCTGCGAAAACAATGCCTTATAGTATTGTTTTACTTCCTGACAGTAATTGATCAGCCTGCTGGGGCCGGCGGAATATTCCGCTGCCCACCAGTTATCCCAGTCAAATACAATGGCGATCTCCGACTTTGTTCTTCCTCCAAGGGTCAGATCCCGGACTTTGTTTTCCAGTTCCTCCCCTAATTCGGCAACTTCACGGAATACTCTGGTATGTTCGTTTCCCACATGATCGATCACTGCACTGTGATATTTTTCACAGGCCCCGATACTTCTTCTCATCTGGAAAAACATCACCGTATCTGAACCATGGGCAACCGCCTCATAGCTCCAGAGCCGCATGACTCCCGGCCTTTTCAGTTTACAGAATGCCTGCCAGTTGCTGACTCCCGGTGTCTGTTCCATCAAGGCAAAGGGCTGTCCCTGTTTCAGGCCCCGCATCAAGTCATGTCTCATGGCAATATCTGCAGGCTCCTCCTCACAGGAAGGATAGTTATCCCAGGAAACAAAATCCATACTTCCTGCCCATTTTTGATAATCTACGATCTTATAGGTTCCCATAAGATTTGTGGTTACAGGAATCTCAGGTGTATATCTTTTCAGAATTTCTTTTTCCATTTGAAAACATGCAAGCATACTGTCAGAATTAAACCGCGCATAATCAAGAGATATTCCCTGAAAGGCAGACCGGATCCCATCATCTTCAAACTCTTCGGACAGCAGGTTTGGAACCACAACATCCTCCCAGTCATACATGTTATGGCTCCAGAAGCTCAGGTTCCAGACCCGGTTCAATTCCTCGATGCTTCCATATTTCTTTTGCAGCCACTTTCGGAATTCTCTCTCGCAATTCTCGCAATAACACACTCCTCCATATTCATTGGAAATATGCCAGGCGACAATATTGTCATACTCTGCATAACGCTGTGCCAGTTTTTCCGCCAAAGCAGAAGCATATTTCCGGTACGTCGGACTATTGGGACAGGAATTATGGCGTCTGCCGAATTTTCTCCGGATTCCGTTATTTCCGGTGCGTAAAACATCCGGATACTTTCGTGCCATCCATGCAGGATGTGCTCCTGTCGAGGTTGCCATGCACACCTTCAGCCCGTTTTCTCTGATCATCTCCATGATCTTATCCAATTTGCTGAAGTCATAAGTATCCTCATCCGGCTGCAGTGAAGCCCAGCTAAAGACATTCAGGGTTACAATATCAATATGGGCGAGTTTTAATAGCCGCATATCTTCCTTCCATATTTCTTCCGGCCATTGTTCCGGATTGTAATCCCCGCCGTATAAAATTTTCATTTTCTCTCCACCTTTCTGTTACATCACCCCACGCTCTGAAGCCTCTCTTTTTTGTGTAATGTGTAGAGAAAAACCATGGTTTTTTCTTCTTCCTTACGCTCTTAATTATAGCATAGGGGCAAATTTGGTTCTTAATTTCAGTTGTCGTCATTTTTCATTTTTCAAACTATATTGTCCTCTTCCTCAAAAAAAGAATCCTGTTTTTCAGGGGGTTCTGTCTGCAGCAGGTATAAAAAATGCTGCAGCAGTTTTTCGTCTGCTGCAGCATTTCTACTCCCTGAATCTTAGATGGCCCTTAAAAATGCAAGATCCTCTTTTGCAAATCGGGGCTGCATTTCCTCCCTGAGAAGATACAGGTTCGGTTTATTGGCATGAATCCACCGGGAAATTTCCTGATACCGGATGACTCCCTTTCCAAGAAGGGCAGAGCAATAGTTTCCTTTATCATCCATCTTAAAGTCTTTCACATGCATCACGTCAATATAGGAACCAATTGCCGAAAGCCATTGCTTCCAGTAGGATTCCTGATCCGTACTGTCAGGAAATTCCAATAAGTTGGACGGATCAAAAATAAGCCGGAGATGTTCTTCATCTCCCACTGCTTCTATCACATCCAAGGCAGCCTCTATACTATCCAATGGATGCCAGTATACCGGCTCTATGGCCAGTTTTACATCCAGCTTTACGGCTTCTTCTGCAACACGCTGTATGCTGTCCAGCATAAACGGATACCATATTTTCTTTTCTTCTTTTGACAGGTGGGGATAAGCCGTTTCTGTTCCCACCATCCCGGCTCCTGTCTCTTTACTGTAGGCCAGACATTTTTTCAGGGTATCCACCGCTCTTTTGCGCACCTCATCATCCGGATTACCGATATCCATGTAGCAGCCAAATACCGGAATCTCCACTTCATTCTCTTCAAAGGCCCGGCGGATCCGCTCAAGATGCCAAAGTGTAATATCCTCGTATGTATCAATTCCAAGAAATGCTTTCGGCAATGCCAGTTGGGCTGCCTCAAATCCTTCCAGTCTCAACGTTTCTGCCAAAGCCTCAATTTCCATCTTTCCATAATCATGGGCTCTTACTCCGATTTTCATGCTAATTTCCCGCTCCTCCTGCTATCTGATCAGTTAGTTCCTCATCCTCCGTTCGGCGATTCGTATATGTTACAGTATTTAATGTTTTCCGATACTTTAACGGAGATATGGTCATATAATTTTTGAACTTTTTTTCAAAATAAGTAAGGCTTTCGTATCCAAGAGCATAAGCAATTTCAGAAATACTCATATCCGTTTCTTCCAGATATCGTTTTGCCCTGCGGATACGGTGAATATTGGTATATTCACTTACCGTATATCCTGTGACTTCCTTAAAAATCCTGCAGATATAATACTTACTCAGGAAAAACCGTTCGGAAAGTTCATCCAGAGAAATATTCCGCTCGTAGTTTTGAGACAGATAGTCGGCTATTCCATATGCCGCTTTATATTTTGGATTCTCCTCATCATGAGGCATTTCATTTTTCTGTCCTCGCGCAAATGACATAAGCTTATAAAAATAGGAAACAATTTCCACATCGATTCCGATTCTGTAATTCCGCTCTTTTTTATCCAGAGAATGCCGGAGACTACGGAACAGATTCAGTATCAAAGCCTGCTGGTCACGGTTCAGATGATATACACCATAATAATCATGGAAGAACCGGACAAACTGGAGTGCAGGAAACAGGCTGTCATAATATTCCATCTTTTTCCGGCTTACATATAAAATAATACGATTATGCCCTTCATCAGAACCGGATATGGATTTCGTCATATGAATCAGATCCGAATCTACCAGGATCAAATCCCCTGCCCGTGCGATATATTCACGGTTATTAAAGAAAAAGACCCGTTCCCCTTCTACAATATAAAAGATTTCATATTGTGTATGAAAATGCTTGATCTTCATGTCAAACTTCCCGAAGCGGACCATCTGCTCCAGGGAAATCCCCTCTGTCTCTCCGTAATAAGTGACTTTTTCCATAAAATACCTTTCTGCAATATATTTGGGGACATCATTCTTCGTTCTCGTCCTATATAGAAGGACTTTGCCATTCAGATGATATGGCCCTAAATTGATTTCTGACATCTGACGGCGTACATCCCATCACTCTTTTAAATGTCTTTGAGAAATATAAATAATCCGGCATCCCAACTTCACAGCAGATTTCTTTCACCTGCTTTGTAGTATAACGTAATAAATGACAAGCTTTCTCTATGCGCAGTCTTGTAATATACTCTGTAAAAGAGAGACCTGTTTCCTTTCTAAATATCATACTAAAATGATTATCTGATTTTCCAACATATTCTGCGACTCTTGAAACCGATAAGCTCTCCTGATAATGCGCATCAATAAATCCCACCGCCTTATCAATGGTATGGCTGTAGTGAGTTATTTTCTTTTGGGGCTGAGCGTAGGGAGGCCTGATGCTTTTACATAAATACTCCTGAAATTCTTTTATGCATTCCTCCGCAGTATCACAGGCGGACAGCCTTTCATATAACTGTTCACCCTCGTTTGGAATATGCATCTGTTCAGAAATTTCCGAGTAAATTCTTAAGTATTCTCTTTGGAATTTTTCCTGTGGCAGGTGCATTTGATATGCTGTATCCGCATGTAGTCTCAGCGCTTCTTCTATCTTCTCCTGCTTTGTTGCCAGTTGTCTTATCCTCTTTCCCCTCTCATAAAACTCCTGCTTTAGTGTTTCCTCTTTCGTATCTTTTCTCTTCTGTTCATAGAGATTAATCACTTTTTGGTTGTAAAACCCGTCTGACAAAGCTTCTTTTGCCTGTGCAAATCCTGTTAACAGGTCTTTCCCCGGATGTATCTGTGATATTCCCGCTTTTAACTGGTATCCTCTCCCCTGGTTCTCCCGGTTCCAGGCTGTGATCCCTGACTGTAGCTGAAACCGATCATTCATATTATAGAAAGAAGAATGGGAGCAGCTTCCCAGACAAATCCTTTGGTTCATCTGATAGGGAATCATTGCCCAGTTCCTCGTCTCCAGTTCCTTCTGGAATTCCAGAAATTCCGGGCTTTCAAAACCGTCTATACTGTCAATTTCAAGAATCATTGTCTGAAGATAATTGCTTTCAAACTCCGGGCCGTTTCTGCGTATCAAAGAAAACAATTCCTCCTCCAGCCCGGTTTTACCCAGGATATAAATCTTCGCAGCAAGATCCTGCATCAAGGAATAATGATAGCGAAAATCCTTTTCTCTGATTTCATTTAACTTTTTTACATTCTTCTCAATAGTACTGATCAGACTGTTGATTTTTACCGGCTTCAAAATATAATCTTCCGCACCAAGCTGCATAGCACTTCTGCAGTATTCAAAATCTGAAAAAGCAGTTAAATAAATAATTCTTGTATCCATTCGATATTGTCTGATACGTTCTCCCAATTCCAGACCGTTCATTTTCGGCATTTCGATATCACATACCAGCAAATCCGGCAATACCTTCGGAAAAGCACGCAATGCGTCTTCTCCGTTTGCATAGCATTCTACAAATTCAAATCCAAGCGCATTCCAGTTGATGGCACGGCGGATTCCCTCTCGGATCTGACTGTCATCATCAATAATCATGGCTTTCATCATATACCTCCTGCATGCCCTCAACACCTTGTCTCACAATGGGAAGTTCCATACGTACAAGAGTCCCCTTGCCCGGAACACTCCTAAAAATCAGTTTTGCCTCATTTTGATATTTCAGCTGCAGCCTTTTTTGGATATTGCGAAGTGCAAAATATTCTTTGCCGTCTGCCCCTTTCATTTCCTCCCGGACTCTTTTTCCGTCACATCCCCTGCCATTGTCCATAACAATAATCTGCATCCGGCCTTTTTTCTCCCGGATGATCAGCCATAGTTCTCCATTGTTAAAGTCCCGTTCCAGTCCATGGGTAAAGGCATTCTCAATCAGCGGCTGAATCAGCAGTTTGGAAATTCTGCAGTCCAGAAGAGCTTTGCAGATTTTCTTATGAAAAACAATCCTTCCCTGAAAGCGTTTTTGAATCAGGAAGCAGTAGTCCTCCAGGATCTTCAGTTCCTGCGCAACTGTAATATCCTGGTTTCCAAAATTCAGCATTTCCCTCAAAAAATCCGACAAAACTTCCAGTTGTTCTCCCACATCCCAGTCTTTGTTCGCAAGTGCAGTCCAATGAATGGAATCAATCGTATTAAATAAAAAATGAGGATTGATCTGTGCCCCCACAAGATCAAGCTGTGCCTGCTTCGTACGGATCTGTTCCACATATACCCTATCAATCAGGTCATTAATTTTACCGATCATATAATTAGAGGCTATGGTCAGCTTTCCTATTTCGTCCTGCTTCCGATAAATACTAACAGGCTTGATCTTATCAGCCGTTTCATCCACGCAGGCCTCCAGTTCCTTTGAAAGTCTGGTAATCGGCCTGCTGATATACCGGATATACAGAAGAATGCACCCTGCAAGAAGGAAAACAAGAAACAGGAGAAACATCCCAAAATATCCGAATTTCAGGGGAGCAAGGCTCCCGGCCTTCTCTATCTTGCAGAGAATGAGATCCGAAGCTCCACACCGGCACCAGTATATAGCACGTCCGTGACGATCAACCTTTAAAATACCCGAGGATTGTTTTTGCGTACTTATCTGATATTCCTGTGGCACTCCATATTCCAAAAGCTCCTTATTTGGTGAGGAAAGCACCTGCCCGTTCTCACTCATCAGCCAGATTTTCTCAGTTGCCTCTGTAATTACTGCACGATAGCAATTATAAATGGCTTCCTCATCTACAAAAATTGCTAATATACCATTGTCTGTGAATCTTCCATCTGAATAAATCGTACTATAATATGGGGTTATCGGATTCTCTACATCAAACTTCCCATGCCCGAAAGAATAGAGAACGTGAAACTGTCCCCATTGTCTTCGGATGTCATTCTTTATAATATTGGAAATATAATCATTTTCTGTTTCTGTCACAAGCGTTGCTCTTCCGGCACTAAAAAGAGATTCCTGATTTTTAAATATTTGAATATTTTTTATCGCAGCTTCATTATCAATTACTGCGTCTAATGCTCTTTTGACATTCACATATTCTTCCAGTGACCTGTGTTCGTCCATAAACTTTACTACAGAAGGACTTCCTGACAATTCATAGGAAATCTCTTCTATATGCTGCATAAAACTGTCCACAGTTTCTGCCGTCAGTCTTAATTGATTGATATGATTACGATCTGCATTTTCCTCATACTGACTTACCCAAACATGTAAAAGCCCCATTCCCAGACAGAACATCGGCAATGCTACGCACAATATCAGGATAAAAATATATTTTGTTTTAATAGAGAAATCCTTGATTCTTTTCATATATACACTCCAAAATATATTTACTTATGCTTCTTCCACTTTTCTTTTCCTTCAGAATATTTTTTTCAGATGTGTCGTTATTCCTCTTCTTTGATAAAAGATAATCTGGATCCTTCCATTTTCTCAAGGGACTCTATCCCGTATATCATATAATTTGCCGGCATCTGATTAATCTCTGTGTCCAGATCAGAACTATTATGGTGGCATTCGTGATCCACGATTTTATCAATGGATCGGGACAGACTATTCATTACATCTGAATCAATATCCGCCTTCAACGTCTTAATCGTAGATACACAGCCGGTATTTGCACGAATATCTGCACATTCACTGCTGGTCAGGAATTTCAGAACTTCCACTGCACCCTCCTTATTTCCGGCAAAACTCGGGATAAAAAAGCCGCTGCTGCCGCCAAGTAAAGGCATACTGGCATTGCTGCCCATATTTGGCCAGTCCATAATCACATAATTTTTAATACAGCAATTCTCAAGTGTTGCAACAGCCTGACTGTTCACCACAAAAACAGATGCAAGCTTCCGCTTTGAAAGAGCCGCTTCAATTTGATCTGCTTCCTGTACAAGACAGGCATCTGCGCCGGGATACATCAAATCTGCTTCTATATAATCCTTTACCATGTCAAATGCTTCTATAACCTTATTATCCAGGAAAGAAACTTCTCCGTCATTCCATTCCTGTAGTTCCTCTTCCGTATCCCATACCTGCATAACGGCCATTCTGGTAAGCCACGGAGCTAGGTCAGACTGGATGCCGCTTCCGAAATATCCCGCATCTTTTGCTTTCGTACAGAATTCCACAAATTCCTCCCATGTCCACTGTCCATCTTCCGAAAGTACTGTACCAATCTCCTCTGCAATGTCCGTATTGACTGCAATCACGGGATAGACCGTACTATAAGGCAGATTATAAAGAATATCATCAAAGGTTCCCTGACTTAAAACCTCCGGATTCGTAAAGTTTTCTTTCCACGCTTCATCAACATATCCATTAAGCGGCATAACCAGTTCACTGTTAATAAGTGTTCTCATACTTCCCGGCCAGTACTCTACAATATCAAGCTGTTCACCCGTAACGCCGGCCTTTTTGATTGCCTGGGTAACCCCCTGTGTATCCCATGCTTTAAAGATTAGATGATATTGATCCCCAAATTTTTCTTTCACGGCTTCTTCAATATCCGGTGCAAAGGCATCATCTGATGCAGAGATCATCAGAACCAGATCCTTTTTTTCATCATTCTCTGCATATATCGCAGAACACATGCTGAATGCCATAACTACAGCCAAAATACCTGTTAATCCCTTTTTTGATTTCATGTTTCTTCCTTTAACATTCACTGTATCGAGATCCTCACAATTTTATAAATCTAGTATATCATTTTTTATAATACGATATTATCGTAAATTTCACCGATTATATGGGATTTTTTAAGGGATATTGTATCATTCTTATCTTTTTCCTTTGAAAGCCCGGTATACCGAAAGCTTCCGGGGCACAAGTTCTCCCTTCGCCCGTCCGGAACATTGCAAAAAAGAGACAGCCCCTCGCCGGACTGTCTCTCTGTTTTTCAATATTCAATGTTAAAGGCCGACCTGTTCCGAGATTTTCTTCTAATCACAGGGGCATAAAAGAGCACTGATCTTCTTCTCCGCCAGCCCTTCTCCGATCACGATGATAATCTCCTGCCCCTTCTCAATGTGCTGAATGGAAATCGTTTGATGAGTCGCATTTAATTCGATCCAGCTTCCATCCTCCGCTGCCATAAATCCCTTGACGCGGACAATGTTCCCGCAGTCCGGATCTTCCATAAGTTTTTTCACCCTGGTGCGCAGTTCCTGCACGGGCATATGTACATTCATAAAATAGAGAGACGAATATCCATGTTCATCCTCAAATACGGATTTTTCGTAAGTTTCCGGCACATAGCCGCAGGAGCTGATCTTATTCCAGTCTTCCTCTGTTAAGGAATCCCACGGCTTACTGAAGACTTCCCCCTGAAATCTGCGCGTGCACCGTACCTGTTCCATCGCTCGGTTCAAATGAGCCATTGTCTTTTTGATATCCTCCTCCGCAGCGTCCTGGCTCTTACTCAGAATTACCATACCGGCATTAGCCACTTCCGATGCCAGAAGATAATCCGACCTTTCTGACAGGCTTTCTTCCAGTCCTGCATCTACAACAGCAAGCACATTTCCGATCTCGTACCAGCGATCCAATGGTTCTTCGTATAATACGTCAAAAAATTCATCCACATCAAAAATACCGGACGGCTCGATCAATACCCGGTCATAGCCACACATGCCCATAGAAATCAGCTTTGTTTTAAAACGCCGTTTATGACAGTCCGGATCACAGCCGCCGGCTACCATCTCCAGCTCACACTGCTCCCCCTCCAGCTCCTGCAGCAGCATCATATCCACGTTAACCGCACCATAATCATTTTCCAAAATACAGATATGATAACCGCAGTCCATCAGATATTTCGCATATTTTTTGATAAATGTCGTCTTTCCGGCCCCCAAAAAGCCTGTGATCAAATCTACTTTTATCATTGCATTCATCTTCAGCCATTCTCCTTTTCGCACCATTTCGCAATCTCTGTGATTAACTTAAACGGCAGCGGTTTATCATATGGAAACCGTATCGCTCTTCTTCGCAAAATCTTATCATCCTTCCAATTTCAACATATGAAAAGGAATGCATCGCTCACCTTTTTGCTTTTTTCTTCTGTAATTTCCATGCATGGTTATTTCTTTGAAAATCTTTTATGAACCCTGAAGTGTCAAAGTCAGCCATACCATCCTTTACCATATGAAATGATTTTTACCTTACCACCCGGATTCAGCTTACAGTGATACTGCCACTTCGTATTTAATCATTCCCTCTCATACAACATACCTTCAAACGCAGCCTGATATATATTACTGCCTGTTAGCTGAAAATCCTCTGTCTTTCTGAGGATTCCTCCCCACCACTTGCCAGCTCTATATTCGTCATACACTACAGCATAGGGAATGTCTTCTCTGGAAGGATAGTTTTTTATAATTTCTTTGTCCATCTTCTCCTTTGTACTTTTGTCCTCTAATTCCATAATCTTTCTATATTCTTCTTCACTAATTCCCTCTGCATTGACATGACCGGACTCACCATCATTTTTCAGTTTTCCAGCAATAAAAACGGAAGGTGATTCATCTGTTCCATCGCTTCCGACAATATTCATCACACCTACACGCAAGGGATTTGTCAGAAAACAAAACGCTATCATGATACATGCAAAAGACGCTGCTCTATTTATCCAAACACTTGGTTTTTTATAGTTCATCACTGCTTCTATCCTTTCTTTTACACTATTTTTACCGAAAGAAATCGGGCAGACAATCGTCAGTCTACGCTGCGTACTGCAAGAGAGCAATGCGCTGGAATACGCCTTTTTCCCCTCCATATCAAAATTTTGTATCACCATTTCGTCACAGGCCATTTCAACATCACGGCAAAACAAGATATATGCTATCCATATCAGAGGATGAAACCAATAAACTGCGAGTAATAAAAAGCCCAGCGGTTTCCACCAGTAATCTCTTCGATGTATATGCGCCTGCTCATGTGAGACAACATATTTTATTTGTTCTTCTTCCATGCTGGAAGACAAATATATAGAAGGTCTGATGATCCCAAGTATGAATGGCGCCTGTACATGATCACATATCCAGATGTTATCCTTCAAACAGATCGCCTCAGACACTTTGGCATACATCCTGATATAGGAAATCAACGCATAAATCAGTAAAAACAGACAACCAATCAGCCATATAATTCCCGCAGCACGTATCCAAATATCCATCGGATTTACGCCATGTATCACCGAATCAGCTGTTGCTCTATAAATCATTTGATTCAGGCTGTTGTTCACTGCTGATATGCCGCTGTCAATCACAGAACCTCTCCACTGCCCGCTGCCGGACATCTGAATGGTTTCTGCACTTGGAATGAGGCTAAATACTGCCCCAAATGAAAACGGGCATGCCAGGCGCACCCCGACAATCCCCCAGAGAATACATACTATTCTTTTTTGTGCTTTCTTTAGAATGATTCGTAACAACAGGACTGCCAATATCATCCACCCTGCGGCAATGCTCATATTAAGAAGTTTTACAATAATTTCATCCATAGTCAACTCTCCTGTGCATTATCGATTATTTTACGAATTTCTGCCGCTTCCTCTGGAGATAAGGTTACATTTTTCGTAAAAGCCGCTATAAATGCCGGAAGTGAACCATCAAACGTGTCCTCCACAAACTGTCGGCTCTGCATAGCATAAAACTCCTGTTTGGAAATAACCGAGGTTACTGTTCCGTTTTCATTTCTGAACAGCCCTTTGTCACATAATCTCCGCAACACATTATGTGCTGTAGTACGTTTCCAATGAAACTCAAATGCTGTCATCTTTACCAGTTCTGAAGAAGTGACCGGTTCATGTTCCCAGATCATATTCGCATACCGTGCTTCAATCACACCTAATCTTACTTCCAACTTAATCACCTCTCCTTTTAGACCACAATTTGTAGTCTATATTCACAGACTACAACGATTGGTCTGTTTTGTCAAGGATGATATGATGTTATCCAATACAAATTTCCTGTGAAAAAAACTTCGTCCGTGTTTCTCAAAACTCTGTTTCCACCTTGCCGCTGCAAAGTATTTCATTCACATCTATTCTCTTCTTAGCGCATCAATAGGATTCAGATTCGCAGCTTTCACCGAAGGCAGAAATCCAAAAATAATTCCGATTAGCATAGAAAAGAATACAGAACCGATCACTGCCGGAACACTGACCGCAACCGGTATCCCGGCTATTCGGGAAATGGCCTGTGACAGCCCTATTCCTGCCGCAACACCAAGGATTCCGCCTAAGCTGGTAAGCACTGCCGCTTCTGTCAAAAACTGCATCATGATCTTCCGTTTTCTTGCACCGATTGCTTTTTTCAAGCCAATTTCACTGGTTCTTTCAGTTACAGATACCAGCATGATATTCATGACTCCAATTCCGCCCACAAGCAGGGCAATACTGGCAATCCACACCAACTGTCGGTTGGTATGTTCACTGAACTCCTGCTGTTTTTTTACCTGTTCCAAAATATCAACAGCTTTGTATTTCAGATTACTCTCTTTATCCGGGATCGCTTCATTCAAAATTTTTTCCGCATCATGTCCGGCATCACTCATAGCATCGGCATTCACTGCCTGAATGACCACATTCGGCGGTTCATCAAACCTGCAGATGATTGGCCAGCATGCAACCGGAACCAAAACAGTCCCTACCCTGTTCTCATAGTAGTTATTATAATCATCAATGGTATTGATCGGCGGTATATAAGGTCGGCTGTCTGTATAAATGCCTACAACAGTAAAAGGTTCTCCGGCGATTTCAATCGTTTTCCCTATTGAATGGTCATTTCCGAATAGTGTTGCCGCAGCATCCTTATCAAGAAGCGCGACCTTTCTGTAGTTTTCAAAATCCTTCCTGACAAATCCCCGGCCTATCTGCAGAACATATCCGCATGTACTCAGATAGTGACTGTCCACTCCGTAGATCTGCCCGCCGCTCAATCCGGTATTTAAATAATATATCTCATTTCCAACGCTTCGGCTGTAAAAGAAAGTAGCATCGTTTACATTTTCCAGTTCCCTCACCCGATCCTTTATGTCTTCTGTCAGAATGGGCGTTTTTCTACTGCTGTCTGAAAAAGACGGGTCATATTCCGAATCACCATCATTCAGATTTACATCAACCGTATTTTTTCCGGAGCCAAGCAGCTCCTCTTTAATCTGTTCACTTGTCCCTTTGATCGTTGATACAATCGCAATAATAGACGCAATTCCGATAATGATGCCAAGCATCGTGAGGAAGGAACGCATCTTATGTACCCATATTCCCAGAAATGCCTGTCCGATATCTTATATCATTTCATCTTTCCTCCATGAATTCTATCAAAACAACTGGCTCAGCATCTGTCCCTTGGAAGACTCCAATTCCACATAAAAGGAATGGATGGATGCATCCTTTCATAAAAATACTTATTGGCAGATAATACTGTTTCCCTTTATAATTTTTCTCACTGCAGATACGGCAGCAGCCGAGAGAATGATTTCTGCAATCAACTGTGCGTATACAAGACCATACATCGGCCAGATTTCATTTAAAAGATATAATGCCGGAATTTCCAGGACAATCTTTCGCAGGATTGCGAAAACAAAGGCCGTTTTTCCCATACCGCAGGCTTCAAATATGCCGACTGCCAGGAAATCCATGCATAAAAATGGCAATGCAAGACACAATCCGCGCAGAAAACCACCGCCGTACCTGATAATCCCTTCATTTTTCATAAACACGGAAATCAAATAATCAGCCCCCATGTAGTATGCAAATACCATGACGACCATAAATGCCATGGATAACTTTGCAGTAAACAAAATGATTTGTTTCATACGCCGCATATTGCCTCCGGCATAGTTATAACTGATCAACGGCATGATTCCCTGCGAAAATCCCATCGCAACGTAAAGAGGTATCGTATTCAGTTTCTGCGCTATTCCCATTGCAGCTACTGCTGAAGAACCGTAAGCAGTCACAAAATTATTCAAAACCGTCATTCCTGTTACATTCAGCAGATTTTGGATTGCGGCAGGAACTCCAACAGTACAAATCTCCTTTACGATTTTTTTGTCAGCTCTAAATTTCGCCGGATGGATGCATATAAAAGTTTTTCCCCGCTTACAGTACAACAGGACAAAAAAATAGGTACAGGCTGCGCAATTTGAAAGAAATGTCGCCAAACCTGCTCCGGCCGCCCCCATATTCAGTCCCCAGGGTAAAATAAAAATCGGGTCGAGAATAATATTCAGCAGGCATCCGCACATTGTTCCAATGCTTGCCTGTGCTGCATTTCCTTCAGCGCGTACAAAATAATCGAAAATCACATTCATAATTGAAGGAACCGCTCCGCAGGTAACTGTCCATTTCAGATATTCCCCGGTCGCCAGAAGATTTTCACTGTCTGTACCCAGCACAATCAGCAAAGGCTCCCGAAACAAAGTGCATCCTACGGCAAACAAAACCCCACAGAATAGCGCACTATAAAATCCAAATGCAGAACTTCGCTGCACCGTTTCATAATCTTTTCTGCCAAGACACCGGCTCATCATACTGGAGGTTCCCACTCCAAACAGATTCGTAACTGCATTAAAAGCCAACATTACCGGTGCCGCCAACGCCACCGCTGCACTTTGTATCGGTACGTTCAGCATTCCGACAAAATAGGTATCCACCATATTGTAAATCACCATAACAAGACAGCTTAAAATGGTGGGGAATGCCAGTTTCATAACGGCTTTAGACACCGGTGTCCTTTCAAATAATTCAATATTATTTACTTCACTCATTTACTTATCCCTCTTATGGATCGTCTAAAACAGTAACGTTAATGAAATACAATTCCTTTTCTTTCTGAAATCCATACAAGCATTATGGCGAGAATCAGACTCAGCGTCTCATAAACCACGAAAGCATACCATATTGCGTCATTACCAAATATAACAGGCATCAGCAGAATAACCGCAGATGTAAAAACAATTCCCCTGAGTATGTTCAATGTCAGCGCTTCTTTTGTTCGTTTCGTTGAATACAGATACATAGAGATAATAGTGTTCAGAGCCATGATAACAAAGCCCAGGGAGTACTTTGGCATGACGCGCAGGGTAAAAGCCAGCGTATCCCCGGTTACGCCAAACAGCCTGCACACTGGAGCTCCTACAATTAATAATGCCGCATACACAAGCAGACTGCCAATCAAGTTAATGATCAGACTGGAATAGAAATAAAACTTCAAATCTTTTTCATTTTTCTCTCCGTAGGTGTGCCCTACCATCGGCTGTATTCCCTCTGATACGCCCATAAAAATTGCCAATGAGAAGGAAGCGACATATCCGATCACCGAATAAGCGTTTTCACCAATTTCTCCCACACGGGCGAGCAGTACATAATTCATGGAAATGGTTGCAACAGGCATGGCAAACTGCGAAACTGCTTCCGGCAGGCCGCGAAGAATAATTTTTCCGATCAGCGCCATTTGAAAACGGCATTTGCGGAATCGCAATTCCCCTTTTTTCAGGATGAAGTGGGATAGTACGATCAGAAAAGCAATAGCCTGGGAAATACCCGTAGCGGCAGCGGCACCCGCAACCCCCATTTTCAGCGGAAATACAAACAGCCAGTCAAGGAAAATATTCATCAGAGAGCTGACCACTGTCGCAGCCATTACCAGCATAGGTGAACCATCTGTCCGGCAAAATGCCTGAAACAGCGTATTTAATGAAGCTGGTATAATAAATATGGAATACCAAAACAGATAGTCCGAAACATATCCATAATAGGTTTCTGTAGCACCAAGCAGTTTTGCTACGGCACCGGGAAATGGAACCGATACAACAGTAAGGACACTACCGAGAATCAGCATAAATCCAAAAGCATGCATAAAAGCATCGTCCGCACCGCCATCGTCATGTCTTCCGAGACGGATGGCAGCCACTGAAACACTGCCAATTGTAATCAGCATATAAAATGCATTGACGACCATGACAAACGGCAGGCAAAGGTTGACTGCTCCGAGCGCAGTTTCTCCAACTCCTCTTCCAACAAATATACCGTCAATAATAGTAAACAGGAAAAAGCATATTTGTCCGAATACCGTTGGTACAATGTAAGTGATAAGATTTTTGTTTCTCTGTTTCATGGAAATACCCTCCTTGCAAAAAAAATAGCGCCCGGCTATTGCTGCTATGCAATAACCGGACGCATCCGACATCTTCATCGACAGGAGATTACTGGAATAATCGTTTCGCTGCGGCGAACCTGTCCTCCGATGATTTTTCAAGACAAGATTATACTTCGAATACAAGAGAATGTCAATATGTACTTTATTCAAACATCATATAATCCATATAAACGGTTACCATTCACAGCTACTGCTGAGATATACACTAAAAAAGAATGCAGGATGATA
>JAUNGM010000004.1:0-154696 GCA_030524545.1 Eubacteriales bacterium
TAAATCTTATCAGAAAGATTCACTTTCCAAAGACACAAGATTTTTTACATCCTCAGCTGCATATGTCCTTCTTCTGCTACTCGATCACTACCCTGCTGCCGGCTTCATTCCGGCATTTATTTTTTGTAACAATGATCTTCCTGTCGATTCGCTCTTTCAATTCCGAAACATGGGAAATGATTCCCACCATGCGTTTTCCCTCCGAAAGACCTGCAAGAGCCTTGATCGCCTGATTCAGGGCTTCTTCGTCCAAAGAGCCGAAGCCTTCATCCACAAACATAGAGTCCATCTGAATTCCGCCCGCCAGAGACTGGATTTCATCAGACAATCCGAGTGCCAGGGACAACGATGCCTGAAAAGATTCGCCGCCGGACAGGGTTTTGACACTTCGTTCCGTTCCGTTATAGTGGTCAATCACATTTAACTCCAGCCCGGCCTTTTCTTTTTTATTATCAGCCTCTTCCTGACGTTTCAGCTCATACTGGCCGCTGCTCATGGTCATCAGGCGGAGATTCGCCTTTCGTAAGATCCTGTCCAGATATGCCATCTGCACGTAGGTTTCCAGCTCGATCTTCCGTTTGCCGCCAAGGGTTCCGTTTGCCGTATCAGACAGGGACTTTACCCAGATATACTCCTGCTCCACAGCGACCATGGTTTCCTGCCTGCCGCAGACAGCGCCGTAGATTTTGCGGTTGTTCTCTATCGCAGAAAATTGTACCGTGCGTTTTTTCGTAAGAATTTCTTTTTTCTCAAGCCACTCTTGTTTTCTGGCGGAAATCGCATCTTCGTTCAGTTCCCCGCTCTCCCGGATCTGGCTGACATACGCGGCTGCGGCTGCACGCAGCCTGGTTTCCTTTGTTCCGGCATCCCGATAGGATTGTTCCGCACTTTTCTGCTCTTCTTCCAGTCTCTGTTTTTCCCTGGTACAGGATGTGATTTCTTTTTCTGTTTCTTCTTTCGTCTGATTTCCCAGAGAGAGAAGCAGCTCTTCCATTGTTTCCTCAAGTTTTCTTTTTTCTGTTTTCATGGAGGCAAGAGTGATGTCCGTTTTTTGGATGGATTCACCCAGGCTGCCGATCTGCTGTTCTTTTGCAGGAATCTGCCTTTCCAGGATTCCCTTCCGATCTATTTTTTTCTGATTTTCCAGTATTTGATCCTGAAATTCTTCCAGTTGTCCCTTGAGTCCCTTTTCTGCCAGACATACGGACTGCTGCACATCCATGATGGAATTAACGGAAAACATCTGTTTTTCCAAGGCATCACGCAGCCTGGCTGACTTTTCCTTCTGCTGTCCCTCTGCAACTGCACACTCCCGCTCTTTTTTCTGTATTGCTGTCTGCATATCCTGAAGGCACGCTTCTTCCTGCCGGATCTGCACAGACAATTCTTTTTCCCGGCCGCACTCTTTTTCCGTTTTGCTGTATGCAGAAGAGAGCTCCTCCGCTTCTGTTTTCAGGTTTTTCTGATATTCTTCCAGATACTTTCCCACAGCCGCCCATTCGGTGCATCCAAATATCTCCTCCCCTTTCTGAAGGATCTGCTCTTTCAGCTTCTCAATCTGGCTGTTTCCGGCGTTTGACTCCGCACTGAGTTTCTCTGCCATGGCCTCCGCAGCCGTCACATTCTTTTTTTTCCGATCCAGCGCTGCCTTTTCTGGCACATGTTCGGAAAGCACGGCAGGATAAGGGTGCTCCAGGGAACCGCAGACAGGACAGCGTTTTCCTTCCTGCAGTGTACGCGCCAGCATTCCCGCCTGTGCATCCAGAAAATACTGTTCCATCTGCTGGTATTCCCGGCGTAAAACATCCCGCTTTTCTACAGCAGCAACGTACTTCTGCTGGGTTTCATGCAAAACATTTTGCTGCTCTGAGAATGTTTTATAAAGCGTTCTCAGATCCCCCAGGGCTTTCCAGTCTGCTTTGATTTTTTCTTTTTTCTGTTCCAGCCGTGCCAGGCGAAGCTCCGCATCTTTGATCTGTTCCCACTCCTCCTGGTGCTTCCGGTATTCCGTTCGTTTCTCGTTCTCCCGGGTACGGAAGTCCACAAGCTCCTGTCCGGCTTTTTTCAGGGCGGCCTCCGCCTTTTTCCGCTCTTCCTCAAGAGAAATAATCTCCATCAGGCTGCCCTCCAGTTTTTCCTTCTCATGGAAAAGCCGTTCCCGCTCCTCCCCGGTATTCATTAAGGTCTGAAGCTCTGTCTTTTCATTGCCAAGCGCTGTTTCCTGTGCCATCTTCTGTTTCTGCTTCTCTTCTCTGGCTGCCAGCAGCGCTTTTATCTCAGCTTCTTTTTTCCTGACCGTCTCCCGGCCTTCTTCCAGCTTTCTGTATGTTTCCAGTTTTTCCTCATAAGCCCGTATTTCCCTTTCCAGCCCGCCCGTTTTCAGGGCAGCCTTTTTCGCTTCCTCCCAGACTTTTTTCTTTTCTTCCAGCTCCGGTGCCAGACCGTCCAGCTCCTGGCGGCACTTTTTCAGCTCCTGGGCCAGCCTGGCATTCTGTCTGGCTTTACCAAGAAGCTGATCCTCTTTCTGAATCTTCTGTTCCAACTCTCCAATCTGTTTTTCCAGTTCTGCTAAAGAACACTTTTCCTGCTCCAAAAGGCCGCTTAATAATTCCAGGCCCCGTCCCACGCTTCCCTCAAATTTTTCTTTTTTCAGACGTTCCAGCTCCGGCAAAAACACAGAATCCTCCTCACACACCACGCTGCTCAGATACTGGGAAATGCTTCTGCAGATCTCATCGTACTCTTTCCAGCGTTTTTTCACCTCATCCTTCAGGCGGTTCTGCAGTTCCTGATAAAGCCCCGTGTGGAAGATCTGCCGAAAAATCTCGCTTCTCTGTGCAGTTCCCGCAAACAGCAGCTTCTGGAAATCTCCCTGGGCGATCATGGCGATCTGGGTAAACTGCTGATAGTCCAGTCCCAGCAGCTCCGTAACGGCCTTTGTCACTTCTCTTGATTTTGTAACGGGCTGGCGTTCGTCCGGATAAATGAGCTGTGCATCTCCTTTTTGTGCGGTAAACCCGGTTCCCCTGCCTTTTGGCCGCTGATACTCCGGATTACGGGTCACTATATACGTTTTTCCCTGATAACGAAAGTGCAGTTCCACATAAGTTGGTGTCTCCGGTTTCGCATATTTGCTCCGGAACATCCCCGCTTCCCGCACTTCCCCGCTGGCTTCTCCATATAGGGCAAAGGTAATGGCATCAAAAATCGTAGTTTTCCCGGCCCCGGTATCCCCGGTGATCAGAAAAAGTCCCTGATTCCCCAGCTTTTCAAAATCAATTTCCGTCTTTCCTGCATATGGGCCAAATGCGCTGATGATCAATTTCTGCGGTTTCATTCTCTTTTGCCTCCTCTACTTACCAAATCCTTTCTCCTGAAGCTCCTGAATGAGATTTTTCGCAAAAATCTGCTGCTGCTCACTCATCTGCCGGTTATTCTGTATTTCAAAGAAATCCCCAAACAGCTCCAGCTCCGATTTCTGCTCTATGGTTCTGTCTGCTTCCACAGAACGGTTCTCCCTGGTTCTCTGATTGTCATACTCTAAGCGCATAAGATTCGGATAAATAATACGCAGCTTCTGCAAGCCATCCGGAATGTCTTCTTCATCTGTCAGTGTGACATGGAGATAATCCTCTGTATTGGTACCTTCGTAAAAGGATCTTTCCGTAATCTGAAGATAAGTTCCTCGGATTTTCCGCATATCCCGAAGAGGGCTTAGGGGAATCTTGCAGATTTCAATATTTCCCTTTTCTTTCATCTCCACGATCGTCACAGATTTCTGCTGTTCTGCCTCGGAAAAGGAATATTTCAGCGGTGTCCCACAGTAACGGACGGTCTCACGGCCAACCTTCTGCGGGCTGTGCAGATGTCCGAGCGCCACGTAATCAAATGCATCGAACACAGAAACATCCACCTGATCCAGACCGCCCACCATGATTTCTTCCGATTCACAGCGACTGGCGCCTGTCACAAACTGATGCGCCACCAGGATATTCCGGCCGGAGGGAGCCGGCTCTATCGCGTCCACGGCTGCTTTTACCGCATCCTGATAGCTGCTGATTTCCATTTCCTTCTTTTCCGGCGGACACCCGCCATTCGCTTCTGCTCCCTGTTCCCTGGCACAGGCGGCCTGGCCAGTCCTGCCTTCAAGCGCATGACGTACGGTTGCCGGCTTTAAAAACGGCAAAAGATAAATACACACCTCTCCATATTCATCCGTAAGGGTCACTTTTTCCACGTTTCCGTCATACACCCTGGAAATATGTACGCCTCTGTCAGCCATAAGCTGCGCACCGAATGACACGCGCTCAACGGAATCGTGATTCCCGCTGATTACAAAAACAGGGATTTTTCTATCTGCAAGCCGCGTCAGAAAGCTGTCAAATACCTGAACAGCCTCCACACCCGGAATAGGCTTGTCATAAATGTCTCCCGCCAGGATCACGCCATCCACCCTTTCCTCATCCAGAATGGCTAAAATCTGGGACAATATATATTTCTGATCTTCCATCATAGAAAATTCATTTACGCGTTTCCCAAGATGAAGATCGGATAAATGCATAAATCTCATATGATTACAGCCTCCATAAAATGATTTCCTGCCATTTTGCGCACTTCCCAAAGAACGTCTGCATTGTGCTGCCCTCTCCTCTTTTGTATGTAAAACTGCAATGGCTGAATGTGGTTTCTTTTAAGTATATCATAGATGGTACGAATTGAAGTAGTACATTTTTCGGCAGTAGTTAATAGAATATGAAATTTCCCGTCATACACCTTTTAAATACAGATTCAACACCGCTTTATCCTTTTCGACCACGTAACCGCTGCCACCGATTTCCTTTACATTTTCCGCCATACTTACCAGCAATATGGGGCTTTCTGCATCCGGATCTGCTGTAAAAATCGCCAACCAGCCTAACTCCGTTCCTGAATGATCATCTTTTGACGCTTTAATTTCTGCGGTTCCGGTTTTGCCGGCCAGCAGAATATCCTCTCTATGGGCAGCATACCCGGTGCCATTTGGATCATTGATCACCTTTTTCATTCCGTTTAGCACCTCTTCCACAGCAGCTTCCGAAAAAACCTGAGAAAGCCATGTGACCGGATTGGCCTGCTCCTGATAGAAAAGCCGCGGCTGCAGCACATCTCCCTGATTGCAGAATGCCGTATACAAAGCTGCCAGATGTATAGGATTGACCAGAATCTGCCCCTGCCCATAGCCACTGTCTGCCAGTTGTACCTCTGAATCGATTCCTTCCGTATTCGAATACTGGGATTCGGTCACGGTAATCTCAAATGGCAGTTCTTCCCCAAAACCAAGATTTTGCAGGGACTTTATCAGTTCCCCGGCTCCTATCCTCAGGGCTGCTTTTGCAAAATAAATATTATCCGAATACATCAAAGCATTTTCCAAAATTACCGGCTCGTATTCATGAAGGGTAGTAACATAATAGTCACCCCAGGAGGTATCTTTCTGCCAGCTCATTCCTTCGTTCCCAAAGTCTTCCAGGGGATTCAGTGTTCCTGCATTCAGCCCGATGGCCGCAATAATCGGTTTAAAGGTTGAGCCAGGACACCATGTCTGCCGGAAACGGTTATACAGCGGTTTCTTTTCATCCTCATTCAAATCTGTCCACTGTCTGTCAGACAACCCCAGAATAAAATCATTGTTATCAAATGACGGTGTACTTACCAAAGCAAGCACCTCACCTGTATATGGATTTATCGCAACGGAACAGCTCTCATCCTCCCGAAACTGTTCATACAAAGCTTTTTGAAGCCCTGCATCAATAGTCAGACGCACATCCTCTCCGTCACGGACATTAGAAACTGCCAGAAGCGCCTTATTATCCCCGTAGGCATCCTTGATCAAAATCTGATATCCGTCCTGCCCCTTCAGTTCCTTTTCATAGAGGCCTTCCATTCCGCTTCGTCCGATCATGCTGCCGGAGGTATATCCTTCTCCTGCATGTTCTTCCAAATCCTCGGCACTGACACTCTGCACATAACCAATGAGATGGGCAGCCGCTTCTCCGAGAGGATATGACCTCACGGATACGTCCGTAATCATTACCCCTGGAACCTCCAGAAGGGCCTGCGTCAGACTATTCTCTTCGAAGAATGCTTCTCCAAGAAGCATATCCGTCACATCCGGTTCTCCTGTTTTTGGAATGGTTTTCACCGGGACAAAAGAATCCTCTTTTACCCACTGGGCAGAAAGTTTTCCTTCGATTGCTTTCTCATCCATCTCAAGCAAAACGGAAAGCTGACGGATGGACTCCTCCTTATCCGTCATTTTGCCGGGTACGAGGCCCACAGACAAGGCTACTCCTTCGCCCGCAATAACCTGACCATTCCTATCCAAAATCCGTCCTCTCTTCGCTTCTGTAACGGAAATCTGCACCCTGTCACTTTTTCCAAGTTGCGGAAAAATCAATCCATCCTCCCAGGCAAGCTTGTAACCAAAGGATTTTTCCACAAACCGTGCCTCATTTTCAAAGTTGATTTCTCCTGCTATGGTATCAAAAGAACATCTGTATATCACCGTCTTTCCGCCATCACGTTCTTCTATAAGAGCAATCTGCATATTTTCCGCCTCAATTCCTTCATATATGGCAGAATTCCGTTTTATAAATTCTTCCTCACTGATGTTTCCGGAGCTTTCCGGATCGATCATCTGATACATCTTTCCGTATTCCTGCTCTGTAATATATCCCATATACTCTGCCAGAAGCTCCTTCGTCTTTTTCCGAGCCATTCTCCTGACCAGGAAGCCTGCCGCCAGCAAAACTCCCAGAAGAACCAGCACCAGAACACAGAAAAGTATCCCCTTCCCAATATTGTGCTTTCTTCTTATTCTTTTCTTATGTATTTTCATGATTCCTCTCCTCAAGCCATAATCTTACATTTGTAGTATTTAGTATTATGCAATCTATTCTAAATTCTGTCAATATCTTTCTTGTAATTTACGTTTCCCTGCATTATAATTACTACAAAAGTAATATTCAGCCGCCAACCCTGGCATGATTTCCCCCTTCGAAACAAAGCACGGATAATCTTCAAAGAAGCTCCTTGCAGTTCTTATACATAGAAAGTTAAAAAACAAAAAAGTCTTAGCAAACTTCCTCCTGTCTGCCAAGACTTTTTCCCCACATATTCTATTTCTCAAATACAGCGATATTCTCAAAAACCTCTCTGACTACCGGTTATTAATTGCAGTCACAAGGGCATCAATGGATGCACGGATAATATCCGGGTCTACGCCGGCGCCCCAGGAGAGGGTTCCATCCGGTTTGCGGATTCCTACATATGCGATTGCTTTGGAACTGGAACTCTGTTCCAGAGCGTGTTCCTGATAAGTTACCAGATCATATTTCAGCTCATATGCTTTCTTCAGTGCATTACTTACTGCATTAAGGCGTCCGTTTCCGGTAGCTTCAGTAGTAATCGTCTTTCCGCGGAAGGTAGAAGTTACCTGAGTAGTGATTCCGTCTTTCTGCTGGAAGTGAACCTCATTAATGCTGTATGGCTCGACCACATTTTCGAAGGTTTTCTTAAACAGATCAAAAATCTCTTCCGGAAGCAGTTCTTTATGCAGATGGTCTGAAACAGCCTTTGCAGTGTAACCCATTGCTTCGCGCATCTTTGCCGGAAGGTTCAGGCCGTATTTGGTTTCCAGAATATATCCTACGCCGCCTTTACCGGACTGGCTGTTAATGCGGATAACATCTGCATCATAGTTACGCCCAACGTCTGTCGGATCAATCGGCAGGTACGGAACCGTCCAGTGATTCGGGTCTTTTTCTTCGATCCAGTGCATTCCTTTGGCAATGGCATCCTGATGGGAACCGGAGAATGCGGCAAATACCAGTGCTCCACTGTACGGACTCCTCTCATCGACTTTCATGCCTGTGCAGCTTTCATATACTTCACAGATATGCGGCATATCGGAAAAATCGAGTTTCGGGTCAACCCCCTGGGAATACATATTCATGCCAAGCGTTACGATATCCACATTTCCGGTGCGCTCACCGTTTCCAAAAAGAGTTCCCTCGATTCTGTCAGCTCCTGCCAGCAGTCCCATTTCGGAGTCTGCCACACCACATCCCCGGTCATTGTGCGGGTGCAGGGAAACAATCACATTTTCGCGATACTTCATATTTTCACACATATATTCAATCTGGCTTGCATAAACATGCGGCATGGAATGCTGAACCGTTACAGGCAGATTGATGATACATTTATTATCCGGAGTAGGCTGCCAAACATCCAGCACTGCATTGCAGACCTCCAATGCATATTCCGGTTCTGTTCCTGTAAAGCTCTCCGGGCTGTATTCAAACTGGAAATTTCCTTCTGTTTCAGATGCCAGCTTTTTCAGAAGTGCCGCACCATCTACGGCAATCTTCAGAATCTCTTCTTTCGATTTTTTAAAAACCTGCTCTCTCTGAGCAACGGAGGTAGAATTATAAACATGTACAATAGCCTTAGGCGCACCTTTGACAGCCTCAAAGGTTTTGCGGATGATGTGCTCTCTGGCCTGAGTCAACACCTGGATGGTAACGTCATCCGGAATCAGGTTCTGCTCAATCAAAGTGCGAAGGAAGGTGTATTCCGTCTCAGATGCTGCCGGAAATCCTACTTCAATCTCTTTAAACCCAATATCCACCAGAAGCTTGAAAAATTCAATCTTCTGTTCCAGGCTCATCGGAATAACAAGTGCCTGATTACCGTCGCGAAGATCCACGCTGCACCAGATAGGCGCTTTATCCACATACTCTTTTTCAGCCCATTTCATACATCTCTGCGGCGGCATATAATACTGTCTCTGATACTTGCTAGCATTCATCATAATTTCGTTCCTCCATTTTGGTTAGTGAATTTTTCATATAGTTTTTCTGCAACAAAAAAAATCCTTCGTCCTGCACTATATCTGCAAGAGACGAAAGACTATACATGTCCTACGCGGTACCACTCTTCTTTATGAACAAAGTCATACACTCATGGGATACGGAATGCCTCCATTAGCATCCTTATATCCTCTCCAGGTAACGGTGGACGCCGTCTGCGCCTACTCTCTTCTATCAGCTAAAAGATTTGGGGCAGATGCTCCGAGGCGAGTTCCACACTTTCCGTCCACTGCTTCTCACCAGCCAGCAGTTCTCTGTGCTCCAGTCCCTGTGTACTATTCCTCATCATAGCATTTCTCATATGCGATATGGATAGATTAACACTTTCTCTAAGTTTTGTCAACAGAAAAATCTTCCCTGATTTCCGCACAGAAAAATCTTCCCTGATTTCCGCAGAAAAGTCGTGGCTGAAATCTTGGTTGAAATCTTTTATTCAAAAGCAGAAAAAACAGTTGATTTTTCTCCTGAAGATTGTTATAATATCAATCGTTACGGGGTATGGCGTAGCTTGGTAGCGCGCACGGCTGGGGGCCGTGAGGTCGCAGGTTCAAATCCTGTTGCCCCGATTTAGTATTATACATGAAAGGATTTCCGTTAATGGAAATCCTTTTTTCTATGGACAATACCTGTCAAAAGAGAAAACATTAAAAACTCAATAGGCTTTGCACTCCAAGCGGTACCGGTTATTTAGTTATGATGCCATGATTGCCTTTTCCAGATTATCCACTCTCATTTCTAAATCGGCAACTTTAGCATTGGTTTCCATGTTTTCTTTTCTATGGCGGATTTCATCCACACGTCCATCAAACAAAGCATCAATTTTTATACTGATCTCGTTCTCTATAGTTAGTTCAATGTTTCTTACTGATTTTTCCAAACCTGCAATCACACCATAAAGATTTTCTTTGGTCTCTTCTATTTCATTATGAAGGTTTTCTTTCGTATCTTCTATTTCATTATGAAGGCTTTCCCGCGTCCCCTCTATTTCACTGTGAAGACTTTCTTTTGTCTCTACAATTTCATTGTGAAGATCCTCTCGAGTTTCTACTATTTCATCGTGAAGACTTCTTTTGGTTTCTGCAACTTCATCATGAAGGTTTATCACACTATTCTGAATCGTAAGAAGTATGTCCTTTAATTCCGCGTCATTCACACTACCACATCCCACTTCAAAAATATGCATGAAGTATACCACAAACCGAGTGCAAAGTCTATTGAATTTTCAAGGTACGATTGACAGTTGGATATCCGATTCTAAGGAAGGGTAACAGAAACAAACTCAGATTTTAACATGGATGTTTTCTTCTATAAGGAACAGTATAGCACAATACGTTCCTATCAGCAAGAACAATTTCACTTAAATTAAACAGAAAATCTCGTTACTGTTAACTCCGTTCTCAGTAACGAGGCCAAAATTCATTCCAGATTGCCTTCGGCAATGGAATTTTGGCTTGTATGTCTCGGGATTTTGGCATATTCATGCCAAAACACCTTGCGGGATATTACCTATAAACAGCAATAAAATCTCTGCTGCCGGTTCTTTCTCCTTGCAGCAGAGATTTTATATTCATTTAGTATTCTTCATTCTTACGCATTCTGACCGTTAATATAGTTTACCAATCCTTCTGCTTTGATGATTTTCTGCATGAATTCCGGGAATGCCTGGCCTTTAAACTCGGTTCCTTTCGTACGGTTATAAATCATACCGGAATCGAAATCCACTTCCACTTCGTCGCCGTCCTCAATACCTTTGCTCGCTTCCGGACATTCGATGATGGCAAGACCGATATTGATTGCATTGCGGTAAAAGATTCTTGCAAATGTCTCTGCAATAATACAGCTAACGCCTGCTGCTTTAATAGCCATAGGTGCATGTTCCCTGGATGAGCCGCAGCCAAAATTCTTTGCGGCAACAATGATATCTCCTTTGGAAACTTTATTTACAAAATCCTTGTCAATATCTTCCATACAATGGGTAGCCAGTTCTGCCGGATCTGATGAGTTCAGATAACGTGCCGGAATGATAACGTCTGTATCTACATTGTCTCCATATTTAAATACTCTGCCTTTTGCCTGCATAATCTTTTCCCTCCTTATAATCCCAGTTCTTCCGGTACGGAAATCTTACCTGTAACAGCACTTGCTGCTGCTACTGCCGGACTTGCCAGATAAACTTCGGAATCCACATGTCCCATACGTCCGACAAAGTTACGGTTCGTTGTGGAAATACAACGCTCTCCTGCTGCCAGAATGCCCATATATCCACCAAGGCACGGTCCGCAGGTAGGAGTGCTCACCACAGCCCCTGCCTCAATAAAGATCTTCAGCAGCCCCTCTTCCATTGCCTGAAGATAAATTGCCTGGGTTGCCGGGATTACAATACAGCGGATGCCCTTTTTCACCTTGCGTCCTTTCAGAATCTCTGCTGCAATACGCAGGTCATCGATACGTCCGTTTGTACAGGAACCAATCACAGACTGGTCAACTATCACATCATCTTTGATTTCAGAAATCGTCTTTGTGTTCTCCGGAAGATGCGGGAACGCGATTGTCGGCTCCAGTGTACTCAGGTCAATGGTGTATTCCTCATCATAAACCGCATCCGGGTCAGCTTCATAAATTTTATACGGTCTTGTGGAATGCTCTTTCATATAGGCAATAGCCAGATCATCCACAGGGAAGATTCCGTTCTTGCCGCCGGCTTCGATTGCCATGTTTGCAATTGTAAAGCGGTCATCCATAGTCAGATTCTGAATACCCTCTCCGACAAATTCCATAGATTTATAAAGAGCACCGTCCACACCGATCATACCGATGATATGTAAGATCACATCCTTGCCGCTGACCCATTTCTTTGGTTTGCCGACGATGTTAAATTTAATCGCAGACGGAACCTTAAACCACGCCTTACCCGTAGCCATACCCGCTGCCATGTCCGTACTTCCCACACCTGTGGAAAATGCTCCTAATGCTCCGTATGTACAGGTATGAGAGTCTGCACCAATGATCACGTCTCCTGCAACAGACAATCCCTTTTCCGGAACGAGTGCATGCTCGATTCCCATCTCTCCTACATCAAAATAATTGGTGATATCATGCTTACAGGCAAACTCCCGTACACATTTACAGTGTTCCGCAGATTTGATATCTTTATTTGGGATAAAATGATCCATTACCAGAGCAATCTTGTCTTTATGAAAAACGGTGTCTACCGTCATCTTATCCATCTCATGAATGGCTACCGGAGAAGTAATGTCATTTCCCAAAACAAGATCTAACTCCGCCTCAATCAACTGTCCTGCTTCTACATGATCCAGTCCGGCATGTGCAGCCAGAATCTTCTGCGTCATTGTCATTCCCATTTTTCGTTTCCTCCTGTTTTCTATTGATTATGAATCCCTTCATTTATGTTGCTATTTTATCATGCTTTCTGTTATAATGCTAATACATATTAATCATAATTATTATAACTTGCAGTTATGGAATATTATCAAACCAACCAGGAGGAATCATGCAGGAAAATTTATCCTTATACCATATCTTTTATACTGTCGGACGCACGGGTAATATCTCCCAGGCCGCCAAGGAACTATTTATCAGCCAGCCAGCCATCAGCAAATCCATCCAGAGACTGGAAGGGAATCTTGGCACGGTACTGTTTCACCGCAGTTCCCGCGGCGTTACCCTCACTCCGGATGGTGAGACTCTTTTTGCCAAAGTAAAAGAAGCCTTTTCCCTTTTGTCTGAGGGAGAGGACTCCATTCTTCACAACCGCTGCCGTAATATCCCACGCATCCGTCTTGGTGCCAGTTCGACTCTGAGCAAATACGTATTGCTGTCACATCTGAAATCTTATGTTCTGGATCATCCGGAGGTGCGCATCAATATATCCTGCCAGTCCACCTATCAGACCCTCCAGCTCCTGGACGCGGGAAAGATTGATGTTGGCCTGATCGGCCGCCCAAAAAGCCTGCAGGGCTATCACTTTCGTCCGCTTCTCCATATCCGTGATACCTTTGTTGCTACCAGGCAATATCTGAAAAACCAGGCAGAACTTTACCCTGAAGGCGCCCTCTTTCACACGGCTACGTTTATGATGCTGGACGAAGAAAATATCTCCAGACAATCCGTCAACAGCCAGTTGAAGGAACACCAGCTTGAACTGAGCCACATTCTGGAGGTAACTTCTATGGATCTTCTGATTCAGTTTGCAGAAATCGGACTTGGAATCGCCTGTGTCATCCGGGAATTTGTCCGTAAGGAACTGGAGGAAGGAATCCTCGTCGAAGTACCTATGGGAATTGATTTCTCTGACCGTGAAATCGGATTTGTCTGCCGAAAAAAAGAAGAGCACCTTCCGTTGCTGGCGCATTTTTTTCCGGTATCAGAGGAACCGTCAAAAACATCCCGTTAAAAAACCTGCCCGGAAAATTCCGGACAGGTTTTCTATTCCTAAGTATATTAAGTATTCACGGGAACCTCAAACTCCGCTCTGCTGCGTTTGAGTAGCGCAAAATACTCCGTTACACTTCGTATTCACGGGAACCTCAAACTCCGCTCTGCTACGTTTGAGTAGCGCAAAATACTCCATTACACTTCGTATTTTGCTTAGTTATTGATCAGCTTGTCTTCGCCGTTCCAGCTATACAACTTACGGATCTCTTCACCAACAATTTCAGACGGATGCTCTGCAGCTTTCTTTCTCATAGCCTTGAAGTGAACCTGAGAACCTGCTGCGGACATATCCAGTAAGAAGTCTTTTGCAAAAGTACCGTCCTGGATATCGGAAAGAATCTTTTTCATTGCTTTCTTGGTATCTTCAGTGATGATCTTCGGTCCTGTGATGTAATCGCCGTATTCAGCAGTATTAGAGATGGAATATCTCATTCCTGCAAAACCGGACTGATAAATCAGGTCTACAATCAGTTTCATTTCATGGATACACTCAAAGTATGCGTTTCTCGGGTCATAACCAGCCTCGCACAGAGTTTCGAAACCAGCCTGCATCAGGGCACATACACCACCGCAAAGTACGGCCTGCTCGCCGAAAAGGTCTGTCTCAGTTTCGGTACGGAAGGTTGTTTCAAGAACGCCTGCTCTTGCACCGCCGATAGCCAGTGCGTAAGCCAGAGCCTTGTCAAGAGCCTTTCCTGTGTAGTCCTGCTCAACAGCTACCAGACACGGAACACCCTTGCCGGCCTGGTACTCACTTCTTACAGTGTGTCCCGGTCCCTTAGGTGCGATCATGGTAACATCTACAAATTTCGGAGGCACGATACATCCGAAGTGAATGTTAAAGCCATGAGCGAACATCAGCATATTGCCCTCTTCCAGGTTCGGCTCGATGTCTTTTTTGTAAAGAGCAGCCTGCTTCTCATCGTTGATCAGGATCATGATGATATCTGCTTTTTTAGCTGCTTCTGCTGCTGTATAAACTTCAAATCCCTGCTCTTCTGCCTTTTTCCAGGATCTGCTTCCTTCATAAAGACCAATGATGACATTGCATCCGGACTCCTTTGCGTTCAGGGCATGTGCATGTCCCTGGCTGCCGTAGCCGATCACTGCAATGGTTTTTCCCTCTAACAGACTTAAATTACAGTCTTCCTGGTAAAAAATCCTATTTTCCATTTTTTACTTCCTCCTAGTATTTGGTAAAATTTTTTCATAATATCGTTAAGGGACACTCCTCCCCTAGCAAACTTCCATATGTAACACTGCGGTTACTTCAATCAAAGAAATGTTACATCATCGGAGCCTCTGGAAAGCCCTGTCACACCTGTACGTGCCAGCTCCAGAATCTCATAATCGCCCAGAAGATCAATGAATGCTTCCAGTTTCGTCTTACTTCCTGTCATCTCAATGATCAGGGACTCTTTGCTCACATCCACAACCTTTGCACGGAAAATATCGGCCACTGCGATGATTCCCTGTCTCTGCTCCGGCTTCGCTGCTACCTTGATCATAACAAGTTCATGGCTTACACAATTTGCCGGATCCAGCACCTTAATAGTTCTTACGTCCACCAGTTTGGCAAGCTGTTTCGTAATCTGTTCCAGAATCTGCTCATCGCCGCTGCATACAACAGTCATTCTGGAAAAACGCTCGTCTGCAGTCACACCAACGGTAAGACTGTCAATATTATAACCTCTGCGGCTGAATAATCCGGCTATCCGGCTAAGTACACCTGCGGTATTGTCTACCAGCAGGGACAAAATTCTCTTTTGCATACCCCACCTGCTTTCAACACTTTAAACTAGTAAACATTTAAATGGATAAATGCTTACACTTTTTACATTATAACAAGAATCACAATTTTGTCAATGAAAAATTATGTTTCCAACAAGATGTAAAAACTATGTTTTCAACAAGACGCAGCCCTTCAGACAAGATATTTATTCTGCAGATCCTCCATTGCCTTAGGCGTCAGATACAATGCTTTTCTTAAAAACCGTTCCACAGAACCGTAATTCTGCTCAATCGTATCAAATACCGCATCCAGATACTCCTCCTTTACCCGATAAAGGCTGTTGATCCGATCCATGATTCCCGGATCCACAATAGTCTTCGTTTCCATAAGACGAATGATATATTCCATATCATTTTCCAGACAGGCATTTGTTTTCATGAAATCTTCCAGAACATCCTCCTTAGAGGCACCTAATGCACACAAAAGCAGTGCCGTTCCCACTCCGGTGCGGTCTTTTCCGGTACTGCAGTGCCATAAAACGGCACCGTCATCCTGACGAAGAAGAAGATCCAGAAATCTTGCATACTGCTTTACAGAAAACTGATCCCGGATCAGGCTCTGATACTGCCGGATCATAAATTCATCCGGATCCCCCTGAAAATTCATGATCACATCTGCAATTCCCTGATTCCGCGGAATCCGTACGGATTCCTCATCTACAATGGGAATCTCGTGATAAATGACTCCTTCCGGTATCATATCCGGCCTTCTCTCACGCTCAAAACAATTTCTGAGATCAATCACCGTGGACAGATGGTATTCATTCATCAGAACTGCCTGATCCAAAAGAGACATATGATAAAGATTCCCGCTCCGCAGCAATTTTCTTGGCAGAATATGGCGTCCGTCTCTTACTGTGATCGCACCAAGGTCACGGGTATTCGGAAGGCTCTGCAGTACAATACGCCCTCCTCTTGGAAATCCTACCGCCATTTCCGGATTCAGAACCCGAAGCAGCGTCATACATTCATGAACCTCTTTTTCTGTCATATCAAATTTATAGCGTTTTCTTCTTCTGGTAACGATTACCAGATAGTTTGTGATGATCTGCCGGCCAGCTTCTCCTTCATTTCCTTCCCGGCGCATGTATGCCCACAGAATATCACGGCAGGGAAGGCTGTTCATCATCATATGTTTGGTAAAAATCAGATAACCATCTTCAATTCGAATTTTTCCGTATTTCACACGCAGCCCTCCAACTCTCTTTTTTGCTTTTCTTCTCCGATACTCAGGAGAATCTTATATATCGCTTCCAGGCTATAAGGAAGGATTTCTTCATCGAGAACAAATTTTGGATGATGAAGAGGGTAGCTCTGTCCCGGAATTCCCGCAAGAAAAACAGTGAACAGGCCCTTTGTCTTCTGGAAATACCGATAGGCATTGTCTCCGGAAAGAAATACTTCCTCTTCTCCTTCCAGCACAAACCTTTCACCAAATACTTCTTCCCCTACCCGGATTCCGATTTCCGTAAGCCCGGGATCATTGGCAAACGCCAGCACAGGATCTTTGGTAAAGGACATCCTGATCAAAGTTCCCGTCTTTCTCTCAATCTCTTTTAAAGCAATACCCAGCCGTCTGTACAGTTCATAAAAGTCCTCTTCCTTAACTGCCCGGATATTTGCATTGATCACCGCATAGTCCGCGATAATATTGGGATATTCACCCCCGTGAATCGTTCCTGCTCCAATCAGGCAGGGTGCACTTCCCTGATATGCTTCGTTCAGATCATGCATGGCCGTAACCACCAGCGAGGCAGCATAAATGCTGTCAATGCCTTTATGAGCTTCGCTCCAGTGACTGGATTTGCCGTGAACCTCTATACGAACGCCTCCGATCATGGCAGATGCCTGTCCCTCATGTACAGCCATGCCAAGATTCATATCCGTAGCAAAGTGGAACATAAGAAACGCATCCGGAACCGGATTCTCCAGTGCCCCGGCTGCCAGCATACGGCTGGCCCCCTCCCCGATCTCCTCTGCCGGCTCAAACAAAAAGCGCACTCTGACAGGAAATGACTCCCCTTCCTCTGCCAGAATCTTTGCTATGGTAAGAGCAGTTGCCACAATGGCATCATGGCCGCAGGCATGCATGCAGCCATCATGTAAAGACGCATAGGGAAGGTCTGTCTTCTCCTGTATGGGAAGTGCATCCATTTCTGCGCGCAGCACCACTGTACAGGATTTTTTCATCAATGCCGGAAGCTCTGCGATCCATCCCGTCGGAGACACAGATTCCAGCACATAACCAAGATTTTTCAGATAATCTCGGATAAACGCCGATGTTTTTTCTTCTTTCAGCCCAAGCTCCGGAAAACGATGGAAATGTCTCCGAAGCCTGAAAAGCTCCTCTCTATACTCTTCTCTGTTTTTCATCAGTCCAACTCACTCTCCAACGTCTTTCTCGCAACGACCCTCCGAAACTAAATCAGCCCCAGCTTTGTAAGCCCGTTTTTGATCCCGTAATGGAACATATCTGTAGTCACATAATCTGCCAGCTCACGGATTCTTTTGGAACCGTTGCCCATAGCCACCCTGGTTGCCGCATACTCGAACATGGACAGATCGTTGTTGCTGTCGCCAAAAACAACCGTATCCTCCCAGGGAATCTCAAACAGTCTGCATACAGCCGCAATTCCCACCGCCTTATTCAGCCCCTTTGGTACCATTTCTATAGTAGTTCCTGCAAAAGAGCCGCTTTCGTGCCGGATAATATCATAATAAGAGGAGAGCTCTTCACATGCTTTTTCCGCATTGCATCCCTCCACCATCTTGGCACTGATCTTATTAATACGCATACAATCTTCATTTCCTCTGATCGGTCTCCACTTATCCCCCAGTGCTTCTGTGATCAGATCGCAGTACCAGTTAATGTCATTGTTGTATTCGTCTTTGTCATAATACATAAAATCGGCGCCTTCCATAACCGGAATCAGGCCATACCTGCGCAGCACTTCCACAGACAGCCTGGCCACCTCCGGGGACATCTCTCTGTTAAAAAGCCTCTTGCCGTCTTTCTCAATGGTCGCCCCGCAGGCACTGATCATCCCGGTAAACGGAATCTCCTCCAGGTATCCCGGAACGAAAGCCCTGCTCCGCCCTGTACAAAGCCATGCCTCATGGCCGTTTTCCCGTAAGCGCCGGATGGCTTCTTTTGTACTCCCCGGCACTCCTTTTTCAATGTCGCAGACAGTCCCGTCCGCATCAAAAAAAACTGCTTTCCTGCTCATGGTTTTCTCCTGACCATTCCTTTTATCCAATTTTATTCTGTTATTTATGCATAAAACTCTTCCAGAGCCCTGCAAAGATACCAGGTATCCTTCACCCCTGCCGTTTCGTAAGGGGAATGCATAGCAAGCTGAGGAAGCCCGATATCAACCGTATTTACTGCCACCTGTGTGTTGGAAATATTTCCAAGTGTAGATCCTCCGGGAATATCGGAGCGATTTACATATGTTTGGTAAGGAACTTCCGCCCTGCTGCACAGCTCTTTGAAAAATGCACCGGAAACTGCATCTGTACAATACTTCTGATTGGCATTGTATTTAATCACAATTCCTCCGTTTAATACCGGCCGATTAACCGGATCGGCTTTTTCCCCATAATTCGGATGGACGGCATGGGCATTGTCTGCGGAAATCATAAAGCTGCCTGCCAGTGTCATCAGATACGCTTCATAGTCCCTTCCAAGGCCGCAGTTGATCCGCAGGAGTGTGTCACGCAGAAAAGTAGAAGCAGCCCCCTGTTTCGTACTGCTCCCCACTTCCTCATTATCCAGCATACAATGAACAGCAATGCAATTTTTCCTTTTTCCTGACAGAAATCCTTCCATAGATGCAAAAGCGCACTGCAGGTCATCCAGTCTTCCGGCTGAAAGGAATTCCTTACCGGCACCCCAGATCGTTCCCGGCACCCTGTTATAAAGAAACAGGTCATGTCCCAGGATTTCCTCTTTCCGAACCCCTGCCTCTTTAGCGATCATTTCCCAGAATACCCCTTCTTCTTCCGCACATCCGAACAGCGGAAGCAGATCCTTCTGGGGATTGTATTGATATCCTTCATTGATTTCCCGGTTCATATGGATGGCAAGGCTTGGAATCATCAGCAGATCCCTGTCCAGATTCACCAGTTTTTCCTGAATCTGTCCGTTTTCCTTCACTACAATGTGGCCTGCAACAGACAACGGCCTGTCAAACCACGGTGCCATCAACATTCCTCCGTACTTCTCCACGTTCAGCTTGATATAAGCATCTCCGACCTTCATCTCCGGATTCTCTTTAATCTTTAAAGAAGGGGAATCGCTATGGCTGGCAGTAATATGAAATTTCCGGTTTTCCTGTTCCGGAATAGAAAAGGCAATCAAAGCCGATCTGTTCCTGGTGACAAAATACCTGCCTCCCTTTTCCAGTTTCCAGCGTTCCTGCTCCTTTAATTCTGTAAATCCTTCTGTCAAAAACCGCCTTTTCATCACATCCACTGCTTGAAAAGACGATGGACTATTTTTCAAAAATTCCAGTAGTTTCTCTGCTGTCTCGTAATACATGATCTGCTCCCTGTTTTATTCTTTCATGCCCCTTCCGGCATACTTCTGATATTATGCTAAAATAATTCCAGCAGTCTGTCAATGCTTTCTTTTTTTGTCGCCCAGCTTGTAGCCAGTCGGATCACCGTATGCTCCTCATCCAGCTTCTCCCAGAAACTGAATGCTGCCCTTTTCCCGAGTTCTTCCATCTCCGAATTTTCCAGAATGATAAACTGCTGGTTTGTAGGCGATTCCAGATAAAACCGAACTCCTTTTTTAAGAAGGCCTGATTTCATATATTCTGCCATTTCAACAGCGTGTCTGCTGATTTTAAAGTACAGGTCATCTGTGAACAGGGTATCAAACTGTATTCCCAGAACACGGCCCTTGGCAAGCAGGGCGCCGTGCTGCTTTACTATGGTCAGAAAATGCACAGGCATATTTCTTTTTGTAAACACAACTGCTTCTCCGCACAGTGCGCCCACCTTCGTACCTCCGATATAAAATACATCACAGTATTCCGCAATCTTTGGAAGGGTGACATCCGTTTCGCTGCTCATCAGCCCATAGCCGAGACGTGCACCGTCCATATAAAGAGGAATTTTATATCTCCTGCAAACGCCCGAGAGTTTTTTCAGTTCTTCTTCACTGTACAGTGTCCCGTATTCCGTAGGGTGGGAAATATAAACCATGCCGGGAAATACCATATGTTCATGGTTTTCATCACTCCAGAATTCTGACAGAAGACTTTCCAGATCCTCCGCATCCATTTTTCCCTGATATTCCGGAAGTGTCAATACTTTATGTCCGCTGTGTTCAATGGCACCTGCTTCATGAACGCTGACATGTCCTGTTTTTGCAGCCACAACACCCTCATAGCTCTGGAGCATGGCATCGATCACCACTTCGTTTGTCTGGGTTCCTCCCATAAGAAAAAAAATCTGTGCATCCGGGCAGCCGCATGCCATGCGGATCTTTTCTTTTGCCTGTTCACAGTATTTATCGCTTCCATATCCGGAAAGCTGTTCCATATTTGTCTCAAGAAGACGCGCCAGAACTTTTTCATGTGCGCCTTCAGAATAATCACACTCAAATGAAAGCATTCTTTTTTCCTCCGTTTCTCCTGTACCTGCGTACTCCATCCTATTATAATCCCCTCCTCCTCCAAAATCCAGCAAAACAACCGGAAATTTCCGCAGAAAAACAGCCGGAGTATTCCTCCGGCCGTTTCTTGGCAGATCCGCTCTGCTCACAGCTTCCATTCCGTTTATTTATCGAATTTCTCTTCCAAGTCTTTTTTCCACATAATCGCAGATAAAGTCCACACATCCCTGATAGCCCAGAGCCTCCGTATTCAGGCAGAGATCATAGTTTTCCGGATTCTTCCATTTCTTTCCTGTGTGATATTTATAATACTGGCTGCGGTAGCGGTTAATACTGTCAATACGCCTGTTTACTGCCAGGTCATCTGATTGCAGCAGCTCTTTTTCCCTCTTAAAGCATGCTTCAGGAGATGCGGAAAGGAAAATACTTACCGCATTTGGGTGTTTTTTCAGGACAACATCTGCAGCACGTCCCAGAACCACAAAACTCTCTCTGTTCAAAAGCTCTTTCAATACTTTTGCCTGATATTCAAAAAGATTCCGATCCGAAAGGAAATTACCGCTCTCCGGCGGAATGATTTCTCCCCTGTACACATCTCTTGATACTTTATAGAGCAGCGTCTTTTTTACATCCTGATCTGCCCTTGCAAAAATTTCCTCGCTGATGCCGGAATCATCAGAAGCCAGCCGCAGCAGCTTGCGGTCATAAACATCAATATTCAGCTGCTCTGCCAGCATTTTTCCAATCTCCGTTCCGCCTGAGCCGCAGGTTCTTGAAATACAAATCGCATAATATTTATGATCCATACAACCCTCCATAATTTTCTCCATAAATGTCTCTGTAACTGTTCATCAGCAAATAATACCTTCCAAACAGTTCCCTGCTTTCTATCCGTTCCTGTCATCTTCTCATTACTGTCCGAGATATGCCTTCTTCACACGTTCATCATTCAGAAGCTCCTCCGCATCGCCGCTGATGGAAATTTTTCCGGTTTCCAGCACGTATGCTCTGTCTGCAATGGACAGGGCCATTTTTGCATTCTGTTCGTTAAGAAGCACTGTGATCCCGGCCTTGTGGATTTCCTCAATAATGGCAAATACTTCTTTTACAAGAAGAGGGGACAGCCCCATGGACGGTTCGTCCATCAAAATGATGCTGGGATTTCCCATGAGGGCACGCCCAACAGCAAGCATCTGCTGTTCACCGCCGGATAAGGTACCGGCAAGCTGTCTGCGGCGTTCCTTTAATCTGGGAAATTTTTCGTAAACACTCTTTAAGATTTCTGTTATCTTTCCCTTATCCTTTCCTGCATAGGCACCCATTTCCAGATTTTCTTCTACTGTCATCTCCGGAAAAACATGGCGTCCCTCCGGCACATGGGCAATTCCAAGGGTAATGATCTTAGACGGATCGGTTTTTAGCAAATCTGTTCCGTTATAGGTGATAGAACCGCTTTTTGCCTTTGTCAGACCGGAAATGGTATGCAGCGTTGTTGTTTTTCCCGCTCCGTTGGCACCGATCAGGGTGACGATCTCTCCCGGTTTTACCGTAAAACTGATACCTTTTATCGCTTCCACAGCACCGTAATTTACATATAAATCTTTTACCTCTAACATGGCAGCCTCCCTACTCGTCTTTTCCAAGGTATGCTTCAATTACCTTGGGGTGGTTGGCAATTTCCTCCGGTGTACCGGATGCAATCGTCACACCGTAGTCAATCACCTGAATCCTCTCACAGATTTTCATTACCAGGGACATATCATGTTCGATCAAGAGTACGGATATTCCGAACGTATCACGGATATGATTAATGATATCCAGAAGCTCTGCTGTTTCTGTAGGGTTCATTCCTGCCGCCGGCTCATCCAGAAGAAGGAGTTTCATCCCTGTAGCAAGTGCCCTCGCAATCTCCAGCCTTCTCTGTTCTCCATAGGGAAGGTTCTCAGCCACATAGGAGGCTTTTTCTTCCAAATGGACGATCTTCAGAAGTTCCAGGGCACGCTTATCCGTCTCATCTTCCTCTGTCCAGTATTTACCGGAACGGAAAATAACGGAGACCATAGAATATTTCATATCCTTATTCATCGCAACCTTAACGTTTTCAAGTACCGTCATCTTCTTAAAAAGGCGGATATTCTGAAAGGTTCTGGCAATTCCGGCCTCTACTACCTGATGGGTCTTTTTGCCGTTCATCTTTTTGCCGCAGAGATAATATGCGCCCTCCGTAGGCTGGTAAACACCTGTGAGTAAGTTGAATACGGTTGTTTTTCCTGCACCGTTCGGCCCGATCAGTCCCACCAGCTCCGACTCTCCGATTTCCATGTTAAAATCATCCACAGCCTTCAAACCGCCGAACTGGATGCCCAGATGGGATGCCTTCAGTACAGGTACGTTTGCTTCACTCATCTCGTCTATGCCTCCTTCCCTTTTGCTTTTTCGGTGATCTTATCCAGAATTCTTCCAAGGGAAAATTCCCAGGTGCCGAAGATTCCGCCCGGACGGAAAATCATGATCAGTACCAGAACTACCGAATAGCCCAGCATCCGGTATCTGGAAAATGCCCTCATGGCTTCCGGAAGAGCTGACAGAAACGCAGCTCCGATAATGGATCCCGTCATGGATCCGGTACCTCCAATGATCACCTCCGTAAGAAACTCTGCAGAATACATGAAGTTAAAGGAGGTGGGAATCATGGCTGTCATATAATGCGCATAAATGGCACCTGCAATTCCTGCAAAAAAAGCCGAAACCGTAAAGGTCATAACCTTGTAGAAGGTGACATTCACACCGGATGCGGATGCTGCTATGTAGTCCTCCCGAATAGCCTTCACCGTACGGCCGAAACGGGATCGGATAAACATATACATCACCGTCACGCAGATGACCATTACCCAGAAGACCCAGTAAAAATCAGAGAGCTTTGCAATACCGGACATCGTTCTTCCTCCCCCGGTAATCTCAAAGTTGGTAAACGCCACACGGATGATCTCTGCAAATGCTACCGTAACGATAGCAAGATAATCGCCCCGAAGCTTCAGTGTCGGGATACCTACCAGAACACCTGTGATGGCTGCTGCAATTCCGCCGATCAGAAGTACCAGCACAAAGAGCAGAAAGTCCGGAATCCCTTTTTCTGCCAGCATATTGGAGACCACTGCAGACGCATATGCGCCGACAGACATGAATCCGGCATGTCCCAGGGAAAATTCACCCATGATTCCAACCAGAAGGTTCAGGGACGTTACCATGATAATCGTATAGCAGGCGGTCGTTGCGATTCCCTTAAAATAATTGGTTCTGGAGCCGAACACGCCATTTTCAAAAACCAGCAGCAGAGCGGCAAACAGAATCAGCAGTCCAATAAAATTGATTACATAATTTCGTTTGATCTTTCCCGGCATTTTCATTCTCATCACCTCACACTTTCTCGCCTACGCTCTTGCCCAGGATTCCCGAAGGCTTGATCAAAAGAACAACGATCAGGATTCCGTAAGTGATGGCTTCATACCATCCCGGAGCAATGTAGATTTTTACAAAAATTTCTATGAGGCCTACGATCAATCCGCCAAGCATGGCACCCGGAATGATACCGATTCCGCCTAAGACTGCGGCAATAAAGGCTTTGATTCCCATCATGGAGCCCATGTCTGTTGTACAGCGCGGATAAGTGGAACAGTACATCATAGCAGCCACAGCCGCTAAACCGGAACCGATGGCAAATGTGATGGTAATGATCTTATTCACGTTGATTCCCACAATGGTAGCTGCTGCCCTGTCCTGTGGAACTGCACGCATGGCTTTTCCAAGCTTTGTCATCTTTACGAAAAGTGTCAGGGCAACCATGATCGCAAGTCCGATTCCCAGAGTCAGCAGATATTTTAACTGAATCTTGGCTCCCAGGATCTCAATCATGGGCAGGTCAAAGATTTTCACCACAGTCTTGGGATTTCCCCCGAAAAGAACCATTGCAAGATTTTCCAAAAACAGGCTCATTGCCAGCGCCGTGATCAGCGCAGACATAGAACCGGAATTACGAACCGGTTTATACGCGATACGCTCTACCAGTACGCCCACCACCGTGCACGCAATGATTGCCAGAAAAACAGCCATCCAGGCAGGCATACCATAGCTGATCATCAGCGGTGCGGTATAAAACATGGTGTAAGCTCCTACCATGATGAAATCACCATGGGCAAAATTGATCATACGCAGAATTCCGTAAACCATGGTATACCCAAGAGCGATCAGTGCATAAATAGCGCCCTGATTCAGCCCGTTTATAATACTTTGTATGAATATTGACACTGTTATCCTCCCTTTCCAAAAACTCAAAAAACGTCCGACGGACGTTTTTTATCGTAGCCTTGGCAACCAAAGGTTCCTGCCAGGGGAAGTCTTTCCCTGACAAGAACCTGGCCTTCTGCCCTATTCTATGATGTCTTGTATTGTCCTTATGCTTCAGGGGCAAGAGTCTCAAGCCATTTGATGGAACCGTCTTCGTATGTATTAACAACCACCGGTTTGATGGCATCTCCCTTTTCATCCAGATAGATATCTCCTGCCACACCGCTGAACTTCATTTCGGTCATGCCCTTTACAAGAGATTCTGTGTCACTGCCGCCGCCATTCTCCGCCGCCTGAACAAGCATGTACATTGCATCATAGTACAGAGCTGCGCAGGCATTCAGGCTTTCGGCACCATATTTTTCTGTATACTTGCTTACAAATTCCTGAACTGCAGGAGCAGTATCCTCAGAGGAATAATGATTTGTGAAATAGCAGTTTTCAAAGTAATCTTCCAGTCCGGTGGTATCGGAACCGTCCCATCCGTCACCGCCCATGATTGCTCCTTCAAATCCGGCATCTCTTACCTGCTGAACAAGAAGAGGAACCGTATCCAGGAAGCAGGGATAGAATACAAAATCTGCACCGGAGCCTACAGCCTGTGTAGCCTGTGCGGTGAAGTCCGTATCGGTCGTGGTACACTCGCCAACATAGGCCACTTCAATTCCAAGTTCTTCCGCACTTTCTACGAAAGCGTCTTTCAGTCCGTTGGAATAGTCATCGTCTTTTGCATAGATTACGGCTGCTGTTTTATATCCCTGTTCATTTGCAAACTGTGCAGCCATTTTGCCCTGATACGGGTCAATAAAACAGTTACGGAAAATTGTCGGTCCGATCTCAGTGACTTTGTAGTTGGTAGCACCTGTTGCCAGAAGAAGCATGTCATCTTCCGCTGCCAGTTCAGCCATAGGAAGTGTTACTGCAGAGAAGAAGGAGCCAACCACTGCTTCCGGTTCTTCTGCCATCAGAGAGTTATATGCATTGACAGCCTGTTTCGCGTCTTTTGCATCATCTGCAACTTTGCCGCCATTTACGATCTCGATCTTATATGCAGAGTCAGAATCATTGATTTCCTCTACAGCCATGTCAATGGCGTTCTGAGCACCTTCGCCGTACACCGCAGAGCCGCCGGTCATCGCACACACGGCTCCCACCTTTATCACATTGTCCTCTTCTGCTGCAAAGACGGCGGTACTGCCCACCATGGATACAGTCATTGCAAATGCCAGTGTCATACAAAACGCTTTTTTCTTCATAATCTTCTTTCCTCCTCATAATTGTTCTGACTCACGGTTTTTATTCTCATGAAATCAGTAAAACAAAAAAGGCGCTGACGATACAATCTGTATCGACAAACGCCTTTGTTATTTACTGACTATAACTCAAACTTTCGGTTCTGTCAACCAATTTTCGCTTTTTCTCCGGAAATCTTTTTACAACAGTTTCTCATATTCCAGACAAGGAAGCGGCCTGGAATAATAGAAGCCCTGAATGTCATTACAGCGAAGCTTCTGCAAGAATCCCACCTGTTCCTTGGATTCCACGCCTTCTGCGGTAATCTTCAGTCCCAGGCTTTTTACAAGATTCACAATATGGTAAAGAAGCTTTTCTCCGTTCCTGTCACCAATGTGATCAATCAGGCTCTTATCCAGCTTCAATACATCAAAATGCATCTCATTCAAAGACGACAGGGATGAATATCCGTTTCCGAAATCATCCAGAAGAAGCTGAAAGCCTGCCTTATGAAACTGATCGATCAAATCCTGAATTTCCTTATTGTCCACAGTAGCGCTCTCCGTAATCTCAAGCTGGATATATTGAGAGTCTACTTCACACTCTTCCAGAATCGCCCTGTATTTCTCCACAATATTCGAATAATACAGGCTTGCACGGGAAATATTAATGGAAACCGGAAGAACCTGCTTTCCCTCCTTCAGCCAGCTCTTCTGCTGAGCGCACACTGTGCGGAACACATATTCATCCAGTTCTGCGATCATACCGTTCTTCTCAAACAGCGGAATAAATATGCCTGGCGGCACAAGGCTGCCGTCCTCCATACGCCAGCGCACCAATGCCTCAGAACCCACAATCGATGCATCGCTGGTACTGTATTTCGGCTGATACCATACTTCAAACCGATGATCACGGATGGCTTTTTCAAACCCGTCCTCCAGTCTGCGGTTCTTCAGCATGAGCTGGAAATCCGATTCCTCATAAAACGCATAATTCTGGTCACGCCTTCCTTTCACCTGATGGCGGGCGTGACTGGCGTAACTATAATTTGTCTCCACCTCCGACAGATCGTCGGAATGATAAATACCGAAATACGGCACGACACGAGGCACATTCATAGTTTCTGACAGACCGGAAATTCTCTCGATCAGATGTTTCACGCGTATTTCCACCTGTTTCCGCTCTTCTTCTTCCAGATACAGGATAAAACGGTCCGCATTAATATGCGCAGCTAATTCCTCTCTCCGAATCTCGGAAGCCAGAATTTCCCAGACTGATTTCAGAATCATATTTCCCTTGCTTATTCCGCAGGTATTATTAATAATCTTAAATTCACTCAGATCCATGGAAATAATATAGCCGGGAACATCCTTTTTCCGCTTGATTTTCTCCTGAAAGCAGGCATAATTATCTCCGCATGTCAGCGGATCCTGATAGGCAAGACTATAAAGATCCTTCTTGCTTCTCTGATAAGAGTACACATAAACACAAAATGCAATTCCCAGCACCATGACCATAATAGCAAACAGGGTGTTGATATCTTTTAAGACCGGATTGACTTTTGCTTCCAGCACTTCTGCAGGGACTACAGTAAAAATAAACCATCGCCCTTCCTCCATTGAAAGATTCATGGGCATACAATAATAATAACGCTTCCCTTCCAGATAATAACTTCCTCCGCCGCTCTTACCGCTCTTCAAAAGAGGGCTGATCTCATCTGTTGCTGTTTCGTTCTCATCCCGTCCCTCTGTCAACGCGTCAAAGAGATTTTCTTTCCCGTACATAGGTGACCTGGGAGAATCTGCGATAAGTGTACCATCCTCTTTTACAACAAGGCTATATCCTTCTCCGCTGAAGGATGTCACATTTAGCTGTTCCTTAAACATCTCAGTCCGGTAGGTTGCAAAAAGCACCCCTGCTGTCTGATCATTCTCCCGGTTGTAAACAGGTACGCTGATCACATTGATCTGTTCTTCTTCCCCCAGACTGTCCGTCAAAACATCCGTAATATACGTTTCGCCTTTCATACTTTTCTGGAAAAAGTCCCTGAAAGACAGATTCTGTTTATAGCCGTCTGTTGTATAGGCCTGCCCGTCAGGATATACGAATCCCATCCGCTTAAAATGGTAATCCTCTGCAACGTCACCCAAACCGGCGATCACATCTTCCTCTTCCCCGTTCTCCGGCACCTGCAGTTCCCGCGCAATCCCTTCCAGAAAGTTTTGCTTTCCCTGAATTTCCCTTTCTAAGGCAAGAGCATTTTGTTCTGCCACATTCTGAAGCGTATCCAGCATCTGGGTTCCAAGCTCATCCCTTAATCTTCTGTTGTAAATTCCTATGGAAATCAATAGAACTGCCGCTGCTGCAATAAAAATAACAGCCCTGATTCCTTTCCCTTTTCCTGTCTGCATATATGCCCTCTGTTCTCCGGACTTTATCCGCGAATCCGTCCATCATAAAAAACCAAAAACCGTTACTGGCCTTATAACTTTCTGAATATTTTATATTATTTCCAAAATATACTACTATTGTATCACTAGAAACCGTGATTTGCAAGAAATGCACCACGAAAACACGTTACGAAAATGTGTAGACCAGAGAATAGCAAAAGGCGGGCCGGTATGCCGCCCGGTCCACCTCTCCAAAAAATATGTGCAGTTCCCCTGCATCTCAAAGTTTTGCAATTCGTTCGATAGCCTCGACCGTATTCTCATAAGTGCCAAATGCGGTCAGACGGAAAAATCCCTCGCCATGTGCCCCAAAACCGGAACCCGGCGTTCCTACGATATGAACCTTTTCCAGAAGGTAATCAAAGAATTCCCAGGAGGTCATCTGATCTGGTGTCTTCAGCCAGATATACGGCGCATTGACACCGCCGGATACGGAATAGCCGGCATTCTTAAGGCCTTCATAAATGACCTTCGCATTGCGCATATAATAAGCCACCTGTTTCCTCAGCTGCTCCTTTCCTTCTGCCGAATATACGGCTTCTCCGGCACGCTGTACAATATAAGGGGCACCGTTAAACTTTGTTCCGTGACGTCTTGCCCAAAGATTGTGAAGCTTCACACCATCCCGTTCCAATTCTTTCGGAACTACGGTAAAACCAAGGCGTACGCCTGTAAATCCGGCATTTTTTGAAAAACTGCGAAGCTCAATGGCACAGGTTTCGGCACCATCGCATTCATAAATCGTATGAGGAATATGATCCTCCGTGATATATGCTTCGTAAGCAGCATCATAAATGATAACTGCTCCTGTCTTATTGGCATAGTCCACCCACTCCTGAAGCTTGTCCTTTGTAATCGCGGCTCCGCTTGGATTATTTGGGAAACACAGGTAGATCAGATCCGGAGTCTCCTTTGGCAGCTCCGGAAGAAATCCGTTCTCTTCCCTGCACGGCATGTAGATCACACCGTCAAAATTTTCATGTGCAGGATTAAATGCTCCTGTACGGCCGGCCATAACATTTGTATCCACATAAACCGGATAAACAGGATCGCAGACAGCCACTTTATTATCCAGGCCGAAAATCTCCTGGATATTTCCGGAATCGCTCTTAGCTCCGTCTGAAACAAAAATTTCATCTGCTTCGATCCGGCATCCGCGGGCCTGATAGTCATTTTTTGCAATGGCGCTGCGCAGGAATTCATACCCCAGATCCGGTGCATATCCCCGGAATGTTTCCGCATTTGCCATTTCATCTACTGCTTTGTGAAGAGAATCAATAATAGCCGGAGCCAACGGCTGGGTCACGTCACCGATACCAAGACGGATGATCTTTACATCCGGATTGGCTTCCTGATATGCGGCAACTTTTCTGGCAATCGTAGAAAACAGATAGCTGCCCTGTAATTTCAGATAATTTTTATTTACTGTAACCATGTCTTATAACTCTCCTGAATTTTAATTTTTACGTTTCTCAATCTCTTTCGTCAAAGCTTCCCTGACGGCATCCGGGCTTGCTTTGCCTTTTAATTCTTTCATCATTTTGCCTACAAAGAAACCAAATACCTTTTCCTTGCCCCCCAGAAGTTCAGAAAGAGGGCCGGGATTCTCTTCCAGGATCCGGTTCAGGGTATCGTTCAAAAGACCTGTATCTTCCACGATCCTCAGTCCTTTTTCTTCAATATAGGCAACAGGATCGATATCCTCGTCAAATACAAGTTCAAATACCTTCTTGGCATTCTGGGCACTGACCTCTTTCTTTTCTACCATAAGAATCAGATCCGCCAGATGCTTCGGCGTAAAACATATCTGTTCCGGTTCCAGGGATTTTTCTTTCATGAGGCGCAATACCTCCACCATGAACCAGTTCGCTGCCTTTTTCGCATTTCCGCAAAGCCCTGCCACTTCCTCAAAAAGGGCGGAAAGAGCTCTGGACTCCGTAAGCAGACCGGCATCATAGGCCGGAAGGCCGTACTCCTCCTGATATCGTATAAGCTTCTCCTCACGAAGCTCCGGTTGGGAAGCACGAAGTTCTTCAATCCAGGCATCGGAAATGTGGATCGGAGGAAGATCCGGATCCGGGAAATAGCGGTAATCCTTGGCATCTTCCTTGGATCGCATAGCGTGGGAAGATTCTTTGTTGTCATCCCATCGGCGGGTTTCCTGAATCACAGGTTTTCCCATTTCCAGAAGCTCTATCTGGCGTTCCCGTTCCCCTTCAATGGCCCTGGCAATGGCTTTGAAAGAGTTCAGGTTCTTCATTTCTGTTCTTGTCCCGAACTTCTCCGTTCCTGCTTCCCGCACGGAAAGGTTGACATCCGCACGCATGGAACCCTCCTGCAGCTTACAGTCTGATACGCCCAGATACTGCATCATACAGCGAAGCTTTTCCAGGTACGCAATAACCTCCTCGGCACTTCGCATGTCCGGCTCGGAAACAATTTCGATCAGCGGTACGCCGCTTCGGTTAAAGTCTACAAGGGAACAATCCTCCCATTCATCATGGATAAGCTTGCCGGCATCCTCCTCCATATGCATTTCATGGATACGGATTTTCTTTTTTCCTGCGGATGTTTCGATCTCTACCCACCCGTCGTGACAGATTGGCAGATAAAGCTGGGATATCTGATAGTTCTGCGGGTTATCCGGATAAAAATAATTCTTCCTGTCAAATTTGCAGTACTGATTGATCTTACAGTTGGCAGCGATTCCTGCCTTCAGGGCAAACTCCACTACCTGCCTGTTCAATACAGGAAGGGAACCCGGCATACCGGTACATACCGGGCAGGTATGGGTATTGGGTGCTCCGCCGAATTCTGTGGAGCAGCCGCAGAAAATCTTTGTTTTGGTGGCAAGTTCTACATGAACTTCCAGACCAATGACTGTCTCATACTGTTTCATGCTCTTTTGCCTCCTTCCACAGCCATGGGAAATGCCCCGCGGCCCGTTTCATATCCCTTTGCCGCACGCAGGATCTTCTTTTCCATGAAGCAGTCACCGATCATCTGGATGCCCACCGGGAGCCCGGTGCTGTCCTGACCGCAGGGAACCGTAATTCCCGGAAGACCGCAGAGGTTTACAGCTACAGTATAAATGTCTCCCAGATACATGGCAAGAGGATTTTTTAAGCTTTCCCCGATCTTCGGCGCAGTAAAAGGAGCAGCCGGAGCAAGAAGGACATCGTATTTTTCAAATGCACTGTCAAATTCCTGTTTGATCAGCGCCTTTGTCTTCAGCGCTTTCAGGTAGTAGGCATCATAATAACCGGAGCTTAATACGAAAGAACCAAGCATGATGCGGCGTTTCACCTCTTCGCCAAAGCCCTCGGTTCTGGTCTTTTTGTACATATCGTGGAGGCCTTCATAATCCTTTGCGCGATAGCCGTATTTGACACCGTCAAAACGTTCCAGGTTGGAGCTTGCTTCCGCACTGGCAATAATATAGTAGGCAGGAATCATATATTCCGTTGTTTTCATAGAAAAAAATTCGACGATTGCTCCCTGCCGGGTCAATACTTTCAGCGCATCCATAAAGGCACTCTTTACTTCCGGATCCAGTCCCTCTGCAAGATACTCCTTCGGAACCCCGAATTTCATGCCTAACAGCTTTCCTGACATCTCTTTGGAAAAATCCAGATCCTGTCTGTCAATGGATGTACTGTCTTTCGGGTCATGGCCTGCAATGATCTCCAAAAGTGCTGCGCAGTCCGCCACATCCTTTCCTACAGGTCCGATCTGATCCAGGGAAGAGGCATAGGCAACAAGACCATAACGCGATACCGTTCCGTAAGTAGGTTTCAGCCCTGTCACTCCGCAGAACGAACTGGGCTGTCTGATAGAACCGCCGGTATCAGACCCGAGAGCCAGATACGTTTCCCCTGCGGCCACGGCTGCGCAGGAACCGCCGGAAGAACCTCCCGGTACATGCTCCGTATCCCACGGGTTTCTGGTAATGCCGTATGCGGAAGTTTCCGTGGTACTTCCCATGGCAAATTCATCCATATTCGTCTTGCCGATAATCACAAGGCCAGCCTTCTCCAGGCGGTCAATCACCTCGGCATTATACTGCGGTACAAAATTCTCCAGAATCCTGGAGGCACACGTTGTCTTCTTTCCTTTGATACAGATGTTATCCTTGATCGCAATGGGAACACCTGCCAAAGGTCCTGTATAAGTGCCGTCGGCAATTCCCTTTTCCACCTGTTTTGCCCTTGCGTAGGCTTCTTTTTTGTAGGTGTCAAGATAGGCGTGGATTTTTGGTTCGCTTTTTTCGATCTGTTCGAATACGTGCTTTACGCCATCCAGGACACTGATCTGATTCTGTTTTATTTTTTCCGCAAGCTGCAGTGCGGTAAGTTTATCCAGATCCATTGCTATTCTCTCCTATCCTATGGTCTTTGGAACCTGATACTGGTATTCTTTGGCTTTCGGGGCATTGGCAAGCATTTCCTCCTTCGCATCGCCGTTTGTGACAACATCTTCCCGGAAAACATTGGAATCCCCGAAAATATGGGATAGCGGTTCTACATTCTCCGTATCCAGTTCATCCAGTTTCTCTACATAGTCCAGCATCTTCTGCATATCTTCTTTTGCTTTTTCTTTTTCCTCGTCACTTAAGGAAAGCTTGGCAAGAATGCAGACATTCTCCATTGTTTCATCATCTATTATTTTCGCCATGTTCGGCCTCCTTTTTTGCTGCCGGACAGCAGCTTCTTCTATGATTACGGCTCAAGTCTGTTCAGATCACGCGGGAACAGACATGCCTCTCTTACATTCTCTTCTCCCAAAAGCTGCATGGTAAGACGTTCCAGTCCGATGCCAAGGCCTCCGTGAGGCGGCATACCATGCTTAAAGGTATCCAGGTACTGCTCCATACCTTCCTCTTCCATCCCTCTTGCGGCAATCTTTTCCCGGAGGGCTTTGTAATCATGAATACGCTGTCCGCCGGTAGTCACCTCAAGGCCATGGAACAAAAGGTCAAAACTCAGTGTAAATCTTTCATCTGCCGGATCGTCCATTGCATAGAACGGTCTCTTTTTAGATGGGTAATGGGTGACAAATACAAAATCCGCATCATATTCTTCTTTAAAATACTGCCCGATCAGAGCCTCTTCCTCCGGCTCCAGATCGTAAGGGTTACGGATCTTTCTGTCATATTTCTTTGCAACAAGCTGTTTCGCTTCGTCAAAGCGGACAGCGGGGATTCTGGAGACGTCCGGAAGCTCTGCCTTCAGGATGGAAAGCTCCTTTGCATACTCCTTCTTCAGTAGTTCCATGGCGTACTGAAGATAACCTGTCTCCATAGCCATGATTTCTTCAAAACCGTCGATATATCCCATCTCGAAGTCCAGACTGGTATATTCATTCAGATGGCGCTTGGTATTATGCTTTTCTGCACGGAATACAGGCCCTGTCTCAAATACACGGTCAAACACTCCTACCATCATCTGTTTATAAAACTGCGGGCTTTGCGCAAGAACTGCAGGTTTGTGGAAATAGCTGAATTTGAACAGGTTGGCACCGCCTTCCGCTCCTCTTGCACCGATCTTCGGCGTGTGAATTTCCGTGAAACCTTTTTCATAAAGGTAATCGCGGAATGCTCTTGTCAAAGCTTCCTGTATCTTGAATTTAGATCTTTCCTGGATATTACGGAGGGCGATGGATCGAAGGTTCAGTTTAGCCTCCAGAGAAGTATTCAGTTTCCATTTATCTATAGCCATCGGCATAGGCTCTGCCGGTGCTGACAGGATCTCAATACTGCGGATACGAAGTTCTCTGCCGTGGGGAGCTCTCTCCTCTTCACTGACAGTTCCCCGAACACGAACGGTCATTCCTTCCTTCAGGTCATGAATCGATACATTCACCTGCTCACTCTCAAAAACTGTCTGAAAAAGTCCCTCTCGTCTCCGCAGGATCACAAATGCCACATCTCCCATATGACGGATGCTGTGAATCGCACCTTCCAGGACTGCTTCCTGATTCAGGACGGAATCTCCAAGCAGAGTTTCCCAGTCACAAACTTCTTTTTTCCATGTTCCATCCAAAAATTCCATTTCCTCATCCTCCATTCAAGTCTTTTGACATATCTATGTGCCGTTGATAACCGGCATAAAAAATCCTGCCATACCCGTAATCACCCGGGTAAGCCAGGATTGGATATCTTGATCACGCCTTTGTGATCACAAAACTGTATACAATTACCATTCTGAAACAAAAATCATTAAATCTCATCATAAAACAGCATCAGCAGCATCTGTGCCGTTTCCACCATGTTGGTGCCGGAGTCCATGCTGCATTTCTGTATATAGCGGTACGCTTCCTCCTCGCTGAGGTGGTTCCGCTGCATAAGCATCATCTTGGCATTGGAAATGTAATTCTGTTCCTTCCATGTCCGAAGCTTAGGTTTTTTCTTATCTCTTCGTGCCCGGCGTTCCATCTGCCCAAGCACCATATTCACTGTGTTCAGCAGATCACTTGCTTTCATGGGCATTTCTACGGTCAGCACGGAAGACGGAACTTCGCTGATCACTCTTGCCGATGCCAGAAGGAGCATTTCAAAGCTCTTCGGCAGGCATTCTTTCAGATCATGATAATACATATCCACCAGATGATATCCGCAGATCAGGATGCCGCTGTCAAGCTCTGATATACTTGCAAGAGCATTAGAAGCTGAATTGCACACCGCAGCTACTGCAAAACCATGCCGCACCAGTATCGTACGGATCTTTTTTGCATCTTCAATTTTCGGTAAAGCAATCACGATGCTGCTACTCATATAATGTTACTCCTCTTTCGCCCCATCCCATCAAAATATAAATCTCATTACTGCTGCCAAAACATGGCTGCTTTATTATATTCGGTAAAGATAATTCTCAATTTCCCAATCTGTTACCTGCCTTGTATACCGCAGCCACTCTTTTCTCTTGGATGCTGCATATTTCTCGCAGAAATCCCTTCCCAGGATTTCTTCAACCCAGGCACTCTGTTCAAAAAGATCAATGGCTTCTTTTAAATTTTCCGGAAGGTTTTCCACCGGAGCTGCCTGCTGTGCGGAATCTTTATTGGAACGATTGGACGCTTCCGTCGGAGAAATCTTCTTATGGATTCCGTCCAGACCTGCAGCAAGGCAAACTGCAAATACCAGATACGGATTGGATGCCGCATCAGGGCTTCTCAGTTCAATCTTCGTATCTCCTTTTCTGGCAGCCGGAATCCTTACCAGAGAATTCTGATTATTCTTTGTCCATGTCAGTTCTGTAGGAGCCTTGTATCCCGGAACAAGACGTTTATAGGAATTTACCAGAGGATTCGTGATCAGCGCCATCTCTCTGCTGTGCGCAAGAAGACCTCCGATAAAATAGTATGCCTCATCACTCAGCTCTCCGGAATTCTCCTGACACTCAAAAATATTCCTGCCGTCTTTAAAAACAGAAAAGCTGATATGCATACCGGAACCATCTGAATCTGATCTTGGCTTCGGCATAAAAGTGGCATGAAGTCCGTGACGTTTGGCAATCGTACGGACAGTCATTTTAAATGTCATAATACGGTCAGCCATCTGATTGACTTCCCCGTATTTAAAGTCAATTTCGTGCTGGGCAGGAGCCAGTTCATGATGAGAAGATTCCACCTCAATCCCCATCTCCTCCAGATTCAGTACCATGTCACGTCTCGCATTTTCTCCCAGATCCAACGGACTCATATCAAAATATCCTGCTTTTTCATGTGTTAAGGTAGTCGGCACGCCGTTGTCATCTGAATGGAACAGGAAAAATTCGCATTCCGGGTCAATAAAGCAGGTATATCCCTCAGCCCGGGCCTCCTGGGAAACTTTTTTCAGGAGATATCTGGAACTGTTTTTATAGGGAGTTCCGTCAATCCCGTATAAGTCGCACAACATACGCGCAACCTTTCCCTGCTGGGGACGCCACGGAAGGATCGTAAACGTATCAGGATCCGGCCGAAGAAAGAGATCAGGCTCTGTCTCATCCGCAACTCCTGCAATAAAACTTCCGTCAATAATATAACCATCCTTCAGTACCCGGGGAAGTTCCCGAGCGGTAACTGCAATATTCTTCAGAGTGCCTAACATATCAGTAAACTGAAGCCGGATAAATTCCACATCCTCTTCTTCAGCCATCTGTAAGACTTCCTCTCTGGTATAATTCCCCATTTTAATCTCTCCTTATCATTCAAATAAATATATCCAAAAAGTACACCGCACATTCTGGTAATTTCTTGTATCTGTTCAGTACCCTCACAGATCTTGCCTGCGGAACAGTTACATTTCTTCATTATATCTGCATCTATCATAAAAAAGAAAGGCGCACTTTTGACAGGTTACCCCAATCAAAAGAACGCCCTTGTTCATGCAGGTATTATAACAACCGCATTCTTCTTTGTCAACTCCCTTTTTCAAAGGATTTTACAGGTTTGTATATCCCATCAGGGATTCATCCACAGCTTTTGCAGCCTCCCGGCCCTCACGAATCGCCCAGACAACAAGAGATTGTCCCCTGTGCATATCACCTGCTGTAAATACCCTTGGAACAGATGTATCGTAGCAGTCCGGTTTTGTATCTACGTTGGTGCGGGCATTGATTGCCACATGGAATGCGTCTGTCACGTATTTTTCACTTCCAAGGAAGCCTGCCGCAATCAGAACAAGATCTACAGGAATCACTTCCTCGCTTCCCTCTACCGGAACCATCATCATTCTTCCGGTCTTTTCATCCTTTTTGCTTTCCAGCTTCACAATCTTTGCTTTGCATACATTTCCCTTTTTGTCAGGAATAAATTCCGTAACTGTAGTCTGATAGATACGCGGATCACTGCCGAATACGGCAATTGCCTCTTCCTGGCCATAGTCTGTCTTCAGCACTCTCGGCCACTGCGGCCAAGGGTTGCTCTCCAGTCTCTCTACCGGAGGTTTCGGCATCATCTCAAGCTGTTTTACAGACTTCGCACCAAGGCGGATCGAGGTGCCCACACAGTCATTTCCTGTGTCACCACCACCGATGACAAGTACATGTTTGCCTTTCGCCAGTTCGTAAGGCACTTTGGCAAAATTGCTGTCCAGCAGAGATTTCGTTACTTCTTTCAGGAAATCCACTGCAAAGTAGATTCCTTTCGCTTCTCTTCCCGGAACCTTAATATCTCTTGGATTAGAAGCCCCGCAGGCCAGGATCACACGGTCATACTTCTTCAGAAGCTCTTCCGAAGTGATATCCACACCGACATTTGTATTCGTTACAAATTTTACGCCTTCCTCTTCCATGAGACGGATTCTTCTGTCGATAACGGATTTCTCCAGCTTCATGTTAGGGATTCCATAACGAAGCAGTCCTCCGATCCTGTCACTTCTCTCATAAACCGTTACACTATGCCCTCTTCTGTTCAGCTGCTGGGCTGCAGCAAGACCGGAGGGACCGCTTCCGATGACTGCGATTGTCTTTCCAGTACGTACATTCGGCTTCTGAGGTGTTACCCAGCCTTCTTCAAAAGCGGTTTCAATAATGGCTCTTTCATTTTCTTTTGTTGCAACAGGCTCACCGTCAAGATTGCAGGTACAGGCAGCTTCGCACAATGCCGGACAAACTCTGGAAGTAAATTCCGGAAAGCTGTGTGTCTTGCTCAGACGCAGATAAGCCTGTTTCCAGTTGCCTGTATATACCAGATCATTCGTTTCCGGTACCAGATTGTGCAGCGGGCATCCGCTGGCCATGCCCCCAAGCATGGCACCGGACTGGCAGAAAGGAACGCCGCAGGCCATACAGCGTGCTCCCTGTAATTTCTGTTTTTCTTTATTTAAAGGAACCCGGAATTCATTAAAATTGGTAATCCGGACCTTCGGCGGCAGTACCTTTGCCGTCTCTCTATGATATTCCAAAAAACCGGTTGGTTTTCCCATGTATATTTCCTCCTTACCGCGCATGTTCTCAGCGCATAATGGTATACCCCCAGGGTATTTCCTCCTTACCGCGCATGTTCTCAGCGCATCATGGTGTGATTTTCCCTTTTTGCCGCATCTGCTTAGTGTTTTGCTCCGATGCTTTCGTAGAATGCTTCCATCTGCGCCTGCTCATTCGTCAGACCTTTTTCTTCCAGTTTGGCGCTTAAGGTAATCATTCTCTTATACTCATCCGGAATCAGTTTCTTAAAGTGCGGCAGATACGTCTCAAAATCCGCCAGAATCATTGCCCCGAGTTTCGAGCCGGTTGCTTCCACATGGGCTTCAATCAGGTCACGCAATTCCTTCTTATCATATTTGTTGTCCACTTTTTCAATGGAGATCATAGCTTTGTTGATATTCTTGTAAAGCTCGTTATGCACGTCCAGTACATAGGCAATGCCGCCGCTCATACCTGCTGCAAAGTTTTTGCCGGTTTTTCCAAGAACTACCACACGTCCGCCTGTCATATATTCGCATCCGTGTTCTCCGACACCTTCTACAACAGCATATGCACCGGAATTACGAACTGCAAAACGCTCGCCTGCCACACCGTTGATAAAGGCTGTTCCGCTTGTTGCGCCGTAGAGAGCTACGTTTCCTACAATAATATTTTCTTCAGCTTTATAAGCAGCCTTTTCCGGAACCTTCACGATCAGCTTACCGCCGGACAGTCCCTTACCAAAGTAGTCATTGCTGTCTCCGGTCAGATTCAGCGTCAGGCCTTTCGGGATAAATGCACCGAAGCTCTGTCCGCCTGCACCTGTACAATTTACTACGATCGTATCTTCCGGAAGTCCATCTTTGTTCTGTCTGGTAATCTCAGCACCAAGGATCGTACCGAATGCACGGTCCGTATTGGTAACCTGCACATCGATCTCCGTATGTTCTCCTGTAGAGATGGCTTTTGCACATTTCTTCAAAAGGACTTTTTCATCCAGGGTTTTATCCAGTTCAAAATTATACTCTGCCTTCGGGTCAAAAGTAACCTTCTCTGAGCTTCCTGCATACGGATTGTTCAGGATGGCACTCAAATCCACTTTCCCTTTATGAGGCTCCGCAACATCGGCTGCCGGAGTAAGAAGATCCGTTCTTCCTACCATTTCATCAATGGTATGTACCCCAAGACGTGCCATATATTCTCTCAATTCCTGAGCGATAAAACGCATAAAGTTTTCTACATATTCCGGTTTGCCGCGGAAACGCTTTCTAAGCTCCGGATTCTGGGTGGCAACGCCGACCGGACACGTATCCAGGTTGCAGACACGCATCATCACACATCCCATCGTTACAAGAGGTCCGGTAGCAAAGCCGAATTCCTCTGCACCCAGAAGGGCTGCAATGGCTACGTCACGCCCGCTCATAAGCTTACCGTCTGTCTCAATACGTACACGGTTGCGCAGTCCGTTCATCAGAAGTGTCTGATGGGTTTCTGCAAGTCCAAGTTCCCACGGAAGTCCTGCATTATGGATGGAACTTCTCGGAGCCGCACCGGTACCTCCGTCATAGCCGGAAATCAGGATGGTCTGTGCACCGGCTTTTGCAACACCTGCCGCTACGGTACCGACACCTGCCTCAGAAACCAGTTTTACGGAAATATCCGCATATTTATTTGCATTTTTCAGATCATAGATCAACTGCGCCAAATCCTCGATGGAATAGATATCGTGATGAGGCGGCGGGGAGATCAGGCTGACACCGGGTGTGGAATGACGGGTCTTGGCAATCCACGGATATACCTTCTTTGCAGGAAGATGTCCGCCTTCGCCCGGTTTTGCACCCTGTGCCATTTTGATCTGGATTTCTTTAGCAGAAACCAGATAACGGCTGGTCACACCGAACCGTCCGCTTGCCACCTGCTTGATAGCAGAACAACGGTCATTTACGGAACCTGCGGAATCAATACGCTCGTCACTTTCACCGCCCTCACCGGTATTGGATTTGCCGTGAAGATGATTCATTGCAACAGCCAGTGTCTCATGAGCTTCCTGAGAAATGGATCCATAAGACATCGCACCTGTCTTAAAGCGTTTTACGATCTCATCCACACTTTCTACTTCTTCCAGCGGGATCGGTTTCTCTGCATATTTAAATTTCATCAGGCCTCTTAAATTGCCGTGGCTCTCCTGATCCACCAGCTTGGTGTATTCCTTAAACATCTGGTAATCACCGCATTTGGTAGACTGCTGCAGAAGATGGATAGTCTGCGGATTATAGCGGTGTTCTTCACCCTGGCTTCTCATCTTATGAGCGCCCACACTGTCAAGCGTCAGGTCCGTATTCATGCCCAGCGGATCAAATGCCTCGGAATGAAGCTTTTCTACATTATCTTCAATATCTTCCAGTGTGATACCGCCCACACGGCTTACCGTACCTGTAAAGTATTTATCAATGACATCCCCGGAAATACCGATCGCTTCAAAAATCTGTGCACCCTGATAGGACTGCAGTGTGGAAATACCCATCTTGGATGCAATCTTGACAATACCGCTTAATACCGCATGGTTATAGTCATCCACTGCTGCATAGTAATCCTTGTCCAGCATATGGTTATCAATCAGTTCCCGAATGGTTTCCAGTGCAAGATACGGATTGATGGCACTTGCACCATAGCCCAGAAGCGTTGCAAAATGATGCACTTCTCTCGGCTCTCCGGATTCTACGATAATTGCCAGGGAGGTACTCTTCTTTGTTTTTACCAGATGCTGATGTACGGCGGAAACGGCCAGGAGAGAGGGAATCGGCATATGATTCTCATCCACACCTCTGTCAGAAAGCACCAGAATATTGGCACCCTCACGAAAAGCCTTATCCACTTCCACAAAGAGGCGGTCAATCGCACGCTCCAGCTTTGTGCTCTTATAATAAAGGGTGGATACGACTGCAACCTTGAACCCTTCCTTTTTCATGGTCTTGATCTTCAGCATATCGGTATTGGTCAGGATCGGATGAACGATCTTCAGTACCTGACAGTTTTCCGGCTGCTGAACCAGAAGATTTCCGTCCTTGCCTACATAAACACTTGTGGAAGTGACAATTTCTTCACGGATACAGTCAATCGGCGGGTTGGTAACCTGCGCAAAAATCTGCTTAAAATAATCAAATAATGGTCTGTGTTCTTTGGAAAGAACAGCAAGCGGAGTGTCCACACCCATAGCACCGATGCTCTCAGCCCCATTCAGTGCCATATTGCGGATAGAGGTGCGGTACTGTTCATAAGTATATCCAAAAGCCTTCTGCAGACGGGCACGCTGTTCTTCCGTATACTCTTCCACCCTCTGGTTCGGTATCTTAATATCTTTCAGAAGAACAAGATTGCTGTTCAGCCATTCGCCGTACGGCTGCATTTTGGCGTATTTTTCTTTTAATTCATTGTCATCGATGATCCTGCCCTGAACAGTATCCACCAGAAGCATCTTGCCGGGATGCAGACGTTCCTTTAAGACGATCTTCTCTTCCGGTACAGGCATAACGCCAACTTCTGAAGAAAGGATCACATATCCATCGGAGGTCACATAATATCTGGACGGACGAAGGCCGTTTCTGTCAAGCACTGCACCCATCACATCACCATCAGAAAACAGGATGGATGCCGGGCCGTCCCATGGTTCCATCATAGTTGCATAATATTGGTAGAAATCTCTCTTTTCCTGGGAAATGGTATCGTTGTTGGCCCATGGTTCCGGGATAGTGATCATAACTGCCAACGGAAGATCCATGCCGCTCATAACCAGAAATTCCAGAGTATTGTCAAGCATTGCAGAGTCAGAACCTGCTCTGTTGACAACCGGAAGGACTTTATGCAGTTCCCCTTTCAGATACGGAGACTCCATGTTCTCTTCTCTTGCCAGCATCTTGTCCGCATTTCCGCGGATAGTATTGATTTCTCCGTTGTGTACCATAAAGCGGTTCGGATGTGCACGTTCCCAGCTTGGGTTGGTATTGGTACTGAAACGGGAATGTACCATGGCAATTGCTGATTCATAATCAGGACTCTGAAGATCCGCAAAGAACGTGCGGAGCTGTCCTACCAGAAACATACCTTTATATACGATCGTACGGCTGCTCATAGATACGACATACGTATTGTCATTACTCTGTTCAAATTCCCGGCGTGCAATATACAGCATCCTGTCAAAAGGAAGCCCTGTCTCCACATCCTCCGGTTTTTTGATAAATGCCTGCATGATACACGGCATACATTCTCTTGCCTTATGCCCCAGAACCTCCGGGATCACAGGCACGGTTCTCCATCCGAGAAGTTCCAGTCCCTCCTTGCGGATGATGATCTCAAACATTTTTTTCGCCTGGGCACGTTTGATCTCATGCTGCGGAAAAAAGAACTGTGCAATGCCGTATTCTCTTTCCTGGCCGATTTCGATGCCCTCTTTCTTACAGGCTTTTTTGAAGAATTTATGGGAAATCTGCAGCAGGATTCCTACACCGTCACCGGTTTTTCCTTCCGCATCCTTTCCGGCGCGGTGTTCCAGATTTTCCACGATCTTCAGCGCATTGGCAACTGTCTCATGGGTTTTCTTTCCTTTGATGTTGACTACCGCGCCGATACCGCAGTTGTCATGTTCGAATTGGGGACGGTAAAGTCCCATCTCTTCCTTTCTCACTTCTCTCATTACCCTCATCCTTTCTGTCTGTTTTTCTATAGGAACAGTTCCGGAATATCCGTTACTGCTTTTTTGCATTTGCATTATCAAGTGCTGCCTGAACAAATCCGCCAAACAAAGGATGCGCATGATTTGGACGGGATTTAAATTCCGGATGGCCCTGTGTGCCGATAAAGAACGGGTGGGATACCACCTCCACCATTTCCACAATATGTCCGTCCGGTGATGTCCCGGCGATCATCATTCCCTTTTGCGCCAGTTCCTCTCTGTAGGCGTTATTTACCTCATAGCGGTGTCTGTGACGCTCCTGAATCTCCTTTTTGCCAAACAGCCTGATAGATTTAGAATCATCTGCGAGTACACAGGGATAGCTTCCCAGTCTCAGGGTTCCTCCCAGGTCTTCCACGCTTTCCTGATCCGGCATCAGTGCAATTGCCGGATGTTTCGTCTCCGGATCCAATTCAATGCTGTTGGCATCTTCATATCCCAGAACGTGACGGACAAATTCCACAATTGCCATCTGCATACCAAGACAAATGCCAAGATATGGTATTTTATGCACTCTGGCATACTGTGCAGCCAGAATCATTCCTTCCGTACCTCTGTTGCCGAAACCTCCGGGAACCAGGATTCCGTCCGCGCTGTAAAGCATCTGATCCAGATTCTTCTCATTCAGTTCCTCGGAATCCACCCAAAGCAGATCCACCTTGGCTCTGCAGGCGATTCCGCCATGCTTCAGGGCTTCCACAACACTTAGGTATGCATCATGAAGCTGTGTATATTTTCCCACAATAGCAATCTTTGCAGTTCCTTCCGGATTCCTTAAGCTGCTGACCATTTCTTCCCAGTCTGTCAGATCCGGCTTTCGATTTTCAAGGCGAAGGGTCTGGAGAACCACATCTGCCAGCTTCTCTCTCTCCATCGCAAGAGGCGCTTCATATAAATATTCTACGTCCAGATTCTGCAATACATGACTGACCGGTACATTACAGAACAAGGCGATCTTTTGTTTGATTTCATCCGTTACCGGATGCTCGCTCCTGCATACCAGTACATCCGGCTGGATTCCCATTCCCTGCAGTTCTTTTACGCTTGCCTGGGTAGGCTTGGTCTTCATCTCTCCGGAAGCCTTCAGATACGGAATCAGAGTTACATGGATCAGTACGGCGTTGTCATGTCCGACTTCATGCTGAAACTGACGGATAGATTCCAGAAACGGCTGACTCTCGATATCACCAACTGTTCCTCCCACCTCAATAATGGCAATCCTGTCTTCGTCCGGCGCTTTGGCTCTGTAAAAGCGGCTCTTGATCTCATTCGTAATATGCGGAATGACCTGTACCGTACCGCCGCCGAAATCTCCGTGACGCTCCTTCTGCAGTACAGACCAATAGATTTTTCCTGTTGTGACATTCGAATTTTTATCCAGAGACTCATCAATAAAACGTTCATAATGACCCAGATCCAGGTCTGTCTCCGTCCCGTCATCCGTCACAAATACTTCCCCATGCTGGATCGGATTCATCGTGCCCGGGTCAATATTGATATATGGATCAAATTTCTGCATCGTTACCTGATAGCCTCTCGCCTTCAAAAGTCTGCCAAGAGATGCTGCCGTAATGCCTTTTCCAAGTCCGGAAACAACACCTCCGGTGACAAACACATATTTTACTGCCATCTGTGATTTCCTCCTCCATTGTCCTGTTCCATAACTTATGCCTTATCCGGCATATCACTGCCGGCACAGCAGTTGCGCCGAATTATTAAAATAAAAAAACGTCCGAAGCAGAGATTATGGGTATAATATTCCCCCTCTGCTCCTGACGCCTTTGTCAGAACTGATTATGACCTTTGTTACATTATAAAGCGGGCATTTCTGCCTACATATGAGCATAACTATAACCTATTTTTTTTCATTTGTAAATATGAAAATTTTGCTTTTCCTGATTTTTCTTTAGTTTTTTGCCTTTTCTGCAGTCTCACCAGGAATTTCCATGGGGTAATTGCCGTCAAAGCATGCCTTACAGAGAGGAAGCCCTCCTGCCATCCCTTCCAGATAATCAATTTCCATATATCCCAGCGAATCCGCCCCGATCAACTGACGGATTTCTTCCGTACTGTTGCTGCTTGCGATCAACTGGTCATTGGAAGGCACGTCCGTTCCAAAATAGCAGGGATGCAAAAACGGCGGGGAGGAAATCCTTACATGTACTTCCAGGGCACCTGCCTCCTTCAGCATCCGGATCAGGTTTTTAATCGTAGTGCCCCTTACAATGGAATCATCCACCAGAACGATCCTTTTCCCTTTTACAACGGATTCCAGCACACTGAGCTTCAGATGCACGCTGGATTCCCGCTCTTTCTGCGTGGGCTTGATAAAAGTTCTGCCGATATAACTGTTTTTATAAAAAGCAAATCCAAACGGTATGCCGGATTCCTCAGAAAAGCCCTTGGCCGCAGGAATCCCTGACTCCGGAACACCTGTTACCAGATCAGCTTCCACAGGATAAGACTTTGCCAGGGATTTGCCGCCGCGGATACGGGCATCATAAATCTTCACGCCGTCCATGGTACTATCCAGTCTTGCAAAGTAGATATATTCGAAAACGCAGTGCGCATGTTTCTTTACAGCAAGGCTCTTATCTGAAAAGATGCCTTTCCGGGTAATGGTAACGATTTCTCCCGGCTCCACATCACGGATAAATTCCGCACCGACAGAAGTGAGGGCACAGCTCTCAGAAGCCAGCACATAGGTGTTGTCTCTTTTTCCAATGCACAGCGGCTTCAGTCCGTAGGGATCACGTACACCGATCAGCTTGCGGGGGCTCATAATGACCAGGCCGTAAGCGCCTTTTATTTTCCTTGCCGTTTTCAGTATAGCTTCTTCTACGGTTTTGGAATGTACACGCTCTCTCGCAATATGGAACGCGATAACCTCAGAATCTGTGGTCGTGTGAAAGATCGCGCCTGTCTGGATCAGATCCCATTTCAGTTCCTCCGTGTTTACCAGATTTCCGTTATGGGCAAGCGCCAGGGTACCCTTTACATAGGATAAGACAAGCGGCTGGGCATTCTCAGCCACAGATGCTCCGGTAGTGGAATACCGCACATGTCCTACTCCAATATCCCCCTCCATCTTGTATATCGTATCTTCTCTCAGCACTTCGCTTACAAGACCGAGATCCTTATGGAACTGGACATTTCCAATTTCCCCATTTGTCTTCGACACAGCCAGCCCGCAGGATTCCTGTCCCCTGTGCTGCAGCGAGGTTAGGCCGTAATAAATTGACGGGACAACATTCCCGCCGTCCAGGTCATAAATCCCGAATACTCCGCATTCTTCTTTGAGTTCTGCCATCTGAACATCCTCCATCAGTATTGATCAATATTTGTCTGAAATCCTCATAATACCTTATTCATTTTCTTCATTATCATCTCAAACATCACATTTAGAGTACCATTTAACGTGCCTGCAAAATCTGCAAAATGAATCTTATACTTTTTGAATTATAATTAACGAAAAATATTTGTCAACCCTTGTCTAAAAAAAAGTCCGGCACAGGCGGAAAGAAGGGGCAAAAAACCAGACACAGGAGAGATGCCCTCTTCCGCTCTCCCACAATTTTTTTTAATTTTTTTCGAAAAATCCATTGACAAGATTTTTTTTTGGTGTATACTACGTCACATAAGCAACGGCGCTTTGGATGATATCCAAGGCGCTTTTTTTGTTTATATACACATATTCAAGATTATAAAAGGATTAATGGATCTCAATCGAAAGGAGCGTACCTATATGGCACAAAATATTCCTGAACTGTATGGCAGTCTTGTATTCAACGACAAGATCATGCGTACCAAATTACCAAAAGACATGTACAAGGCACTGAGAAAAACCATCCAGAACGGATCGCATCTGGAACTGGATGTTGCCAATTCCGTAGCAGTTGCTATGAAAGAATGGGCAATCGAAAACGGTGCTACCCATTATACTCACTGGTTCCAGCCGATGACCAACTTTACTGCTGAAAAGCACGACAGCTTCATCTCACCGACCGGTGACGGACAGATCATTATGGAGTTCTCCGGTAAAGAACTCGTAAAAGGCGAGCCGGATGCATCCAGCTTCCCTTCAGGAGGACTTCGTGCCACATTTGAGGCAAGAGGATATACAGCATGGGACCCGACATCACCGGCTTTCATTAAAGACCGTACCCTTTATATTCCTACCGCATTCTGTTCCTACAGCGGTGAAGCACTGGATAAGAAAACTCCTCTTCTCCGTTCCATGGACGCATTAAATGTAGAAGCGCTGAAAGTTCTCCGTGTTCTGGGCAACACAGAGGTAAAACACATTACCACTACCGTAGGACCGGAACAGGAATACTTCCTTGTTGACAAAGAACTTTACAACCAGAGAAAAGACCTGATTTACTGCGGCCGTACTCTGATCGGTGCTCCTGCTCCAAAGGGACAGGAAATGGAAGACCACTATTTCGGAACCCTGAAGCCAAGAGTTGCCGCTTATATGCATGATCTGGATGAAGAACTCTGGAAACTGGGTATCCCGGCAAAAACAAAGCATAACGAGGTTGCTCCTGCTCAGCACGAGCTGGCACCTGTTTTCGATACCACCAACGTTGCAGTTGACCACAACCAGCTTACCATGGAAATCATGAAAAAAGTGGCTGACAAACACGGTATGGTATGCCTGCTTCACGAAAAACCATTTGAAGGCATCAACGGAAGCGGCAAACACAACAACTGGTCCATGAGTACAGATACCGGCGTGAACCTTCTTGACCCAGGCAAAACACCTGCTGAAAACACCCAGTTCCTGGTATTCCTGGTAGCCGTTATCAAAGCAGTGGACGATTATGCAGATCTTCTTCGTATCTCCGTTGCAAGTGCAGGAAACGACCACAGACTTGGCGCTAATGAGGCACCGCCTGCAATCGTATCCATCTTCCTCGGGGATGAACTTACCGAAGTATTAAAGGCCATCGAAAATGACGAATTCTTCGCCGGACATGGTGCCATTCAGATGGATATCGGTGCAAAAGTTCTTCCGCACTTTGTAAAAGACAACACCGACAGAAACCGTACTTCACCATTTGCATTCACAGGAAACAAATTCGAATTCCGTATGCTTGGCTCTTCCGCTTCTGTCGCTAACCCGAACATCATCCTGAACACTGCCGTAGCTGAAGTTCTCAGCCAGTTCGCAGAGAAACTGAAGGATGTGCCTGCGGAAGAAATGAACCAGGCTGTTCACAATCTGCTGAAAGAAACCATTATTGCTCACAAACGCGTTATCTTTAACGGCAACGGATATACGGATGAGTGGGTAGAAGAAGCAGAAAAACGTGGCCTTTACAATCTGAAATCCACACCTGACGCACTGGAGCAGTTCGTCAGCCCGAAGAATGAGGCACTGCTTACAGGACATAACATCTTTACGAAGGGTGAACTTCACTCCCGCTACGAGATCAAGCTTGAAAATTATGTGAAGACCCTGCATATTGAGTCCTGCACAATGGCTGAACTCATCCAGAAGGATATGCTGCCGAGCATAACTACCTATATGGAACAGGTTGCACGCACAGCAAGTCTGAAGAAGTCCGTAGTTCCGGATATTTCCGTTGCAAGCGAAGCAGATCTTCTCACTAAGCTTACTGCCCTGTCCGAATCCATGATTGCAGGACTCGCAACCCTGAAAGAGGATACTGCAAAGGCAGAAGGCTGCGAAGATATTCTTGCAAGCGCCAAAGCTTATCAGTCCACTGTACTGGCCGATATGGAAGCTCTTAGAAAATCTGCTGACGAGGCAGAAGCTCTGCTTCCGGAGAGCGTTCTTCCGTATCCTACATACGGCAAGCTGCTGTTCTCCATCTAATAATTAAGAGGAATTTTTTCAGCAACAACTTTATACCGGTAAAATCAGGGGATATCATTATGAACATCCACTTCATAATTCATTATCGATTTCCTCATCCATTAATCACACGATACGGATATCCCCTGTTTTACATATATAGCATAAAAGTCCCGGACAGCAGACATGAGACAGGGCATGCTTGCATGCAATGACTCATGGATATTGGACGGGCTGACCCCTATGAGGAAGTAGAGCGATAGCTCGAATTCCGTTGCTGAGCGCCAGTGGCGCTCGTTTAGCAACGACCGAAGCGGAGCGTAGACATATGGGGTGCGATTGTGAAAGCGCAAAGCGCGAAACAATCGACTTTTATTTAATACTGATGTCTGCGTAAGCAGACATATCCAATTAGTTCGCAAAGGCGCGGAGGATTTTTCAGTCCTCCGCGTTTTTTCGATAAAAATCCCACAAGGGATATGATCACCTTTTCATCGTTCTGATGCTTTGGTGGTTCAAAGCATCATGACTGGTACCTTGAAAAGTTGATATTTTTTCTTAGGAAAGGGAGGAAATTATTATGGAATTTTCATCTGTAAACACTATTTGGGTGCTCTTAGGAGCTGCTCTGGTCTTCTTTATGCAGGCCGGATTTGCAATGGTTGAGACCGGTTTCACCAGAGCAAAAAATGCAGGTAACATCATCATGAAGAACCTTATGGACTTCTGTATCGGAACACCGACCTTCTGGATCGTTGGTTTCGGTATCATGTTTGGTGCAGGAAACGGTTTCTTTGGTTCCATCCACGGAATCGCATCTGAAGCCAACTATGGAAATGCAATGCTTCCTGACGGCGTTCCGTTCTGGGCATTCCTGATCTTCCAGACTGTTTTCTGTGCAACATCTGCAACCATCGTTTCCGGTGCTATGGCAGAACGTACCAAATTTTCCGCTTACTGTGTATACAGCTTTTTGATCAGCCTGATCGTATACCCGGTTTCCGGCCACTGGATCTGGGGCGGCGGTTTCATCAGCCAGATGGGCTTCCACGATTTCGCAGGTTCCTGTGCCGTACATATGGTAGGCGGTGTCGCAGCATTCATCGGCGCCATCGTTCTCGGACCTCGTATCGGTAAATACACAAAAGACGGCAAGTCCAAAGCAATTCCGGGCCACAACCTGACTGTAGGCGCATTAGGTGTATTCATCCTCTGGTTCTGCTGGTTCGGCTTTAACGGCGCTTCTACTGTAAGCATGGAAGGTGACGCCATTGTAAGTGCAGGTAAGATTTTTGTAACGACAAACCTTGCTGCAGCAGTTGCAACTGTCACTGTTATGATCATCACATGGGTTCGTTACAAAAAACCGGATGTTTCCATGTCCTTGAATGGTTCTCTGGCTGGTTTGGTAGCGATTACCGCAGGATGTGATACCGTTTCTCCTACATCTGCTGCAATCATTGGTATTGCTTCCGGATTTATTGTAGTATTTGGTATTGAGTTTATTGACAAAGTTCTGAAAATCGATGATCCGGTAGGTGCTGTTGGTGTTCACGGATTAAACGGCGCTTTTGGTACTCTGGCCGTAGGTCTTTTCTCCGACGGTGCCGGTACTGAATGGAAAGGTCTTCTTGTAGGCGGCGGCTTCCATGGATTCGGTGTACAGCTCATCGGTATGCTCATCACCATCGCATGGGTTGCAGTTACCATGACCATTATTTTCCAAGCGATCAAACACACGATGGGACTTCGTGTATCTCCGGAAGAAGAAATCGCTGGTCTGGACGGCAAAGAACACGGTCTTACAAGCGCATACGACGGTTTTGTGGTTCATGATACTATGACAACGGTTCCTACTCCGATGGGCGTTACAAAAGCAGCTCCCGTGATCAACACCGCTGCTGCTTCCGCTCCTGTGGAATCTATCCCGGAAATACCTGCAGAGGGTGTACACAAGCTTACCAAAGTTGTTATCATCACCCGTCAGAGCAAGCTGGAAGACTTCATGCATGCAATGAACGAGATCGGTGTTACCGGTATCACGATCACAAATGTTATGGGATGCGGCGTTCAGAAGGGTGCACGCTCCTACTATCGTGGCGTTGAGATGGATATGAATCTTCTTCCGAAGATCAAGATTGAAATCGTTGTCAGCCTGGTACCTGTACAGAAAGTCGTTGAGACAGCGAAAGCAGTTCTTCACACCGGACAGTACGGCGACGGTAAAGTATTTGTATACGATATCGAAAACGTTGTAAAGATCCGTACCGGCGAAGAAGGTTTTATGGCTCTTCAGGATACCCATCCGCTTGATTAAGTTTCCACTCATCATATTTTCATACAGTCCGAAAGGACAAAAAAGAGACTGCCGCAAATGTGCAGTCTCTTTTTTTGCAGTTCTCAACATAACGGCAGTTCCTGTGTTTCAGCGTTTTTCAGACAGCTTCTTCTCATCCAGCCTCGGCAGATTCCAGTGATAATGCGCAGCCAGATACCGGATCAGAATAACCACGGCAGAAGATACTACCATCGCTTCTACCGCCCCAAAGGCTCTGTAAATATAAACGCAGGCAATCGCACCTACAATCGATGCGCAGGCATAGACATGCCTGACAAATATATAGGGCGGAACACCGGCCATCATGTCACGCAGCAGCCCGCCGCCCACACCTGTAATGGTTCCCAGAAACACCAGCAGGAACGCATTGTGGAGATATCCCTGGCCAATCCCTGTGTTCACACCCACAACAGTAAAGATTCCAAGCCCAATGGAGTCCATGACCAGCATAACCTTATCATACGTTTCCCGGAGATGTCCTTCCAGAAGCTCTTTTTTCAGATAAAGCACTGCAAATACAATGCAGGAAGTCACTGTGGCAACAGCTGCATATACCGGATTCTGAAATACCCCCGGCGGGGTAATTCCAAGTATGATATCCCGGATCATTCCGCCTCCTACCGAAGTCACAACTCCCAAAACACAGACGCCGAAAATATCCATTCCGCGCCCAACTCCAACCATGGCGCCTGATGCCGCAAATGCCACAGTTCCAAGTATCTCCATAATAAAAATGATCGCTTCCTGATAATCCATGTACTGCTTCCCCCATACAATCATTCCTCTAATACTGTTTCTTCAATTGATTCATTATCTTATCATTTGCATATATTCTATCATTATATCAAAGAAGCATCCGGTTTTGTATTCTTTTTTTCCAAAATAAAAGAATTTGCGATTTCATCAGAAAAGCCCCGCACAGGTCTATCGACCTGATACGGAGCTTTCCTGATTGTAATAATTATTTTATGCCTTGCAAGAAGCACTCAGCCTTTCACACCGCCAAGAGCCACACCGGCTACAATATACTTGGATAAGATCAGATATACGATAACCAACGGGATAATGGTAACAAAAAGTCCTACATAAACAACACCATAGTCCGTACGGAACTGGTTGGAGCTTAAGAGCTGTACAAAAATAGGCAGTGTTTTCTTGGAATCTGTCGTCAGCATGATCGTCGGTGTAAACAGGTTATTCCACTGAGCAATGAACTGGAAGATAGCCTGTGTTGCAACAGCCGGCTTCATGATCGGAACAATGATCCTGTTAAATGTATGAAGCTCTGTAGAACCATCGATTCTCGCTGCCTCAACCATTTCCAGAGACAATGTGCTTTCCATGTACTGTTTCATGAAGAAAACAACCGTCGGAGCAGCAATGGTAGGGATGATCAGCGGGATGTAGGTATCCACCAGCTTCAGATTCAGCATAAAACGGTAAAAACCGATAATAGAAATCTGGCTTGGCACCATCATAACTGCCATAATAAACGCCCATGCAAGTTTTTTGAATTTGAAATCATATACATGGATGCCATATGCTGTCATGGAAGAAAAGTATACGGACAGGAAGGTTCCCGGAACCGTAATCGTCAAGGAGTTCAGAGCTGCTTTCTGCAGGGTAATCTGCATACCGTTCTGCTTAAGCATCAGGTTTTTCCAGTTCTCAATCAGATGTGTAGATGGAATCAGGGAAATACCTGCTTTGATCGAGTCTGAATCTCTCGTAGCATTCATAACCAGGAGTAAAAACGGCAGCAATGCGATCAAACAAAATAATACACAGATCACAGTTCTGAAAATTCTCTGGCGCATCAGAGCGCCGCTGTAGCTTTCGGACTTATTCATGATCATGCACCTGCCTTTCTTGCTTTTTTCTCAGCCTTTTTCAGTTTTTTCGCTTCATTATCGCCCATGGAAACGAAGAGAACAAGACTGACTATCAATGTAACAGCAAACAGGATAACAGAAACGGCTGCCGCCTTTCCTACATCACTGTTGTACAAACGCATGATGTACATTGCCATTGTAGTGGTCTTATCATCCGGTAGTCCGATCAATCCTGTTTCAGGCACGTTGAACAACGCCGGAATATCGTACATCTGCAGACCGCCGATTGCGGAAGTTACAAGGGTATACAACATAATTGGTTTCAAAAGCGGCAAAGTAATATACTGGAATTTCTTAAATCCTGTCGCCCCGTCAATATCAGCCGCTTCAAAAAGACCGGGGTCAATACCAAGCACACCGGAAATCAGCAGAAGGGTCGTATTTCCGAACCACATCCACCACAGGATCGTTGAAATAAGTCCACGGCTTCCCGCTACGCTTGACATAAAATCGAAATTCTGGCTAATCACGCCCCAGTTACGAAGGGTCTGTGTGATCGGACCATACTGGGTAAATAAAGCTTTGAACAATACGGAAACGGATGCTGCAGTGATAATACTCGGGAGATAAACAATAACCTTTACTGCACCTGTTCCCTTGATCTTTACTTTCTGGTCAGTCAGCCATACTGCCAGAAGAAGGGAGACCAGAATCTGTGGTACAAAGTTGCATCCCCACATTACCAATGTATTCTTCAGATAACTCAGTACATATGCACGCTCTCCTGCGGTGATACCAAGCACATTGGCAAAGTTTGCAAGCCCTGCAAATTCAATAAATTCTCTTCCGTTTCGTTTATAATACGACAATGTACTGTAATAAAACGTATTAATCAACGGCCAAAGCTGAAACAACAGATACGTAATGAAAAAAGGCGCTATGAAAAAATATCCATATTTGCCGTAACTTACTTTCTTTTTCTTCTTTTTGCCCATAACTGCCTCCTGTCTGCTCATTGCACTGTCTGCTGAATGCAACGTTTCAGCCAGACCGCTTTCAAATCACAGTTTCTAATACAACATATAATGTGCTGCTCCTTCTTTGCCGGAAGAAGCAGCACATATGAATTAGCTATACTACTATTGACTCTTCTCTGGTATAAAGATTATTCTACACTCAGGTAAGAGAATGTATCATGGATAGAAGCTTTCAGATCTGCAATTGCGGTATCCAGATCTTTTTCGCCTGTTGCGTAAGCTTTTGTCTGAGTATCCAGAAGGGACAGGATCTGCTGATCTTCTGCTGTTACTGTAGAAGCATCAAGTCCGTCTGCCAGCGGCAGGAAGAATTCCATAAAGTTCTGTCCGGCATCTGCATACAGGAATCCATTACCATCTGCGGAAGCGCCGCTTTCAATGATTGCGCTTACTGCTGCTGTGTTGTTTACATAGTCAGAGTTCAGAGCGTTGATTGCGGTCATGCCTTCTGTATCGCAGGTGAAGAATTTCATGATCTTAGCTGCAAGTTCGGTATCAGCACACTGTGCGGAAGCTGCAAGGCCTGTGCCGCCCCAGTAGCATTTATTCTGTGTAGGAACAAGGATGGTGTTGCCTTTCCATGTATCCTGTAAGCTCCAGTATACGAACCACGGGCATCCCATGTAAGCGATTGCTGCATTGGACTCTACGCCGTCGCCGGTCATGTTAGCGGTCCAGTCAGTGCTCCACTGGTCTGTATTGTAGGTAAGGTCTCCATCGTACAGCTTCTTAGCTGTCTCAAGATATGTAGTGATGTTTTCATCCAATGTGATTACGTCGTTTTCATCATAGAATCCAACAGTTCTGGAACCTGTCAGGGAACGTTTGATTTCATCATAGCCGGAGAACAGTTTACATTTTCCGCCGGAAGCTTCATTTACTTCTTCTGCTGTTGCAACGATGGTATCAAGATCTTTAAATTTCTCAGCCAAAGCTGCAGGATCTGTAGTTCCGAGGTATTTTTCTGCAAGGTCAGCACGAACAGCGTAGCATCCTGGTGTAGCCTGCCAGAACAGAGCTCTTACATTTCCGTCTACATCTGTACCAAGGTCAAGGTTGTACTGATACATATTTGCAGTATCCTCTTCTGTGATACCAAGATCAGCAACACTCATAACCCAATCAGAGTTATTTACATATTTCTGAACGTAGTCAACTTCAAGGCCCATCATATCCGGATAAAGTTCGTTGGAAGAATCATCCAGTACAGGATCCAGTTTGCTCTGATAGTAGTCAGATCCGCCGGTGTTTACGAATACGATTCTCTCATAGTCTTCCGGATAAGCTTCTTTGAACGGTCCATCAAGGATTTTCTTAATATCGTCGTTCCATCCCCAAACTACGAATGCGTCTTCTGATGCTGCATCACCGGTAATGGTGTTTTCCGGAGTCTCTGCCTCTTCTGCGAAAACCGGAACTGCACAAACAGTCATACCTGCCAACATGGCTGCTGTTAAAACAGCACTAATCATTTTTTTCTTCATTGATGCTACCTCCTTAAATTTTGCTTTTTGCAAGTGCATTTATCTCATATTACAACCTCGTGTAATAGAAATGCCTATTTTGGTTCGATTCGTCTTACGGAAGCGCCCTTAAATAAGATTCCGCTTACTGTAAACTTATCAATCAACGTGGTTTTGGGATTTTCAATCAAATCCACCAGTTTCTCTGCTGCAATTCTTCCGATAGCCGCCGTGTCCTGACAAATCGTCGTCAGCTTCGGCTCCAGAACTCTTGCAACGGTAATTCCGTCATATCCTGCAATGGAAATATCCTGCGGGATCCGAAGTCCCTTCTCACGGATTTCATTAATTCCTCCAAGAGCTGAGAAATCATCAGGATATAAAATACATGTAGGCGGATTCTTCAAATTCAGAAGCTGTCCGGTTGCGATAGCAGCCGCATCAGCATCTCTATAAGGAATCGTGATCATGTACTCATCCGGAATCTCCACTCCTTCTCTCTGGAGAGTTCTGTAAAATGTATTCAAACGGCTTCGTGTTACCGACGAATCTTCTCCATGAACGTAAGCAATCTTTCGGTGTCCCATACTATATATATAGGAAACAAGTTCTTCCATTCCCTGGATATTATTCGATACGACAGCGATTCTTCCATCAAACACATGGTCAATAGTTACTACGGGGATCTCTGACCTTACCAATTCCTGTACTTCTTCTGAGTAGAAGTTCACACAGGCGATCACTACTCCGTCCACGCCGCGGTAACGGCAGTGTTCATAATAGGTCATCTTCTGGCCGGAAATATTCCCGTTGGCAAACGTAATATCGTAGCCCTTCTCTTCTGCAGTGCTTTTAAAGCTCTCCAGTACATGATTAAAAAAATCATGTGTCAGACCACTCATTGCTTCATCCATAAACAGCACTCCGAGATTGTGACTCCTCTTGGTCTTCAAAGCTCTGGCAGAGGAATTCGGCAGATACCCCATTTCAGATGCTGTCTTTAATATGAAGTTTCTGGTCTCTTCGCCAATGTCCGAGTAGCCGTTTAAAGCTTTGCTGACGCTGGCTATGGAAACGTTGCATCTTTTGGCAATCTCTTTCATGGAAACCATAAGCCCGCCTCACTCTTTCTTTGTTTTTTCCTAAATCGTTTTCGTGATTTTATTCTATTCTCTTTCGCACAAAAAATCAAGTGCTTTTTTTATTTTTTTGTGCGTTTTGGATATTTTGGCTTTATTGTACAAAACGGTTCTTTCGATTTTTTCTATTTTCACCATGTTTTTTAGCGATTTCAGCATCTTTTAACGAAAATTTTCGTAAACGAATCTAAACAATTTTCGCTTTTCATTTTCGTAATACGGGTATTCAGCACCTTTTCATCCATATTCTCAGTGTAATTCCTTGCAGATTGAATTTGTTCCGCATTGATCTCCTTATTTTTTTCCCTATATTAAGAAATTATATTGATTTTTTTCTTATTTTCGGCTATACTATGACCAAGCATATGCATTGTTTCCCTGCTTTTTCTATGTTTTATCTTAACTCATTCGTTTTCGTATTTAAATTTTCTGTATTTTCCTAAATCATACCTTATCATGCCACAAACATCAGCGCAGAAAAAGCGCAAAACGATAGTTCATCGTTTTTTACTATAAAATAACTCAGGAGGTTTCATTATGAACTTCGGTCATTTTGATGATGCAGCAAAAGAATATGTGATCACCACCCCTAATACCCCGCTTCCATGGATCAATTATCTGGGAAGCCAGGATTTCTTTACTTTGATTTCCAACACCTGCGGCGGATACAGCTTCTATAAGGATGCCAAGCTCCTCCGTATCACAAGATACCGCTATAACTCCCTTCCGCTGGACTCCAACGGAAAGTATTACTACATCAATGACAACGGCACGATCTGGAATCCGGGAACCATGCCTTCCCAGACTCCGGTAGATTCCTATGAATGCCGACACGGCCTGGGTTACAGCCGTTTCTGTTCCTCTAAAAACGGCCTTAGCGCCAACCTGCTGGCTTTTGTACCGGTAGATGCTACCTGCGAAATCAACCACTTAAAATTGAAAAATAACTCTGACGAAGAAAAAAGCATTTCTCTTTTCTCCTATGTAGAGTTTTGTCTTTGGAATGCAGTAGATGATATGAACAATTTCCAGCGTAACTTAAGTATCGGTGAAGTGGAAATTGAAGGAAGTACGATTTATCACAAAACCGAATACCGTGAACGCCGGAAGCATTACAGCTTCTTTAGTGTCAATTCACCTGTTGACGGCTATGACACCAGCCGTGATATTTTCCTTGGCTATAACAACAGCAATGCTTTCCCGGATGCTGTAAAAGAAAAGAAATGCCGCGGTTCCGTTGCCAGCGGCTGGTATCCCATTGCCAGTCATCAGATCAATATCACTCTGGCTCCGGGCGAAGAAAAAGACTTTGTCTTCATTCTTGGCTACTGCGAAAATCCGGAAGACCGGAAATGGGAAGCTCCCGGTGTGATCCGCAAGGATGGCGCCCACGAGCTGCTGAATCGTTTCGCTACATCCCGTCAGGTGGAGGACGCTTTTGCCCGGTTGAATGACTACTGGAACAGCCTGCTTTCCAAATATGTCGTTAAGAGTAATGATGAGCATATCAACCGTATGGCAAATATCTGGAATCAATACCAGTGTATGGTCACCTTCAACATGTCGCGCTCCGCTTCCTATTACGAATCCGGTACGGGCCGCGGAATGGGCTTCCGGGATTCCTGCCAGGATCTCCTTGGTTTCGTACATCTGATTCCGGAACGCGCCAAAGAACGTATCCTGGATATTGCTGCTACTCAGTTTGAGGACGGCAGCGCTTATCATCAGTACCAGCCTCTGACCAAAAAAGGAAATCTGGACATCGGAAGCGGATTTAATGATGATCCGCTCTGGCTCATCGCTGCTGTTGCTGCTTATTTGAAAGAAACCGGAGATTTCTCCATTCTGGATGAAATTGTTCCGTTTGATAATCAGGAAGACAAGGCAAAACCTCTGTTTGAACATTTGTACCGATCCTTCCATTATATCTGCACACATCTCGGTCCGCACAAGCTGCCGCTGATTGGTCGTGCAGACTGGAATGACTGCCTGAACCTCAACTGTTTCTCCAAAGAACCGGGTGAAGCTTTCCAGACTACCGGCCCTTCCGAAGGCCCTGTTGCGGAATCCGTATTTATTGCCGGCATGTTTGTAAAATACGGCAAAGAGTTTGCGGAAATCTGCCATCATATCGGCAAGGCTGATCTTGAAAAAGAAGCCCTCGATGCCGTAGCGGAAATGTATCAGTCCGTTCTGGATGCAGGCTGGGACGGCGAATGGTTTGTCCGTGCTTATGATGCAGAGTCTAAGAAAGTCGGTTCCAGGGAATGCAGGGAAGGACAGATTTACATTGAGCCGCAGGGATTCTGCGTTATGGCCGGAATCGGCGTAAAAGAAGGGCTTGCAGAAAAAGCTCTCGATTCCGTAAAAGAACGCCTGGATACCAAATACGGCATCATGATCCTTCAGCCGGCCTATACAGAGTATTATCTGAATCTTGGAGAAATTTCCTCTTACCCTCCGGGATATAAAGAAAATGCCGGTATTTTCTGCCATAACAATCCATGGGTTTCCATTGCGGAAACGACGATCGGACGCGGTGACAGGGCATTTGAAATTTATAAAAAGACCTGTCCGTCCTATATTGAAAATATCAGTGAAATCCATAGGACAGAACCATATGTTTATTCCCAGATGATCGCCGGTGCGGATGCATTCTATCACGGCGAAGCAAAAAACAGCTGGCTGACCGGTACTGCTGCATGGACATTTGTAAATGTTTCACAGGCAATCCTGGGTGTACAGCCGGATTATGACGGACTGAAGATCGATCCTTGTGTACCGTCAGAGTTTGGGGATTTTGAACTGATCCGTAAGTTCCGCGGAGCCACCTATTTTATTGATGTGAAGAAGCCGGACGGTGTTCAGAAAGGTGTCTCAAAGATTTGTGTAGATGGCAAAGAAATGAACGGTAATCTGATTCCGTTGGAAAATGGAAAAACAGAATATCATGTAACTGTTTATATGGAATAAATTCTATTTTAAAATCCGGTCATTCCAGATGGAATGGCCGGATTTTTCAGAGCTGCCGGGCATACGATTCGTGTCCTTAACGTGTACCTGTAAATTGCATTGGTGATATCTCGTTTTTGTAGAGGTATCGCAAAAACAGGGCACATACCAGGGCAGAGACCACTTCTGCTATGGGGAAGGACCACCAAATCGCAGTAAGACCTCCCAGTCTGGAAAGAATATAGGCAGACGGAAGAAGGACGAACAACTGTCTCAGCACGGATACGATCAGACTTAAAACACCATGGCCCAGAGCCTGGAAGGAAGACGAACACACAATACTGAATCCGGCCAGAAGGAAATGGACGCTGATAATCCTCAGAGCAGGAGTACCAATCTCCAGCATAGTATCGGAGGCGTTGAATATTCTAAGCAGCAATCCCGGAAGTATCTGAAAAGCAGCCAAACCCAGGAGCATAATGCATACTGCATAGGTAATGGCAAGACGTATGGTTTTCATGATCCGATCCGGCTTCCGGGCACCATAATTATAGGCAACGATGGGAACCATTCCGTTATTCATGCCGAAAATCGGCATAAATACAAAGCTCTGGAGCTTAAAATATACTCCAAATACTGCAGTTGCCGTAGAGGTAAAAGCCATCAGGATCTTATTCATTCCAAAAGTCATGATAGAACTGATAGACATCATAATGATAGATGGGATGCCTACGCTGTAAATATTTTTCACCACAGATGCGGATAAACGGTATTTTCTCGGTGCAATGGTCAGTTCGGTATTTTTATGTTTGTTGAACCAGAACCCGAGAAGCGACGCGATAATCTGCCCGGTCACTGTTGCAAGTGCAGCTCCCGCCACCTCCAGCCGCGGAAAACCAAACAGGCCGAAAATCATGATCGGATCCAGAATAATGTTGATGACCGCACCCAGTGACTGCGTGAACATCGTATAGATCGTCTTGCCTGTGGACTGAAGAAGGCGTTCTGTTACAAACTGGAAAAACAATCCAAATGACATCATTCCGCAAATGCGGATATAAGCGGTTCCGTACTTCAGGATCTCCGGATCACTTGTCTGTACAGAAAAAAATGCGCCGCCAAAACATCCTGTCAACAGGGCAAATGCCAAAAAGCTGAACAATGACAGATAAATACCATTATTGGCAGCCCGATTGGCATATTCCGTATTCTTTTCCCCCAGTGACCTGGATACCAGAGCATTGAGGCCGACGCCTGTTCCGGAACCAACCGCAATCATCAGATTCTGCACAGGAAAGGCCAGGGATACTGCTGTCAGCGCATTTTCGTTCAGCTGCGCCACGAACATGCTGTCAACAATATTATACATTGCCTGCACCAGCATGGAAATCATCATGGGAACCGACATACTGATCAGCAGCCTGTTCACAGACATAACCCCCATTTTGTTTTCTTTCAAAGATGTACTTTCTTCCACAAAAATCCCCCACTTCTTACAAAATAGAATATATGCTGCGCTCTATTTTAACGAAGTATTGTATATCTGTCAATGTCATTTTCCCAGTCGGGAACTCAAGGCCTGTAGTTCCCGGCCTCCTTTTTATTTATGCAATTTTTTCTCCTGCTGTATTTTTAATCTCTTTTTCTGCCGTTTTGCCTCCCGGACAGCATTTCGCTCTCTCTGCAGGCTTTCGAATCGTTCCATTTCTTCCGGTGTTGCATCCCTGATTTCCCCAATAATCTCAATCATCAGTCTCTCTCCTTCATCAATATTTGTGTTTCTATAATATATGACACGCCAAAATAGTAAAGTATACCGTAGTAATTCAAAAAAATTTCCAAATATTTCCAATTATTACCATATTTCGACTTATTGCTGCATGTTATAATCAAACAGGGGTGAAAATGCTTGAGTCAGTTGAATTCAGATTTCCACAAATACTATTTCGATAATTGGCAATTTGTCTATTATGCAGCCCTGAAAATCCTCAAAAACCGGGAGGCTGCAGAAGATGTGGCAAATGATGTTTTTATGTCTCTCTATGAGTATATGCTGATCAACCGTCCTCCAATAAGGAAAATCCGCCCATTTTTGGCTGTTTCTGTCAAAAGAAGGGCATATAATTATATCAGGGACAATCACCGGATTTTTCCCATTGATACAGTTTTTACAGAAAATGCTTCTCCCGGGATTGCAGATGCAGAAAACAGGCTCTTTACCGGAAATATGCTGGAATCCTTATACAGGCAAAACGAAAAGTGGTTTGATATCGTCGAAAAATATTATCTGCTTGAGTTGAGTATCAAGGAGATTGCCAAAGAATACGGCTGTTCTGAACAGGCCATCCGCAACATGCTTCAGAGAGCCAAAGATTTTCTCAGAAAAAAATATCCGTAACGCCAAAAAGCCGATTAAAAATGGCTGGAAGCAGTGTTGTCTGCTTTCAGCCATTTCAATACCTCAATCAATTTATTGTAATATTTTTTATACCAGTATTTCCAGGAGCCTTGTCTTCCATCTTACTTACCCTTTATCCAGCCGCACTTCACAATCCTTCCGGTAAAAGGAAATACCATAGCAAATAATATCACGATATCCTTCTGTTTGGAGTTCAGCTATATATCCTTTATCATGAATCTGCTGCACAGCAGCTTCTGCATCTTTCTCCAAATCATCTATCTCCTTCGATATTTTCACTTCGCAAATAAATGCTTTCCCCCGCAGAGAAGGACTTTTTACCATCAGATCAGAACGCCCCTTTCCAGACTCTCTGTTCGATTTCACCAGATACCGTTCACTCTGGCTTAATATACCCGCAAGGAATCCATGATAAAAATTCTCGGCACTGTCATAGAAACTGATTGTGGATATCAACTGTTCATTCAGAATTTCACTCATCTTATCGGCATCTTTATTTTCCATAGCATGATACAAATCCCTGAAATCCTGTTTCTTTATATTTTCACGAAACCAGTTCAAAATCGTATTCTGATAAATAGTCTTTATCTCCACATTTGGAATCCGCACTTTCAGAAAAATGTTAGACTCTTTAAAATATTCCTCTTTCTTCGTCAAGTATCCGGTAAAATACAGGAAATTCCATAGATTATCCCCATTTTCATACATATCACCATAAGTAATCTCTTCATGTACAGGAATATCCATTGTCTTCCCATCCAAAAGCATTTCAAGATGTCCTCTCATTTCGCGGTCAGCTCGTCCGACCATATCTTTAATAATCGCATTTGAACTGGTGTTGCTCCAGTACGGACGTGGAAATGCATTGACATCCGCATCAAGGTCGTATAGAAACTTAATTACACTCCATGGATTATATACCTCAGTATCTCCAAATGTATATCCGTCATACCACTTTCTCATATCATGAAAACGCTCTTCCACACCATAATATGCCATTGCCTGACGCACTTCCATTTCTGTAAATCCAAAGTGTTCGCTGTACCTCTTATCCATTACAGACATAATATTCAGATGATTCAACCCGGTAAAGATACTCTCCTTGGATATACGAAGACAACCAGTAATCACCGCAAATTTTAAAAAGTCATTCGTTTTCAGTGCAGATTCAAAAAGGGAGCGAATAAGTTCAGCCATTTTATCATAAAAGCCCGAAAAGTATGCATTTTCCAATGGTACATCATATTCATCTATCAGAATAATTACGGGCTGGTTCGTTACTGTATAAAAACACTCACTAAGGAACCGCAGCGCCCCGGAATATGCATCGTAAGATGCTTTCTTGTTCATAATGTCCCGAAACAGCTGCTTATCTGTTTCTAACAAATTTTTTGATTCGAGAAGAATATCATGCTTTTTGAATTCTCTTGCGATTTCTTCCTTTATCTTGTAATACGCCGATTCAAAAGTACCTTGCTTGGCAGATTTTAGTGTCATATTGATTACCGGATATTTTCCCATCTGATCCACATATTCCTCGCCAGCCGACATAATCCGCAATCCATGAAACAGTTCCCTGTTTTCTGCATTCTTCTCATCGTTCCCCGTATCCTCGAAGAAATACCGGAGCATACTTAGATTCAGCGTTTTTCCAAAACGCCGGGGACGAGTAAACAGATTCACTTCACCTTTCAGATCAATTAGTTCTTTAATGAACATTGTTTTGTCTACATAATAATAGCCATTGGTAATCAGTTTTTCAAAATTATCCACACCGATCGGCATTGCTTTTTTCATGTTGTTTCACCTCTATTTCCAACTTTCAGATTCATTCTGTCCCTTTTCATCATTATCTATAGGGAACATATTATAGAAGCCATTATAAAAATCGGTTTCTCAGGACATCTCTTACTATTTCTAAACGTTTTTTCAATAAAAGTATATCTTATTATTATCTGTTACGCAAATATTTTGTTGCAGATAGATAATAGAGCATTTCTTCATTGATTTATCAGCAGCAGAGAATTATTCCATTTCTATTTATGAACAGCAAAACAGCCTTCTATCTCACGACAAAAGGCTGTTTACTGTATGTATAGGGCGGTTTCGACCTATACATCTGTATTTCTAAAGGATAAACCTTTATCTCAAGCTTTCCAACTTATTTAAATTTCGTTCATGGAACAACCCTAACTACATATTGTATTTCACTTTGTCACATATAACTTATCCGATTCCCTTATATTAACACCGTCTAAATCTCCAGCAAATCTTCGCAATTACAGTGCAGCACTTTTCCCAGTTTAAAAAGAGTGAGTACCTGCGCCTTATTGATATCCCTTTGCTTTTCCTCTAAAAGCTGTATCTGCCTCAGCGCAACTCCGGATAACTGTGCAAGCTCTCTCTGGGACAGCCCCATACCGGTACGCAACCGCTTCAGGTTCGTATCCGTATAATAATCCTGCAGTTTCTCATCCATGACCGCCACAAATTTCATGATATCGGCTTCGTGCAGCACCGGGTACATATCCAGGACTGTGGCGATTGAAACTGCCTTGTGAATCCTTGCAAATGTCCTCCCCGTATACCACTGGTAATACGCAAGGGCCCAGCCGCTCCAGTATTCCGGGGATTTATCCATATACATCTCATCCGGAACATCAGGCACTTTTAAGCCGCTTTCCCGCAGCACCTCTTTTGCCAGCTCGCACCCTGTCCGCCCTGCCACATAAGAAGGGTTTCCCTTCCCAAACTGAAGCGCCACGCCGGACACAATAAACATGGAAAAAAAAGTATCTCCGTCATATTCCAGGGTATTCATAGCAAAATCCATCATATCCCCAAGAATGCGCTGTGCCGATACCACATAATCTTCATCGTAGGCGCGGATCATCATTCTGCATCCCCTCCCTCATAATATCGATTATAAACAATTTTTCCAGATAAGAGGCATTTTTCTTTGTACTGCGGTACTCCCTTCGTGCTGCTTTTTCCCTCTGCATTTTCTTTTGGTAATACTCCTGGGCACTGACCGGCTCATTCCCTTTATAATGGATCTTTTCAAACGCAGAACGGCTTTTTAAAACAACCTGCTCTCCCAGTTTTCCAAGCCGCATCGCCTCGGAAAGCTTCTGCAGGGAAATCGCACCGGACACAAAATCCTGTGCGAAAGAAAAATAAGAGTCATCCGCCCGGTATCCGACCAGTATATCATATCCGGAAATATCAATCAGAAAATGCTCTTTTATATACTGCTTCGCCTCCTGCGCAATGCTGCCCTTCTGCCAGTAAGTCCTGTTTTCTGCCAGCAGGGCAAGCCAGTTCAAAATGTGGTACGGAGAATCATTCAGGTTCAAAACCTTCAGCCCATCCATATCCAATTCATAGATATTGGCATATCCATCCTTTTGGTTTGCACATGCCCATTCCTTCGCCAGCTCCAGGTTCTCCGTACAATAAAAACCCCTGCCGTAATCATTATTTCTCATACCCTTCCCATATTCAGGCTGCTCTATAATATGATCAGAGCCATGATATAGTATCCTGCCCATTTTTCATCACCTCGCATTTCATTATATCCCCACAGAGATACAAACGCAAGAGCTATCAAAAAATCATCCTGGTTTTTCTCTTCAAAATCCCGATATCAGCTTAAAAAGAAAGGAGCCTTTGGGAAACTCCCAAAGACTCCAAACCATTGATTTTATTGGATTTTTTAATTAAAATTTACCAGCTTTAGCTGCTTCCTCGATGGAAACTGCAACATGCGCAAATTCAGTGCAATTCCCGTTTTTTGTTTCCTGCCCGTTTCCTATTCACCAAATTTTAAGCCAAATCAGCGCTTTTCACAGCAAATTTAGGTGTCTTCTAAGCCTCTGCTCCGTCATACACATATCCGGTTTCCTGCCAGAATTTCATAGGCGATATGTAATAATCATATTGGGAACTACCCTCTTTCTTGAATGCTACTCCAAACTTTAATATCCCTTGGATAATTCCCTGGCGAATAAACTGCTGATCTTTTTTCATAACTCGTGCGGCAACTGTAACCGGCACATTTTCGCCTGTAAATCTTGGTACTTCTAAATATACCTTTTCCCTATCCATTTGTCAATGTCCGCCCTCCTTTTTTCTGAAGCTCCAAATTCACAGCATCAATAATTGCTGATGCCTTTGCTTCGCCAATCCCTTTTACTGACAGAAGAACTCCTTTCAATTCTGTTTCCGTCAGGCCCTCTGCATCTTTCTTACCTGCTGCATAACCCCTCTCGTAAAGCCCCTGGCAAAATCGGTTCATTTGCCCGTGATCCATTTTCTTGATGTCCTTATACAGTTTTCTATTAATTTCATACTGCTTCATTCTACAACTCCTTCTCTTCGCCATATCTCTGTTGGAATTCCGCAATGCTCCAGAGCTTCTTTGTATGTCACGCCATTGTTGGTAATCTTCATGCCCCAATTATACATAGCCCTATGCGCTTTACATCCAGACGTACACATTCTCTGTATTCTATTAGGCTCTGCCTCCAGATGGCACCCAAATCCGCATAAAACACATCCAGTTCTCTGTTCTCCTGTCAGTACCCACATGCCCCGATCATCCAGAACGGATTCGCCGTAAACCGGACACATGGGAATCTCCTGCTCCGCCCTATAACGAATAATCTCTTGCTTAGGCCAGAACCCCAATGGCTGGCTTTTGATGGTTGTGCCATCATACACATTACAGCCGGTATGATTGTACTGGTTTTCTCTCCGGAAACTTTCGTCCTGGGTAATTCCAATAAACGGGTATCGCTTTGTTTCCTTTACATATCTCTTGAATGGTTCTTTTTTTAGCACCTCGCAACAATACTCCGATATATCTTCCCTTGTAAGTTCTGTGTCGGCCAGGTATTGCCATTTTTTAGCAAGCATACCAAACTTTCCTCTTTCATCTCCATGTAGCAGATAATTCCGGTATTTCTCGCTTAAATTCCCATGTCTTAATTTTCTGATTTTGCCTGCGGTGTCTTTACTTACCAAAGGGAACCCATGATTTTCGCATACCCATTTAAAATTATGTTTTGGGTGTATCACATCCAACTCTATATCCAGTGTTGGAAATTTCCATCTGAGCCATTCCACGTACTCATGTACAAATTCCCTGATTTCCGGGAACTCCATTCCTGTGTCAGAAAATACAAGTGGGATTTTCCCTTGCAAGCCGTATTTCTCGTATGCCAGGCAGACAATATAGGCTAACACCGTGCTGTCGAGTCCTCCGCTGAATGATATGTAGATTTGCCCGTACCAGTACGAATGCCATTGATATACTCTTTTCATGGAGAACGAGGGCTTTAATTCATATGGCTGGAATTTCATACTGTAAAAACTGTCTTTTGGAAACTTCAAATCTTGCTCTAACAGGTACATCCCGCATCACCCCTTTCCCTGGCTGCTGATCTGAACATCATCAACAACATTTCTGATACGGGTCTGTCCCGATCTTTTCTGATCGCCTTTTTGACTGATTTTAAATCATACCATTCTCCACGATAATTTTTCCTTTCCGGGACATAAACGCCTACTTTGTATGGTATTTCATTTTTCACTTTTTCGTAGACATCCTCCGGCATAACATAATAATTAAAATCGCCCAGAAAATTATGGCCATTCTTTGAGTGGAAATCTTCTACTGACGATTTTACCTCGTAACAGTAGAAGTCTCCCTTTTCTATTCCGGACACCGTATTGTTAACAGGCTTAAACTTCATATAATCCACACGAACTGCATTGCTTGTGGCATAATCAAACGTAACCTCTCGCGCCCAGTAAATCCTCGGATCATTGTGTGGATTTATGTGTCTCTGAATCGACAGTGACAACACAGATGTAACTTCTGGCCTGTTATTCATTTTTCTCACCGTTTTCCTTAGCGTACAACTCGTAGGTGCCGTCCAGCACTTTCTTTTCATCCTCTCTCTCAAAATACCAGCCATACGGTTCCAGCGCTTCGTAACCTTTCATAAGCGCATCTCCTTTGACCTGATTAAACTGCAATTTCCAATCAAACGGCTCGTTGGTACTTGCCATTGCGTCATGCAGGATAATCAACATCTGATGCAACATGCTGAGACCATCCGCTTTCTCCTGAGCCGCTTTCTTCTCTTCATCGGTGCATTTGTATTCGTCTTTGTCCAAGAAGAACCGCCTTAGTGTTGATAGGGACACATAAGCTGCCAGTGGAACCAACCCTTGCCAGATCAGTTCAATCTCTTTCTCGCTGTCCTTTACCGCACTGATTTTCCCTGAAATGATATTCTGGATGAATTCTTTTCTTCTTACGGTACTCTCCTTCAAGACAGCCTTAATCCGGCGCTTCGCCTTATCCTTTTCCTTCTGCTCTTTCTCCCACGGAGAAAGTTCCCTTTTCTCCTTCGGAGCCTTCATGATTACTTTCAGGTTTCTATACCATACCAAATATAACAGTTCACTTTCTGTTTCAGGAAGTTTGATCCGCTTCGGAGCGTCCTCGTCCAACTCAAATTCTTTAACAGTTTTCCACTTTCCTGAATACTGTTCATTCTCAACTTCTTTCGGAGCCTTTTTGACTCCGAGTTTCTTCAACATAGCAGCAATGATCTTTGCATTTTCCTGCCTCTTTGCTTCTGCCACCGCACTCTGCGCCCGGCTCGCAAGATTTCTGGAATCGCTCGCCTCTTTCAGAATTTTATTCCTGGTCTTGACATCCTTTACCTTCTCCAGCTCATACAAATCTTTGAGTGTCAACTGGAAGCATTCGTCCTGCTCCTTCTTTTTCAATTCCTTCTGATCCAGCTTCGCTATATTCAGACGGTGCCGCACTGTGGTTTTGCTGAATCCGGTTTTCTCTGCAATCGTATCTTCCGTTTCTCCAAGGTCGAGCATAAGCTGAAAGCCCTGCGCCTGCTCCATAATCGTCAGATCATTGCGCTGCATATTCTCTTCCAGCATGATTGACACCTGTTCACGCCTTGACAGTCCCTCCTTGATCTGGCATGGAAACTCTGTCACTTCCGCCTGAACACCGGCCGCATATCTCCTGTGGCCGATCAGCGTCATGTATTCTCCCGGCTCTCCTTCCACCGGTACTACAGTCAAATTCTGCAAAACTCCGTTCTTCCGGATAGATTCTGTCAATTCTGACAAATCCCCCAAATTTTTCCGTGGATTCTCTGGGTGCGGGCGGATATGCTCCGCCGCAATATATGTGATATTCTTCTTATTCATTCGACCACTCCTTTCCATTTTTCATATCCGCTTTCAAAACAAACGCCGGAATCTTAATTGATGCTGCCTGATCTGCAATTCCGTTGACCGGATATACCATATTTCCAACCTTCACATGTACCTCAATGTGTTTTTCTTCGTTCTCCATGATTGATGCCAGCCGACTTACGGTATATCCATCAGGGCACTTCTCTTTCCTTCTCCGCTTAAAATCCTCATACTCATCCTTGCTCCTAAAGCAACCATCACGGAAATAATCTATGAACCGGTATCCGTCTCCCCTGTCCACATGCACGCAAAATGTTTTATGCTCCGGATTAGTACCATAAGCTCCGTACCCAAGCAATCTGCCTTTATAGATGAACTGCTCTTTTGCCTTGTCTGGGAACAAAGTAACATACACTTCTTTCCCATACATCGAATCAACATTCTCCACACTGTTTACTTTCAAAAAATTCTCCATGTCTACTGCCTTTCTACCTTCTTTTGAATGGCGGCTTACCAGCCGCCATATCAGTTATTCAGTTTTCAGTTTTCTATAATAAGCGGAGCGGAAGCCGAGGCTGCTGACGGAGTAGGAACGAGGGTACGTCCAGGTACACGAAGAACACGCCAGCGTAGGAAGTGTTGCCCCACCCGCCCCCACAAACCGGCAAATACTCGCCTTTCGTGCTGTCAATGTAGCAGTAAGCATCCGGTTCCCCTGGATACATAGCCAGCTCCCTCAAAAGTTCAGATTCGCATTTTACTGTAATGTTCCCCCATCTATCTCCGTCATAGCCTTCCTTTGCCACTCCTTCGCTCTTAATGGAAATCTCTCCACCTTCCACCGATACTCCAATCGCCCTACCATTCTTATCATCCAAAATAGGCTTCCAGTTTTCGCTGTCTTCTGCCAGGTCAATATCCATGGCTGCATCATTATTCACGCAAGCCTCCAGGACACCATCCTTGATCCGGAAACCTCTTACCATTTCCCAGATATTTCCACACAGATCATGCACTCCTGTTGTTGTATGATCGTGCGTCCAGGTTGAGGGACCAGAACCAGTCTTCGTAATGCTATAGCATCCGGACAGCTCGCCTTTTTCTTTTTCATCTGCATGATATTTTCCGCAGTTCGTATTTCCATGCGGCAGTGTGCCATTTTTTAAACTGAGGTTTGCGAGCAGTCCCCATTCCGGACGTGTAATAAGATGCCAGCCTTCGCCTTTTGAGAAACAAGCCTTCGCCGCTTCATCATTCGTGATATTCGTCCATGGTTTCTGCATCGGCAGGCTATATGGCTTCCCGTTGATCTCGCAATTCTCATATACGGATATGTAGATTTCATCATACACAACCCCGCCTATGATAAATGCTGAATGAACCTTATCGCTGCCTCCAAACAGCTCCTTATTTGTGATTTTGCGGAATCTGTGCATAAATGAGGGAATGCCGGCATCATCATAAATTGCCACAACGGTGTGTTCCATTCCTGGAGAAATCTCTTTGGATTCCGTAACCTCCTCCTCGGTTCCTTTTTTCTTTTCATCCGGGATAATCCCTCCGGTATTTGGGAAAACCTGGATATTAATATCCGGAAATCCTCCAGCATACTCTTCGATGCATTTCTTGATTGCTCCTGCCTGTCCAGCTACAAAAGTATCCTCTCCTTTGATTCTCAGACTGAAATCGTTGCTCATAAATTCCATTTTTGCCATTTGCTTTTCCTCCTTTAAACTGTCGCCAGTGCTCTATTTGCAAGCACTTCAAATACTTTAAATCCATAGATAAATCCCTGCATTAGAACTGAATGAAGTTTATCCCTTTCCGCCGATTGCCATATGCCGCATTTTTACTGGGTTTCTCGAACTTTGCCAGTTTATACTCGTTTATCCTTTTCCTATACGTGCATTTGAATTTGTACCAACATTTGAGCAAAACAAAAGAGCCTGTGCCGGGTTTTGTTCCGGATCACAAGCTCTCTTGCTTAGCAGATCTTTATTTTCGTTCCCAGTTCGTTCATGATTTCCTGGGACTTTTCCTTTGTCACATGACTGTAAATGTCCATTGTAGTCTTTATATCATGGTGGCCCATGATTTCCTGTATGACCTTGATATTGCTCTCATTCTCACAGAAGCGGGTGCAGAAGGTATGCCGGAGGATGTGTGGGGAGAAGTTCGGGAGCAGTTCCGGGGAACGATGCTCTTTCTCTGCCCGGTCCGTTTCCTGTTTGTTGTAGCGGTTCACGATCCGGGTAATGAGCAGGTTGATTCCTGCAGTCGAATACGGTGTACCCTTGGTTGTGTGGAATACAAAGTCTGTATATCCGTCTATCTGAGCCGTTCCATGGATGCCAGTTGCAAGGTCATATTCTTTCTGTCGTAGAAGCTGCCTTCGCAGATCCATGACTATCGGGATTTCTCTGGTCCCGCTTTCGGTTTTCGGTGCAGTCACGAAGAATGACTTTTTCCGGCTTATCTCTGTATAGTGCATGGTATGATTCACGCTGATTATTCCGTTGACCAGGTCAATATCTTTCCAGGTTAATCCTGTCAGTTCCCCGGTTCTCATTCCTGTGCCCAGGAAGCAGGAAAACATAGGCAGATACGTTTTGTACAATTCTGAATTGGCAAGATAGTTCACGAAGATTTCCTGTTGCCTTACGGTCAATGGCTCTCTCTTTTTCGGTTCCTTGCGCTCAATCTTAGAAAATGCCTTTGCCGCCGGGTTGCTCTGGATCATATTGTCCTGTACCAAATCTTCCAAGGAACCATACACGATGATATGGACGCTGTGGATCGTAGCTGTTGCCAGATTCCGTTTTTCCGAAAGCTCTTTGTACAATTCCACGATATGTACTCTCTTGATCCGGTCGATTTGCATATTTCCAATCTGGCTATCTCTCACATAGCTGTCCCAGGTACGCATATACAGTTCCCTGGTGGTAATCTTTACGTTGCCCTTATAAAGGTTGATCCATTTGTCGAACCATTCATTGAGCGTGAGCCGGAGGTTCTTGCTGTATATGCCGTTCTGAAGCTCTGATTCTTTCTGGATGATTTTCTTTTTCAGTTCGTTCAGATCATTGTCCGTAAGCACATACTTGCGGCCGTCTATCATTTTCCGCCAGATGTATCTCTTGTCCGCCTTTTGGCTCACATTCGGTGGGAGGACTCTCCCCCGGTGGTCTTTCCTGTTCTTTCCTGCCATTCCTTTATCCTTTCTCTGGAACGGTGCGTGCAAAAGCAGGAACGTTGTCATTCCTGCTCTGGCCTGCATTTACTTAGCACATTCACACATGATTTTCATAGCTGTCTTAAAGCCCAGGATAAAGCCGGCTTTCTCAGATGCCCTCGCTGTTGCTATTGCCGAATCGAAGAATTCTTGATACGCTGCGCTCTCTGATGGATTTTGCTGTGAGAGGGTTTCTAGGTTCCAGTCCAGTTCCTGCAGTCTCTCTTTCTGTTCTTCGCTCTGTGGACTCTCTTCGTTGTAGCTTGCTTTGTACTGTTCAAATAACATGCCTACGGTCTCTGTGTTCTCGGTGCTTCCTTCCAGTGTCAATGTAAGATTGATTGTTTTTTCCATTGTGGGTTCCTCCAATTCGCTATTCTATCGGTGCGGAGGACTCACGCACTGGCAAATCCCCCGTTGGGGTGCTGCCCCGCCCTTTCTGGGGCGGAGCCTGTTGCCTTTAAGCTATCGTGAATCGTTTACTTGCGGACTGTTTCGTGAACTGTTCGCAGATGTCCGGGAATGTTGCCTTTAATGCTTTACTATCAAGTGTGTTGCTGATGATCTCTTTCCAGCGGATGATGAAGTTCTTGGTTTTCAGTTCTTCCAGGCCCTTGCTTTCCATGTCTCGCTTGATTTCTTCCTTCAGTGCCTTTTCCTGCGCTTCCAGGTCCTTTCTCTGTTTCTCAATGGCTTTCAGTTTTTTCACTCTGTTCTCGATCTGTCTTTCTGTCATGGCTCATTCCCTCTCTTTCTTAGATTGCGTATACCTTTCTCTGTCCGATTTCTGTATCAGAGAATTTCTTTCCAAATCCGGTTACTGTACATTCCTGGTAGCCGTTTCTCTTTGCGTAGTCACTTGCGAAAGTAGAAAAGTCATTGTACTTTCTCTCGAACTCTGTCACATTGACAAACGCTCTGACGTTTTTTAATTCTCCATTCTGAGTTTTAGCTGTCATGCAGATGTTTCTGAACATTGGCTTTTCTCCTTTCCGGCAAGCCCAGGGTGGCTGTTTAAGTATCTATGTCCTTCTGACAATCCCAATCTCCCTTATCCGTTCCCTGTGTTACGTTGTATTCTTGTTTTCCCTTTCGGTACTTCCGTCTATCCTTCGCTTGCCTTTGTGTTGTTTGTTTTTGAGTATGTATTGTTTGTTTATGATTATATTATACCATATTACGTTACTAAGTCAATAGGTTTTAATAATGTTTTTGATTAAATTTTATTGTTTTGCGTTGACTTTTTGTTCGTTTTTGATTATAATAATCACATTCACAAAAGACACTTTAGGAGGTATGTTCTATGTCGTTTTCAAACAAGCTGAAATCTATTTTGAGCGTTACAGGTCACAAACCTGCTGATCTGGCTGATTGTCTCGGAATTTCCGTACAATCTGTCCGTAACAAAATCTTTCGTGGTTCTTACTCGATTGATGATTTACTTAAGATCTTTGACTATCTGGAATGTGAGGTAACGGTCAAAACAAAAGACGGTATCGTATTTCCCTTAACGATTGACGATGTAAGGGAATCTGATACGGACCTTTCCGAACCAGACACACCCGATTCAAACGAAGCATAGCAGGAAGGAGGCTTTTATATGCCATTAGCCCAGAGCAAACTTTACACTGAAGCTGACTATTACAATTTGCCAGAAGATATCCGGGCAGAGCTGATTGATGGGACGCTGATCTATAACCAGGCCGCCCCCTCCAGAATCCACCAGACAATACTCATGGAGCTTGCCGGAACGATCCGGGACTATATCCGTAGCAAAGGCGGTCCCTGTCGTGTGTTCCCCGCTCCCTTCGCTGTCAAGCTGAGAGAAGACCGAAAGACCATTGTGGAACCAGACATAAGCGTGATCTGTGACCGGAACAAACTCACTGACCGGGGCTGTACCGGAGCCCCAGACTGGATCATTGAGATCGTTTCCCCGAGCAATTCCAGTCATGATTATGTGATGAAGCTGAACCTTTACGCTGATGCAGGTGTCCGGGAATACTGGATTGTGGATCCGTCCAGGGAGAGAATCCTGGTTTACCATTTGGAGCAGACAGATTTCAGTGTCGAAACCTATACGTTCCAGGATTCCGTTCCTGTCAAGATCTATCCGGACCTGCAGATAGATTTCAATTCCCTGGATCTGTAAACCGGGGATGTTTCCCACATTTTCCACCTTTTTGTGGGGATAAACCCAATAAAAGCACTCAGAACATTGGCCTGGGTGCTTTTTTCATTGCCGTTTAACAGATTTTCCAGACGCTGCAGTCTCATTTCCTGTTCTGTTTTCTGGTGTGCCTTGCTGTCCATTTCCGATCAAGCACTCTCGCTATGACGTTCCCGGTGATAGTTCCGGCGGTGACGATAGCAAATAATACAAAATCACTCATTTCTCATTCTCTCCTTTTTCGTTGTGATCTGGTTTGATGTGTAGCATATGCCTGTGAAGTCGTAGCCGGGGCAGGAAGCGTTTTTATCGTGTCGCATGAGGATTTGATAGGGTTAAGCCCTTAAAATGGCAAATACGCTCACATTACCCTTTCTCTGGTATGCCAAAAATCCTGTCGTAGGTATCCGTATCAATGCAGGCGGTATGCTCGTCCATAAAGCCGAATGCCTGTTGCTCGTCCATAAGCTGAATCTTTGTCTCGTTTCCCTCATACTCACTCACAAGAAAATACGAGCCTTTCCCGGTGCGGTAGAGCTTTTTTGTCCCGCCATTACCAAAGCTGTCATGCTCTGTTGCACAGAGAAGATCTGATTCTCCCGGAACATATTGCTTTTTGCCTATGTAATACCGGACTTTCTTTTTCCGGGCGTTCCGAGAATTTGACTTGCCATTTTTTAGGGGTGACATTTCAGACATACGTTCCCACTATCCAATCCGGGTTGATGCCGTTTATCCCATAAAGCAGGATTGCCAAATCCCCGATTGCCCGGTCTATGTATCTCTCGAGGGAGTCTATCCTGATGTGGAGCCGCCGACAAATCTCTGTGTCTGGCAGTTCGTTCCCGATGATATATCGTAGCACGATGGCGTTATGCTGTATCCTGTTACGTTCTGAGAAGCCAGAACAGTCCCTGTTCGCTATGACCAGGCTGTCTATCGTGGCTCTGATTGGCGTTCCCTCTGGAGATGCCCGGTATCTTTCCAGGCAAGCTCTCACAAATGCCTTTCTGGCAGAATACATTTTCTGTCGTTCCCGCTTTGCCTTTTTCCTTTCCCGGACGTATTCCTGTTCCAGTTCCTGGGTAACACTTTTCATTGCCCTGTTAAAAATATCATTCAGTTCTGTGGGTAGCAAAACTGTTTCCTTTCGTTCCTGCAGAAGCTGACTTTCTGTGTATGCCATGCTGTGTCCTTTCCTGACCTGTAATGCTGTCAAAGGAGCAGGTCTTTCTCTTGCTCTGACAATCCGGCCATTTTTCTCTCTGATTCCCGGTTAATATTTCTTATTGCCCGCCGTTCCTGCTGATCTGGAAGAAACGATGCCAATTCCTTTCCGTACTTTCCCCGCCGAAGTTTCCGGAAGGCGTTCCGGATGTGGCAGTCTATGTTCCCTTTGGAGCAGTGCAGGGTGTCCCCGATCTCTTCCAAGGTCTGACCTTTGTAGAACCGGGCATAAACAATCTCACATTCCTTTTTGCTCAATGTTCCCAGTGCTGCCGTCAGAGTGTTGTGCAGTTCCTGCAGATAAACACTGTCCGAAGCACTCTCTGTATCCTGGGATGGATCAGAAACCATATCCAGGAGCGTTCCGGAATCCTTGTCGTTCTCTTCCAACCGGCTGTCAAGACTTACCAGTCCGACTTTCTGGATGCTGTCGCTTACATTCTGGAATTCTTTTTCTGACATTCCCAGACTTTCCATGATGGCTTTATCCGTAGGAACCTGTCCCGATGCCTGCAGTTCTTCCCTGGCTCTCATGTAGCTCTTTATTTTCGCTCTCATGGCAGGCGGTATGCGTAGGCTCTGGCAGTATCGATCATAATATTTTCGCAGGCTCTTGACGATGTAGTGTGTGGCGTATGTAAAGAACCTATTGCCCTGGCTGAAATCATACCGGCTTATGGATTCCAGGATGCCAAGAAATGCCTGTTGCTCTAAATCCTCGAAGTCTTGGTTCCATCGCTCTGTCCCGGTGCTTTCTTGAATGATTTTCCTTACCAGGCTGACATTCTGTTTCCAAAGTATTTCCAGAAGCTGTTGCTGATCTCCCTGTCCATCCTGTAGCATTTTTACGATTGTCTCATTTTCCATCCGGCCCATGCTCTGATCCTTTCTGGAGAGTTGAGCCGTTACGCTGCGCTCTCGCTTATTCGCTGTCAATTACCTTTTCCTGTTCTGTCTGGCACTGTTTGAAGAAAATACTTTCCGTTCCCTGTCTCTCGATGAGGTGACAGTTTTCCAGGATGGACAGAGTAGCCGTAACGGTTTCCTTTGTCTCTCCCAGTTCCAGGGCTATCTCTTCGCTCAATGTCGGTAGGATTCTCTGATGCCGGATATACCCTTTACAGGCCTGTGCCTTTAAAAGCATTCGCAGATACACGATAACGTAGGTATCCCCTCCGGCAAATTTACGGATGGCTTTAATTGGCAGTCCATCCAGAAAGTCCGTATACAGGATAAAATGATCTTTGGATTGTATATCTGTCATTGTCCATTCCTTTCTGTGAATACAGTTTATTTTTTACCCGGAGTGGGGTGTCTGCCGTAAGGTAGACGTTTCCCCCAATACCCCCTTTGAGGGGGTTGCCGGGGGACGGAAGGGGGAGGCCGGGTGTGTTTAATTATTTTATTGGTATTGTTTAAAGTATTGGTATTGTTATATAGCCCAAATTTTGAGACGAATCAAAAATTGAGACGTGTCAAAAATTGGTACAGTCGATAAAGTAAATTTTATGTATTTGGTGGCCCTTTTCCCAGTTCCCGGTTTTGGAAATCACATAGCTGATATACAAGCCGCCTATCGAAATTCTCTGGCCCATTTTTCACATAAGCTTTTTTCACGATTCCTTTTTGTTCAAGAGTTCTCATGTGCTTATAAAGCGTATTCCTGGTCATTCCGGTTGCTCTCATAAGGGTGTCGATGGACGGAAAGCACATTCTTTCCTTGTTGCAGAATCCTGCGAGCGCACAGTACAGGGCTTTTGATCCAAGCGGTAACGATTCATCGCAGAAAATATCCATGTCAAATTTCCCATACCTGGTTTTCCGTTCCATAGGCAAGTCCCCTTTCTATGGCTCATTCTGAAAGTCTGTCGCATAATTCATATACGAGCTTACGGTGAGTCGGATACTTGTCTGTCTGTTCATAATATTTTTTGATAATTTCTTTCTCTTCCAGACTTTTCATATGCCGATAAAACGTAGTCCGGCACATTCCGGATGCCTTGATAAGCTCATTGATGGTTGAGTAGCATTTTCTGTCCTGGTTGCTGTAGGTGGCGAGAATAGCATATAAAATCCTGGATTCTGGTGTAAGGGTTCCGTCCCTTATGATCTCTTTCAATACAAAACCGTAACTGTTTTCTGTCATAAGTCCTTTTCCTTTCTGGAGCATTATCTGTCCTGTGCCTGGCTGTCAATGTAGCTGTCTATTTTCTTACGATCATACAGAACCCTGGTTCCGATACGCACAATGGCATTGGCACTTTTTCCAAGATTCCTTGACGAATTTCTTCCCAGGTTAAGGTAGCGCATTAAATCATTGATATTCATGAGCCGTCCATATCCCTGTGTCTCATTCACTTTTTCTGTCATGTTTTATTTCCCCTTTCTGAGTTTATATGAGTTTATGCGGGTTCATATGGGTTCATATGGTGTCCATGGGTTCATAATAATTGCATATGCGAGCAATGTCAAGATTAAAAATTCATATGTGCGAGATTTTAATTTTTCACAAAACGCTGATATTTAAAGGGTTTTCGAGGAATTTTTAATTTTCCGCCCTGGCAGCAGTCTGGAATCCCGCCAGTTTTACTCGCATATGCAAGTCGTTTGAGTGTGCCGAATCTGGCTCTATGACCTTGTTACAGGGGCAGGAGCCGTTTAAATATATTCGGGTGGGGAAATTATAGGCTAACTGGCTAAAATGGCAATACGCTCATTTTACGAGGTGCTATGTCCTGTCTTTCTCTGATTCTGCCGAATAACTCAGACCGTTTGACTGAGTCCAGGAGTCTATTCTGGACGTTTTATAGGGATTGCGTACCAAATTTGTACCAGAGCATAGGGTGGATGGTCTGGAAGTGCCTGTTTTCCTGGGCTTTTCTGGCTCTTATAAATAAATCCCTGCATTTCTGCTTCTACTGCAACTCCCATGACCGCATCCTCCAATTTGCCTTTTTCGGATGATGGAATATTTGCTCTGTTCATTGCTTTATAAAATTCCTCATACTTCTCGCCAAGTTCTTCAATTTCCCGGTTTTCTATTGCCGGACCAGTTACAAACTTATCAAACAATTCCTTTATGTACCCGCACTCAGCTCTGGAACGTCCATTCATAAGAATCATCTTCTGAACTCCTTCCGATCTCCCATGATATCTGCGCTCTATCTCTGAATTAAATTTCTCCAGGCCAGTCATGAAAGTCTTGCTGCGTCTTTCTTCGGAACACATTCGGTTCACATACAGCTTGCATCCCTCTTCTGACAATTTCCAAACCGGATGATTTCTCCCTGTCCGGTATTCCCTTTGTGCAATTTCAAACTCTTCTTTCTCCTGATCTGTTGCCTCGACCGTTACAAAGCGTGAAATCCGATTGAATATCCGTGTATGAGTGCACCGAAAAATTTCTGCCATTTCAAAGCTCGTAATCGGTTCAGGCTCCGCTCTCGCCAATCCTCCAGTAGCGATTTTTTGTATAATTTCTGCAATCTTTTCGGTTGCTTCCGGGCTAACGTTCAATGTAAATTCACTCACTTTTCTTCACCTCCTCTCTCAGCAATGCCAAAAGTGGATGCCATTTTCTGGCTCCTCTCATGCGCTTCACAATTTTCTCCAGGTTGATTTCCTCTTTTGACAAAGTTCTAATGCCTATCATTCTCTTGCTATTCCAATTCATGACTTTGTCGTGAAATCCATCTGTCAGCTTAAACTCCGCATCTCCGCAATGATTATCTTCAAACATCACATACTCTTTGCTTTCAAGTACACAGTACCCGATAATTTTCATGCCGCACCTCCTACGCAATATGTTCTGTCTGGCCTGCAAAACAATTTCCGCAGTACCGATAGATTCCTTTTTCCACCCGTACAAATGTTGCGTATGTCGCAGCATATTTTCCGGTCTTCGGATTAAGCCGATGATCGTGCGGCTCCCCGACCTGCAGATAGCCATATCCCATACTCCTTGGAGGCAAGATGTCCAGGAAGTAGTCGTACACCCCTTCGTCTACCAATTCTCCAGGTTTACAATACTGATCCCATCCGGTATTGCACGGTGGTTCCTGGCTGTCAGTCCACATCTCCCACCCTTTAATTGTCTTGATTGTTCTGCTCTCTCCGTTCATTTTCTTCTCTCCTCTCACACATCGCTATGTAATCTCTAGCATAATAACCGTTCAGAATATTCACAGCTTGCAACTCCGTCAGCCTGCAGCGTTCCTGCAACTCAATCCTTAGCTTTCTACGCTCGCCTACGTCCTGAAGCCCGTTATCCAGAAGCTCTCTGGCTCTATTTGAATATTCATTCGCTATCTGCATTGTCAGCATCTCTGCCATGATCGACTACCTCATCCTTAATCTGCCTATCAATATCGTCCATGATAATCTTCACTACATCGCCACCAAATGTTTTCCTTTCTTCTGGACACATCAAACCATTTATCATGCAGTAATTATCTTCTAAGAACTGCCGGATCTTCTTTTTATATTTCATCTTCGACCCTCTCTACATAATCAACGCTATTCGTTTGAAACAGGTTCTCTTCGCAGAATTCAATCCATAAATCAAGAAGCTCCGCCAGATCATATGCGCTAAATTGCGTTTCGTCATTTCCATTGAACCCAATATTGTAAGTACCGCCTCCAGCGTGAACAATACCAGCTGCTGCTGTTCCCAGTGTCATGCCTCTGCCCCCTGTAATTTCTTTATTCCTTTAATAACCTGATTCAGTGCATACTCTGAATTTCCGTTGAGGTGTCTTTGCCACGCCCCATTTGAAGGCGCCCATCGAAAACCATTCTTTTTCAGAATCTCTCTTATTTCCGGCTCTGGCTTTCCATCGAAAATTATCTGCAGTCGCATAGCCTCTGCATTTCTGATAACCTTAAAGAAATCGTTCTCCGTCTCCTGTGTTCCTTTTTCTTTCGCCGCTTTCAGGCGTTTTAGCCGATCCTCGACCCTGTGGATATTTGCATTGTTGTTCTGAAGAGCATAATCCGGAAACCCAACTCTGCCGCAGAAGTCCGGTTTTCGTAACTCCTTGATCTGTTCGTCCGAATATCCCATATCTCTCAGAGCATTATCTCCTTTTTCCGTGTCTTTCAAGCGAATGGCCTTATTGACAGCCTTCATTGTCTCCTGCAGCTCTCTCAGGCTTTCCAGCTTTTCCTCCAGCCTTTCGATTGCATCTGCGTCTCCAGACTTAATCTGCTCCTTGCCATACATAATGTTCTTCATCTTGTCGAGGATACCCTTCACCTGCTGGTAGAACTCATGGTTTTTCTCCCATGCAGCCACCTGCTTCTCCTTTTTCTTGACCGGAAAATTACCTGCTCCGGAAATCATCACCGACGGACATCTCAGCCCGATACTAATTTCTTTATTCATGTACTCGGCCATCTTCCGTGAGTACCGTTCTGCCAGCGCATACACCCTGTCCGCCTCCTTTGGTTTCGCTTCTGCTATCTTATCTGCCAGGTCATATGCCTCATTCACATATCCCCGGTACTCTGCCGTCTTGCTGCCCTCCTTGTAGTCGCTCATTGACATCATTTCGTGTGCTGTCTTTGCCGACTTCTCATTGATTGTGTAAAAAATCCTCTCCATGTGTTACCTCCTCTTATACTGTAATTAATTCCCTATGCTTCTCCATCCGGACATCCGCTCGTCCGGCAAGGTTTTCTCTGTACTCTCTCAGACTTCTCCTTGCATCTTCCCTGGTATATTCGCTATTCTCACATTCCCAGCCATAGCCCCAGTTTGTCATGATGTCCCAGCGGTCACGTGTCTTTCTCTGATATGCCATACACCTTACATCTCCTTTTCGTGCTTTTTCAGCTGCTCCAAGTCGAACGTAACAGCCGGGTATGTGCAATAACCGCTTCTTCTCACATGCCCGCTTTCCTTGCCAAGCTGATACTCTTTGATGAAATCCATGGCCCACGGGCAGTTATTCGTATCAACATATGACTCATTTTCTCTCAGGAATGGATCAGTCAAGCAAATCGTCAATCTTGCAATAGGGCCATCCTGTCTGTTCCATGCCTCGATAGCCAGGCTATTGTCGGCCATATACTTTCCGATTTTCAAATACGCATCTTCATACGTTCTGAACTGTGTTGCAATTCTCATATCACTTCCTCCTTTTAAATCTCGTAATTGAGTGTGTTTACCCGCCTCGAAATCTCGCATCTGCGAACTAATCGGGTAAAAAAATATTCCCGTCCTTAAACCCTCGCTCACTACTTTCCAAAAGTCAGCTTCATCAAATCGACCGGTCTCAGTTCTCTATCCTGATCCTCAATCTCAAAAAGAATCTCCCGCAGTTCCTTGATAGTCATATCCTGATTTTCTACTTCTACCAACATCTGTCTCAGTTCTCTTGTTGTCATATCTCGTACCTCCGTGTTTGGTGATTTGTTTTGTTTGATTATGTATATATTATAACTCGCAACTGCGAATTTGTCAAGTGTTTTACTTCTGTTTTTCGAGTTTTTTACGCACTACTATCTCGTATCCGAGAGCTGATGTCATCCTTTCAAAGCTGTCATATCGCATACTCTTTGTTCCCCTGTTCAGGAAATCACTTACATTCTGCCGGGTAACTCCCATCTTATCTGCCAGCTCTCTCTGATTGAGATCTTCGATTTTAAGGATTTCTCTGATCGCCTCTGCAGCTCCCTTATTGCATATTATTTCCAAATTCCCGCCTCCTTCAACACCTCTCTTATGGCATCATTCATTGTATCGTTCTGGGCCACATTTCTACTACGTCTTTTCGCATACCTTGTGGCGATCTGGCAGACTATTTCTCCATTTTGCATTATACCGTTTGCTATCTCTCTCGGTACATCTTCGTATTCGCAAAACTCAGCAAGTTCGACCAAGATATCTGTGTGCAAATACTCCGCTTCTTTGAGCCGGTATGCTTCCTCAATCTCTGAATCTGTCAATTCTATTACCAGGCTTTTATTCTGGAATATCGTAATTCCATTCTGTTCACTTATTTTCTTCTTAATCTCTCGTTCTATTTGCATACCTCTACTCCCAATCTCTCCATGCTCCTTTTGCTTTGATAAAATTACTTACCAGGGCTTCTGCAGTAATTGCAACAGTTGCCATGGCCTCCGTTTTTCTGAATCCGTCTCTGTTCAACTCAAACCAACAGTGATCATCTTTCGTCCATTTACCGAATCGTTCTTCCGGCAAACCAACCTGTTTAGGTATGAAGTATTCTCCCTCATCCAAACACTCTATTATGGTATCAATCTGTTCTTCGCTGAATGTTCCAGATACAATAACCGTGTTCCCCTTCTTGTAATTACTCGCGTCTCGGTACAAATAGTATATCTCTGTATTACACACGATTCTCTCACTCCTTTCCCAGTAACCTCACTACGCCATCTGGATATCTTTCATCAAACCAATGCCAGATGTCCAGCTTATCCGTTCCTTCCGGGAATCCCAGGAAATCTTCTTCAATCTGGTCGTTGTTATCAACCGGGATTTCTCCCAGTAATTCCCACAGCTTTTCTATTTCCTGACTGTCAAAATTGCAACCATGCTCTACATCCATTAAGCATTCTGTATCTTTGCATCTTGGACAATATTCTGTATCATCCTCACGCAGCAATCCAAGGTCACTATCTTTTCCAATCCATCCGCAAGCATTACATCTAACAATCTGCACTGCCAGTCACCTCCCATTCTCCCGCATAGGTAATGGTTTCTCTTTTCATAACCACTGCCGTGCTCAGATCAATGTCACGCATGATTTCCCGTTTTCTGACCTTCTCCTCAAATCTTTTTCTGCAGAGAGCTTCTGTACCGACTATGCGTCCGATCAGTCGCTCCTTTCCATTGCTGATCTGCTTTGCAAACATTCCGTACTCCGTATCTCTCGAAATAATTTGCGGCTTTTCCTTTGCTTCAGATAATGCAATAGCAAGCTCCTGCAGCATTTTGTCAATATCTTCTGCATCATGCACTAACTCTCTGGTTTCTGGAACTCCACCGACTCCGTTCCTCTTTGCCTCGATCCACATAGCTATATGCTCGTCAATATCGAAATCCTCTGCGTATTCCATTACCGCCTGTGGAAAATTTTCAACGTTTACGCACATTATGAAATCCTCTCCCGCCGGCGAATATTTTTCCAATTCTACCCTTCCGTCCTCTGTGTAACTACTGACCGACCAATCATGCAGTTCCAAGACATCCAGATATTTTTTCTTCAACTTTTTCACTCCCATGCCACCTCCTTACAAATACGATTTTCCATATCGACTCCGAAATTCTTTTCTGGCAATCCGGCTTTCCAATTCCTGAACGCCCTTTTCATCTTTCTTCTCCGGATCATGCACTGCGTCTTTCAGAATCCAGTTTCTTTCCCATAACGCCTGCCCCAACATTTTTGACAGCTTCTCCGCCATGACATTACCATGTATCTTTACATTGCCCTCTCCCATGTTGTGGCAATTATTGCACGTTGGAACTTTCAGTCCATCCTTTTCGCTCAGCTCTCTTCCAGCCGTTCCAAAAATCAAATGATGTTCTCCTTCAGCTGGCCTTCCGCAGAAGAAACAGATTTCTTTATACTCTGTGACAATGCTCTTCATCTTCATTTTCCTTTCATTCCTGCATAAATTAAAAACACCAAGACCAATACTGCCGCCATATCTTCACCCCTCGTTTATCCAAATATTTCTTCATCGAATAATGCATACTGCACAATACTATCTGCCATTCCTGCGTCTATCTGCCCGCAGTCAAGTTCATTTTTATACAAGAATGAGCTGATATCGGGATAGCTGTTCAACCACTCCTGGAGTCCATGAAGGAACTTTTCCCTATCCATCTCGTACCATTCTGTGGATTCATCGTCAAATGGTTCTTTGACGTGAAATCTTAGCTTTCCTCCTCTGCCGATCTGCTCACTTGCATATTCTCCCAAATAATCTCCAATAACATCTATTCTATCGCACCAATAGTTACTTCCTCCCTCCATAGCCCCACAGAGAATATCGTCAATATCCTCTACGGCCACTTCCACTGCTTTCCGGATAAACAAAGTCTCCACCACTTTTCTTTCTTCCATCCTCTCAGTTCACCTCCACTTTCCTGCCACAATTCGGGCAAACTTTATCGTTGCTGCCATCGCCGTAATTTACCAGGCAACCGCATCCTTCACAGATAATCCATTCATTATTCACGAACCAATCCTGCATCAGAGTTTCCGGATGCTGCCAGTCAACCTCTTCAAACAATTCGTCTGCAAATTCCTGTTGGCCGTGGCACATGTTGAGGAAGTCCTGACCGCAATACACTGAATCCGATAATTCTGGCACATAACACGGTTCATTCCTTCTGTTTCGGTAGGCATTTTCGTCCTTGAACACCATTCCCTGCCGGAAATAATCTCTGCTGATGATGTACTTGCCGTTTCTATCTTTCTCGATGTTCCCGATTTTCAGCATCCTCCAACCTCCTTCATAATCTTTTGTATGACCGGAATATAGATTTCCTTTTCCTCGATCCTCAGCTCTCCGTGTCTGCATAATATGAATCATACGCAATTCCCGCCTCTATCAACCGAGCCTCTAAGAAATTCCCATAGCACCAGCCTTCTCCCTGCTCCCAAAAATCATCCCACGCCTTCTCCAATACTTTGAGTGCTTTCTCTTTTTCTTCCGCAGCCACCAGAAAAATACAATCCATCCATTCATTCGTACTTGACTGTACTCTTATGCAGCCGCAATTCATTTCTTCAACCATAACAATTCCTCCCTCAACTCCCAATGTAAAAACAAGTCAGATTCCAGTGTTCACCTTGTTCGTAGTACACGCCGTACTTTTCGAAAATCTTATCAAATTTCCGCTTGACTCCCGGATATAATCCGTAATAAATCATCTCGCATACAGGACCTTCAAATGCCATACTGAGGATATGATCCTCTGCCACATATTCAAAATATGTACGTGGGTTCTGGTTCTCTTCAGTAATCAAATGCTCCCGGTCATTGTAATAATACTTGTCGTCCGCCGGATCATGGCTCGTGAACCGTTTGCCATTGAAATATATTTCCGTGTCCTGCCACATTCCTGTGTCCAGAAGCAGCTCCCGGATTTCAACTGCCATTTTCTCAATCTGCTCCGGAGTCAGTTTTAAAATACTGTTCATCCTAACTCACCGCCCTCCTGTTCTCCATTCCCGGATGTACAAACCCTAAAATCTTTTTCTCTGCAAATTCCTCTATGGAATCTATGTAATCGTCATTCTCCCAACACTCAGGTTCCGAATGTTGCTTTTCAAACTCCTTCGCCCATTCTACAAACTCCTGTTTCCATGTAATGCTGTCAATATCCGACAATTCTTCATGTTCTGCCCGCAGATCAGCAAATACCATGGAAATTTCCATCAGATTCTCGGTTACTTTGCTATACTCTACCTCCTGGCTCTCTGGAGCTTCTATCTCCTCGGTATATCCATAGCGAATTGCGACTGTTTGTTCATCCTTGAACTTTATCATTTCCCATCGGCTCCCATGAATATAGAAATTGAAATACCCATCTGCCCCCAGTGAAATGCCTGACGATACTTCAATGCCTTTTTCCTTCATGGTTCGCATAATCGCCTTGATATGCGGAAGGATTGCCATGCACAAGCCCTTAAATTCCTCTTTTGAATTTTCATCTGTGAAAATCTTCTTTTCTGCCATCTCCTATGCCTCCTTTGCTTCTTCAACTGCTCTATCTGCCTCTTCTTTGCTCCCGTACCAATCATGGTAGATGTCTTTACGTTTGGTACTTGTAAAGCCTCCCTCCGGCTGCACCGCAGCCATGCACGTACTTGTGATAGCCGCCGTCACCCTTCCGTAATCATCGAATGAGGATGTCACGCAGTACCACATTTTCTTCTCTGCTGAAAGCAGCTCGTATTCCGCTGCCTCCTGCTCTGTCAGCGGTTCCGCATATTCAATATAGCCCCACGCCTCCCGGTCAATTTCCTCAACATACTTCCGACTGTCAAAATTCTTAATCTCCAAAACATCCTGTCTCTTAGGAAAACCGCCCGGCATAACCGGGCGCATTGTACTGTAATATCTGTGCATTCTATTTCCTCCTGTTGTGGAGCGCATAAATCAGCACTCCCCTGGCCTTCCCTGTCACTCTATCAAAAGTTTCATCGTCCATAGGCTCGTTATAAAGCTGAACCGCCACCAGGCTATCATCTGCATCATAGATTTTGCACCCGTAAAGAACATGATCGGCACCGGTTTCCTTCATTAATGCAGCGGCCTCTCTTTCAAAACTCTGGAGAATCTTCGGAATATCCGCCAGCCTCACCTTGCTTCGAGTTCTACATCCTGTCGTATCCCTCAAACTGCATGTAACCATCTTCCCCATAATCACCTACGCCTCCGTATCACTCTCTTTCTTTACTCTTGGTTTTCTTGCCGGCGTTTTCTTCTCTCCCGTGGTTCTCTTCCTGGTTCTCTTCGGCTTTTCTCCTGTCTCTGCTTCTTTTACAGGCCCTGGAATCGTTTCTGTTACCTTCTCTGTAGGAATTTCCGCCTTGACCTCTTCCGGCTGAATTTGAGCCGCCTGCTGAGGCAATCTCACGTCCAACTTGTACCTCTTGCGGATAGAAGCGATCATCAGATTTACCTCTTCATCAACCAGCGCCTTTTCTTCTTCTGATAAACCTTCTGCCAGGTCTTCTCTTTCCTGCCAGTACGCTGCGTTATCCAGAAACGCATCAATTACTCTTTTTGCTCTGTCATGCTTTGCATCCCACTTCATAATCTCTTAATCCTCCTACTTAATGAATTGCCGGAACCTGTTCAAACTCCAGGATTCCCAAACTCTTAATAAACTTCTTTGTGGTCCGAAGACCTCTGCCCCACTGCTTCCCGCAGATGTACTGGCGGAGATAATAGCCTCCAGCCAGCTTTGCTACTTCCCAGACCTTGTTTTTATTCCACCGGTCTTGGTAAAAGGTTCTTTTTACAGCCATTATGCCTCTGCCGCCTCCTTTTCCGCTATTCGTCTCAGCCAAGGCATTTTCTCAAATACCTCATTCTGTTGCTTTCTGTCCTGCTCGTTTTCTTCCAGCATAGCTACCAGACCGCTTTGAAAAAGGCTTTCATTTTCCGGTGTAATATCAACCAAACCTGCAACCATTAAATATCCCATGTTTTTTATAGCATCACTACGCTGTGCCATTTCTTTCTGTAAAATTGTCATATTCTCAATCCTCCCTTACTGAATTTCTGTCATATCCTCATTCAGAAAATTATCTGCCAAAAACTGTTCGTAGGTCTTGTGGAACCAGCTCTGATTTTTGAACCACTCATACTGTTTCTTAGGAACTGATTCATCAACGATTCTGTCATATTCCGGATCATAGAATTTCTTCACTTTTATACCTCCTCGAAAAATGTAACTGCAATCTTTGCAATGTCAAAGCAGATACTGGTAAGCTCCTGATCTGTATCACTATGATTCAGAATATCCTGGGCAATTTCAACGATGTCATCCGTTGTAATATTCTCTTTCTCATGTGCCAGCTCATTTAATAGATGACAGTACTCTTTGCAATTCCCTCTTGTGTACCAGTCTTTCTTAATGCAAAGATTTCTAAGATCATCTGAGAAAATTCTTCTTATCTCTCTATACCCGCACTTCATTTTTTCTGCCATACTCTTTGCTCCTCCTTTTTTAATTCTCGCATTTGAGTACCTAATGTTTCACGTGAAACATTCATTTGCGAGCCTTTTGGGTAAAAAAATAACACCTATGATTTTATTTGTTGTTTGATTATGTATATATTATAACTCGCAACTGCGAATTTGTCAAGTGTTTCACTTCTGTTTTTCGAGTTTTTTACTCTTATCTGCCTCTCAGCTACGAGTTCTATCTTCTAAAAGAAAAAGGACCAAAAAGAAAATAGTATAAGACCAAGAAAAAAAGAAAGAATGTAGACTTAGAACAAAATATAGATATATAGTGATGTGTCACTTTCGTGACATATCTGTGACAATGTCACATTCATTTTCCACGAACCATGCGAAATACCTAGGTTTTGCAACATCCTCGCATTTACGAATTATCCCCATTCTATTGTGGATAATGTGGACAATTCGTTTTTGCGAGTTCATTTTTCAACCAAAATAACATATATGTCTGTAAGCTCATACACGGCTCTATACAGGATTTTATCTTTTAGGCATATTAGGTATTGAAAAAATCTCTATCGTTGCTCAGGCACATTTCGTCAAAAATCCCTCGTAATTTTTGGTTATTTTGTATATTGATTTTTACCTCAAATGTGCTAACTGATTTTCCAACAAAAAAATGCCCCGATCCCGAAGGATCAGGGCGTGTGATATACCTTCCTTGCTATAAGTAGTGCTTAGAAAACACCTCGTATTCTCTGCTTATTTCAGCAGCTCGTTCACCTTTTTCTGAACTTCCGTGTAATTATACCCTGCGAGTTCCAGGTTCTTTTTCCGTGTGTCTCCATTCCCCCATTTGCCGGCGATTACCTCTTTGGCAATCTCCGTGATGGATTTCTTGGCGGAAGAACCTGCAAGGATTTCATTTACTTTTTTCTGAACAGCATTGTAATTATATCCGGCCTTTTCCAAAGCGGATTTTCTGGAATCTCCGGTTCCCCATTTTCCGGCAATTACCTCTTTTGCCAGCTCATCTACCGTCTTTTTGACGGTGGAAGTTTTCTGGCTGTAAAGCGCTTCCAGCTTTGCTTTGGAGGCCGGTCCGTATTTTCCATCCACCGTCAAGGAATTTGCTTTCTGGAATGCCCGAAGCCCCTTATCTGTTCCGGATCCAAAGTCTCCATCAGCTCCAGCAGCTCCGCAGGAATATCCGCACTTAATCAGCATAGACTGCATAGTTTTTACTTCATCTCCAGCATCACCTTTTGACAGGTATGTTTTTCCTGATCCAGATGTTCCTGCCGATGACGTTGTGCCTCCTTTATACCGGTAAACGTGCGTCCATGGATAATTTCTGTAATCCCGGATCAGGAACTCTCTTCCCGTCTGATCTCCAGGCTGCCCTCCATGTGCTGTACCTTTCTCATTGATGCTTGCTTCGACTTCTTTTCCGTTTCCGCAATACATAGCGGTATGCTTTTTATCATTTAGAAGAATATCTCCACGTTCCATGCCGGCCCCGGTTTTGATGTTAACTTTGCTTATAACATTTTCAAATCCGAAATGCTCAAATACAGCCGGCATAACACCAGTATATGCGCATCCGTACTTATCGAAGGAATATGTTTTTACCGGAATGCCTGCATATTCCCATGCCGAGTACACAGCAGATGAACAATCATAATCTCCATCTTCGCCCCATCTGTGATCCTGGCAATACCCATGTCTATCATCTTTGGCAGTATCTTCCATCCATGTGGTAGCTTTTTCAATTCTTTCTTTTACAGTCATGCTGTTGCCTCCTTTTATGTAATTGTTGTAAAATCTTTGACCCCTTTCAGCTCTTGCCTTGCATACACTTTCCCCTGTATTGGCAGGAGCTTCGAACTTCTTTAAAACAACATCCGATGCCTCACGGATACTTGTTTCCGTAATCAGTGCTTTCATGACTGCAGGGTATTTAACTTCCAACTCCCATAAAATGTATGACAGCTGAATATCTTCATCGGAAATAGATTTTCCGGCCTGCTTTGCTCTTGTGTAGAGTCCTGATTTTCGATCCGGGCTTGTCCATTGAGCATAGCCATATCCATATTGTTTGCCTGGGAGCGGATGAAGAAACTCTTCACAGGAGATCTTTCCGGAATCAATCGCCTCGGTATACGTTTTGTCTGTGTAGATTTTCCCATTCTCTTTCAGTCTCTTTAAGCACAGATATTCAACACGGTTCGTGTAAAATCCATCACTTTCCGCTTCCAGGTTTCCAATCAGGGCACAGGCGCCTTCCGGAGTCATTCCTGCAGCAACAAATACTTTGTACGCTCTTTTCTCTGCAGCAATATTAATCGCCATATTCATCGTCTCCTTCCTGGTCATAAGGACAAACATCACGAATAAACCGCCCCAATTCGTTCGTGAGTAATACAAAACCAGCGGCAGCAAAAACAATAATTATGCCGGCTGTACCTACAATAATTTTTGCCATATCTCCCGTGTCCTCCTCCTATTTTCCATACTGTTTAAACTGAGAGATTGCCTGGATAACTTTGTCGTATCCGACCATCGCTGATAACCACGACAGAAGCAACAGGGCAATCAGGTATACCGCTAACTTTGCATTGATCTCTGCCCCAGTTAAAATTACATACGCAGCTCCTACTGCTACAGAAAGACCAACAGACACATAACCAGCAAGCGCATTCGGGTAATATGTCTTATCTCTTTCTTTCATCCAATTTTTAATTGCCTCTGTAAACAGACCGGTCATTACTGACACGATCAGAAGACCTAACAGAAAAATTTCTAAACTCATAGTCTTTCTCCTCTCTTATGCAAAAATCCAATCATCTGCCAGAAGATCTCCGGTTGACGGAACCCACGGGATAAATCCATTCTGTGCATTCTTTAACGCAAAGTACGGATACAGCGTTCCGTCAATATCTGCCTTTTCAATAACCTGGAAAGCTGTGTCATTGTACGGATCCACCATTCTTACATACTGGCCTTTTCCGTTCCATCCTTTTCGAGATATTTTCATACCTCTTCTCAGATATTTAACCGCTTCGCTGAATGAGAATGTTGCTTCTCCGCCCAGCTGCGGGCAGTTTGTTTCATCTGCAATGATCCATTCATCAGAAAGTATATTTCCAATGGTGTACTCAACCACCTGTGTCTCCCGGATATCCAGATCCTGTCTGTCTTTCGTGTGCATGATGATTGTTTCTTTTTCCGGATCCCATCTCCAGTAGCCGCCCCATGACGGCAGCTTTGCTTTGCTTCCTTCTTTCATTGCCTTAAAGGCTTCTGTGAATTTCATTCATATCCCTCCTTATCGTGCTTTTCCTGCTCTTCTCTGTCTTCTTTTTCCCATTTTCTTTCCATCTTTCGGTCTTTATTGGTTCTGATCCACCCGCATATTCCGCATTCGCCTATCGTTGCTGTAACCACAGCGCAAGCATATGTCTCGGGAATACTTCCGCACTCACGGAACATCAGTATCATCTGCCAGTTAAACCAAACAAAAAAGGCTCCAACCAGCATCAGTATGATGTTGAGTGTGCCTATTCTCTGGAAATACTCTTTTATTCTTGTTATGAAACTTTTTCTTTTAACAACTCTGCGTCTTCTTCGCATTATTCCCACTCCTTTTAAATCAGGCTGTGAACAGCCGTTTCAAAGAGTGCGTCTTTATGCTCATGCTTGATTTTCCGAGCATATTCAAGCGCTGCGTGCATATCTCCATTGCAGTTAGCATCCGGGATACGCTGTACCGCTGCCGCCGTTGCTTCTCCAAGGGACAATGACGCTCCAGCCAGCTTAATCAGCAGAAGCTCGTTCTCCTCTTTCTGTTTTTCTTTTTCTTCGAGAATCTTATCCCTTTTTTCAATTTTCTTCTGAATCCTCCAGAAGCAAAACCCTGTTATCCCAGACGGAATCGACATCGCAACAACGATTGTTACAACCAAACTTGCTAAATCCATTTCTCCGATACCTCCACTTCTTGAATTTTCATGTAACATATCTCATACGGTTTATCCCTTATGTAATTTTTCGTTCCCGGAATCATCCGTTGATATCCTCCTGCATAAGCGCAGCTTTCTTGATATTATTCAGATCAGTCTCTGTAATCATGCCATTCTGGAGCAATTCAGCGCTCAGACTGTCAATGATTTCCGTCTGTAATTTGATAATCTCCGATTGTTTGTCTAGAACCTCAGCAATAGACAGTTTCATAGCAATCTACTCCTTCCTCTTTGTCTTCTATGTTTTTGTCAGCATGTGTCAAAACGAAATTGTCCAGGATAGATTCTCGAAGCGCATCGCTATCGCAGTGCTTCAGCATACCCAGATAGCAATTCAGTGTATCTGTGGCCTGTCTGAGAGTAATCTCCTTCACCCGGTACGCTTCTCTTCTTGCTTTAAGAACACGCTTCATGTGTAAAGTAGTACTCTTTCTAAGAACGAGCTTGTCCGGCCATACACGATACCCAACAAACTCAATTCCCTGGCTTATCGGACGTATGCAGGTCTTGCTGTTAAGCCGTAGCTCCAGTTCCGTTTCAAGGAACTCTGAAATTCTATCTTTCCAAACTCTGAGTTTTTCTTTGCTGTCGCATAGAATAATCACATCATCCATATACCGGATATAAAAATGAATCCTAAGTACACGCTTGCAAAATTGATCCAGGACATCCAAATATACATTTGCAAATATTTGTGATAGCAGATTTCCTATTGGCATACCGACATCAAAAAGGCGGTCTTCCAACGGAACATCTCCCGGAGAGCATCCTTCCGGCAGCCCAAACGGCGTGTGTTCGCAGTCTATAATGGAATACAGCAGTTTCAGCAGCCGTTTGTCCTTAATCTTCTTTGCAAGAATTTTCTTTAATATCCGGTGTGAGATCCGGTAAAAATATTTGCTTATATCCAGCTTAAGATAAAACCACCGGGAATTCTCCTGGCGTTCTACCTGTATTAGCCAGTATTGGAGCCTCTGTGCTGCCATAAGAGGCCCTCTTTCCGGAATACATCCGTATGAATCCTTGATATACCCCTTTACCAGCATAGGATTGACAACTCTGTATATCGCCCATTGGACAACTCTATGCCGGAATTTGATAGACATAATCATTCTTTTCTTTGGTTCGTATACATAGAAAATGTAATACTTTTCTATGCGGTACGTTCCATCATAGACTGACTGTCGGATTTCATCTAATAACTCCCATGCATGAAAATTATAGTACATTACGTCCCGGTTGTATCTCCTTCCAGCCGAGGCATCCTCCAGTGCTCCATACAGATTATCCATTGAGAAGATAAGGTCAAATACATTCTTAATCTTCATTGCGTTGTCATTCCCTTTCGTTAAACTATGTGTTGCAGCTTTCGCTTTCGCTACTTGCGGCTTCCATAGGCGCCCCTGCTTTGTGTGTCTCCACAGGGGCGGTTCTACCCACGCACGAATAGAACCATTTTTCTCCTGCCGTCCGGCCTGGAGCGGAAACAGACTCCTTTATTCTCTCGCACTGTCGAGCAGTCCGTAAACTGATCGATTCTGGCATATGAGAGTAAAGCGGAGCGGAAGCCGATGTTGCTGTTGGAGTTGGAACGAGGGTTGTTCAGGTTCACGTTGAACACGCCAGCGTTGGAAGTGTTGTTCCACCTGCCCCCACAAATCGGCAAACGAATAGCCTGTTCCCGTTGTTTCTATAGCCGCCTTATCAGCGGCTATATCTTGTCTTACCGCTTTTGGGTTGGGATGATTTCTGATTATCGCCGTATACCCATTCTTTATATTTCCCTATCATTTTTCCGATTTCTGTTGACCGTCCTTCCCATTCGTTCCTTGAGGAAGTGCCTTTCAGATATTTCAACCGGTATGCTACCCGGATGTAAGACTGGAGAGCCTTATTCGTCTCGTCCAGTTCACTGATAGAAGTTTTCTTGTAGTATGCAACCGTCAATGCCGACGCCAGCTGCGACATCTGATTCATACAATGGGCTATATCATCACCAAGCAGTTTCTGATGCGGTATGGACCATTTTTCTATGAGCGGAAGAGCATAGACTATCATATCCTCTATTTTCTGCAGGATTTTAAACCCTTCTTCTTCCATCTCTTTACTCATGTTGTCGGATCTCTGTTCTGCCACATTCTTTCTCCTTTTAGTTTAAAAAACGCCGCCTTCCCAGGCGGCAATCAGTGTTCAGGTATCAGTTTACAAAAGCGGAGCGGAAGCCGATGTGGCCGAAGGAGTTGGAACGAGGGGAGTTCAGGTACACGCAGAACACGCCAGCGCCGGTAGTGCTGCCCCACCCGCCCCCACAAACCGGCAAACGCTCGCCAACGAGGTTTGCCCAGTGGTAATCGCTGCCATAATCTCCGCCCGGTTCATCAGGATATAAAAGCAGGGCCTTAGCAATTTCCGGAGCGGTTAAGCCAGTGGCTAATGTCATATCCTTATACTGGCATCCATTTCCCTGATCTGTGGTATAGGTCAGACTGCCGGTAGTAAGCTGGAATTTGGATGATACCCAATCCCATTTCAATGTACCGGATGTTCCCGGAGCCACCAGAGAGCCATCTGCAGCAATCGCTTTCCATTCAGTCGATCCAGCAGCCAGGCTGACATCTGCCAGCATACTGTTCGCATAAGGAATAATCTGGATTTCTCCATCAACCATACGCATACCAGCGCACCATTCCCATACATTACCGTTCAAATCGCAAATGCCGTCCGGGAGCCAATTATGGTTCCATGTATCTGGCCCGGAGCCCGTAGCGCATCTTGCGATTTTTCCGGATTCGTAGTATGTCGGAACGCCCTTTTCGTGCGGATATCCGTGATCGCAGCCGTAATTATTGTTACCTCTTGGCATGGTGCCGTTTTTCCTGCACCACAGGGCAATCGCAGACCACAGGGAATAAGGCAACAATCCCCAGCCCTCACCCTTGTTTCTGCAATATGTATTGGCAGAGTCGAAATTAAGGCTTGCCCTCGGGTCTTTGAACGGAAGGGAATATGCCCTGTCGTTCATTACAATATTCTGGAACTTGGAAACGTATATGCACTCCTTTTCAGCGCCTCCCACCATGAAAGCCGGATGAATATTTTCGCTTCCACCGGCAATCACATCAGAAATCTTGAACTTAGGAAACGCCACCATAACAGAGGGCATTTCCCGATCATCCAAGAGTACCGTATTCTTTCCACCGGACAGTGCTTCAACCGCCAGTCTCATATCATCAAAATTTGCCATGGTTTTATACCTCCATTTCCCATAATCTTAACTCGCAGCGTTCCATACTAAAAGGCACCGGTGTCCGCTGAATGATTGTCGGACTCTCAGTGCCTCCCTCTTCTGCATCCGGATTGTAATTCGGATTTGCGATTTCGGTTTCCGTATATTCCCTGGCCGGGATAACAACCTGTGCGATGTATTTATCGCCGGTTTCAGTTCCCATCACCAGGCCGCCAGTATAGTCCTGGCAGATATCAATTACTACCTCATAATCTCTCTCTTTCTTTGAGACGTTAAACATCAAATCTCCATCATCGAAATCAATGTTCTTCCCCATTACTTCGTAGGGGATAAAATTCTTGCCGTTCTCCGGCAGATATGTTACTTTCATCAGAAATACCTCCTTCTCTGCTGCGCCATTTCTACTGCTTCTCTGCTCCTTGCGGCAGTAACCTCCGCTGCCTCCCTCATGGCCGGATCATTAGTATCAATACCGTACTTCTTGGCAATATACTCCACATCTTCTCGCCTGGTATCATTCGGGATAATCACATTTGCCATAATTACATACCTCCTCTCACGTAAAGGTTAAGCACAACCGTCTTTGCCGATCCGGTAAATGCAACCTTGAAGCCGTTCAGCAGCTTATCGCTAAATTCAATATCTCCTATTGCACCCCCAGACGCACTCACGATCTCCGGTGTAATGGTGTAGTCTTTAGTGTTTCTCGGCGTTGTCAGCTGCACCGTTTTCAAAGAATTGTTGAACGGATATGACTGGGTATTACTGAGCGTTACCTGCAAAGTCTCGCCTACAATGCCAGCCACCTTTCTTCTCTCGCTGTTGAGCATCCTGGTGTTTTCAGCACATATCTGGTGTGCTTCAAAAATTCCTGCCTCCATGTGATTGAAGTTTACTGCACTCTGGGGCGTTCCTTCCTGAAGAACTTCCCCAGGATCGGGAACATGCTCAATGGAACCGTCTGCGTTACTTGTCTCTCTGTATCGGTTCGGATGCTCTACAACTTCGTCTTTCCAGTTTGTCGGTACATACACGTTTTTCTTCCTCCTTCCTATTCTTCGTAAATGTTGATTGTAAAGCGGTAAAAGATGCCGGACTGTGAGGACTTTCTTTCAATGCTCTCGGTCTTGCTGCACCATAAAATACCGCTTGTGTTATACAGCTGCACCTCGGTTACTTTGATATTTCCGCTCGTCGGATGGTCGATTGTAAAATCAATCGCAACCTTTCCATCACTCTTCACGTAAATATCTGTAATCTTTGCGTCATAATAAGTGGACCCCACTTTATACTTCGCATAGGCAACTGCACGTTTTACATGGTCTTTGAACCCATTAAGGGCCGCTGTTGTCAGCATATTTCAGCCTCCTTTCTGCTACAATTTCCTGGCACCGCAGATTTTATATACGATACCAGCAGCTTGTCCTTCCACTTTGGCAGATACACCTCTGTTCTCAACTGCTCCCAAATTGCTTGTTTCAGGCTCATTTCCTGTTATAGGGTAGGTAAATTCCATTCCCTCTCCTAAAATCGATGCCTGAAGCCGTACCGAAGTGATAGAGCCAATATTTGCTACATCTGGTCGTGTACCAGACAGAACGTATGGAAATTCCTGCCCTCCAGACTCAACCATTGTACGAATATTTGCCTCACTAATTTTCCCAATGGTACTCTCATGTGGATATCTTCCTGTTTTATTGACCTCCGAGGCCATACGGTAAGGGAATGTCTGTTTTACTGGTTCTGCCCGGATTTTCACTGATATGGGCGTCTCGAACACTATCCGGTAGCTTTTTTGCGACTGTTTTACTTCATCCACTAAATTCATGACTTTGCCAAGGTCTACAGAACTACTCCCTGGCTCAATCTTGATTTCAAAAGTATGTGGAGCAACATTTTCTACAAATTCCACCTCTCGTCCGCACAGTTCCTTAATCAGCATCTCAATTCTGGCCGGGTTCATTGGTTTTCTGAAATTCCTCTTGCGGATAATCTGGCTACGCCTCTCTTCAATACTCAATGCTTCGTTTGTGGCAATACCATAGCTTCGTTCCCAATATGGCAATGTCCATGTAGCAGTTTCCGGAAATGCCTGATTTTTCAGATCGTCTACTGTATTTTGAGCCAGCGATAACGGCGCACTCATAACTTCAAATATCCACTTTGCCACATACGCTTTATCGTATATCGGGGAAATCATACTCATCATATCTATGGCGGTCTGCCTGGTTGGGAAATTCTCCAAATCAATCAACTAAATCCCCCCTCCGCAATTATCTTGTCCGTATACGGATATTCGTCCATGTCTATCGGGATATTATCTTTGCCTCCATTAACCAATAAACCTTTGAAATCTTCTACTCCCGGAGTATTTGTCAAAATGGAATGTACCCAGTTATATTTCACGGCCTCGTCCTTATTGACTGTCTTATAATAATCGCTTAAACCTTTCCGAAATCCCTCTAACACCATATCCTCTTCAAAGCCACTTTCAAGAGAAAGACTTTCAATGCTATATGAAATGTATATCAGTTGGGGAGCCGCAACCGTAAGAATTGTATTTGGCGGTGCCAGACGGTCAAGCGGGCTATCTGGACTCATGATATAGTTGTATACTGCTTTCTGCAGTGTTTCATTTGCTGCCTCGCCATTAGCATCCAGCACTACAATCTTCACTGTTTCCGGCCCATCCCATTCGGGCACAACAATGGCGGTGCCAATACCTGACACCGCCTCGGCCCATCTTTTATAATCGGCATTGTTTCCGATGTATGAGTCATCCATATCCTCATTAGCCTCCAGGATACGTTCTCTCAATTCATCGTCAAGCTCTTCTTCTGTACCACCGCTCGCTTTTTGGGGATTGGTAATGCTGCTTATTCCCTCAATCGGCACAGAAAGCAATGTGATCGTGTTCGCATTTACATTGGATTCCTTGCCAGCAATCAACGCTTGGACCACCACACTTCCCTTTCCGTTTTCATTGAGTACGCAGCTTTCCATCGTTGCAAATTCTATCGCCTCCACGCTATCTGTAGACCGTGTAGAAAACACAGAACCCGCCTCGATCAGTGTTCCCGGCTCTCCTTCCACCTCAATTGTAGCTGTGGCAAAATTCGGTGCTTTTCTGGAAATCCTTGCCATGTTCGCTAGGTAATCCAGGAATTCTCCTGAACTCCACTGCGGAAACATCAGCTTAATTGTTTCCGGGATATAAAACTCCAGCAGCTCCGATGCAATAATCGCAGTCGGTCTGGTAAAATCCCATGGGAAACCACCTTCTGTCTTATCGATATCGTCCGGAAGTTCTTCCATCATTTTGTTGTGCAAGGTGTCTACATCACAGTCCTGCAGGAAATCCGGCAAAACAAATTCATCTACCAATTCTCTCACCTCCTTACTTAAAAATTCGTTGACATCGTTTCCTCTTCCTCCCACTGATAGCCTTTCACAGTGAAAGAAACATTTGCCACCCCGGAACTGTAATCAAAAACAAATTCACGGACATACTCGGTTGCCGGATGTACCAGCAATGCCTCCGTGATTGTCCGCTCAATTTCACACTCTCTTGAATTTCTGTCCGGAAAATCTTCCATTTCTTCAAATTCTGTACCGATTTCGTCACTATATGCCAGGAATTCCTCCCGTTCTGTAGCAACTATTTTCTGGCACCATTGCATAAATGCTTCCCTGCCGTCTGCACGAACCAACTTATTTGCTCCGTCCCTTACGAAATCGCCCTCATCAAAATCAAAATAGACTGAGGGACGATACCGTTCTTCATATTCCGGATCATCCGGTATTTCCGGCAGGTCAAACACAGGAAATAATTGGTCTGCCATTTTTTCCTCCTATGATTTTGTAATTACATCCACCACAACCGCCTCGCTACGCACCCAAACAACAAGCACTCTATCTCCAGCTTTCACTCTTGGAAGTGTTACGCTGTGACTATGGCCTCCATCTCCGGAAGTGTGTCCTCCGTGGGAACCTCCAGAAACGCTGATTTTCATTCCAGACACCAGCCTCCCTAAGTGGTACTCTCCTTTCGGAATAGGAATCGGAAACGTATCTGTAGTGAGGCTGCCGTCATTGTTAATTGTTCCGAAATCTGGTTCAACATCGTTCATATTCCCCTCTGAAATTTCTGCCATTCTTCCGGATAAAACTCTCGCCAATTTATTTAGCCCTGGGCTTCCTTCCGCCGTATCAGACATAGATTCTCACCTCCTACTCAAATGTTCCTTCGTCAACCCACCCGTAAACATTACTATTATTGTCCGTATGAACCAGATGCCATGGATGCGCCTTACCGTTTCCAGAACAGTTCGGCCCCAATGTAATCTTCGCTTTTCCTGCCTTTGCCTTATATCCTTTCACTCCCGGCCAGCTGCTCACATAATGGGTGCCGCCTTTGAAGTACACAATATCGCCAACCTTATAAGTTTTATTTCCACCTCCTGAATTATTGGTTTGCGAAACAACTCTGGGTTTAAATTTTTCAACCTCCATCGTCATTTGCCCCGTCTTAGCATTGTGTTGTATGCTATTCACCAAATAAAATCCATTCAGGGCGCCAACAACCGCATGGATCATATCGCCCTTACGGACGCATGGGATATCCGGCGCAAGCAATTTACTGGTATCTTCAACATCCCCTTCTTCCTCAATGATTTCCTGTGCCTCTTTCTTTGCATCGCTGAGGCTGTCGCTTTTCGAGTGAGTGATGATGCGCTGGAATACACCATACTGCGTTTTTCCATTCACAGTCGCCTCTACTTTCGGCGCTCCATCGGCCTTTTCAGACGAAACAATTTTTACCCTTGTTACAATATTGGCAATGCTGGTCTTGTGGCTTACCTCTGTCGCATCGTTGCTCTCAAAATGGTAAATCTCGGTATTACTGCCCTTCTCTATAATCTGGATTTTCGTCTCTACGCTTCGAACAATCGCAGCGCACCCGCCTTTTTTCTTTGCTTCATCCAGAACGCCCCGTATAATATCGCCCAGCTTTTTATTCTTATAAAGAATTTTGGAGTGTTTCACATCCGGTCCAGTATACTTTGCAATCGTGATTCCCCAGGATTTGAAGATCGATGTTAGCACGCTCTTGGTTTTCTTCCCTTTGGCAAAATACACATTGTCACTGCTTTTCTGTAAATTATACAAATTGTCATATGCTACTACACCAAACACTTCGTCACTCTTGGAAGTTTTTCTCTCGCATTCGATGATGTTTCCCATAGCGCAGATACCTTTTCCACTCCCCCAATATCCTTTCACTGCTACAATCGCTCCGATTTTCACAAGATAAGAAAGCCTGCTCCCATTATATTTTGCATTGTACATATCAAAATGTATCTTCATAGCAAGCTCGTCCTCTCCCTCCTCCCATCCCAGGTTTTCTACGGCCTGGGTGATATTCAGTTGGAGATTCTTTTCCGTAATCACGATCACAGTGTAGGAAATGTTACTCACATTAATCATCGGCCATCACCACCTTTACTTTTTCGGAATCGTCAATTTTGTGCCTGGATAAATCCAGTGCCCGTTATTGGACGATTTCTTTCCATGTTTCTTGGCCTCCGATTCTATTTTGTTTTTATTGAGCTTGTATATTTCCGGATATCTTGCTGCTTTTCCCAATTGCTTTAAGGCAATACGGCTTAACGTATCGCAGCTCTTCGCTGTATAGGTTGTAGTCTTGCTTCCGGATGAAGATTTCTTTTGGCTCTTTTTAGAAGCCGTTCGCTTTGTCTTTGCCGGAGTCTTGATTTTCAGTTCCTTCGTAGTGTAAATCTTAATCTCCGTAGCAATAATGAATTTAATCTCATACTGAAAGTCCCCGGAACCTCCGGTATACTTCCCTTTAAAGCTGGAAACATATACGCTGTAGTTTATACACGTTCCTGTTACCAGCAGATTGCAAACAGTCCCATTGTCTCTGTACTGCTCCATTCTTTTTATCAGAGTGTCTGGTGCGATCCACGCCGCAACCAGTGGATTGTTCTTCCTGGGCTTTCCCGGAAAAATTCCTGACCAGGATATTTCCTTTATGCCTTTTCCCCTGGGGATTTTTACATCACCCAGGGAAATAATACTGTACGTCATGAATTTTGCATCTGCGCCCAGTGAAATCTTCTCTGGCATCATAGGAAACTGTGTCCGGGCACCACCGGACGGTGTAATATAAGCATCCATACCTTACGCCTCCTGCACTGTCGGCATGTTGTTGAAAATTTTCCCCATGCGCTCTGCGATTTCATCTCCCAGTTCATCTGCCATCTCACGAATCCGACTCTGGAGCACCTCAAAAATCTTCTCCTCATCCATATTGCCGCCTTCGATTTTGATTACTGGGTTCATAGTTACATTTACTTCTACATTACTTTCTCCGTTTCCGGATTCATTAGGCATTGCATTGAGCGATATTTCCGTGCCTTCTCCTTCTGAAGCGTCACGATTGCTGTCTCCTTTTTCAGAACGTCCCAAAACGCTCCATACTGTATCATCCTTTTCCACCTGACCGAATTGGTATGAATCTTCTGGAATCAGGTTGCTTCCTGCGCCAACAATACCTCCATTCGCATGTGCAGAAATTTCACCGTCTGCGCCGAGAACTCCTAAGGTCCTGCCGGCCTTTCTCCATAACTCTATACCTCGCTGCTTTCTACCTGGAACGGTTGGAATCACATACTCCAGACCTTCCTCACCCAACCAGGATAATTCCGGTCCATTCGTACCAACTTCGCCACCAGACGCATGACCAGCAATAGATGTCGTAACAGTGGATCCGCTGGACGATGTGGATATGGACGCTGTCGGGTTTGTAATGTGGTACGCTACCGTCACATTTACAGTAGCACTTGCTGAATATGGAGAATTAAAAGCTGCCTGCAGTTCACTTCCCACCTGACTGTATACCTTTGCAATATTATCGCTCGCTTTGGTAATAGTGACTCCCGTTGTTCCTTCTGCCGGAAACTCCTGGGAAAACTGGCTGTCAAGATCCGTCTGCGTCGCTTCAACAGCCGAGGAACTATCCACGCTTGCCGCATCCACTGTGACATCGGCAGACATCGTAGCTGAAGCGGTTCCTTCTGCAGAATCCAGCGCTTCTTGTGCGGACCCTTCCACGTTGGAAGTGTCTACTGACTCTGCCTCTACAGTCACATTGGCCGTTGCATCTACTTCCGCCGGTTCAACAGCGGACGCTTCTGCTACTGTCTGATCTACCGCAGCGTTGAGTTCGGACGAATCGACCTCTATCTGGTCTACTGGAATCCGGATTTTCATGCCAACATCGACTTCTCCCGGTTCTATTCCGTTGTAAGACGCCAGTTCGTCAACGGTCATTCCAACTGCGGATGCAACCTTTTCTAACGCATCCCCTTCATTGACCGTAACTTCTCCCAGCGTAACTTCAATATCAGAGCCACTTACCTCCGTCACATTTCCTTCAGACTCCAGACTGCTTATTGCTGTCTGCACAGCATCGCTCAAAGCCGCTTGTGTCTCAGACGAATCAACATCAATAGAGCCTTTCGGTATTTTAATTGTCATATCCGGATAAATCGTATATGGTTCCTCAATCCCGTTGTATGCAGCGATTTCTTTCCAATCCATTCCAACAGCCTCGCCGATCTGCGACAGGCAATCGCCTTTGTCAACCGTCACTTCGATTTCTGCATCCGTTTCCGCTGTAATGGTTCCGATGTTACCCTCATCCAGATTGGCCTGAATTTTCTGCAGCCATTCGTCCTTATTCACATCGACATCTCCATTAACCTCCGCCTTAAGCCCTTCCAGCTCAACCGGTTCGTCAGTTATCTCTGCCGTAGCACGTTTCCAGGCATTGTTAAATTCTTCCGGCAGCTGTCCATTATCAACCATTTCGTTGACTGCACTTTTCAGGGCTTCATCTCCAGACTGTGCAATGGAATTTGCGTATACCTGCCATGCGGCATCCGTATCTCCTGAAGCTGCGCCAATCTGCATAGCTTCATTAAAGCTATCCATGACCTGTCTCGGAATCGCCTGGCCCATATTCACATATTCATCTAGCATTTCTGTCATGGCCGTTGCATCAGGCTTCATGGTTGCCCACAGATCATCCAAATTGTTCTGCGTTGCACTCTGCGTCCAATCCCAGCCGCCCCCTTGCTGTGTAAAATTATTTCCCATGCTCATGCTTTGTATCATGCTACCAATATCCCCATTCTGGACATAATTGGATAGATATGAAAGCTGCGCTTCCATATTGCTCTGAGTTTTGGCAAAATTGCTTTGCAGCGCTTCTCCATACGTGTCATTCAATGTATTAGTTTCAAAGGAAAGACTTGTCATTAAGTCATTCGCCTGCTGATTCCTGATCGCTTCTGACGCAATTTCTTTGTAATGCTGGTTCGTTTCGCTTGTGAGCCGTCCGGCAGCTTCCATAGCGTTCAGCGTCGCATAAAATTCCTTTGCCGATGCTTCTACTGTTTCAGAAGCAGCTTGCCGTTGTTCAGACAAAGATTTCACAACATCCTCAAAAGCTCCAGCCTCCAAGTCTTTTCCACTAAGATTTCCGTATTCGCTGGTGATCCAGTCCATCTGAGCTTCTTCTTCTGCCTGTTTCCACCGGCTTGTGATGCTGTTCATCTTATCCTGCAACGCCGCTACCGCCTGAGCTTCATCCACGCTGATGATTCCGTCCTCCAACGCCGTTTCTACAGCTGTTTGAAGATCTTCCGACAACCCGGACAGTTCCAGGTGATCTGCTCTTGCCCATTCTTCAATCGAGTCCGCAAGGCTTACTCCCTCTTCAGTGCCGCCGAGGAATGTCTGCACCTGAATATGCGCTGCATAGGTTCGCTCTTCCAGTTCAGATATTTTTGACTCAACAAATGTCTCTATATTTTCCGTATAAGTCTGTCTTTCCTCAGCTGTAAGTTCTATTCCTACACTGCTTTTCCAAGTAAGCGTCTTATTCTCATCTAACGCTGCCTGCGCTTCTGCGGCAAAATCATCAGCCTTTGTGATTGCTCCCATAGCCAGATCAACATTAACTAAATACTTGGCATTGAGAATTCCGGATGCCACAGCCTCCACTTCCCTTGCTGATAACGCAATATCCCCGAAATGCTCTGTAAGGTCAAGTTTTTTCTGCTCCTGCGTATAGTTATGTACCGCCGTTCCGATAGCCACAACCGCTGCAGTAACTCCTGCGGCTGCCAATCCAAATTTCCCCGCCGCCGGAATCATTGTTCCCAAATCGCTCACGAAAGCACCGATGCTCGGCGCTGTTTTTACCGCAAGGCCAATATTCTTAATGGCTCCTCCGATTGGTGAAAGAGCTGTCGCAACGCTACTTGCTCCTTTAAGCAGCTTTGCCGCTCCGGTCCCTATAAGGCCAGCGCTAAGCCAGCTTGTTAATCCCGCTTTTTCTCCTCCTGGCATAATCTTTGAGGCACTGGAAAACAAATTTCCAAGCCCCTGCGACATCACATCAGCTCCTTTTGAACCGACCCACTCTGTGAATGGTTCAGCAATCAGCTTGTCCCAGGCAATATCTACTTTCCCAAAAAAGTCAGCGTTTTGCCATTCTTCCGATAAAGTCATGCTTCCAATGGTTCGTTTCACTCCACTTACTTTTCCATCTACAAAATCCATGAAACTGTTCAGGCCAGCTTCTACTCCCGGCATTTGTGCTGTAAGCCACTGCACCAGGTCTGTAAGGTACGGATCAACACGCTCTCCAAGAGAAATCTTCACTCCATCAAGAGCACTCTGCAGCAAAGTAATAGAGCCGCCAAGGTTGTCCAGCATCGTGTCTGCCATTTCATCAGCAGCACCAGTGGAATTATTGATCGCAGATGCCAGCTTGTTATAGTCTTCCTCTGAAGCGTTTATGATCGCCAGCATACCAGCCATGGCTTCTTTACCGAAAATGGTACTGGCCGCAGCTGTTTGTTCGGTTTCAGACAAGCCTCCGAGATTTGTTCGCATATCACCGATAACTTCTCCCAGCGTTTTCATTCTTCCATCGCTGTCTGTCAGGCTAAGATTGTATTTATCCATTGCCGCTTTCATTTTATCTGTCGGAGATGCCATATTCGCAATGGCAGTTTTAAGCGAAGTTCCGGCCATTGAGCCTTTGATACTGGAGTTTGCCATGAGTCCCAGTGCAAGTGATGTATCTTCGATTGTATAATTCATGGCGCCGGCAATCGGAGCCACATATTTGAACGACTCACCAAGCATACTTACATTTGTATTGGCGTTTGCTGAGGCCTGCGCCATAACATCTGCGAAATGCCCTGCACTATTTGCCTTTAGTCCAAAAGCAGTCAAGGCATCTGTTACAATATCCGATGTTGTTCCAAGACTTTCTCCGGATGCAGCTGCAAGCGATAAGATACCGCCGATACCGGCTGTCATATCCTGCGTTTTCCACCCGGCCATAGCCATATAGTTGAACGCTTCTGCAGATTCAGCCGCCGTAAACTTTGTGGTCGCACCCATTTCTTTTGCTTTCGCAGTTAAGCCATCTAACTCTTCGCCAGTAGCACCGCTTATCGCTGAAACCTGGCTCATCATAGACGAAAAATCCGTATATGTACCTACTGTATCTGCTGCCCCCAGGCTTACTCCGAGGATTGTTGCTCCTTGCAACAGAGGATTTTTGAGCATATCAAGAATGCCTTGCAATGGTGCGGTCGCATTATCAACAATACCTATAACAGCATCAAAGGAAGAGCCGGCCCATGACTCTCCCTTATCTCTTACACTATCAATAACAGGGCTTGCTGTATCGCTTGCACCTACTTCCGCAGTTCCAGACATCCCATCGAAATTCTCCACCGCATCTTCTGCCGCTCGTATCACCGGAGTAGCCGTATCGTTTGCTCCAACATCTGCGTCTCCAGAAGAACCGTCAAAACTTTCCAGTGCATCGTCGGCTTCGTTTATTACCCCGGTTGCGGTATCGTTGGCCCCTACATCCACGTCCGCTGCTGAACCGTCTAAGGTTTCTGCTTTATCAGAAATCTGATCCAATGTCTGGCTTGCAGAATCACTTACCCCGACATCGATATCCGGTGCCATTCCGTCCAAAGACTCTGCTGAGTCAGATAGCCGGTCTATTTTACCGGATGCCTGGTCGTTAGCATCTACCCTTACGTGGTGAGCCTTGTCCAGCCTATTTAACTGCTGTTCTGTCTTTTTCATGCTCTTTTCAAAAGCTGACATATTCCGGCTTGCAGACTGGACACCAGCTGCCGTATTATCTTTCACGCTTACAGGAATTTCTATTTTCACCGTCTCGGCCATATCACTCACCTCCTTCCTCTCTTATGATTCCATTTGCTTCATCCCGACGTTTCTGTTCTGCTTTCAGCTGTATCATCATCGATTGCAGCATAAAAGCCTGCACGCCGGCAGGCTTCGCTATAAATTCATCTGGCGGTATATGGTGTCTCTGAAAAATAATGTGCAATAACGTAGCTTTTCCGCCGGCTTCGATTAGTTTTTTGCTACGTCCTCCATTGACGGTGTGAAACCAGAGATCTCATCCAGTTTTTCCAGGACCGCATCTTTTTCACCCGCTTTCAGTACCATGTCAATCAGCCCGATTCCATTAACAACATTGAATTTGTTCCAGGCATCGGTTCTGTCCCAAATCTTCGTTCTGTCCTCTTCGATTGTTGCCTCGTAGATGAGTTCAGACCGGTAATCTGCTGCGTTGACACTTTCAGCAATGCGGATGCCATTTGCTTTATTTCTCTTGTAATTGGTGTTTTTCTTTTTGATTTTGGTATATTCTTCCTCTGACATAGGACGGATTCTGAACTCCAGAACAATTTGTTTCTTTCTCACGATCTGGATTGTGGCTACTTCGTCCATATCCGTTTTATAGGATGCCGCTGCGAGCAGGCCACCCAAAATATCATCTTCATACGCTCTGGTGTATGCTCTTTCCTCTTCCTTGCTCATTTCAACATCTACTGCTTCTGTTCTTTCTTCGACATTCTTACTCATTGAAATTTTCCTCCTTAAAATGAAATAAGGGCCGCAGACACATTTTTGCTGCGACCCTGTAATTTAACTATTTTATTGTGCTATCGCTCTTAGGCTTTCAACTTGCCCTGCGGCTGAACGTCTCCGTTTACATACAGAGACCACTGCCTCTTGATGATGCTGCCTACAGAAATATTCTGTAAATCAATGTTTCCGGACGGAATGCAGTTCGGGTAAATAAAGCGCTCCTCAGAGCCATTTCTTCCCTTAATTACCCCCTGGAATTTCCATTCCGGCATTTCTCCTGCGGACTGCATTGCCAGAAGATCGCTGATGAAACCGCTGTCCTCTACAACACACTCTGTAAATGTCAGTGTAGTTCCAAAAGAATCGAAAATCTCAAACTCTTTTGGTGTACCAAGCGGACGGTATTTCTGATTTGTTACATTCATCTGAGCCTGAAACGTCTCGATAGTTGCCAATAATTTTCCTTTAGCGTTATACAGACCACCATTTTTGCCTGTCATGACTTTTCTGGAATCTGCAATCGCCTTTGTATTCATAATAGACATACTCAATTATCTCCTTCCCTTTATTCTTCCTCTATTTCCGGAGCAAACCTGAACCGGTATACAAGATAGATGTGCTCCAAGCTGTCAACATCATCAACAGCAATTAAAAACCATGCGCTGTCTCCCTTCGGAGGGTTCTTGCTGTCAAGGTAAGCCGTTCCTCCCGGTGCAATTTTCTTCTCGCCTGCCATCGCATTGATTACATCCTGAATCGCAGAAATAACAGCTGCTCGTCCATCATCATCGTTGTCCACCGGTCCAACCATCGGTTCAACTGTAGCATCAACACGATTCATCAGTTCGTATCTGGTCTTCATGCGGCGGATTTTCTTCCATCCAGCATCCTGATCTCCAGACAATGTAACCAGGGTATTGATTGCTTTTTCAATCCACACCTGTCTGCTTTTGCTGAGAGTAAGTACCAAGCATCCTGATCTTAAAGCCTTAATAATCTGAGCATTTTTCAGTTTTTCATTAAGACTTACCGCTCCTGTGATTACTACATGGGTAAGAGATTCGTTAGACGGGGAGGCGATAATCATTCCTGCAATTCTTGCTGCCGCCAGATAGCCCTCATATACCGTTCCGTCCGCTGCAGTCCAACTGTTGAGAACATAGTGCATTTTCTCGTCATTGAAAGCGGCTGCGTGCTGCATCCTCGTTTCCAAATTGACACTCTTCGGCTCACTTACACAAGTATAAGGATATTCGCCCTCCTCAAATTTCCTTGTGATAAACGCATGAAGCAGTGCGTGTACTGCGGGATCTTCGGAGTCAACTGCTACTCCATCCCAGCTTTCTTCTTCGCTTGCCTCAAAACCGCCGCCATACGCTTCGACATCTGCTGTCGGATCGGCTCCTGCGGTGAATGCCTGCTGAGAAACCACAGCGATTGTTCCATCTCCGGCGGCAACCTTTTTTGCTGTTACATACGAACTGTTAGCAAAGGCTGTGATAATACCATCAACTTCCCCCTCGCCGGCCGCAAAAGATACAGTCTCTAAGGTCTTTGTCCCTTCATGAATAACCGCCTGTTTCAAAGTTTCATCGTCCAAAGATTCTTTTACAGAAAGTGTGAACTCTCTACTTGTCGGGTACAAGGTTGTGAGGGTAACAACGCTTGTATCTGCGCCATCTTTCAGAGTAATCTCTGCCGCTTTTCCTCCTGATCCAACACGAACAACAACGATTTCGTTAACTCCTCCGGCTCTCAGTTCCGTAATTACATTTGCGCCCTTTCCAGAACCAATAACTGATGCAACATCATCGCCTATCTCTGTCCGCACCGGAGTATTGAGAGGTCCCCATGTACCGGCCACAACCGCTAATCCTACGCTCTCGGCAGCACCTGCGATTTCTACGCCGCCTGCATTCTCTGAGCGTCTGTATACGCCAGGGCGTTCTTTTGTTTCTCCTATTTTCCAAGTTCCGCTCATTTCTCTACTACCTCCTTGCCCTTTCCTAAGAATTTATTGATAATTTCAGCGGCCTCTGCTCTGGTCGCCTGTGTCTTTCCAGCCATTTTCATTGCCGCACGAATAATATCCGGGCTATAGGCTTTGTCAAAAGCTGTACCTGATGCCTTGACAAACTCATCAACGGTATATACAGATACACCTTCCTGCTTTTTCGCTGCGTTATTGCCCGTGGCATCGTTCTCTTTGGCTTCAATGGTGGAATTTACCACTTCGCTGTTTTCAGCCGCATTTACGGCCTCTGTAGATTTCTTTGCTGCCATACTATCTTTCCTCCTTTTCACTAATGTTTATCTGACTCAATGGGTGCTTGCACTCAATAAGTCTCGGTAATGAATACTGCGCCTTTATCGTTATTTGCCCTCTCGTCAAATAATCAGCTGCGTTCTCAACAGAAACTTCAAATACGAACATCGGGCTATCGTCAAGCATGATTACTTCCCCTGCTCGTTGAAGGCAATCTGCCAGATACCTCGACCAGCCGTTGCGCATTTCCGGTTCTGGCGCAATCACATGGACTGATAACATACAGTCCACCCAGGTAAGTGCGTAGGTCTCCCTATTCGTTTTGTACGATTGGACACGCACATAAAAAGCCGGGTGTTCTCCACTCGGCTCATAAAATGGCTCTATTTTGTCTTCACCTATTACCAGGCATCCCGGCTCCAATCCTTTCAACCAATGCTGAACTGCCTGTGCCGGGTCTGGATTACTCGTTGTCTGCAGACTGTATTCCAGAATATCAAATCTCAGGGTGGCTCCTGCAATTCTTGCCGCTACTCCTCTGTCTCTTCCTGTTCCTGTCATGGTAAACATTTCTGTTCTGGCCCATGCAAAGGCATAATGAGAGTTTCCGTCTGGCTTTACGATCAAATTCTTCAAGCACTTCCGGATATAAGGTTCAATATCCTCCGGCATTGTCTTGGTTTCATCGCAGTACAAATCCACCTGCATAACTCCAGCGCTTTTTCTTTCTTCATCAGCCTGCATATCAATAGCATATATAATTCGGGGGTACTGCTCTCCTTTCCAGTCCTTCTGCCGATCATCAGGAGCATTCTGATAGAACACTGCCGGTCTTTCTGCATACTCAGCTAAGTTCTCTGTAAGTATTTCAAATGATGAAAAACGTCGGAGGATTAATTCGTCAAGTGTCACTATTGCCGCCCCCCTTCCGGGATATATGTATCTACCGCCTGAAGGTTTTCCGACCAGCGGATTTCCCACATACCCCCTGCCACTTCCTTGGCTGATATTTCAAAAAAACTGGTGACATTCGCTATTGCCGGATGATGCAGCACTCTTATCAGTTGCGTATTTACAGCCGATACGATACCTGTCTTCGGGTCCTTCCAGCATTTATGCTTTGCGCATATCAGAAAACCTTTCTTGATGCTTTCTACATCGAACACCTTTTCCGTGTTCTCAATCAGCAAACTCATAATTACACCCCCTATACATACGGTTCATCAAATATTGCTTTGATTGGAGGCAGCGCTTTTTGGGTAATCTTATCTACGAAGGGCCTGGGCTGAATCATCCCTCCGGGCGTTCCGTTTTCCATGTAGTCTGCATAAAATTCCTGGCTCTCCAACTCAATGTTGATGTTGTCTCCTCCGCCAGTTACGTTTCCAGTCCAATGCAAACGAAGATTGCCGGTCCTTCGAGCAGGCACTTCGCCGGGAGCTGATGCCCGGTATGTACCTCCTCCTGGTTTTCGGTAAACTCTGCCGCTCCCATTCCCTCTGAGAACTTCAAGCTCAGCATTTCGCAGCTGATTAACCGCCCTGGTTCCTCTCGATAATAATTGACGATTAACCTTGGCTTTCATCTCTCCGACTTTTGCCCGCACTGCTTGCCCTGCTGTACCCAATGCAGATGTGTCAATCCACAATTTCATTTCACATCCATCCTTTCCTCAACATAGTAAATAGTGCAAACTCCAATACTTCCAGGCTCTTCAAGTCCCTGAATAAGAAATATGCGATTTCCAAGAACCAACTTGTCCTCTGCTTTTGCCTTTGGTCTCCCATCTTGCACAATCGCATGCGTGATCGGATGCTCAAGCTGCCCCCATTCAAGTTTCTGCTTCGGCGTAGCTTCCGCAAGTGCTCCTTTCAGCGTCCGGCTTCCATCGCAATCATATGAGGTTTGAGGGCGGCCTGTTCTTCCTATCGTTGCTTTATTCTCCTCAATGATAAAGTCTTTATACAGATTGCCTGGTCTCAGGTACATAAATGACCTTCTCATTTTCTATCCAGCCTCCCTGCTCTCCTGTTTTGCATCATTCCAGTATAGAAATATGGGGCCTTTCCTCTTTCTGAACCAGGAGGACTCGGAATTTTTATAGATTCCAGCTCAACTTCTTTTTTCAGCTTCTCGTAGTCCTCTCTCCAAAGTTTTGCCCTGTCGGACAATGAAAAAGAAAGCGGCCCTTCCTTCGTATCTACTTCATATGCAAACCTTCTGCATATGCTCTCCAGCAGTGCCAGCTTCGCACGTTTCCATTTGTCCGGGAACATACTGAGGGCGGCACTGATTTCCTCGTCCGTTAATGCGCACGTATCAGAACCGCCCTCAACCATCGTATCTCCCAGTTCAAACCTCATTCGATCTTTTCCGGCTTCTGCGATGCTCCCAGGTTCGTAGGTGTAGTTGCCTTTTGCCATAAGGAATCACCTCCAGATCATTATTCCGTTGTATCTTCGGTTACAGTACCCTCTGAGAAGTCGTTACCGCCTGTGGATTCGTTTGTTTCCGTTTGTTTGGAGGAAATGTTGGTGGCTCTCTTTTGAGCCGCTTTTTTGACTCCTGTGCGGGAATCACACGCATGGAGAACGATCAATACATTCTCTTCCGTCACTTTTTCAATGGCCTCCTCTGCCTCGGGTACATTCATCTGCATAATCGCAAATACATGCTGTGTCTCTCCAATGCTCAACGGAACAGACATAACCTGTGCAGTATCTCCATCTTCTTCCTTTACCACAGGTACAAGCACCGTATCGCCGGTGCTGCCTGTCTCAAGAATTCCTGTTGCAACGTCTTCCACAATAGCAATCACTCCAAGGCGTTCCTGCACCTCTGCGCAAGCTACAAACTCGGCCGGTATTTCGTCATTGACGAAAAAGCTCTGGCCTCCGAAGCTACACGGTTTTTTAGCAATCAGCCTCATAATTTTTCCTCCTTACACTGCGCCCTTGAAGAACATCGCCAGATCATCTGCTGTTTTCTTCATATCTGTTGCCATTAATCCCTCAACAAACTCGGAATGAGTGCCATTTTCGCCAAGGTAGTTCAGTATCGGCAGAATATTTCCGTTTCCAAGCATATCCCAAGTGAAGATGTAGCCTGCTGACGGTTCATCAATAGACGGAGCATCTGTGGCGTATGCCAGGAGGAAAGCATCCGGATCGCCAATATAAGACATCTGCGGGGCCTCGCCCATAGCAGCCTTATTCATGATGGAGCGCTGAACAGAAATTCTTTCCATCTCAAACAGCTGCGCCAGTACATTCGTGTTGATACTTGCCGGGTTTGCTGTCGATCCGCCATATTTTACTCTTTCCAGAATAGCCGGATGTTTTTTCAGTGCATTATACACATTTACACCCAGGGCCAGCCTGTTCGGTTTACGTCCTGTCGTTTCCTCCATTTCCGTGCTTTTTTCGTTGACAAAAGCAACCGGATCGGAGTTTCCATTGGAAAATTTGATGAACTCTTTTGCTCCCGGGGTGGTGCTGTCTGTACCAGTCTCCTCGTGTCCCCACACTCCAGCCTTGAAGAATTTATTTGCAAAAATGTTATCCTGATGGATATTTGCCTTTGCGGAAATCGCTTTGGTTCTCTGCTGTTTCGGGTCCCGGGTAGCCGGTCCCAGTCTTCTTGTGAGATCCGTCTGCCTGATCTGATCGATACCCATGATAATCTGATCTACCTGGCAGGCATATGTGTCTGTATGCTCAGAAAGCACTGCCGGATCAACCTTGCCGTATGCCGGCTTTCTCTGCCAGTCATCACGCAACAGATCTTCCTTGTCAAAAATGTAATAGTTGTCCGATGATAAAGTCACCGGGCAAATAGGAAAGATTGTCCTTGCGAAATAATTCGCATCGTTCTGGTAGTATGCCAGCGCCATGTTGGACAATGCTGTATGCGGTCTAAAAGTTCCCTTTGCAATATCTACCTGGATATTTGCTGCTGTTCTTTTCATCTTAACTTACCTCCTGCTTGTGTTTTTACGGCGTATTTGTATCGGATTCTGCGGATGCTTTCTGGTATTTGCAAATCTGCACCCTGCAGTAACCGTCTTTGGAAACCTTGTTCAAGGCAATTCCTAAAACATAATCACCTTCTGCTGCCGTTGCAGCAAGACCATTTGCTCCCGCTGTCACTTCTGCTCCTTTGGCAATCGCTGCGCCCGCCACAATATAACCGATATCTTTAATCTGGATATCGACATCGTCACCTTTTGCTACTTTTCCTGATTCAACTCCAGAAATATCATTGTAGCCAGCTTCAATCAAAGCAACTCCTAAAAGCGGCTTTGTTCCATCTGTAGCCAGGATCACGTTACCCTCTGTGTCGTAAACCATAATTCTGTTCCTGCAGTCCGCAATTGCCGCTCCAGCCTGCTCAACGATAGTCGGACTCTGGTTAATCAGCGTTCCATTAAAATTTCTATTGTTAGCCATCTGTCTTTTCCTCCTCTCTTAGAATCTCGCTTCTTCTTCGTATGCCGCCATCAGCTCCGGATTGTCTTCCCAGGCTTTTGCAACCGCATCCGTATAGCTCATTCCGGGATCTTTCTCAATATAGCCCTTTGCAATGCTGCTGATTTTTGCCTCTGCAGAATTTTCATTGGCCGGATATGAAGGTGTCGGTCTGTATCCGGATTTTCCGATTTCAGCAAATGCACCTGACTTCTCTACCGCAGATTTGGCATCGTCCAGAGCGGCGATCAGCTGATTGTACGCATCCCCTCCGGCAGCTTTAACGCTCTTAAGCACCGGATAAAGCTCATCTTCTTTCTTTCCGATGATTTCATAACTTTTCGCCACCTCACGAAGTTCCTTCTCTTCCGTCTGCTCACGGAATTTTCTCAAGGCTTCAATCTCTGCTTTTACCGCCGGATGCAGTCCCTTGTAAATATCTTCCTGCCCGTCTGCTGTTTGAGGGGATGTGCTAAGCCCCAATGTCTGGAGTGCTTTTTTCACAGCATCGTCCTCTTTCCCTTCCTTTCCTTCTTTGACGGTCTCTTTTGCCTCCTCCTTCGTTTCTTCTCCGGATGCACTCTTATCAATGCCATAGCGTTTTTCGAGATCTTCCAGGAATAATCTTTCAGCATTTGTCAGCTTACTTTTGTCGATCTTGCTCATTTCATCTTCTCCTTTCATGTTTTCTTTTTTAACAGGTTCACTTGCTGCAGGCCCGGGATCAGCTTTTTCGATTGTCTCGGCCAATCTGCTGTAAACAGACTTCATAATTTCTAATTCTTCCGCTGTGACTTCTTCCGTATTTTTCGTTATACCTACGGCTTTTCCACTGGACCATTGACCGATAGACTCCTTCATCATTGTGCAGAAGTCCTCCAGGCTTTCCAGCATAGCATTAGAAGCTCCAGTGCTGTCCAGCTCTTCATCCCATGCGATAGAGCAGAGGGAAGAATGAAGGGCATAGCAGATATCCCACATTTCATCAACAATCTTCTGATTCTTCCGCTGGTTCATCTTCTCAGCAAAAGTTTCCGATCCGCCTTTCTCAATTTCTTCTACTGCGCTGTTGATTTCCTCCGGTTTCAAGCCGGCCATCTTTGCAATAGCACTGAGTAGGCGTTTCAAGACTCCATTTTCTTCGGTCTCTGCTGTCTCGTACCCCTTTCCTGCTGCTTCATCCTTGCGTTTAAACAATTTGATATGCGCATCAGGATTGGCTCCCTGATCTACAAAGTCAACCTTTGTTACTTTGAGATTTTTTAATTTTGTTGCCATGCAGTTCCTCCTTTCTTTGAATTTATAATGCAAAAAGACACCCTGGCGGATGTCCCTCTGATTATCTGCAAATTCCCCTTAAAAAGGGCTACCTATGCCTTTTTACAGTCTTCATAGGTATAGTTGATAGGTTTAGTGCGCTGAAAAACTCAATACGCCCCTGTTTTTACCCGGCATTTTCATCTTCTACCTCAACTCTTTCTGCCTCTCCCTCTATAGAGAACATTGGATATGTGCCATCTTTGACCTTTTCCCATACATCAGGATCAGTCACCTTAAACCCAATCCACCAGCCAACAGGAAGTGTTTCTTCCGGTATTCCCATTGCTTGCAGCTTCTCTTTTGTGAAGACTACACTTTCAACCAGAACTGCTGCCCCGCCTCTTTCGTGCATTTCCCCACCTTCACGGTAAAGCTCTACAAAATTGTATGCGGCATTCTCTAACTCTTCCGGTTCTACAATATCCTCCTGCCAGTCCTCTACTATTTCACCATTGGAACGGATGGACACGTTGGCCCATCCAAAAGCAAGCATTTTATCATCATCAGATTTTGTAATCCGGAATCTGCCCTTAATTACTGATTTCGGGGATTCTCTCGGCCTCGGCTCTGCTTTTTTACTTGATTTTTGTATAAATTCGGAAAATCTTCGCATATCTCTTACCTTCTTTCCTTAAAATGTCGGCAATCCAATCTCAATATATTCAACAGCACACGCACATTTGGGATGTGCTGGCGGGAGCATCTTCTGTCCAACAAACAGCAATCGACCTTTGAAATCAAAATTATCATCCATTTCGATTTCAGTTCCATCCAAGGCAGCACAGGTAGGACAAACAGCATCGTCCCCTGAAGTAATCCAGCGTTTTTTCATGGTTCCCAGCAAACCGTCTTCCTGTGCTTGTCTTACTCCCTGATCCGCTCCTCTGTTGTACGCAAATTCTAACTCCGTCTGAGCAATCGTATATGCTCTCTGTCGGTGTTTCTTCTCTGCATACTTCTGAGCCGCATCCAGTGCCTTTTTCCGGACATTTTCCGGTTTCATTCTTGGATGCTCGGTTTTCAAGTTATCTACCACTTTGTCATATAGCCTCATGGTAGCTTTTGCATCTCCATCTGTCAGGCCAATGCACGGACGTATAAGCCTTGCCAATTCATCGACTGTATGCTCCTCAACCACCTTCTTCGCAAGAAGTGATCGCATGGCCTTCTTCTGCTCTGCAGTGCATGAAGTTACAAATTCCGCCCCTCTCTCTTTTATCCAGTTTGCAATTCCGGGATTCTGCGTATTGATGCTGAATGACAGACTATCGAATATAGGCTGCCCTGCCGGACCTGCTGCCATCGCTTTTTCCCATATCGGCGTCAGTTTTTCAGCAACCAGTACCGAATAATCTTGTTGCCACTCTTCAAACTGTTTCTGGCTGAGTGAGCCTTCTTTTACCGCATCCCTTAATTCGTGGTAGGTTATCGCATTTCTCTGATCTTCCCAAAAACTGTACAGAATTTCTGCAGGTTCGTCTGTGTTCTGATCCAGAAATCGTTTCAGCCTATCAAGAATTTCCTGTGCATTTTTACTCCTTCTTTTTTTCAGACGGTGCGGGGGTCTTATGAGGAATGTCATACTACCACTCTCCCTAAGCGTTTTTTAGCTGCCTCTATCTCTTCTTCGGATATTTCTTCGCTTTCCTCTTCCGGACTCTTGCCTGCGGCTGATTCCGGCTCTGGCGGCTCATTCTGATTCTGCTGCTTTTCTCTCTTTGCATCAATCTCCCTGGTGTCTTCTGTTTTTTCCGGGAGTTTAGCAATCTGACGGGCGTAATCTTCGAGGGCATCATCCGGAACCAGTACGCCAATGCTTACCATATCCTTGATATATGCACCGACTTTTGCTATATCCGCATCCTCAATATCACCATGCGTCAACTTCGGATAATCGGTAATGCCGGCAAAATGATCTCCGTTTATGTCAATCAAATTTGGTATGCCCTGGCTATTGAACGTCTCTGCAATAATGTCCAGATATGCTCCGCAGGCCATCGCAAACAGTTCTGTCTTGTCAGAACTCAAAGCCCAAGAACCATTTTGCTGATGCCCGAGGAAAATAAAATCAGCCAGGACAGTCATTGCTATTCTGGTATCATACCGATCTATAATCGCATTGGTATCAAACTGCCTTGTGCCTCCGGAACTCAAAAGCTCCAGTTTGAAATTTCCCGGAAGGACAACGCCCTCTTTTTCATCTCGCCGAATCTGACGCACCATCTCTTCCAGTCCTGCCAGAATTTTTGCAATGTGTTCATCCTCGGTATTCCAGATATCCAGATCTTCGGGTGCATATATGACTGGCAATCCAGCCAGGTCTCTCTCGATACCAATTCCCTCAATCTCCTGTATTCTCCTCTTGAAATACCAAGAGCGATAGGCATTTCTCAAAATGCTTCTGCCCTCTGGATTGTCTTTTCTGGCTTTGGTTCTGAATAACATGGCTTTGCTTAACGGTATCGTAAGCAGTCCGAAATCCGGCGGCGGCATTTGCGTCATTCCAATTAGGTTGTCTGCTTCGTCATACTCCCACCGATACAAAGTTTCCTGTGATCTAATAGGCAATTTCGCCCATCCAATCAGGCCATCTTCAAACTTACTTCTGGTTCTGGTGTCTTTGGTATTCCCCATCCGTCGCTTATAGACAATTTCATGGAAACTCCAGCCGTAAACGAGGAAGGACAGAATTTCAGAAACCGTATCAACCCATGTTGTCTGCATATCATCCATGCAAGATTGCACAAATTCTGCAGCCTCCTTGTCCTTTGCAGAACCGCCTCCAGGTTCTACCGTCCACGCAGTCTGCCTCACCAGCATTTCAATCGCATAAAGAATGGCTCCTACCACATCGTCATTCTCCGACATTTCCCGGTATACTTCTATTCCTTTGTAACCTCTAAGCTCAGGCAGAAACTCCTCATAAATAACTCCGCCATACCGTCTCTGTCCGATACGTCCTATTTCTTTTCTGTTGCTCGCCATCTGTTCTCACCTCACTTTCTCCAATAACTGTTCTTGTTAAGCGTATCTTTAGGTGGTGCCGAGTAGGTTGCTCCATTCTCAATCTCATTGAAAGCAGAACTGCTACCATCCACCATATCCTTAAATTTTGATTCCGGGAACGACTCCAGCTGATTGAAATACATTTCATTCCAGTCCGCTATGAGAACATCTACGTTTCCCGCTTGCCATTGAGCTGCAAAAGGTTCTGCTCTGGATTCTTTGCTTCCAGACTCACCTATCGTTTTTACCAGGAACCCCGACAACATTTTGGTATACGACTGCGCTTGCTCTTTTCCTGCCTGCCCTGGGTCCTGTGGAAGTCTTTCAATCACTCTTCCGTATTTTGCCTTATCTGCCTGTGCAGTCATTTTGATAAGTTTTCGCACATCTGAAGCAGCCAATCTCTTATTTATGACATCTGCCACAATGTAGCGTCCGTTCTTACGCTTTCCTATCAGCACGCCCGCTGTATATGCCGGATCACCGTCTTCATCTTCGCTTGTTGCTGCCAAGTCCCAACCTCTGCACCAAGAAATAACATCCTTGGGGATCTCATCCAGCATTGCGCCAACTTGGACTCTTCTGAAATACAAGCCGGCCGCTGCCTTAATCTTCCAGTTGCCCTTTAACAGACGTTCTCTTTCAACCGTGGGAAGTGCTTTCAGGTTCGCCAAATATCCGGGGTCTATTTCCATCAAGATTTTGTTATCCTGCAGTGTGCTGGCTATAAACGTCACGCTTTTTACATCTCTCGCATCATGCCCTTGTTCCACCAGCTCTTCTTTCGAATCAGCCCATATGATTTCATCATTCACCCGGATCATGTATCGGATAACGCCACTTCTTTCCGGTATCGGATAGCCTGTCTCCTGGTTGATCCACCACTTGATGAATTCAGCTACCCAACTGTCTGCATCCGGATTGCAAGTGGCCCTTATGTACGGAGCTACGCCGGAATCAGTACGGTTTCTGGAGAACATATAAAAAAACTGATACTTCGTAAAATGTGTCAGCTCGTCAAATGCTATCATTGCAATCTGCGATCCTTGCCAATCAAGGCAATCAGCGTCACTTCCCAGGTGTGCAAAATTAACCGATGCGCCGCTTTTAAACTTCCAATGTAGTTTAGGTGTCTTGCGTGGATATGAACCTTGCACGAGGCTATAAATCTTTCCAGAACTATCCCATAATCCTCCTGGAGCAGTAACCTGGGTGTAGTTGCTTCGGAAGATCACGGCATTATAATTTTTATTCTTCATATGCCGGAGCGGTTCAAGCAGCAATCCAAACGTCTTCCCTCCACCGGCAGCTCCTCCGTAAATGCAAACATCCGCAGATGTCGCAAGGAATCTCTCCTGCGGTCCTTTCTGCGGTCCTATTCTGATTATTTTCCCCATCAGCCATCCCTCCCATTATCCGGAAGATAAAACTGCACCTGGTCTTCATCACCTGTTGTTTCCGGTATAAATTCCGGTCTATCCTGCCATCTGTCTCTCTGTCTGTTTTTCAACCAGAAGCACTGTGCTCCAACATCTGGGGGAACGTGTTTCTTGATTTTCTCGACTTTGACAGGTTTTATATTTCCTTCTTTGTCGTACTCAACAATTCTCTTTTCTTCCTCGTACTCATACCCGGTCGCTCTCTGATATAAACTCCTCACTACTTTTGCATCGGATACTCCTTTTCCCTGTGCCAGAGCTACGCCGAAACTCTCATGGTCCTTACTCCATCGGATAATCGTCCGTTTGGAAACTCCCATTGCCTTTGCGATTTCCTCATTGGTAGCTCCCATAGCAGCCAAAGACCACGCCCAGTCATCGTGATAGTCTGGATTGTATTTGACCTTAGCTGCCATGCCTTATCTACTTTCCACTCAGATAATCAGCGCAAAGGTATTCGATTAACTGCCATTTGTTCTTGCTTGTGATTGTCCCGTCCTTCTCAGCTTTCTTTATGGCCTGTTTTATAACCTCAGCTGATTCAGACGGTATGGCACTGCTCCCAAACAGCTTTGTAAGATAGGTCCAGTCTTCATCCTCGTTGAAGCCAACAGCATCCATCTTCTCATTGACAGTCTCAATCATCGAATGAACTGCGGCGCCTACATTTCGGATGTCTGTAAACTTCTGGTACTTATCCAATGTCTCTACAAATCGTTTGCATTGCTCGTATGCGGCTACTCCGATAATTTCAGCACCGGAATTCTGTAAGTTCTTCAACAGCACATCCATATCGCTGATCTGGTGCGGCAAGAACGCAAACGTAATATTCTTAAAATCAAAATGAACCGCAGGGGATGCCAGCTTATCGTACTGCTCCAGCGGTTCTTCCATGATGTCTTTTCCGATAAAACTTTCCAGCATATCGTCAACATCGGTGATCATCTTCACAATTTCTCTCAGTGTAGAATCATCATCAAATCCTGCAATCGCATTGTGGGCCAGCTGCTTTGCCGCAATCTGGCTTCTTGTTAATCCGCTCACATCCAGAATGACGATGATCTCTTTCATTCCCGCTGCTCTCGCAGACTTAATGCGGTGATGTCCGGACACAATTTCCAGCTTATCATCAACCAGTACCAGGAATGGCAGACTTTCCAGCTGTCCTCTTTTCTTGATGTTCGCTGTCAGCTGATCCTGCATTTCATTTTTCATCACACGTGCATTGATGTCCTGCTCCTTCATGTTATCTATCTGGACTTTTGCAATCACCAGACCGGACCCCATGTCATATATTACTTCATAGCCTTTGCTCTGTTCTCCTGCCATTGTTTCTCCCTTCTCAACCATTCTTTCAAAGTATCTGCCTCAGACCTTCCTTCTTTCAACGGCGCCTCATAGGTCAGCTTATATCCATTCTGCTTATCCGGAACTCTCGTTACCAGCTTCATAATGCCACGGACTTCCTTATTCTCCGGATATTTAGTTAGCATTGCTGTCCGAATTTTCGTCACCTTCTCTTTGTCCAGATCATCCAGGAGGGATTCTGCAAACTCCCTATTCTGCGCCAGCATATAACACAAACGTCCCAGGCGATACTTCTCATGCGGAACCTTCATCACATACCAGACAAAAAGCGAATCAGCAGCCATCTTGGATATACCGAATACTCCTGCTATATATCCATCAATCAGCAATGCCCGGTTATATGTAGCTGAAGAACCAACAAAGTTATGCGTCCACAATACACGATAATACTGTGCCTCTGCTCCCTTTATAGGAATCACCTGCACCTTGCTGCCCTCTGTAATCTCGTAATCTCTTGGCAACATACTGCACTCCAGCGGCTCCAGCTTGCTTTCCGATGGACGCTTTATCTTCTTTCCGTTCGCCAGAGCAACAGCTTCCTCTTCCCGGTTTGTCGTGATATAACTATTGAGGTCTGCCCTTGTGCCAGACCGGGCAAATATTGTATATCCTACCGCTTCTCCTGCTCTTTTTTCCTGATAGCAAATCACCAGAGCCTTTGCGTCCATGCACATATCGTATAGCTGCTGATGCCCTGTATCTGGATTGAACAGCTGATACTCCGGCTCTTTCCAGGTCATTTTCCCCTGGGTGTCATAAAACTTCTCATACCCCGAAAAGTATGTCGGAGGATTTGCGATAATCAGAGCGTGCGGATCATCCAGCACTTCTTTCAGATGGTCCCACATATCCAATGGACGGTAGCTCATTCCGTGCAAAAGCGCCTTCGTGCTATCGATCTGCTTTTGGATGTCCGCTATATGTTCTGCTCTCCGGTACTTTAAATCCATAAGCATATTGTGGAAATACTCATTTCCGGCACTTTTTGATGTGCGGAGATACATCTGGGCGTATAAAGCCGTTGCCGGGTCAAGCAACTCTTCATCCGTGAAGCCTTGAGCATGAATTTCCAGAGACTCTAATGATTGCTCTGTAATAGCATACCCAAGCACTGAGGTCATCATGGAAACGTCACTTGTTTCTATCTGCTCTGGTTTAAATCCGGAACGCACTGCCAGATTCGCCATGGCGAACGTGCCGGCACAAGGTTCGACAAACCGTGTATATCCCGATTTCGCCGCTGTTTCAATCAGTTTTACCAGGAACTTCTGCTCTACCGTGCCAAGGCAACCAAGAAACATCTCTCCTGGGTCCCTAAAAAACGCCATTCACCTTTCACTCCTTTCTTTTTTTGTTCAAAATATACAAAAAGCCAGGTCAAGTCTCTGGTACTAACCCCGTGATCCAGGAGACCGCTCTGGCAAATTGCACAAAATAAAGGCACCGTACTTTGATTATACGATGCCGTTTCTTTTGGACCGGACCCCTGCTATAAACAGGAACTCTCCCCTGGGTGGGAAGTGTGATCTTTCACCAGGTCCGGATATTATATTGTCATGCCCGCCATTCCGAATAAACTCATTTGCTGAAATCCATCATTTTCGCATTTGGACTCCTTCTGAGCGGCGGACTGTTTACTGTCTGCTTTCCTCCCTTGGCCTGCAGGCTTCTTTGCTTTTGGCGGGTTCGGGTCAGGTAATTCCTGAATAATCTCTCCCGTCTGTTCACAATACCACTGAGCAAACACGGTTCTGTGGCACCAATCTTCTGGTATTCTCACATCTTCATAGCAAAGAAGGACCAACTCTTTCCCCTGGTCTGCGGCGGCTTTCTCAAACCGCATAACCATATTAACGATATTATCTGCTCCAATTCCTTCCAGTTTCCGGTAATATGCTTCTTTGAATGGCTCCAAGTCCATCTTCAACATATACCCCTTCGGTGCCAATGAGTAGCACTGCGTCTCTATCGTATACCCCAGCGGAAACCTCGGTGTACCAATGCTTATTCCAACGCAGTAATACTTTTCTTTATTCTCGGTCAGCTCCTTATTGCTGTACCGGCTTGTCCAAATTGCCATATCTGACACTCCTTTTCCTCTCGCATGTGCAAGTTTTTGTATGATTTAATTATACTATGCGAGCAGGTCTAAGTACACTGAAATACCCTTTTTTAACCGATTTTTCATATTTTCTCCGTCTGTTTCCGGGAGGTCTAAGCCTCCCGGTCAAACTTTGGAGGGAAGAAAAACACACGTTTTTTAGGGGTGACATATAGCTTATCGGGCTTTTACCAGAATATCACGTTCCCTTTCGCTTGTCTAGTGCAACATTTTCGCATATGCGAGTTATTTTCTCTTCTCATCTCGCATATTCTTTTTCTTTGAATTTCGGACGCTTCGCCTCGTCTCTATACTTTTCACACCCTCTATCCCAAAAAACAGGACCGATAAATCATCATACGCCTTTTCCAGTGTTCTATATACCGTACTCTTGTCAATCTGCTCCACTTCTGCCACTTCCTCCGGGGTCAGCGGCTTTTCTCTCAAATAAATCATCTCCACAACTCTGTGCCTACGCTGAATGTCCTGGATTTTTGACTTCTTACACTCTTTCTTGTAATTCTCCAGCTGCACATCCACGTGATTCATCAACATTCCCGTCACTATCCGGTTCCGGTTCGTGCTTGTAAGATTGAATTCATCTCTACGCACTCTGTCCAGAATTCCATCCAGTATTTCCTTTAGAGTGGGATCTGTCACCGTATCGGTTCCAGTTACGGACGTGTTTTTCATCCTTTTTAGCTGCCGGTAGTGGATGATGATTGTCTTTGCGCTGTTCTTGACCTTATCGGCCAATTCCTCACGTTCCTTTTCCTTCCTACGCTCATAGGCTTCTACTCCTTTCTTCGCTCCTTCCTTGCCCGCCGCTTTAATCAGATTGTCCAGGTCCTCTGCCGATATGACGACAAACTTTTTTTCTTCCCTGGTGTCCTCCTGCTCCTGCGGCATTTCTGTTATTGCTGTTCTTTCCTCTGCCATGATGCCACCTCCTTGACTTTGCTCTGTTTTTGAGATAGAATCTCAGTAGGGTGCTGGCTCCGTCAAGGGGCTGGCTTTTTTATTTATCTACCCTCGTGTTTTAAGCGCCTGTCCGCATTCCGGGCAATACTTATCTCCAACTATTCCCTGATCACAACAATTCTCAGTGCCACAGACCGGACAGTAATATTCGTCAACGTGGATATCCGTTACTTTCATTGCCTGCTGCTTCTCCATTGCTGTCCGGCATTCTTCCGGCGTACCGATCTGTCGGTACTGCTGCAGCTCCTGCATGGCGGAGATGGCGGTTTCTCTCGCCTCTACCGCCTCTTCAACATCCTTCAGATAATTTACGTGAACTGGAGATTTATTTAATACCTCAATTTCATTCTGCAATTTTTCTATCGCTCTCTGAATATCCATCAGTCAGTCCTCCTCCCTATCTCTTTTCGCATTGTTATAAGATATCCTAATTCTTCCTTTCTTCGCCTTACTTTTCTCCATCCCGCATTCTCAAGCTCTTTTCTCATGGTCACTGTGCCTCTCTGGTAGAAAGTTATTTCTACAGACTTTGGAGGTTTTCCAATAACTCCGGTTATTTTTAATCCCGGAAATATTTTCTGCAGTTTCTTCTCCTCGTCTATAACTCTTTCGTCCTTAAAAACACTCATTTTGTCCCTCCTTTCACTTTCTATACCCGGCGCAAGTCGCAAAATGTGATATATAGCCATATCCATCCGCTTCCGCAGCCTTACACCTTTTCCCTGATACAACTTCCCCGCTTGGCAATACAATTCTTTCCTTACCGCCCTGGACTTTCTTGTAGTCTACAAACTGAGGATCAACCGGCATATTCTTTCCTGCTGCAGTCTTTAACCACATGATCCTTGCTCCGCACTTCTGGCATTGTCCAAAATTTCTCCTTACAGAGTTTTTCATAAGCGTCATGTCTCCTTTCTCAATATCCTGCTCTCCGTTTTTTCTGCCCTGGTTGTTTCTCCCTATGTTGCGTTTCCCGTTCCAACTCCATTTCCTTTAATTCATCCCAGCTCGCATACCTCCCACTTGGCAGCAAAATTGACGCTTTCCCCAGTACCACTGCTTTCCCTTGAATAGTCATGTGTGGGTAACTCACCAGCACATTATATTTCCTGGCAATCTTGAATGCAGCGTCACTTATGAGCTGTCGTACCTGCTTTATGGTCTGCGGTTTTGTCCTTCGTCCATCAAGCGGAAGCTTCTCCAGCTTTTCCCGCAGTTTTTCTTCCTCAGTCAAGATGATCTCGTGCACAAATATGTATCTTCTTGCACCCATATATCGTATCCTCTCATTTAGCGCTTATACTGTATCGCTTAGGCGTTCTACTCCATCTGGCAATTCAGCAATCCCGACATCCTCCAAAGTCATCCAAGCATGAACCTTTTCTCCCTCATAGCTTCCACACTCTTCGATCCAAGCCAGTCCTGTTTCTGGTTCTCCCTCCATTGCCCAGCTTTTCGCATCCGGTTCTTTATCAAGATCGGCAAAATATCTAGTTTCTACATATGCAACTCGTCTTTCAGTCCTTTTGCCATCTTTCCACTCATTCGCAATCAGTGTACACCAATAAATTCCTGGAACCTTTGGGTTTCCATCTTTCTCAACATAATTCCACTGTTTATTCATATTGTTCTCCTTTTCTCCTTCATCACTGCATATTTGGTTTTCTGGTCTTCTGCACCTCCGTAAGAGTCGGCGCATTAACGTTCTTAGCCAGGTAATCAGCCAATTCCTTCGCTCCCGCATTTTTTACCTCCACTTCATTCGCAATATGGCGCAGGGCTGTTACAATCAGCCCTGCATCCGCTGCAGAATACGGAGAAATTGCACTGATGATATTATTTGAATAATATTTCAATCCGTCCTCCACCATGGTCATAGCCTCTTTCTGCTTTCCTTTTTGGAGCAGCTCATTCCCACGGTTTACGAAACTTTTCATCCGCTTTTCTTTCTGCCTTTTCATCATTCATCCTCCGGGTCCTCATAATCGTAATCATCTGGCTCTTCGCCTTCTTCTTCGTTCCCGGCTCCATCCAGAAGTTCATCCGTCATATCCTCGAATTCTTCATCTGGGCTTTCTTCCTCAGCCTCCGGATTCTCCGGCGCAGGGATGCCGTCCTGTGGTTCTCCCTCTCTTTCAACTTCGGTATACTCTCCGTCAATAATTTCTTCATCCGTAGGCCCAGGTAACTGCGGGATGCCAGTCGGACTCTCTTCCTCTGCTTGATCTTCCGAAGAGCGGCCGCTACCCTGGATATTATCCTGGAAATCATCGTCAAAAATGGTCCTCTGCTCGGTGTTTGCAATAGGTTTCATAACATATTCGCCAGAATCCTCGTCAAATACCAGCTCCATCTCCGTGTCCATGTTTCCCTTCTTTTCATCCTTGATCTGAACGGCCGATGTCACTTTATGCACAAATTTGGGTTTCTCAATTCTTCTACTCTCGCCTTCAATATTTGGATCGTAATTTGGAATATATGCCGTATCGAAACTGACATCTATTTTCAGAGTCATACTTCCCTCTGTTGCGCCTTTCTCCTGCATATTTCCCAGCAACCTTTGAAGAACAAAATTCATATCTCGCTTAACATTACTGAATGTATCGCTCTCGAAATTCAGCTCTTTTTTGAAATCTTCCATCTCTTACTCCACCTTTCCGTATTTGATATTGTTTTCCTTCATGTAATCTACCAGGCCCTTCAGCTGCGCCTTTGTACCAATAGCAAAGAATCTTACTCTGGCCTTTTTCTCCGGCTTTGGTGCGAACGGATCAACCGCCGCCGTAAACGCTTGGCGTTCGATACTCTCGATTGCTCTACCCATCGGAGAAACCGGAGCAGATTCATTTTCCCACGGAATCGTTCCGGTTTCTGCCTGTTCTGATACGCTTTTCATGCCAGATATTCCGGTTTCAGGCTGATTCGTTCCGTCCTGTACGTCCTCTGGTACAATCTGATTCTGTGCTGCCTGCTCAACCTCGATTCTTGCCGTCTCTGCTCTCTGCCGTTCTTCCTCTGCCCTGCGTGCCTCTTCCTGTCTGCGGTGTTCCTCTTCCCGACGTTTTCTTTCAGCTTCCTGCTCTGCCTTACGGCGCTTTTCTGCCTCCAGTTTTTCTTCCAGGTCGGAGAGCCGCTTATTTTCAGCCAGTGCTTTGCTGAGATCCAGGGTCTTAATATAAACGTCTTTTGCGTTCAGCTTATATTTGCTGTCCAGACTGTCGATTGTCTCCAAATCTGTCCGTACTTTTTCCACCTTCCGCTTTACATCTGCCTGGGCAGTGCCGAGCTTATATGTCTTATTCAGATACCGGCTTTCAAAAACCTTCTCAAACGGAAGAACCGCCGCTAAATCTCCTATCACTTCCTCGTAGGATTCCCGGATGCTCTTTTTCTTTTCCTCTCTCTGCTGATCCTCAAACGCCTTAATCTGAGCATCAATCAGACTGACCGGTTCTTTGATAAGTTCCAAGACCTCCTTGACCTCTGCCTCGAATGTCGTGTACGGCTCCATGATAATACTCTTGACTCTCTTCCGGCGTTCCTCGATTGCGTCCGTCAGCTTATTCAGCTCTGCCCGGTCTGCTTTCGCCTGTTTCAGATTGTCCTCCGTATAAACCACATTCTGATAGGACGCTACCTTTGCCCTGACTGCCGCCTCCAGCTCTTCACGGTTCCACTTAATTGTCCGAAGAAAGCCATCCTCTGTCGGATTGATAAGCCGGAATTCCATTTTAGCCGGTACTGTTTCGACCACTTCTACCTGTTCATTTTTTGTTTCTGACATTTGCACTCCTCCTTTAAAGTCTTCCCAATGCAGATATGCCCTGCCCACCAAACACTCCATTGAATACTCTTCTATGTCTTTTTCCTTACGGAGCCATGCACAGTGTTTTCTGCAATGCTCTTTGATTTTCTCCAGAAGATCGGTTTCTCCTGCGTCATCAATAGCCTGTAAAACAGTCTTTCTCCATTCCTCCGGAGAAAAATCTCCTGCTTTGGTTCTGTAGGTTTCTTTGAACCCATATTCCTTTCTGCCTCTCTTGTCGTAGCCTTTTACATATGACCTCCCAAGACGATGAAAGCTGTAATTCTTTAATTGGTTCTCCAATTACATCACCTTAAATTTCTCCCGAATCAATTCTACGGATTGTTACATCCACCCTCGGATTCTCTGAATAAAATTTCCTGACCTGTGCGTCCACAACTGCTGAATCATCGTGATATGCCACCAGATTCAGGCTGTCGCAGATGATCTTGCCGATATTATCAAAATCCGGTTTCTTCGTTGGTCGGATTTTATGCTCCAACATCAGCCGCCTTTTCTTCTTACTGATAGATTTTGGGATGTCATAGTACACAATGATTCTTACGTCCAGCATGGAATCATCCGGGAATATCCATCCCTTTGCCTCCTGTTGGTACATCAGCTTAACCAGGTTCTCATAATTAACCGTTTCCTTCGGCGTATACGCTTTACTGGATTTCCCGTTATGTACTACCCTCGGCCGTTGCTTTCCAAATGGTTTCCCAGGTATCGAAAATTTTATCTGCTTCATAATTTCTTCTGTCTGTTCCTCCATATTGCCACCTTTAGCCCTCTGCGATTCCAGGATCAGCGTCCGGCGCTGTGTCCTTGTAAATTTTCAGGAAATAATCTAACTGTTTTCCTGTCTGCGTCTTTTTTCGTTTCCCCGGTCCCACGGTATATCCGTTTTCATGGAGAATTGCCGTGACTGTCTTTCTGTCCTCCAGCTTATTGATACTGATTTCTGCTACCTTTTCTAATGCCATACTTCAAACCTCCTTAATGATCTTCATTCTTCCCCGCAGTTCATCCAGCTTTTTCCTTGTCTCCTCCGACATTCCCTGCGGGTGTTCTTCTTTCTTCGGTATTGGTGTCTCCAGCTGTTTTGCCTCGTTTACCGCCTCCAGCTTTGCATTCTCCATCGCAGCAATTTTCTTTTCTACCTGTATCTCCGAAATCAACGCTTTAATCTGATTCGGAATTTTCCTATCCTCGCTGATCCGTTTTACCGCTGTCCGGTAGTTCCGAATAAAATGAGACTGTTCCACCGTACCCACTTGGTCAGAATCCATCAACGCCCATTCCCGGAGATTGGCCGGACTTCCTACAGCCATCTGACAAGCCTCTGGCAATTTTGCAAATTCCTCTTCGGCATGATACCCGGAGTTTCCAATTGCTTTTCTGGTAATCGCCCATGCCTCCAGTTCGCTCATTCCTTCTAATTCCGGTTCTACTATCTCTGTTGCTTTTGCTCTAAGGTCTGCTATCGTAGGCGGAAATCTTTCTGTCAGCATATACTTTTGAATTGCCACATTTAATTGTTTGTATGGCAAATCCTTCAGTAACTCATACCATACATTAAAAGCATCCTGATCTGGAATGAAGGTGGGCTGCGCATACACCGCTTTCATGCCTTTTACCAGCGTTTTGAATTCCTCTCGTTTCATTACCAGTTATCTACCTCGCTCACTCTGCTCTGGATTCCTGATTTCCGAACATTGTTTTTTTCCAGAATATCCCATATGATACCTTTCCAGTTGCTGCTCATGCATGTTTCGATCAAGTCTATGATCGCTTTGTCACCGTACTTCTCTGCTCGTTTTTCTATCTGTTTGAGCAAAGATTTCATTCCCTGTTCTTTATAAGGTTCCTTTCTCTCTGTCTTGTACTTGAACCACACTTCCAGCTGTTCTTTGAGTGGGTCCGACAAAGAATAATTGTCCGACAGTCTCCGGAATATCTGCGCCTGTGTTTCTTTCTTCGGCTTTTCATCTGTGGGTAACTGAGGATGAGCGTTTTCCTCCGGAATTGCCTGCTGTGCAACTCCTTGAAGTTCCCGCTGTCTTTCACGTTCTCTCTGCAGCCGTTTTCTCCTCGCTGCATCTGTCTCAGTTCCTATCATTTCCTCACACTGCAACAGTTCCATTTCATCCGTTCCAACTACCTTCAGGAGTCCCTTGCTCTTTAGATAGCTTATTGTCACTGACACATTATCTGGTTCTTCGTCCAAGTCCAACGCCAGCTCATCAATGAAGTTTTCCTCTACTCCCTCAAAATACAGTCTGTTTCCCTGCGTTATTGCCCTCAGAAGCATTTTCAGATAAATAATAGTGTAAGTATCGCCCCCTGCTATCTTCCTCAGTTTTTTCATGGGCTTATCCTTGAAAAACTGCTCTGTCAGCTTCAGCCAATAATATCTCTTTTCTGCCATCCTTCACCTCTTCAAATTCCGGCAGTCAAATCTGTAATGGAAATAGGTGCGCTTAATACTCTTGCTTTTCTGCAGCAATCGCACAATTCACATCTATCCGGCTCTGTTTCTCCACTCTTAACCCGGAGAATCCGTGGCATATTCATCTCCACCATATTCAGAGCTTCTGCCAGGTAGTTATCTGTAACATGGATAATACGAATATCCGGTTCTCTCTGAGTTGTTGTAGGCTTCGTAGCTCCGGCGATATAAAACGGCAATTTCTTTCCTGTGTTCTGTCTCACGATTTCCTGGTAGATTGCTCCCTGTATGTCATATCCCCAATACCGCACAAAATCGAGATATCCAATATCCCTTACCCATTTCAGTTCAGTAATAGAGGCCATAACTTTTAAATCTACGATGGCAATATCTTCAAGATAACTGTCTATCTTGATTTTCCACTTCGTTCCAAACAGTTCTCCGGTCATAATCACCTGCTTTTCTCCGGACATGAATTTCATAAAATACGGATCACGTTCAATTCTCTCAATAACACGCTCCGCTCCCACATAGTCAGCTTTCAATGCTCCATCCCGCTTGAATAAATCCGGATTCTCTAATTTAAACTTGTCCAGTGTTCCCTCAAAATAGGAATCTACATAGCTGCCTACCATGAGCGCCGTGGATTTCGGTTCTTCCCATCTCCGCTCTAGTTTCTCCATGGCCGTAAATTCGCAGGGGAGTTTCCCATATGTACCGGAAAAATCCTTAAACTGTGATACGCTCATAAATTCTTTGTCAGCCTCTTGGCTGTAATAATTATCCGCCGTCAAAATCATATGTCTTTACCTCCTACATATCTTCAATATCTATATCTTCTGGTTCTTCCTCTTCTTGCTGTTCGATCTGGAACGGGTCTTGTGCCGGTGGCAGAGCGTCTGGCTTATTATCCCCGTAACTTCCCCTTCCGTCTTCATCGTATGTCTTCTGATCGTCCTGGATTGCTCTCTGCATATCCACAGATAAAATGCCCCATTTACTGAGGAGCAGCTTAATGACCGTCTTTAATGCCATGGCCTCAAAATCTGTGGTCCATTTACTTGACTTCTTATTCTTGTTCAGATCATATCTGTATGCCTGTGAATATTTTCTTGCATGATTGTCTACCGCTTTTTTGGACATATATAACTCCTGGCTATAACCTGTCTTTAATCGAAACCATGCGTAATATCCGGCTACATGAGCCTCATCACCTTCATTTCTCTGCGTACAGTTATCGAAATCATCCACAAACTGAATCTCTCCAGTAATTGGATTGTAGGATCTAAGCTCATCCTCATATACAACCGCATAATTCATCTTCTCGTAATATCCGGAGCGAATTGCCAGCTGAATGAAGCCCTTATACATCATCTGAAACTGCGCTCTCGGAACTTTGTCGTATTGCCTGGTTTCTGGATTATACACACTCTCGTTATATGGTACGATTGCCGCAAATCCCAGGTTGCTGTCGATTGGCAGATCATACGTTGCTGCCACAAACGCAGCGCCAATTATTGATGCCGCCGGGCACTTCTTTAACTGGGCGCTTCCAGACACCGTATTGGTGATTGATGCCATAAACTGCGGGGCTTTCTGTCCTAATATCTCGGTGAATTTTTTCTTTACTTTGTCTTCTGACAGCATCGCCTTGACCTGATTTACTATCGGAACCGGCGCCTGTTTTGACTGAGCGGCCGGCGGTTGCTGTGCCATCTGCTGGTTTACTGCCTGCTGTGTTGCCATACTGATCTTCCTCCTTTATTCACTTAATTCTGCCTCTTTCAAACATCCTCTCATACACTCTTCACACCATGGTTCTCCGTCCACATCATAGTAGCTTTCTCCCTCTACAATTTCTGACCCACAGTTGATGCAGGCATATAAAACCCTCGGCTCTGGAGCGTTTGGACATCTGCTGTCGCATGGTTCTTTCCTACATAAAGCACACATTATTCCTCGTCCTCCTTAAAAAGTTCAATCCACAATGGCAAGTCATGTTCAAGGAATTCTTTCCCCCATTTAAAAAGCAAAACAGTGAATGGCAAAACCAACCATTCACTCCCCACAGCAACATATCCCCGCTCCTCGTATGCAATTCTCACAGCCGCAGCTGTCATCACGAATCCCAGTGTTAATGGAATCCAATATTTCATTACGAACCTCATTACTCTTTTCATATCCTGCCTCCACTGTTTCCACCTGGAAATCTTCTGGATTCTTTGGAAAGATGTATCCCCTTATTCCCTGACTATTCAAATCCTGCAATGTCATTCCCAGGCAAAGCATTGACAGCGATACAGCGGCCAGCTTCACTTCCGGTCTTACTCTTTTTCTGCTCAAATTTTTTCCTCATTTCATATCCTTCAAGTGTTTATCGCAGACAATTTTAAACTCGCTTATCACTTCAACTAAGTTATCCAGATAATTTGATATACACCTAAGAGCTTCAATTTCGTCAGCACTTATATTTCCATCTTCTGTAATGTCTATAAGTCGGGTTTTCATAGTCTCTAAATCACCCTGATTAAGCCCTTTTAGAAGTCTTAATGCAATCCCTTGTATATTTTTCTCCTCTGTTGCCAGAGGTAAAAAACCACATATCGGACACTCATTCTTGCAATAGTTCGTCAGTAACCACGGTGCGTTGTAAAGATCGGCCATGAGCAGGACCTTATCCGGCGGCACACGCTTCACATTGCCAAGCTCGTAATCGCCAAGTGTATACGCAGCTATTCCAAGCAGTTCAGATGCTTTTTCTCGGCTGGAAAGCCTCCCATCCCATTGCGCTGCCGCTTCTCTGGCTTGGCGATACACATTTTTGTTTTCTTTTATAGGGTTCTTTCCCATTCTCATTTACCTGTCTTTCGCTTATAATTTTATTTAGCACCTGTTGAAGCCACCGGCACTTCGACGTTGAGAACTTCATTGATTTTCTCAATGACCGGTTCGTCCATTGCGTGTCCATTCAGTACCAACGACACCCTGTCACGGTTGAATCCCACAGCTTTGCTCAACTGATTCATGTTCATTTTTTGAACAAACAGTTTAGATCGCACAGCGCCGCACCATTCATCTGATGGTAGCAAAGGTTTCTCGGGCAATACCTGCACTTCCAGGACTTCGTTGATTTTCTTTGCAATATCCAGATAATTGCTTTTCACGATGCGTCCACTAAGAAGGGCTGTCACTACTGAATAGCTATATCCGATTTCTTCGGACACGCTCTGCAGGTTCGTCCCTTTGTCCACAAGTGCTTTCCTTACCTCTTTGCACCATTCCGTAAGATTAACATACATTTGCGTTTCACTCCTTTCTCGCATTTGTGTTTTACTTTTTCGTGACTGCGTGCTATAATACAAATACAACTATTTTCAAACTCGCAGACACTCTGAAACATTAGAAATTCTCGGCTCGCAACTTTGAATTTAATTTTGTTTCATGTATATATTATAGCACGTATTTGCGAATTTGTAAATAGTTTGACTCGTATTTGCAATTTTATTACACGTGGAGGTGTTTTATGGAAATCATTGAACGTATCTCACAAACATTAAAAGAGCGCAACAAAATGGCTGTTGATCTGTGCAAAGCACTGGATATACAAACCTCTACTATGTCCACTTGGAAGGCTCGCAAGAACGACCCTCCCGCACGATATATGCCAACCATCGCCAATTTTCTTGGAGTCTCTTTGGAGTATTTGCTAACTGGAAAAGAAGCACCGGCTGTTCAAAAAACTACCAGTACAGAAGATGAACTTCTTGAACTCTTTCGAACATTACCACCAGACAGGCAGCAAAGGTATCTCGGGCGTTTGGAAAATGAGGTTGAAAGCTACACGAAAGAACGCAAATATCTTGATGAAGGGAAAAGATTATCAATATAACCTGGTGCCGACTACACAGCAGGTACAAAAAACACAAAGCATGGAGGCCATATGTGTAACCAAACAAAATACTTTGAACTTGCCAGGGCGGAGGAATACGCCGGACACGATACCTCTGCTCTTCTTTTTTACCTTTCCTCCTTCTGTGCAAGTTTTAATTGCGGCTCGTCTCGATATCCATACCAGGCAACCGCAAAAATCAGGAGGCTGCAGCTGCGCCTTGGCTTATCTGACGGTCAATTACTGTCACTAATCCATTCATATGGGCTGCTTACGGATTTTCAATGCCGATGTCTACTGTACTTCTCTATCAACGGTTGTCTGTCTGGAATAAGATCTATCCTTGCAGGCAGACTTTGCCGAAACGGAGGCTGCTATGAAACAACTTAATGGAAACGAGGAATTTACCCTCAGGGGAGAAAGCTCTGGAATAACAGTCAATGAATTCTGGAGCTGGGCTTATTCTGATTTGCTCAATAATACCTATCGAGGCGTGCTGGCAGAGTTCCTTGTAGAAAAATCTCTTTCGGGAAATGCCCCCCCCCGCACGCAAATGCGAGTTAATTGGACCCCTTACGATTTAATCAGCGCAACGGGGAGACGGATTGAGGTAAAATCTGCCGCTTACCTTCAATCATGGGAGCGAGACTATTATTCAAAAATATTGTTCAACATTGCTCCGAGGCGAGCTTGGCATCCAGACACCGGATACTCTCCGGAATCTTCCCGGCATTCTGATCTGTATGTCTTTTGCGTCTATACCGCCAAGACCCGGGAGCAATCTATATTAGACCTTGACCTATGGGATTTCTATGTCCTTCCTACTTCTGTATTAAACCAGGAGTGTCCAGGACAAAAAACTATATCATTTGATTCGCTTCTGAAACTACAACCTGCAAAGGCCGACTTTTTGACTTTGGGAAACACAATAGAAACAATAGAGCTATAATCTGGAGGAAATGTTGCCTTGAAACTACCAAATGGCTACGGCAGCGTAACAAAGCTGTCTGGCAACCGCAGAAAACCTTACCTGGCCCGTGTTACTCTCGGTTGGACAGTAGATGAACAATCCGGGAAAGCAATACAAAACCGGGTTCCGATTGGCACTTATAAGACAAAAAAAGAAGCGCTCCAAGCGCTGGCTGAATATAGTGCAAATCCTTATGATATTCAAAACGATAATATGACATTGGCTGAACTCTATGAAAAATGGACTGCTGAATATTTTCCTACTCTGGACAGCGATTCTTCTTCAAGGACTATTACATCAGCCTGGAGATATTGCCACGCCATACATGGAATGCGTGTCAAAGACTTGCGTGCCCGGCATATCAAGGGCATAATGGAGGATGGCTATGTTATCTCCGATCGTGGCAAAAATGTCGGAGCCAGGGTCCCTGCTTCTCCAGGTACAAAGTCCCGGATCAAGTCTATGTTTAATCTCATGCTTGACTATGCCATGGAGTACGAACTGGTTGACAAAAACTATGCACGTACTTTCGACCTCTCCAATGATATCATCAAAGAGAAGGAAGCTGCTACCAGGGGCCATATTAACTTCAATGAACAGGAGATGAAAACTCTCTGGGAGAACCTTGGGAAAATACGCTTTGTGGACTGGATACTCATACAGTGTTATATGGGATGGCGGCCGCAGGAACTCGCTATACTGGAACTTGAAAACGTAGACCTAGAAAACTGGTGTATTACCGGCGGCATGAAAACAGAGGCCGGAAAATGTCGTATCGTACCCATACATACACGTATAAGGGATCTTGTTCGGAAGAATTATAACCAGGCGGTTGAGCTTGGAAGTAGCCGCCTTTTCAATGACCCCGATGCGGTCAAGGGCGGTATGAAGATAACCTATGACAAGTATGCCGGCCGTTTTTCCAAAGTGATAACTGCTTTAAATCTCCGAGAGGACCACCGTCCGCACGATCCCCGAACCACTTTCATAACTATGGCAAAGAAGGCCAAGGTTGATGAATATGTGATAAAACGTCTTGCCGGTCACAAGATCACGGACATAACCGAAGCAGTCTATACGAAACGTGATATTGAATGGCTCCGAGCTGAGCTTGAAAAAATGCCGTAGCCCTCATGGTTGCGGCATTTTTTGCGTTTTTTCTCCTCGAATTTTGTTACCTTCCCCTTGTTGCCTACTCGTTGCCTACCCGTTGTCTACCTTCCCCTCAACAGGACTTTTTAAGACTTCTTACAGCAAATGTCAAAATTCAGTCTTTGGACGCAAAAAAAGTACCGCAACCCTTGAAGTTACGGTACTTTCTGCATTTCTTGACAAATAATCTTTAAAGGTATATTTAGAACTTACCAGCCTCGGCTGCTTCTTCAATAGAAACTGCAACAGCAACAGTCATACCAACCATCGGGTTGTTTCCTGCGCCGATCAAGCCCATCATTTCTACGTGAGCCGGTACGGAAGAAGAACCTGCGAACTGTGCATCGGAGTGCATACGTCCTAAAGTATCGGTCATACCGTAGGAAGCAGGACCTGCTGCCATGTTGTCCGGATGAAGGGTACGTCCTGTACCGCCGCCGGATGCAACGGAGAAGTATTTTTTGCCTTTTTCAAGACATTCTTTCTTATAAGTACCTGCTACCGGATGCTGGAAACGGGTCGGGTTGGTGGAGTTACCGGTGATGGAAACATCAACGCCCTCTTTCCACATGATTGCAACACCTTCCGGAACGCTGTTAGCGCCGTAGCAGTTAACTTTTGCACGAAGTCCTTCGGAGTAGGATTTTCTGTAAACTTCTTTTACTTCGTTGGTGTATGGATCGTATTCGGTCTCTACATATGTAAAGCCGTTGATACGGGAGATAATCTGAGCTGCGTCTTTTCCAAGACCGTTCAGGATAACGCGCAGAGGTTTCTGACGAACCTTGTTTGCTTTTTCTGCGATACCGATAGCGCCTTCTGCTGCTGCAAAGGACTCGTGGCCTGCCAGGAATGCGAAGCACTCGGTCTCTTCTTCCAGAAGCATCTTGCCAAGGTTACCATGGCCAAGGCCTACTTTACGGGTATCTGCAACAGAGCCGGGAATACAGAAAGCCTGAAGGCCTTCACCGATAGCTGCTGCTGCGTCTGCTGCTTTCTTGCAGCCTTTCTTGATTGCGATAGCTGCGCCTACGGTGTATGCCCAGCATGCGTTCTCAAAACAGATCGGCTGGATGCCTTTAATCTGGTCATAAACGTTCAGACCTGCATCTTTTGTGATTTTTTCAGCTTCTTCGATGGAAGCAATGCCATAACTATTTAAAACAGAATTGATCTTGTCAATTCGTCTCTCGTAAGATTCAAATAAAGCCATTTCCCGTTACCTCCTCAAATATAATTATTCTTTTCTCGGGTCAATAATCTTAACAGCATCTGCTACACGGCCATACTGACCTTTTGCTTTTTCCCATGCAGTGTTCGGGTCATCGCCTTTTTTGATAAAGTCGGTCATCTTGCCAAGGCTTACGAACTGATATCCGATGATCTCATCATCAGCATCCAGTGCGATACCGGTAACATAACCTTCTGCCATTTCCAGGTAACGAGGTCCTTTTTTCAGAGTTCCGTACATGGTTCCTACCTGAGAACGAAGTCCTTTGCCCAGGTCCTCAAGTCCGGCACCTACAGCAAGTCCGTCTTCGGAGAATGCAGACTGGGAACGTCCGTAAACGATCTGAAGGAACAGTTCTCTCATTGCTGTATTGATTGCGTCACATACAAGGTCTGTGTTCAGTGCTTCCAGAACAGTCAGGCCGGGAAGAATCTCTGCTGCCATAGCTGCGGAATGGGTCATACCGGAACATCCGATGGTCTCTACCAGTGCTTCCTGGATGATACCTTCCTTAACGTTCAGGGAAAGCTTGCAGGCACCCTGCTGAGGAGCACACCAGCCAACACCATGTGTGAAAGCGGAAATGTCCTTAACTTCTTTAGCCTGTACCCATTTTGCTTCTTCTGGGATTGGAGCGGCGCCATGATGAACGCCCTGTGCAACTGGGCACATTTCTTCTACTTCGCGTGAATAAATCATTTTAAAACTCCTTTCAAGTATAGATTTACTTATCCTGTTGTTAAACACATAACAACCTAGTGTTATTTTCTCACAAAATCATGCATTCGTCCAGTCATATTTTGTAAAAAAACAGCAATACATTTTGTCTCCTTGACGAAATCCTGAAATCTTACTCTCTGCACTCCAGAATATCGTTATAGAACTGATCCAATTCTGCTTTTTTATGGAATGTGGCTATGTACATCTGGTTGCCCATCGCACCGGACAGTACATCCGGGATACGCTCAGCCATTTTAATCTTATCGCCGTATTTTTCCATGATATCTTCCCGGCTCATCACATACTGCTTATTGTCACGAAGTCCTGCAAAAGCACAGTAGTTGTCATCTCCCGGCTTCATATCTGTCTTATCAAAAGCGATCATATCCGCCCAGATCTTATAAACATCCGTTGCATGGGCAAAGTCCATCATATCCGGAGATACACCGCCGCATGGACGCATATTTACCTCCAGGGCCATCAGATCGCCTTTTTTGCCAAGGCCTTCCTGATCTTTCAAAAGGCGGAAAAACTCAAAATGCACGAAACGGCTTTTTACGCCAAAACTCTTGACCGTAGCCCTTCCCATAGCCCTCGTGTCTTCCGGCAGGTGCTTCAGAATATAGAAAATAGAATTATCTTCATTATTCACGATATCCATAATGGACATAGGTGTCACATTTCCTGTCTCAAACAGAGGTTTGCCGTGGGAATCAATGATCGCGTCATAGGAATTGACCTCACCATTGACAAATTCCTCCATAATATACTGGGTATCCTCCCATTTTTCTTCGAAAAATGCTTTTAACTGCTCCTCGTTTTCGATTTTGAAGGTATGGGAAGCGCCTACGCCGTTGTCAGGTTTCGCTACCACCGGATATCCGACGGTCTGTATAAAAGCAAGGGTATTCTCCCAGTTGTCCACCAGATGATAGCGGGCAACAGTGATACCTGCTTTTTTGTAGTATTCCTTCATCTTGGATTTAAATTTGATTCTTGGGATATCTTTTGTCTGGAAACCGCTCTTGATGTTAAAGTCCGTACGCAGCTTGGCATCTCTTTCCAGCCAGTATTCATTATTGGACTCCAGCCAGTCAATGCGTCCGTGTTTGAAGATCAAAAATGCAACCGCACGGTAAACCTCATCCTCATTTTCCAGATTGCTGACTTTGTAATACTCGTTCAGGCTGTTTTTCAGGTCTTCGGTCAGCTCGTCATAAGGCTGGTCTCCGATTCCCAGAACATTGATGCCGTTCTTCTTTAATTCCCGACAAAACAGCCAGTAATTCGTCGGGAAGTTAGGGGAAATAAACACAAAATTTTTCATGATACTCCTTCTCTCCTCTTTCGCTCATTTCTTTTGCGGTACTTATTTTTAACACGCTTTGGTGTTCCGCTCTTTACTCATTTTCAAGTAAGAATGGTACAAAATAATCCACCTGTTTATACCACCAGTACCATTCATGGGCACAGTCAGTGCCCCAATAATCCACCCAGGCATCAATGCCCTTACTCTTTAAAATGCCGTCAAGCTCTCTGGTAGAATCCGGCATTTCCCATGGGCCGAGACCAACACAGATAATGGCTTTTTTCATATTATACAGAGGAATGTACGGATGCGTAAGCGGCATTCCGCCCATATAATGAATAATGGAATTCTGGTAGACCACATCATCCATATAAGAGCCAAAGCCATATTCTGCGGAATAGATCCCGCTTAACGCCAGCAGCCTGTCAAACAGATCCGGTCTGCGGAAATACAGGTTTGCCGCATGTGTAGCTCCAAGACTGCAGCCAAATACCATGATTCCCGGATATCCCGTCCATCCGTTCCGTTCATTTACCGTTTCACGCATAAACGGCACCATCTCATCTGTAATGTATTTAATCCACTGCTCATAGCGACGGATTCTCCAATAGGGATCCCCATACTGGTCAGACCAGGTTTCCCAATCGATCGTATCAATGGAAAACACCATTACCTGACCAGCTTCAATAAAACGTGCCCATGCATCTGTCATTTTGAAATTCTCAAAATCAAAAAATCGTCCGTCCTGGCAGGGGATAAATAAAACCGGGCGCCCGGCGTGTCCGTAAATCTTACATTCCATATCCCTGCCCAAAGCCGGGCTGTATTGCTTCACATACTGAATTTCCATAATCTCTCCTCCTAAATCGCCTCTCCTGCAGCCGGTGCCAATACTGACATACGCATGTTCAGCCAAATCATACGATATGTATTCATGTCAGTATACTAAAACTCATACATCAGGGTATCCATAAAAAACGGGATCTGTTTCTCCCAGCTTGCCTCGCAGTGATTGCCGCCCGGAACGATGCGGCTCTGTGCCATCACCCTTCCGGAGATCAGAAGCTCCGTAACCTTTGCAAACATCTTTGCCATACCGGAATGAAAGGACAGTTCTCTGGAGCCATAGTCCATATAAACCACCGTATCAGGATTCAGCCGGGCATTTTTGATCAGTTTTTCGATTCTTGCCGGGGCCGTCCAGATAGACGGGGAAAGAGCCGCAGCCCTGGAAAAAACATGATTATATTCCAATACGGCATAAAGACTCATCAGACCGCCCATGGAGCTTCCCGCGATAAAGGTATGCTCTCTGTCCGGCAATGTCCTGTAGTCTCTGTCAATCTCTGCCTTAAAGGTATGGATGAACCATTCCATAGTCTCGTGTCCATAGCCCTTAATCTGGCCGAACTTAGGATCACTGAAGCTGTATGGTGCATACTCTTTCAGTCTGCCATTATCCGGGCTGTGGTTGCATTCCACAGCAGCAATTATCAGCTGAGTTCCTGTATAATCCATAAATTCCTTCATTCCCCAGCATTTTCCATAAGTCGCATCAGAATCAAAGAAAACGTTATGCCCGTCAAACATGTAAAGAACCGGATAGCGTTTCCTGTCATCCCACTCATAGGATTCCGGCAGATACAGATAAGCTGTCCGCTCTTCCGGACCAGTCGGGGCAGGGAATTGTACTTTCCATTTTTTTACCATAGTTGCCTCCGTTGTTTTGTCAGATATTTTTCCTGATAAAGTATTACATATTATTACGCGTTCGTAACTGTTGAGTACTTTCACAGCTACGCGCGTTCTTAATATAGCACAGGAGATGGGGAATTTCAAGAGAAATGCAGGGTATTATTTTGCCGCTTTAAACCGATACAGTATTTTCTTCTAACATCATATAGAATTCTCCGGGCATGTATGATAAAATAAATAAGACTATTCAGGAGGTGGAAGGAAATGGAAAATCGTCTGCCGGATTCTGTTTTTCCGGAAAAAATGCGTATACTCAGCGGTAGCGCACTGAAAATAATCGCAATTATCACAATGCTGATCGACCACACTGCTTTTGTACTGTTATCGAAATACGGACCGGCTCTGCGTCCCCTTTTCTATTTTAACGGAAGAGACTATTCCTTTTACCGTATCTGCCGGGATGTAGGAAGAGTTGCTTTTCCCATTTACTGTTTCCTACTGATAGAAGGCTTTCTTCATACCGGAAACCGTTTCAAATACGGACGGAATCTTCTGCTCTTTGCGCTGATCTCCGAGATTCCCTGGAATTTCATGTTTTCCGATACCTGGACATACCAGAAGCAAAATGTGTTTTTTACTCTTTTTCTTGGATATCTGGCCTGCTGGGCTATTGAATATTTCTGGGAAAACCAGCTTCTGACCCTTCTCTGCGTACTGGGGCTTCTGGGAGCTTCTTTTCTTGTGAATGCGGACTATGGCTGGCGCGGTTTTATCTTTATCGTCATCATGTATGTCCTGCGCCTGGATAAGCCTGCTCAGGCCATTGTGGGAAGCTGCTGGCTATATTACGAATGGAAAGCCTGCTTTGCTTTTATTTCCATCAATATGTACAATGGGAAACGCGGATTCATTCAGGGCAAATGGGCTAAATACTTTTTTTATGTATTTTATCCGCTGCACATCACCGTTCTGGTAATCCTGAGGAGATATCTGTTCCCCTGATTCCAAGAATAACGCTGAAAACAATCATAAAACATTACATTATACGCCAAAAAGTCCCGGAAAGACCTTGCTGCTTCTTCCGGGACTTTTGGCAATGATTATTTTATTTCAGTGCGATGACTTCATCTTTATTTTTGTAAACATGTGCAGCAGGAACGCAGCCTCTTACAGGCGAAAGAGGATAAATATGGGCTCCTCTTCCAATTACCGTTCCCGGATTCAGTACAGAGCCGCAGCCAACCTCCACATGGTCGCCCAGCATAGCACCGAATTTCTTCATTCCGGTTTCAATCCTTTCATCGCCGTCTTTTACAACAACCAGCTTCTTGTCGGATTTTACGTTAGAACAGATAGAGCCTGCACCCATATGTGCTTTAAAACCAAGTACGGAATCACCCACATAGTTGTAATGCGGAACCTGTACTTTATTAAAAAGAACTACATTTTTCAGTTCTGTGGAATTACCTACAACAGCTCCCTCACCTACAATGGCTTTGCCGCGGATAAAGGCACAATGGCGGATTTCTGCATCCTTTCCGATGATTGCCGGGCCATTGATACTGGCTGTAGGTGCAACCTTTGCGGATTTTGAGATCCAGATATCACCCTCCTGGTAATCATATTCCTCCGGACTTAGAGTCTTTCCCAGCTTGATGATAAAATCACCGATTTCAGGGAGCACTTCCCATGGATAGGTTTTGCCCTCAAAAAGTTCTTTGGCAATTGTCTCCTCCAGATCCAGAAGATTTGCAATTGTGAAATCTTTTAACATTCTCTTTTTCCTCCTTATTCCAACACTTCGAAACCATCGTTTTTCGTACAGCAGCGCTTTTTATACCCTCCGTTTTTCAACTGCGGAGTTTTGATTCTGCCCGGACGGCCTGGATGCTCCGGACTTTTTGGCTGTCTTAGGTTCTTTCGCCGCCTCAGACCTTTTCGTTGTATCTGATTTTTTATAATATTGTGCTGCAGCATCAAAAAACTGTCTCAGAGCATATTGATAATTACTGCCCTCCACCTGATTTGTACGCACACGTACAAAGTGTTCCAGCTTATCCATATACTCCTGTGAGGTAATGCTTCCCTCTGCCACATAATTCAGCCCTTTTTCCCAGCTTGCTGTCAGTTCCGGATTCAAGAGCTGACGAATAGAGCAGTTCACTACATCAAAGATCATTTCTCCCAGAAGAGTCGGCGTGATCACCTGAGTCTTCTTATTCAGGGATAAGTATTTGATCGTAAAAAGTTTCTTCAGTATTTCCGCTCTTGTCGCACTGGTACCGATACCGCAGCCCTTAATCTGGGCACGCAGCTCTTCATCCTCAATAAGCTGTCCGGCATTTTCCATAGCAAGGATCATAGAACCGGAATTATAGCGTTTTGGAGGGGAAGTTTCACCTTCCTTGATACTTAAGCCTTCCACAGGAAGTATATCATTCTTTTTTAATCTCTGCAATGCCGTAAGTAAATTCGTATCACAGGAAACCTCCGATTCCTCTCCTTCTTTTTCACTTTCCGGAGCCTTTCCATCTGCGGCTTTCTTCTTCGCAAATGAATTGGCGGCAATCTTCAGATACCCCTCTTCCTGAAGTACCTTGAAGGAGGAAAAGAAAGCTTCCTCCTGCATCTTCACCACAAGACTCACCTTCTGGTAAACAGCAGGCGGGTAAAAAATACATAAAAATCTACGCACGACCGTCTCATAGACTCTCTGGGAAGTCTGTGACAGACTCCTTAATGCATTTAATCCCTGTCCTGTGGGAATAATGGCGTAATGGTCTGTGATCTGTTTGTCATTCACGTATCGTGTTTTTGCAATCGTTTTGTAACTGCCCATCTCCAATACTTCGGCTGCAGCCTCTCCCACAGGGGCATAGCCGCGCAGCCCGGAAATATTTTTATAGATTTCCTTCGCTACTGCTGTGGAAAGTACACGGGCATCTGTTCGTGGATAGGTCACCAGTTTTTTTTCATAAAGCTCCTGTACAATGCGCAGAGTCTCATCCGGACTGATCTTAAACAACTTGGAACAGACATTCTGCAGCTCTGCAAGATTGAAAAGAAGGGGCGGATTCTTGTTTTCCTTTTTCCGCTCGACCTTTTCCACTTTACAGGCAAGGGGTTGTATAACACTCAGCGCGTCAATCAGCTCCCGGGCATGTTCCTTTTTCTTAAATCCGTTCTCTTTATATAAATGAGGGGATTGGAAATACCGGCTGCCTTCCACAGCCCTCCATTCTCCCTCAAAGCTTTCTCCTTCCAGTGCAATTGCGGCAATCACACGATAGAACGGTGTCTTTACGAAAGAACGGATTTCCCGCTCTCTGCGCACTACCATCCCAAGGACGCAGGTCATTACACGCCCCACGGAAATTGCCTGGTATTTTGTATTCAGATAATTGGAAACACTGTTTCCGTACCGAAGAGTCAGCACACGGGAAAAATTGATTCCCATGAGATAGTCCTCTTTTGCTCTTAAATAGGCGGAAGCTGACAGGTTGTCATAAGCGGAAATATCCTTTGCCTCACGGATACCGCGCAGGATTTCTTCCTCTGTCTGGGAGTCTATCCAGACACGTTTCTGCTGCTTATTCTTTACCCCGGCCTCCTGAGCTACCAGGCGGTAGATATATTCTCCCTCCCGCCCGGAGTCCGTACACACATAAATGGTTTCTACATCCGGCCTGTTCAGCAGTCCTTTAACAATTTGAAACTGTTTCTGTACACCTGGTATGACTTCATATTTAAATTCGCGCGGTAAAAAAGGCAGGGTATCAAAACTCCACCTTTTATACTTCATATCATATTTCTCCGGGTAGCTCATGGTGACCAGGTGTCCTACACACCAGGTCACCACAGAATCTTCCGATTCCAGATAGCCGTCCCGTCTTTGTCCGTTGATTTTTAAAGCTTTGGCAAACTCCTGAGCCACACTGGGCTTTTCTGCTATGTATAAAGCTTTTGCCATTATTCGTCTGCACTCATCTTTCTAAGGGGCCATGCCAGCAAAAGGGCACCGCCAACCATATTTCCAAGGGTTACGATCAGCATGCTTTTCAGCATGGCACCGATGGATAAGCCGGGTACCAGGCAGTATGCTGCAACAAAGGTTCCCATATTTGCGATACAGTGTTCAAATCCGCTTACAACAAAGCCGGAGATACACATTACGATCATTAAAAATTTCGCTGCCTCGCTCTTGAGCTTGATGCCGCAGAGTACGCCAAGACAGACGAAGAAATTACAGAGAATCGCACGGAAGAACATCTGTCCTACAGGGATTGTAAGTTTGTTGTTGATAAATCCCGCGAAATAGTCCTTCGTTCCGGATGCTCCTGCCCATACAAAGATCAGGGAAAGAATCAGACATCCGATAAAGTTTCCAATGTAGCTCACCAGCCAAACCTTGCCGGCATCTCCCCAGCTTACTTTTTTATCAAAAGCGCCGAAAGCCATGACAAGATTGTTTCCGGTAAACAGTTCTCCGCCTACCAGGGAAATCAGAAGTACGGCAATTGAGAACACTAACGCTCCCAGAAACTTGCCCCATGCGGGCAGATCAGCCGAAAATACGTTTCCCACGACGTTGGAAAATATCATTGCGACTACGATAAAGAATCCTGCCATGATCGCACGCATGAAATATTTTCCGAAGTTGTTGTTCAGCAGCGTTATTTTGTTTTTTGCTGCATTTGAGAGTTTCTGCACATCCTCGTAATTCATGAGAACACCTCCTTAAATTTGAAAGACATTACGTCTTTCCCTCCGCACAATTTGCAGTTTTTATTATAGCACTTTCGATATTTTTTCTCAACATAAAAGAGGGGAAATCTGACATTTTTTTCACAAAATTTGTAGAAGTTGTCGATAAAGGACGCCGGGCCGGAAGATTTCTTCTCTCATGCATAAGGAACGCATTCCGGTGCACGGTGTGCACACTCCTTAACGAATAACCAGAGCGTGCTCCCCCCGGTCAATGACTTCGCCGATGATGGCGCATGGCAGCGGCAGGGAGGAAAGGGCTTCCATCGCTTTGGAGGCATCTTCCGGGTGGACTGCCAGAAGCAGGCCGCCGGAGGTCTGAGGGTCGAAAACGATGTCTTCCATGCAGAGTTCGGCCGTACTTAAGTAACCTGTGCTTTCTACGTGCGCCCTGTTTCTATATGCGCCTGCAGGAATCAGTCCCATGGAAGCATATTCACGGACACCGTTCATGACAGGAAGCTGGTCTGTATGAATTACCAGAGTTTTGTTGCTGCCCTGAGCCATTTCCAGGGAATGGCCGCCAAGACCGAACCCTGTTACGTCCGTACAGGCGTGTACACGGTACTGTTTCATAATTTCACATGCATATTTATTCAGGCAGGTCATAGAACGGAGTACCTCTGCTGTCTCTTCCTCTGAAGCCATTTCTGCTTTGATTGCCGTATTCATGATTCCCGCACCCAGAGGCTTTGTCAGGATCAGAACATCACCTGTGAGGGCACCGTAATTTTTCCAGAGGTTCTTAGGATTCACAAAACCTGTGACGCTCAATCCATATTTTGGAGTATCATCCTGAATGGTATGGCCTCCGGCCAGAACTGCACCTGCTTCCAGAACCTTGTCTGCGCCTCCCCGGAGAATTTCTCCCAGTATCTCCGTATCCATACAATTCGGAAACGCAACAATATTCAATGCAGTCTTCGGCTCACCGCCCATGGCATAAACATCACTCAGGGCATTGGCTGCTGCCACCTGGCCGAACGTATAGGGATCATCTGCAACCGGTGTAAAGAAATCCAGCGTCTGTATCAACGCCAGATCATCCGAAATCCGGTAAACCGCCGCATCATCCGAGGTTTCCGTGCCAACCAGGAGATTCGGATCCTCAAACTTCGGAAGTCTGCTCAAAACCCCGGCCAAAGTCCCCGGCCCTACCTTCGCAGCACATCCGCAGTTCGGGGCCAGCTTTGTCAAACGTATCTTCTCTGTCATATTTTTATATACCTTCTCTCATCCAAAAATATACCTGTATTTTATCATGAATCAGCTCCCCCTGCCACATGAAGTCTGCCGCTTTTTCCGGTATATTTATAGTTTGTTTCGATAAAACAGGCAGGACACCTCATCAGCATCCTGCCTTACAAAATTCCTTATTTCTTTGCAATAAACCCTTTTGCCTTCAGAGTCTCCGCACACAGAACAGCTCCGCCTGCAGCGCCTCTTACGGTATTATGGGAAAGTCCTACGAATTTGAAATCGTATACGGTATCTTCACGAAGACGCCCAATGGAAACTCCCATACCTCTTTCATAGTTTACATCTTCCGTAACCTGCGGACGATTATCTTCCTCAAGATACTGGATGAACTGCTTCGGTGCGCTCGGAAGCTCCAGCTCCTGCGGAACGCCTCTGAATTCTTTCAGAGCTTTCACCAACTGCTCTTTGGTTGGTTTCTTACGGAATTTCACAAATACCGCAGCCGTGTGTCCGTTCAAAACAGGAACACGGATACACTGGCAGGTGATTACCGGCTCTGTGGCAGGAACGATCACACCGTCTTCAATCTTGCCCCACAGTCTTAATGGCTCTTTCTCGCTCTTCTCTTCTTCTCCGCCGATATACGGAATAATGTTGTGCTCCATCTCCGGCCATTCCTTAAAGGTCTTGCCTGCACCGGAAATTGCCTGATATGTAGTAGCAACTACTTCATATGGCTCAAATTCCTTCCATGCAGTCAGAACCGGTGCATAGCTCTGGATAGAACAGTTCGGTTTTACAGCAATAAATCCGCGGGTGGTTCCCAGACGTTTCTTCTGGAACTCAATCACGTCAAAGTGCTCCGGATTGATTTCCGGCACTACCATCGGGACATCCGGTGTCCATCTATGTGCACTGTTGTTGGAAACAACCGGTGTCTCTGTCTTCGCATAAGCTTCCTCAATGGCCTTGATCTCATCCTTGGACATATCCACTGCGGAAAATACGAAATCTACGGTTGCAGCAACTTTTTCCACTTCATTGACATTCATTACGACAATGTTCTTCACTGCTTCCGGCATCGGGGTGTCCATTTTCCATCTTCCGCCTACTGCTTCTTCGTAGGTTTTTCCTGCGCTTCTTGCACTTGCTGCAAGCGTCACAACTTCAAACCACGGATGATTCTCCAGCAGGGAAATAAATCTCTGTCCTACCATACCGGTAGCTCCTAAAATACCGACTCTCAGTTTCTCACTCATAATACATGACTCCTCACTTTTCTATTTCGCATGTCTTTCCATGACACACATATGTCGTTCTTGTAAATACTATAACAATTTCTCCGAAAATGCAAGTATTTTTTTCAATTTTTATTCTGCGTCTCTATGACTGTCTTATTCTTTCGCAAGATACTCTTTGTTAGCGGCAATCACCTGTTCCATTACCTCCGGCCCGGGCGCACCCAAAGTCATACGCTTCTCCACACAGGTACGCATGCTGATTGCTTCGTAAATATCCTTCTCAAAAACAGGGCTGATTTCCTTATATTCCTCAAGGGAAAGATCATCCAGGGAAATCCCCTTGTCAAGACAGGTAAGTACCAGACGGCCAACGATTCCATGAGCATCCCTGAACGGAACACCATGATTCACAAGGTAATCTGCCGCATCAGTGGCATTGGTAAAGCCATTTTTCGCACTGGCTTCCATATTGTCCTTACGGAACTGCATGGTGGATACCATTCCCGTAAACAAGGCCAGGCAGCCCTTGACCGTATCAATGGCATCAAAGGTCAGTTCTTTATCTTCCTGCATGTCCTTATTGTATGCTAAAGGAATCCCCTTCATTGTTGTCATTATGGACATCAGAGCCCCATATACACGGCCGGTCTTGCCGCGCACAAGTTCCGCAATATCCGGGTTTTTCTTCTGCGGCATGATGCTGCTTCCCGTACTATAGGCATCATCGATCTCCACGAAACGGTATTCATTGGAGTTCCAAAGGATAATCTCCTCAGAAAAACGGCTGAGGTGCATCATGATCGTGGACAGCGCGGACAGCAGTTCAATGACATAATCTCTGTCGGAAACAGAATCCATGCTGTTTCTGGTCGGTTCATCAAACCCAAGAAGCTCTGCCGTATAAGTACGATCCAGCGGATAAGTCGTTCCTGCCAGTGCTCCCGCACCCAGAGGACAGGTATTCATTCTCTTACGGATATCAAAGAGACGGCTTCTGTCTCTCCGGAACATCTCAAAATATGCTCCGATGTGATGCGCCAGTGTCACCGGTTGTGCCTTCTGCAAATGGGTAAATCCCGGCATATAGGTATGTACATGTTCTTCCATGATCTTCTGCAGGGCAAGAAGAAGGTTCTTTACTTCTTCATCAATTTCATCAATCTCATCTCTTACATACAGCTTCATATCCAGCGCCACCTGGTCATTGCGGCTGCGTCCTGTATGAAGCTTCTTGCCAGCATCGCCGATGCGGTCGATCAGATTGGCTTCCACAAAGCTGTGAATATCCTCATATTCAGAGGTAATGAGAAGCCTGCCGGATCTTACGTCTTCCAGAATCCCGTCCAGACCTTTCAGGATTTCATCCCGCTCTTCCTCTGTAAGAATCCCCTGCTTCGCAAGCATTTTCACATGGGCCTTGCTGCCGCGGATGTCCTGCTCATAAAACTTCTGGTCAAAGGAGATGGATGCGTTAAAATTGTACACCAGTTGGTCCGTTTCTTTTGTAAAACGGCCACCCCAAAGCTGTGCCATAACTCTTTCCTCATTTCTTTTCATAAATTATGATCATACTGCATAAGTATCTTCCTGCAGTATGTTGAATAAGGCTGCTGCATAAGCAGCAACCTTAGACTTTGTGTTGTCAGGCATACCTGAAAGAAGGTCCAGCGGACCTTCTTTTGGTGTTAGTTTATCATACTTTACGGGAATTGCAAAGACTTTTTAGATTTTACGCTTTGAGAATACACAGCCGCAGTAATTCTGCCTGTATAACTCATGCTCTGCTGACAGCTCAATGGAACGTTTGTAGCCGTTCTTTTTCTTGAAATCGGAGGGCAGATGGGAAACATGATAGATTCCCGAGAGTTCTTCCCCGATTTCATTGATCTTGGCTGCATTCTTCAAAGGGCTGATAGAAAGAGTTGTTGTAAAATAGTCATACCCTCCTTCTGCTGCAAGACGGGCTGCCTCTTCCATACGCATACGGTAACATTTGAAGCACCTCTCTCCGCCCTCAGGAACATCCTCCAGACCCCTTGCCATTTCATAAAACTCCTCAGGATGATACTCCCCCTCCACAAACGTCACAGGATAAACAAACGGCATCTCGCCGATCAGACGCCGGATCTCCTCCACACGTTTTTCATATTCCTCCCTGGGAGAAATATTGGGATTATAATAAAAAACAGTAATTTCAAAATATTGTGAAAGATATTCCAGTACATAGCTGCTGCAGGGTGCACAGCAGGCATGAAGAAACAGCCTTGGGACACGGTCTCCGTCATTTAGGCCGGACAGGACTTTTTCCAGTTCTTTTTGGTAATTTCTGTTCACCGATTCTCTCTCCCATTCTTACGATTGTTTCATATCCATTCTCTGTATTTTCCACAAGGTCATAGTCCAGCCGGACTTTGCCATGCTGAAGAAGCAGCACAATAGTAGAGCCGCCAAATTCAAAGTAGCCCTTCTCTTCTCCCTTGTCCACCTTGCGCGGATTCTTATGATGATTGCGGATCTTCCCCACCATCATGGCGCCCACTTCCATCATAACAACAGTCCCAAACTTTGTGGTCTGAAGCAAAGTATATTCCCTGGCGTTCTCTTTATAAATCGGATACAGTTCATTGGCCACAGGATTTACCGTATGGAAACATCCTGCCAGAGATACATTGGATGATTTTACACCTTCTGCCACATAACAATAATGATGATAATCATCCACGGTCAGACGGATGATCACTGCATAACCATTATCATATCTTTTGGCAAGGCTTTTGCTTCTTAAAAGCTGTTCCACCGTATATTCCGCATCTTTAATATAAAACCTGGAATCCCTCCCGATGCGGTGTACGGACAGCTTGCCGTCGCACGGACTGATCAGGATATTCTCGCCTTTGGCAACAGGCCTTGCCTCCGGCCTGATCTTCCTGGTAAAAAAGTCGTTATAAGAACCGTATTTCTTCTCTTCATAATCAGACATATCTATGCCGTTCCTTTCCGCAAATCCGGGAATAAACCCTGCAGAAAGACGGCTTTTCAGTACTACGCCCGCAAGCCTGGAAACAAATGGACGGATCAGGAGCTTCAGACAAAGCCTCCCGCCCCGGTCCGTATATAAGTGGCGCAGTAATTTATCCTGGTCACTTTCTTCAATTGTGATATTTCCTTTTCGATCAATGTATTTCATGATTTTCACACCCTGTCAGTATTATCACTGTACCGCCTCTCCTCCCGCTTCTTCACGCAGGAGAAACAAACGTGCCACAGTTCTCTCTCTCACTTTACAGCATATGGAACATTTTTGCAAGGGCAAGTCCTACCAGAGCTACCAGCAAAATCAATGCCGGGTTGTGCGGCTTTTTTACTTTAATATCACTGATAAACAAAACACCTACAATGATCACTGCCGCATTCAGTACAAACAAAAAGTGTATGCCGCAGAATTTCTTGATCAGATAGATGAAAGGCAGAATAATCGCCATGGAAGTAATCGGAAGTCCCTGATAATACTCCCTGACTTCCTCCGTTTCATTCTGGCGCTTTTCTTCTGTTACATTAAAATATGCGAGACGTATTACCGAAGCAACGCCATACAGAGCCAGGATCAGTTTGCTTGCAGGCCCTCTCATACCCATTGAATAACATATAATAATGGGAAATGCACCAAAACAGACAACATCACAGAGAGAATCAATCTGAATACCGAATCGCTTTTCATCATCTGTACGGTCTTTTTTTGTTCTGGCAATTTTCCCGTCAAACATATCGCAAAGCCCGGAAAGTGCCAGACACAGGATCGCATATTTAAAATTTCCGCCCAATGCACAAAACATTCCAAAAATAGATATCATCAGACTGACATAAGTCAGCACAACTGTATAATCATAAAATCCTAACATAAAAAATCCTCCTTCTTCTCCGGTATTTCCCTTCCGATTGTAAACTGAGCCACACAGGTCATCACTGCACTGATCAATACCTGCGCATAATAAGCAATCCCACGGCTGAGCAGCATGGAAGGAAGCAATACTTTTCCAAAAACCGGTACAAACATAATAAGATACAGGGTCTCGCTGATTCCCATTCCTCCCGGAAGGGGCAGCATATCCACAGATACCGAGATGACAGACTGAAGTACGGTGACAGTCACAATTCCATATCCATGAAGTCCCAATGACCGGTATACCCAATATGTTACCGTAAACAAAATCGTTCTCTGCACCATTGTGATCAGAAACACATTCAGAATAATCCGTTTATGTCCTGCCCAGAAAGCAGCAGTCGCGTGGTACTGATCCATGGACTGCTCCAGTTTTTCCAATCGCTTTGCTTTTCTTTTGAGGAGACGGAAATGTTCCATCAGCTTCAGGCCTTTGACCATGATCCATTTGGCAAGTCCGGGCGCAAAGACCAGCACCAGCATCAGCGTCACGCAGAAAACATTCAGACCTACGCCCAGATAAAATACCCACATATACTCTCCCAGATAACCTGTCAGAAAATCTCTTCCAAACAGGCACAATATAATGCCAATAAAGACCAGGACAGCTTTATAGGTAATTGTTACGATCATAAGCACCAGTGTAGAAACCGGAATATCCAATTTATCCTTTTTCATATAATAAATCTGCATGGGCTGGCCGCCGGTAGCGGACGGAGTGATACAGCTAAAGAAAAATCCCACAAAAGAATAGAGGGCACAATGGCTCATCTGAACCTTTTCTCCAAGTGTCCTCATCATATAAAAGATGATAACTGATTCGCCTATGATAAAAAGCACAACACATACAATCCCCAGAAAAAGATAACGGAGATCGGCTGTTCGGACAACTGCAATAATTCTATGTATATCTTCGCCTTTAAACACCATATAAACGGTAAGGCAAAAAACAATGATCAAAAATAATGTATTAAATATATTCTTTCTTTTAGTTTCTTTCATTTGATCCTTTTCTTCTGCATACGCTTCCTTTCCTGTCATTCTCTGTGTAAAGTCACCAGAACCTCTCACTAAATTCGCACGGCGCTGTCGCTTGCGCTCATTAAGTGTTCATATTATA
>JAUNGM010000004.1:154796-182858 GCA_030524545.1 Eubacteriales bacterium
TCTCACTAAATTCGCACGGCGCTGTCGCTTGCGCTCATTAAGTGTTCATATTATATCATATTGACGGCTAAAAGCATATGATAAAATATACCAAAATGGAGGTAACTAAATGAAACCACTTCTGGAAGTCAGAGATGTTTCTCTTTCCTATCATACACTCCAGGGGGAAACGACTGCCCTTTCTCATATATCACTTACTTTGATGCCCGGTGAATTTCTTGCCATTGTCGGTCCTTCCGGCTGCGGCAAATCCACCCTTTTAAATCTTATCTGCGGCCTCCTTGAAGCAGAGCAGGGAACCATTCTCATGGACGGAAGCCCTGTCCAGCCGCAGACCTCACGCATTGGCTACATGCTTCAGAAGGACCATCTTCTGGAATGGCGCAGTGTCTATAAAAATGTCCTTCTCGGCCTGGAGATCCGCGGAGAAGTCACCCCCGAAAAAAAAGCCCTGGCAGAGGAAATGCTGAAAACCTATGGATTGGACAAATTTAAAAATGCACGTCCTTCCCAGTTATCCGGCGGTATGCGCCAAAGGGCTGCTCTGATTCGGACACTTGCGCTGAAGCCGGATCTGCTTCTTCTCGATGAGCCTTTTTCCGCACTGGATTATCAGACTCGTTTAAATGTCAGCGATGACATCGGTAAGATTCTGAAAAAAGAACATAAGCCTGCTATTCTTGTAACCCACGATATCTCCGAAGCTATCAGCATGGCGGATCGTGTGATCATTCTGTCCGCCCGGCCTGCCGTTGTTCAAAAAATCGTCACGATTGACCTTGGCATGGAAGAAAGAACCCCGCTTTCCTCCAGGAATGCACCGGAGTTTAAATCCTATTTCAATCTAATCTGGAAGGAGCTGAACCAAAATGCCTGAATTATCTTCCGCACAGAAGAAATATCTTCTGCGTCACAAACATGAAAAACAATTCATTGCAGCTATGAGAGTCCTGCTATTTGCAGCTTTCCTCCTGCTTTGGGAAACCTCTGCACGGCTTGGCTGGATTGATTCCTTTATTTTCAGCAGCCCCTGCCAGATTGGGGAGACTTTTGTAAACATGTGCATGGATCAGTCGCTGTTTACGCACATCGGCATCACTTTGAAAGAAACCCTGTTAAGCTTCCTATTCGTAGTAGTCCTTGGGATCGGAATTGCGGTTCTTCTCTGGACTTCACCGAAGCTTTCCGCCATCCTGGAGCCTTATCTGGTGGTGCTGAACAGCCTTCCCAAATCAGCGCTTGCCCCGCTTCTGATCGTATGGCTCGGTGCTAACGAAAGGACGATCGTGGTAGCCGGCATGTCCGTTGCCATTTTCGGCTCCATCATCAGCCTCCACACAGGCTTTCAGGAGGTCGACCCCGAAAAGGGAAAACTCATTGCCACATTGGGCGGAACGAAAAAGGATGAACTCCTGAAAATCGTTCTGCCCTCTTCAGTTCCATTGATCCTGAGTGTAATGAAGGTAAACATCGGACTCTGCCTGGTGGGTGTGATTATTGGGGAATTCATCGGTGCCAGGCAGGGACTTGGGTACCTCATCATCTATGGCAGCCAGACCTTCAAGCTCACATGGGTTTTGATGTCCATTGTTATTCTGTGTGTAATCGCCATGGGGCTCTATGGGATACTTGGTCTCATTGAAAGAAAGTATCTCAGACGAATGTAAACATCTGCCTTTCTTTATATTATAACGATAAAGGGACGCGTTTGGATTCAACGCGTCCCTTCAAATTTGAATAAAACATTTTTTCTAACTCCAGAAAATGCCGGGTACAAAAAGTTTCTTTTTTGTAGTATAATAACTTTGGAATACAGAGTATTCTTTTGGCAAATACCTCATTAACAGAAATACATAAGGAGTAATTGTATGAAGCACTTTGAAGAATTAAGAATTGGCGTTACGGCAGTTCTTTTTTGTATGGTAATGCTTTTTGTATATGCTTTTTTTCCGCAGGACGGATTTGTACCTGCTACCAAGGCACCTATGCCGGAGATTCCTTCCTCGGATTCCTGGTCCGGCGAAGAGGACTATGGATTCCAGATCTATACAGAAGAAAGCAATTATGACGATTCTTATAGTGACAGCGATAACAGTGCTGAAGAGGATTCCTCTTATGACACCTCACAGCAGGAACCGGATACCGCAGAGACGGATTCCGGTAATGGCAGTTATCAGGAAAGTAATCCTGATGCAGATACCGACAATCCTCCGGATGCCGGAACTGTTCCGGACAACGGCGATGCTTCGGACAACGGAACTGCCGACGAGTCTCCCTCAACAGAGGATACCTCCGGCGGGGATTCTTACGCAGAAGAGCCTTCCGTAGATGAATCATATGACATCGAATCAGGTGAGGAAGCTTACGAAGACGAAATTAACTGGAACGAAACAGAACAAACATTTAATTATGAATAATAAATCAACATGAATCAGAAACCGGATGCACTGAAATACAATGCATCCGGTTTCTGTCATTTACAGAATTCTTATCTAACTGATTTTGTCTGTCTGATTCTGATCACTCGCCACAATATTCTGCAGCCAGACTCCCTTCTTCACCAGGACAAATCCAATGATACATTTAATCCAGTCACCGATCTGCACCATTGCCAGAATATAAACCACATACATATCCGTATATCGGCTTAAAAAATAAGCGATCGGAACACTCACGCACCAGATAAAGACACTGTCAAAGAAAAAGGTCACCAGCGTCTTCCCACCGGAGCGCAGGGTGAAATAGGCCGCATGCAAAAAAGCATTCTGCGGCATAAACACGGCCTGTACCATAATAAACCGCATGGCAAGCGTCCTTGCTTCCGGCGTAGTATTGTAAATCCTCGGAAACAACGGGGAAACCAGGAGCATCAGTGCTGCCATCAGCGTACAGCAGCCAATAGAAAACGCGATCATCTTATTATCCGTATCCCTGGCCTCTTTCATCTTGCCGGCACCCAGAAGCTGTCCCACAATGATCGCCACGGAATCCCCAAGGGCAATAAATACCACGTTAAACACATTATTCAGCGTGTTGGCAATATTCAGGCCGGCCACCACGTTCAGGCCTCTGACAGAATAGCACTGGGTCAGCATTGCCATTGCCGAAGCCCAAAGTGTCTCATTCAAAAGCAGCGGAAAACCTTTGATCAAAAACTTCTTCACAAGCACAGCCGGAACCTTCATGGTTCTGTACAGCCCCACAATATAGCTGTTCTGCTCCTTGTGGGTGTGTGTCCAGATAAGGACGATCGCAGCTTCCACATACCGCGACAAAACAGTTGCAACTGCAGCACCCACAACGCCCAGTGCAGGGAGACCGAATTTGCCGTAAATGAGCAGATAATTAAATAAAAGATTTACACAGACTGCCGTCACGCCGGCTTTCATGGGAACCACGGTCTCTCCGCATTCCCTCAAAGTGCTGGCATAAATCTGCACCATCATAAAAGGCGGCAGACCTAAAAGCATCACCCACAGATAACGTTTGCCGTATTCCAGGGTTGCGATCAGGTTGCCGCCATCGCTGCTGCCGTTTAAGTAAAACTGAATCAACGTCTCCCCGCCTGCCAGGAACAGCACGACCGCTCCTGCCGTGAGAATAACAGCCATCCAGATTTTATAACGGAAAGTATGGCGGATTCCCTCATCATCTTTCTGCCCGAAATACTGGGCCGTAAAAATCCCCGCACCGGAAAGCCCTCCGAAAATACAGAGATTGTACACAAAAATCAACTGGTTGACAATGGCAACGCCGGACATCTGCTCTGTTCCGATCTGTCCCACCATGATATTGTCCAGCATGCTGACAAAATTGGTGATGCCGTTCTGGATCATGATCGGAACGGCAATTCCAAGTACCATTGCATAAAACTTCCTGTCTCCGATAAATTTTTTCCGTAATGTTCCTGACTTCATAAAAAATCCCTCATCCTTATGCCATAGTTCCGTCTGTCCGCCCATCCCTTTTCGGCCAGAAACAGTAGTTCTATAGGTATATCACAAAGATAAGGGAATTTCAAGAGGTTTTCTGTAAATTTTTTACAGTTCCTTATTTCAGGTATTTCTTATGCCATAAATAATTTCACAATCAGTCCAAGCACCAGAAGGTGCAGGGGATAAAAAACATAATACGCATACTTTGGCAGGATGTTCTTCCGTTCCTCATTATAGCACCAGATTCCATAGAAGGAAATCGGGCCTGTCACATACAGCAGGCTTACGATGATGCCAAGCACAGTCTTCAGCACATGTTTCGTATAGAACAGGTAAAAGATTGCTGCCAGAAGTACAATGCAAAGCCCATACTGTGCCCGGAACAGGGATGCCCAGATCACCGCACAAATCACGATCAGTACCTGTGCGGCAGCATAAACGGCCCCCTTCTTCTTTTTCATCATCTTCAAAAAATACAGCATCAAAAGGCTGATCGTCATACTAAAAAGCGCATTCTGGCCGGAGTGATCTATCAGTCTCTGATTCATCGCCAGGTCATAGGGAACTTCACTGATGACGGCAAAGACCGCCATGGACAGAAGATATTTCCTGTAATCGGAGGTCTTCAAAAATCCCTCCACCAGAAGGAACGCAAAAACCGGTACGGCCATACCGCCGATCAACTGCATAATGGAGCCTGCACCTGCCAGAAACATCAGATCAGAATTTGTCTCCATAGCCATTGACAGGCTCTCCTGCGTATACTGATCCAGTTTGATCAGACCGTTTTCTACAATCGCGATTCCGATATTCTGAATGAGCATTACCACACACGCAAAGATCTTCAGTCCGTCTGCTGTTACCGTAGGAGTTTTCCAGGCAGCTCCTCTTCTTCCCATTCCAGTATTCATAACTTACGCCTTTCCTATATATGTAAAATCAGGGCTGAAATCCCGGATAATCTCCAATGCCGGAAGTGCATTTCCGTCATAGTCAAACAATGCCTGATTTGCCCATTCATTTCCGCCGGGACCCTTTTCATGCATATATTCGCACGCTTTCTCCGTAGCCCACTGGCTGCCCGGAACCGGGATCCATGTCGGCTCCCAATAACAAAATCCCCTTCCAAGACCTTCCGGAACCTGTGCAATGATCTTCAGGATTTCTTCCATAAAATCCGCCTGTCCTTCCGGCGTCATCGGATACGGAACGAGCGCTGCCAGCTCCGGTTTTGTTGCCATGCCTTTTCGGAGTTCATCCGGCAGTTTTTCATAGTCTTTATAATCCTCCATGGTATGTCCCATGGAAACTTCGGCAACGATCATTTTTTTGTGGTATCGAAGTGCAATATCATTCATGTTATCCGTAAGCATCTGAAGGGTGCCGTGCCAGAACGGATAATAGGAAAGTCCGATGTATTCAAAATCTTCTCCTCCATTGGCAAAGTACGCATCAAACCACGTTCTGTACAGCTCATTGCAGCCGCCGTTGTCCAGATGGAGCATCACCGGGATGGTCGTGTCCGCTTCTCTTACCCCGCGGATTCCCGCACTGACAAACCGGGCAATATTGTCATATCGGGGTGTTCTCCCGCAGGGCCAGAGAAGCCCGTTGGAAAGTTCATTTCCCACCGCCACCATCTGTGGCATGATGTCCTCTTCTTTACATCGTTTTAACACTTCCGCCGTATAATCGTGCACAGCCAGACTCAACTGCTCCTCATTCATTCCCTGCCATGCTTTCGGCGGGATTTGTTTCCCGGGATCTGCCCAGAAATCACTGTAGTGGAAATCCAGCAGCCATCCCATCCCCAATTTTTTGGCTCTTTTGGCAAGCGCGAGGGTTGTCTCTACGTCATTTCCGCCCGCGCCGTAAGACTTTCCATCCTCGTCAAAGGGATCGTTCCACAAACGGAGCCTTACCATGTTGACACCGTAGTTCTTCAAAATTTCCAGCGCATCTCCGCTTTTTCCGCGGTCAAAAAATTTTCCTCCGCATCTTTCCACTTCCAGAAGGGTCGATACGTCCATTCCTTTTATCCAGTTTTCCATAATATACCTCTTCATTGTAGAAAAATAACAAATGGTTCCACATCCGGAAAAATCCCCTTCCCCGGATGCGGAGCCAATCATGCTATACCCAAAAGGGCATATTAATCGTCAAAATTTTCAAAGTCTGTAAAGCGCTTCATCATATGACGATAGCGGAAACGTGCCACCTCGTTTTTCTCCAGCACATCTGCTTCTGTCCCTCTGTACTGGCAGCGGATACAGTAATACTCTTTTTTGTCCTTGTCATAGAACATATCCAGGTCCAGATCACGCATAAAGCAGGACGGACACCGGTAATTTAATTTGCCTTTTCCAGATTGAGCCATGTGGTGAAGACCTCCTTATCGCATAATTTACCGTTATAACCAAGAGTGAACATCGGGCTGAACGCATATCCCTCTTTGAAATATCCTTCTTTTTCCCTGCCTTCACAGGTCATGGAAACAAGGGTGTCGATCGGAGGAAGCGTACAGCTTACTTTATCTGCATCTGCGAGGGATACTTCCCTGCATTTGTATTCATAGGAAAGCTCGGTCTTCTCCGTGCCTTTTTCTGCGCAGAGAGTCAGGCTTGACATGTCTTCCGTATACTCTGTGGTGCCGTAGCAGCCAACCATATATTCATTGATCGTTACTTCTGCATCCGGATTGCTCATTTCAAGGACTTTTCTGTCAATCTTAACAGCGCCTGAGCCTTCGGTAAAGGTGATCACAGTCTGCAGCTTCACGGTCAGATCCGCAAACTCAATGTCTACAGGATCCAAGGTCAGGATACGGTCATTGCCTTCCTGGGAGAAATGTGCCTTTGTACGGCACAGGCACAGATCCACTTCTTCTCCATTATAGCAGACTTTGGCGCTGCGCAAAGTACCTTCTCCTGCATAGTGGGTGAAGTAGCCTGCACGGTATTTTTCCTGAATCAGGAACGGGTAGCTGGCATCCTGGATATGCGGGGTGCCGATACCAACCGGCCAGTTCAGTTTTGCAGCATACGGACGAAGGTCAACAATGGCGCCGCCCTGGTCCATATTCACGCAGGCACGTAAGAACGGGTCACAGTACCAGAATACCTGCTTGTCGCTTCCGTACAGAATATCTCTCCAAAGAGCGCATTCCGGCTCTGTGTAGGTCTTTTTCTGACGGTAGAAATCTGCAAATTCACTCATGGTCATATCCATAAGCTTTCCTTCTTTTTTTAGCTGGCCGTAGTATGCACAGCCGTCTTCATAGGATTTTTTCAGAAGCTCATAAGGAGCTTCCCAGCGTCCCATCTTGTTCATCCAGCCCGGTCCTACAAACATCATATTGTAGGCATAGCCGTTGTTGAATTTTGCCTGGTAGCGGAACTGGTCGATCAGGTTATAAAGGTACGGATACTCCCATGTCTTTGAATCATAGATCATTCCGCGGAGAACGTTCTGCGGATGGGTTCCGAAGTTGGAGCCATTTCCGTCGTAGCATGCGATCAGGTCGCGGCTTAAATGCGGAATAGCGACAATGCCGGAGTCCTCTGCCTCATTGGCTGCAGGTGCATGAGTATTCTGTTTGGACGGAATCCATGGTGCCCACGGGCCGCCGTCCATAAAGGTGTACCAGCTGTTGTTGCAGGTATGATAGGCCTTCGGGCCTTCTTCCCAGCAGGTAGCAACGGCACATTTTACAGACGGATATTTTTCTTTAATGTAATTGGTCAGCTCCGCATCCATATAATAGGAGCCTGTGGATTCCGGATAAAAGCCGAAACGCTCATGGAATTTCTCAAAAACATCCTCCACGATCGCCTTTTTGTCCTCCATGGAGAACATCCAGATACAGAAGTCTTTCGTTTTGTATTTTTCACGGAATTCCTTGCATGGCAGGCCAAGAAGTGTCAGGCCGATCTCATCACCGTACTGCTCATGGTGCTGCTTTGCAAGCTCTACGGCTTCATCGTTGAACAGACTGGCATATGTCATTTCAATCGTTGTCTTCAGCCCGTTCTTATGTGCACATTCCTGCTGAACTTTGAAAATGTCAAGGCTCTCCGTCAGCAATGCTTTACGCCCGATATCCTCCGCCTGTCCGTGGCCGGTTACTTTTTCAGCATACTCCGGCACCATTTCCGGGCGATGGATGATATTTACAATAAACTGTTCCATTTTTTTCCCTTTCATAAAAAATATATTTTAAAAATGTTTTGCTAAAACACTTCTATAGCCTTTTTCAATCAGGATCCCCTGCTCCCGGCCTGACCCGGAAGCAGGATTCCAATCTTTTATCAGCCCTTCACGGCTCCGCCGGTAATACCTTCTACATAGAATTTCTGCATGATCACAAACAATGCGGAAATCGGAATAGAAACAAGTACACCGCCTGCACAGAACTGGGTGAAGTAAGTGTTGATCAGACTCTTGTCCAGCATTTTGAACAATCCGATGGCAACCGTATACTTGGAAGAAATTCCGGCATTGAGGATCATCTTTGCATATACAAAATCCATCCACGGCACCAAAAAGCTGCTGATAACCGTATAAACAACGATCGGGCGGCTCATGGGAAGTACCATCTGGAAGAAGATGCGCGCCTCGCTGCAGCCGTCAATTCTTGCAGCTTCGCAGAGTGCTCTCGGAACCGTATCAAAAAATCCCTTTGCGATCAGATATCCAAGTCCTGAAGATGCGGAATATACCATGATCAGGCCTGCATAGCTGTTTGTCAGGTTAAAGGATTTTAACGTAAAATATACGGCGATCATGGCCAGCATACCCGGAAACAGGTTCAGGATCACGGCCATGTTCATCAGCGGCTTTCTCATCGGGAAGCGCATGACTGAAGTTGCATAGGCAACCATCAGAACAAACATGGTGGAGATCACACAGGTAAAGCAGGCGATGATAAAGGTGTTTAAAAACCACTGCGGGAACTGTGCAACGGAATCCGGCTGGAACAGCTTCACGTAATGGGTAATGCTCCACTCCTTCGGGAAAAAGGTGCTGGTATTCATTCCTGAATAGGAGCTGAAGGAGGTACAGAGCAGCCATACGATCGGGATCAGCCAGATTATCGCCAGAACGGCAATCAATAAATTATGCAATACAATCGTGGAAGTACGATTACTTTTCATCTTTTTCATTATTGATATGTTCCCTCCTTATCTCCCTTGATCATGCGGTTAAATGCAACAAGCGTGAAGATCGCACAGATGATAAATACGACAATACCGATCACAGATGCCATCTTGTAGTTGTAATAATCCTGTGTCAATCGGAACAGCCAGGTTACCAGCAGGTCCACTTCCTTAGCCTGGGAATTGGCCATTACCTGGTTCGTGGTTGTATACACGTTTTCTGTCAGAAGGTAAATTACGTTAAAGTTGTTGATATTCTTTACAAAATCCGTTACCAGCGCCGGACCTGTAACAAACAGAAGGTACGGCATGGTAATCTTGCGGAAAATCTGGAATGGTGTTGCGCCATCCACCCGCGCACTCTCAAGCTGATCAACCGGCAGGTTCATAAGAACGCCTGTAGAGATCAGCATCTGGTACGGTACACCGATCCAGATATTGATCAGGATGATCATGACATGCGCCCAGCCCGGTGCGGACAGAAACGGGATGTAGCTTGTAGAAACCAGTCCGGCATCACGAAGGAACCCCGTCAGGCCGATGTTGCTGCAAATGGTGTTTACAATACCTCCGTTGGAGAAAAAGTTTCTCACCAACAGAAGGGATACGAACTGCGGTACCGCGATGGTTACGATAAACAGGGTACGCCATAATTTCGGAAGCCTTGTTTTCTTACTGTTCAAGAGCAGGGATAACAGGATACCGCCGATATAGGTAGTAAAGGTGGAAAAGAACGCCCATACCAATGTCCAGCCAAGGACGCGTACAAAGGAATAACCAAAGGATACCGTCAGCCCGCCGCCGCCGAACAGGCTTAAAAAGTTGTTGATCCCTACCCAGGAAAACAGGCTGGTAGGCGGCATATGGTTCTGGTCATAGTTGGTAAATGCAACCAGGATCAGAAGTAAAATAGGAATTAATGTAAATATAACAACACCAAGTACCGGAAGTGTCAGCAGGGTAATGTGGAAGTTTTCTTCTTTTAAAGAATGAAGGTCTTCCTTAAAGGTATTGATGTGCTTGCCTGCTTCTGCCTTTTTCTGGAGTGCATAGGCGTTCACCACGTTTTTCATCCATACTACAAAAGCGGCGAACCATACAACAAAGCTGAACAGGGAAAACAGGAGGATCTGGAAGGAATTGTCATAATCATTCCATTCATTCTTCATAGTCTGCATATTAAAGACTTTTTCCGGTTTTACAGTTCCCAAAGTGCCAAACTTGGGAACATAATCCATGGCAAAGCCAAATGTAAACAGGATCAATGCCACTTCCAGGACAGTCATGATGACTGCCTTTACATACTGTTTACGGCGGGCATAGCCGGCACCCCACCATAACAGGGATAATTTTACAAAAGCATCGCCTTTGGCCGCTGCTGTTCCAAAACTGGAGAAAAATCCGCCAATGGCTTTGAAGAAACCGCTCACTGCCGCAGCGGCAGTGTCTTTACTCTGATTTGCCATAAAACCCCTCCTCTGGCAGAATAATGCCTGATAAATCTGCTTAAAAACAGCCCATATGCAGACGCATACGGGCCTGTTTCACATTCACTTACATAAAATTTTTACCTATGTAACTGCTGTATCAGCTTATTCTACCGGTGCGGTAACACCTTCTACCAGAGTATCCAGTGCTTCCTGAATCGCTGCGTCATCGTCTGCCGGAATCTTGCCCTGTGCGATGTTTTCACCGAAGGTCTGTGCCGGATCCCAGTATTTGCCGCCGACCTTCTGGATCACGCCAAATTCGGACTGCTCAATAACTGCGGTGATTGCAAGGTTCGCCTTGACTGCATCAGACTCTACTGCAACCAGGTTGGTCGGTCCGATCTGACGGGCATCAAAACGTGCTACCTGGGCTTCTTCGTTGGTCAGGTATTCTGCAAGAACTGCTGCCCAGCCGATGTTTTCTGCATAAGCGTTTACACCAATGAATTTGTAACCGAATGCGGAGCCCATCTGAACCTGCTGATCTCCTACGGTAAATGTAGGAAGCTTGCATGCTGCATAGCCGTCGCCGAATGCATCCTGAACTGCACTTGCATCCCATGTACCGGAAACAACTGCGCAAAGGCCGCCAGCAGCGATCTGGTTGGAAAGGTCACCGTCTGCTACTGCCTGGAAGGAAGCGTTTCCTGCGATGTTCAGCATGGATTTTACAACATCCACGCCTGTGATGCCTGATGCGCTTGTTCCGTTCCAGTCCATAACGGTAGTACCGTCTTCGTTCAGGTCTGTGGTAAAGCCTGCTCCATAGAAAAAGCCTGCATTATACCAGCCGGATGATAAGGTCATGCCGACTTTCTTGCCGCCTGCCTCTGCTGCTGCAAGAAGAGTGTCCCAGGACTGTGCGTCTTCCGGAGATACGATGGAAGAATCATAGTACAGGAAATAGCTGTTGTCGCCTGCCATCGGAAAAGCATAAAAGCTGTCGTTTACGGTAGCTGCCGCTACGGAAGACTCGCTGTTTGCAGCTTTTACATCTGCGATGGATTTGCCAGCCACTGCCTGGAATGCTTCATCATACTCATCCAGGTTTGCAAGTGCGCCTGCATTCACCAGGTCATAGATCTGATCGCTTGCAAATGCATAAACATCTGCTGCTGCTTCCACGTCCGTAAGGATGGTATCCTTAGCAGTTGACTCGGATTCTACACCGATCTGGATATCAAATTTGAAGTCTGAATAGGTCTCCTCAAATTTTGCAACCAGCTCCTTCAGTAAATCCTGGTCTTCTTCCGCACCCCAGAGGGTGAGAGTGATCGTGTCGTCTGCTGCGCTTACGCATACAGAAGAGGATGCAGCCATCGCTACAGCCATAACAGGTGCTAACACTTTCTTTGTGAGTTTCATATTCTACCTCCTTGTGGTAATTATTTTTTGCGCATATTTGCGCAACCGATTGCTCGTATTGTTAGTATACTCCTGCGACATTTTAATGTCAATTATTCTATATTGTCGAAAATTCATGCTCTTTTTTGTACAAACTGCACACTGTTTTTCATTTCCGGCGCGCGTATTACGCAATCGTTTGCTCATCCAGGAAATATTGGGCTTTAAAGCAACAAAAAATGGCAGAGAAACCTCTCTGCCATCGGACATTACTTATCTCTTTCTGTTTATTTGGTGGATTCACGCAAGATCACCTGGTAATTTAGAGGATATTCCTCCTGCTGGATATCTTCTCCAAGCTGTTTCAAAAGACTCAGACAGGCATTTTTCCCCAGCTCTCTTGTATTAAAGTGGAGGCTGGTGACTGTCGGTGTGTTAATTTCAAGCTGGGGGCTGTCATAAAAGCTGGCCAGCTTAATCTGAGAAGGTATATGGATGCCTTTTTCCCGAAGGCAGCTTAAAACCATATTTGCAATTGAATCATCCATACAGATAATCCCATCTGCTCCTGCTTCCAGACTCTCTTCCACGGACTTCTGGACTTTCAGATAATTATCCACATCAAAAAAGAGCAGAGATTTATCTGCAGCAGTTCCCTGTGCTTCATGTGCCTCCAAAAAGCCTTTCAGACGGCATTTTGTTACCAGATGTCTCTGGTCGCCTCCAAGCAGCGCAAGCTTTTTAATTCCCTTCATAAGCATCAGTTCCGTAAGCTCTTTACTGGATTCCTGATTGTCATTATCCACCCATTGAACACCGGACAGATCGGACCGGCCGATGACTACAAAAGGTATCTTTTTTTCCAGAAGGTATCTCTGTGCCTCTGACCTCGCTACCGAACGGCTGATGATAATACCGTCTACCTTACGGTTCGTCACAATCCTTTGTATCTGGGACAGATCCTGGCCATCCATTACACTGATCAGGATATCATAATTGTTTGCGGAAGCTATTTCACAAATGCCGTTCGTACATTCTTTAAAGAAAGGAGCATCGCTCCCTGTATAGTCCATCGGCATGATCATTGCAAGATTATAGGTTTTGCTCTGGGCCAGCCCTCTTGCAATAACATTCGGCCGGTAATCATGCAGCTCAATAAAATCAAGAACCCGTTCTCTGGTGTGCCTGCTGATGCGCCCTTTTCCTGAAATGGCTCTTGACACGGTAGTCTTACTTACGCCAAGTTCGTTGGCAATATCTTCAATCGTATATATTTTCTCCTCTGTTTCCATCGTTTTCCCCCAAAAATGATCACCACACAAGTTCCCTTAGAGCGTGTTTGAAAATTGCTTTCCGTGAGATGTGCTTCCCGGTTTGTGGGAGATTTGGCCCAAATGAGGGAGGTGTAGCGGGCTACATCGACCGAATGCGGGGCAAATATACCGCAAAGTGGGGAGTACAGATTGCGGGAATGAATTTTCAAACACTCTCTGGGATAACTGTTGCAATCCCTCATTTGCTGTGCTAAAATACAGCCACGCAACCGTTTATCCATCTTAATTAAGGATATCAAACCAAAGACAAACTGGCAAGTATTTTTTAGGAGGTTCTTATGTCTGAACAACTGATTTATGGTACTGCTTATTATTATGAATATCTTCCCATGGACCGGATGGAGGAAGATTTCCGAATGATGACGAAAGCAGGCTTCAATACCATCCGCATTGCAGAATCTACCTGGAGCACCTGGGAGCCCCAGGACGGGGTATTTGATTTCACCTATCTCCACCGGGTACTAAAAGCTGCGGGTAATCACGGTCTTTCCGTTATTGTGGGAACACCAACCTATGCCATTCCATCCTGGCTGGCCAAGAAATACCCTGACATCCTTTCGGATACTCATTCGGGCCGCTGCAGGTATGGAGCAAGGCAGAATTTCGATATGACGCATCCGGGCTACCGCTTCCACGCAGAACGGATCATCCGCAGGCTTCTGGAAGAGGTAAAAGGCTATGACTGCGTCATTGGTTTTCAGCTTGATAACGAAACAAAACCTTATGATACCTGCTCCGAATATGCACAGAAATTATTTAAGGAACATCTTATAGAACAATATGGCACGACAGACGCTCTGAATGATAAAATGGGGCTTGCCTACTGGTCCAACAGCATTGCGGACTGGGACGACCTGCCGGATGTACGCGGCACCATCAACGCCAGCTTCGGAGGGGAATACGAAGCCTTCCAAAGAAGCATTGTAACGGAATTTCTCTCCTGGCAGAGAAACATACTGGAGGAATACAGGCAGCCTGATCAGTTTGTCACACACAATTTCGATTTTGAATGGAGGCTCTATTCCTATGGTTTTCAGCCGGAAGCGGAACAGTTTGAAGCATCAAAGGCTCTTACGATTGCCGGATGCGATATTTATCATCCTTCTGAACACGCCCTCACCGGAGCGGAAATTTCATTCTGCGGAGCAAACGCCTATGGCCTGAAAAAAAGCAACTATCTGGTGCTTGAGACAGAAGCACAGGGAAACTTCGGCTGGCTCCCCTATCCCGGACAGCTCCGGCTTCAGGCATTTGCCCAACTTGCATCCGGTGCGGAGGGTATCAGCTACTGGCACTGGCACAGCATCCACAATGCAGTGGAAAGCTATTGGAAAGGCGTGCTAAGCCATGATTTTTCCGAAGGGGCCGTTTATCAGGAGGCCGCCACGATCGGAAAAGACTTTCAGCGCTTATCCGGCAAGCTGATCCATTTAAAGAAAAAGAACCGGATTGCCATCATGGTCAGCAGCCGCTCCCAGACGGGCCTCCGCTGGTTCCCTACCGCACAGCAGGGTGCAAAGCCCGATCACGATTACAACGACTATCTCCGCTGGATCTGCGATACCTGCTACCGTATGAACGCAGAATACGACATCCTCAATGATACGGAACGGGATTTCAGCAAATACGATGTCCTCATTCTCCCGGTTCTTTATGCCGCAGAGGAAGAACTGATCGAAGCGGTACGCAGATACGTAGAAAACGGCGGAAAGATCATCACTACCTTCAAAAGCTTCTTTGCAGATCCCGTACTGAAGATTTATCACGATACACAGCCTCACGGCCTCACAAAATGTCTCGGCGTTCACTATGACCGTTTTACCAGACCTGTGGATGTGGAACTGAAGTCTTCTGTCATTTCTCTTCCGGAACACTGTGCTGTCACAGACTGGATGGAATTACTGGAGGATCCTGATGCGGAGGTTCTCTGTACCTATGATCATCCTGCATGGGGCGGCATTCCCGCTGTGACCCGGAATACCTATGGCAATGGTCAGGCCGTTTATCTTGGCTGCTGTTTTGATGCTGCCGGTCTGGAGGCCGTTCTGGCCTGCTTATTCCGCGAATGGGGTGTTTTTCTCCCGGACAGCCATTATCCGCTTATCATAAAAAAAGGCATCAGCAGGGAAGGAAAGCTGATCACCTATTATCTGAACTTCTCCCGGGAAGAGCAGAAGTTCCGCTCTCCCTGCGAAGGAACAGAACTGCTTCAGGAAGAATCCGTCAGCCGGGACCAGGAATTGGTTCTCCCGCCATGGGGTGTAAAAATCCTTGAAACAGATATTTAACATTCCGGTTTTCGAACCAGGACATAGAATCAGCGCAGGTACCATCCGGCCCTGCGCTGTCTCTCTGTCATCTCTTTTATGCTAGTTCAGCCCAACATCCATACTCCCGCTCCGGAATCCCTCCAGATCCAGCGTGATGTAACAGAAGCCCAGCCTTTTTAGGCCTGAGAGTATCTTGTCTCTGTATTCCAGCACCTTCGGAAATTGCTCCGTATCAATCTCCAAACGTACAATATCCCTATGTACCCGGACACGAACATTTCTAAAGCCCATCTCCCGAATAAATAGCTCAGCCCTGTCAATCCTTCCAAGCAGTTCCGGATCAATTTCTGCCCCGTAAGGAAGCCTTGTCGCCAGACACGGCGAAGAAGGACGGTCGGCAACCGAAATCCCATATTCTGCTGCCATAGCCCGCACCTCTGCTTTTGTGATCCCGCACTCTGCCAAAGGACTTTTTACTCCCAGTTCTTTTACGGCTCTAAGCCCGGGCCGGTATACATGCAGGTCATCCTCATTACTGCCTTCCAGAAGGACTTCCGCACCCTTCTCCGATGCAAATTTCAGCATTCTGGAATACAGCTCTTTTTTGCACAGGTAGCAGCGATCCTCCGGATTAAACCGGATCTCCGGTACTGCCAGCTCGTCCATGGCAAGGACTTCATGGATGGCATTGGTTCGTGCCAGAACCGTTCTGGCAATCTCCAGATCCGCCTTGGGATGAAGAACCGTATCCAGAGTAATGGCATATACCTTTGCCCCGGTCTTCTCTGCCGCCTCACAGGCCATGACCAGGAGAAGACTGGAATCCACACCTCCGGAAAAAGCCACACATAAATCCTTCCTGCAATATTCTGTCAATCGTTCCTGAAGCATTCTCTTCGTCTCTGTCATTTATTTTCTCCTGAAGCTAAGACACCTGTTCCTGCCTACCATCTGTTTCCTGATACAAGATCCACGGATACACTTGCAAAAACTCATCCCGCACTGCCAAAACAGCCGGATCTGATCACGGTTCTTCTGCCAGGGATGATACCCACTGAACCGCATGGTCAAAATTCTTGGCATTTATCAGGATGGCAACACAGACATCTTCATACGGGAGCGGAATATGCTCCCGGATCACGCTGTTATCCAGCCTGATATAATACTGTTCCGCACGGTCTCCAAGAATCTCCAGCGTCTCCTCATCCAGGACTTCCGACAGGTCTGAGAAAAATTCCTGTTCGCCCATCTTCCGGCACATTGCTTCTGTGGTCACCAAAACGTCAATACTCTCTGCCTGAACCTGCGCAACAAACGCCATCTGTGCATTATAATCAAATTCTGCACCTGTCTCGTCCGTATTCAGGTTCAGTATGAAGCTGACCCTGTCATTTTCATCCGTACTTCCAAGATCAGCTTTGATTTCTTCCGCCCATTCTTCTGTTTCGCCCATACCTCCGTTTGCTACAGCTATGGTCAGGATATCCTCAATCTGAGCATTCCGATACCAGTCCCGCAGTACAAATATAAGGACAATGACACCAATAAAGCCAAATATCACCGGTTTATAATACATCCAGAAATATTGCAGCTTTTTGCCCATTCCCATGCCTTTGATCTTTTCTTTTTCCAGAAGGCGTTTTTCTTTTCTGGTCAGGTCTGACTCATATTTGTGCGGAATGCTTCCCTCATTTGCTTTTTCTGCACCTATTTGTTCTCCTGACAATCCTTCCAGTCTCTTCTGAATGATGCTGACAGTCTCTTCTCCCCTCTGATTTTCCTGTCTTTTCTCGCTCATGTATTCTCCTATTTCAAAAATCCGCTTACAATCTGTTCCTCTGCTTCTGCTTCCGTAAGTCCCAGCGTCATCAGCTTAATGATCTGTTCCCCTGCAATCTTTCCTATGGCAGCCTCATGGATCAGCGCTGCATCCACATGATTGGCCGAAAGTTCCGGTACTGCACTGATCTTGGCATTGTCCATGATGATCGCATCACATTCGGTATGTCCGCTGCAGCGGTTATTCCCGTGGATATGGGAAACAAAAAGCTGATAGGAATCATCCCTTGCAACAGAACGGGATACCACATTGGCTGCGGAATCTTCTCCGTCCATCTGCACATCAAAATAGCTCTCCGCATGCTGAATGCCGTGGGTCATCAGCCTTTCCATAACCACCAGCTTGGCCCCTGCCTTCAGATGCGCCTTATTTTCTCTCTTTGTGGAATCCACACCACGGATCTGGGCCGTATCCATTTCCATGAAGCTGTCCTCATCCAGATTGATCTCCGTCACAGGGTTCATGATACGTTCGCCTTTGCCGTCTCCGCTTCCATAATGCTTCTCCACATATTTGACATGGGCATTCCTGCCGATAAAGAAACGGTGGATACCGTCATGGCGGCTTGCCGCATCTCCGCCGTTGTGGATGCCGCAGCCTGCGATGATGGTCACGTCCGAGTCATCTCCTACATAAAAGTCATTGTATACCACTTCCTGCAGCCCCGACTGGCTCATGATCACCGGAATATGCACACTCTCATGGCGTGTTCCCGGCTTGATGTGGATTTCGATTCCTGATGTATCTTTTTTGGTAATGATCTCAATATTCGCCGTGCTTCCGCGCTCGATGCTTGCCCCGTTGGCACGGATATTGTATGCTCCGGTCGGGATTTCATGCAGTCCCGAAACTGCTTCCAACAATTCTCTCTGGATTGCGTCCATCTCTCTGCCTCCTATTCTCTGACCTTCACTTTACTGCAGGTTCCTGCTGCATCAGCCGTTCCAAGAAGCTGAGGAAGGATTTCATCCTTTGTGCCTTTCTTCTTCAGCTCGCCGTCAGCAATCAGCAGGATCTCATCTGCAATATTCAGAATACGTTCCTGATGGGAAATAATCAGTATAGAGCCATGAAGCTGGTCGTGCATTTCCTCAAACACCTGGATCAGATTCTGGAAGCTCCAGAGATCAATGCCGGCTTCCGGTTCATCGAATACGGAAACTCTCGTCTTCCTTGCCATGATCGTAGCGATCTCAATACGTTTAATCTCTCCGCCGGAAAGGCTTCCATTAACCTCACGCTTGATATAATCCTTGGCACAAAGCCCTACTTTGGAAAGATATTCACATGCCCCGGCAATGGAAATCTCCTTGCCTGCAGCCAGGCGGATCAGATCAAAGACCGTTACTCCCTTGAAACGTACAGGCTGCTGAAATGCATAGCTGATTCCAAGCTTCGCCCTGTCCGTGATACTCATGTCCGTGATATCCTGCCCATCCCAGAGAATCTGTCCGGATGTAGGCTTCTCAATACCTGCGATCACCTTCGCCAAGGTGGACTTGCCGCCTCCGTTGGGTCCTGTGATGACTACGAATTTATTGTCTTCCAGCGTGAAGCTTACATCTTTCAGAATCCCGATCTCTTTTGCATTTCTGGACTTCTCGTCAGGCACCTGAAAACAGATGTTGCGTAGTTCTAACATATTTTGTCCTCCGTCTATTATTTTCATCTGCAAATATAACACAGAATTTTATCGTTACCGCATATCATATCATATTTTCAGGAAAATGAACAGGTTTCTGTCAGGAAAAAGTCAGGTTTCACAATATAAACATGAATTGGTCACGGATGAAGCCAACTGCTTTCCAGACGTGCAAGAAGCCTGGCATTGTGATAGGCCATTTTTAGTGTCAGGCAGGTACGTCCCAGATATCTTGCGCCGTCGGCCGTCTTAACACAGGCCAGGGCCAGATCCGGCCTGCCCGGGCTCTGAAGACAAATAGGGATGAGAAGCTGTATAGAATGATTATAATACTGCGGAATGGCTGTCTTATAATCAGCCTCCAGCATTCGCCTTGTCTGGCGCAGCGCCCCGTCAAAAAGCTGCACCTTCATGCTGCTGTTCCGGACATTTTCCGGCAGGCGCTGGGCATTTTCCTCTTCTCCGAAAATATGTTCATACTGCGGCACGATCTCCAGATGGGTGTCGAAGACCAGATCAGCCGGATTTGTCACATATTCTGCCTTCTCAGGCAGGTTTGTAATGCCTGTTTTTAAAAGGTGATACTCCGTATAAAAGCCATCCAGGAACCATTCCTGCCTGTCCGGTACCAGATTAGGGACAAAATATGCATAAACCGGCTGATAATAATGATTAAAAAGTCCTGTATTGAATATGGCATACTCCTGATTGATGCAGATCTTACCTTCCTCATAAACACGTTTGAATGTATATTCCAGATATCCTTTCAGGATACCGTTATCATTGGAATCGCCGAAGCTCCATTTCTCCGGAACCATTCTGGAGAGATTCTGTATCTGCCTGTTATAATTACCGCAATACGTAAAATCAAATAAATTCATAATAGCCTCCCGCTTGATTCATTTGCTGTCTTTGGTATGCTGTATTCCTTTTACACAGGTCATTTATTATATTGTATTTGGGAAATTTCACGGCAGAACTGCCGGAATCAGATTCTATAATAAAAAAATAGCATACTCCCTATAAAATAGCAAGAGACTTTTGCCGAAAACCATGGTACAATGTGAATAATTGGTACTGGTCACTACATATCAGTAACGAATAACTGACAGAACATTTTAAGGAGGAACTTATATGACAAAAGACGAATTTCAAACGCTGACCCGGAATGTGATTCTGTTAGACGGAGCTACCGGTTCCAATCTGATGGCTAAAGGGATGCCCCGCGGGATCTGTACGGAAGCCTGGGTGATCGAACACAAAGATATTATCCAGGATCTCCAGCGTGCATATGTGGAAGCAGGAAGCCGGATCATTTATGCCCCCACCTTCGGCGGGAACAGGATGAGCCTTGCCCAGCATGGCCTGGAGAACCGGATTGAAGAAATCAACCATACCCTTGTCTCCTATGCAAAAGAAGCCGCAGACGGAAGGGCGTACGTTGCAGGGGATATCACTACAACAGGCAAGATCCTCTCAGGAAATGATGACTATACATATGATATGGCATTTGAGAACTATTGTGAACAAATCCGTTATCTGGCTGATGCAGGCGTGGACTGTATCATTGCAGAAACGATGATCAATATTGAAGAGACTCTGGCAGCCGTGGATGCGGCTAATTCCGTCTGCTCCCTGCCTGTTCTCTGTACCATGACAGTAGAGGCTGACGGCAGTATCTTCAGCGGAGGGAACGCCATCGAAGCGGCAGTTGCACTGGAAGGCGCAGGTGCCGGCGCAGTAGGCATCAACTGCTCTGTAGGACCGGATCAGCTTGTTTCCGTAGTCCGTAATATCCGTGAAAATGTCTCCATCCCCGTCATTGCCAAACCGAACGCAGGTATGCCGTTTATTGATGACCAGGGAAATGCCACGTATTCCATGAAACCTGAAGAATTTGCCGCACACATGAAGGTACTGGCAGATAACGGTGCCGGATTGATCGGCGGCTGCTGCGGCACTACTCCGGAATATATCCGCAGAACCGCAGAAATCCTGGGTCTGATTTAAAAGATGCCAAAAGCACTGCCGTTCCAATCCCCATGGGCCTGGACGGCAGTGCTTTTTTAATGGCTTTTTGCAGAAAGCTCTTGAATCCTACTTCACCTGAATGGCCTTCTTCGGGCACATTTCCTGACAACAGAAACACCGGATACACTTCTTATAATCATAAACGGGCGGCTGCCCTTTTCCGTTTTTAAATTCCACAGCCTTACCGGGTACAGGACAGCTGTTTACACAGATTCCGCAGCGAATGCACAGTTCTTTTTCTATATAGGGCTTTTTCTGGAATATGTTCAGAGCCTTTGCCATTTTTTCCCAGATACCATTACGTATGGCCCTTCTGTCTACACGGAAAGACGGATTGCCATATCTCTTCACAGCCTCTTCTACGGAGATTTCCCCATCAGGCGTAAGCAGACGGATATCACCCGCCTTCCAGACTCCCAGTCCCATCTTCTCTCCATGGTAATTCGTGGGTACGATCTGCGGTTTTAAATGGACAAGGGAACAGAAAACACTGTCCAGGGCCACCGGGTCTTTGGACATGAGCATGACGCCCATTTTTACCGGATCGCCGGAACCGGGGCCGTTGCCTTCCATAGCCACGATTCCGTCCATAACATAAAGTCTCGGCTTCACATACAGATTCAGATCTGCCAGCATTCTGGCAAAGCTGTCCGCACTTGGATACTTCGTATGTCCTTTTGCCTTGTTCATCCCATAGATAAAACCATAGCTGTTCTTAACCGCGCCCGTAATCCTCTCCAGAGCATGCGTCTTCATCTTGCACAGGGAAATCACACAGTCCGATTCCAGAAGTTCTTTCGGAATCATAAATTCCTTCGCCTGGATGCCCTGCGGATACGTTACATGCACACCCTCCGAAAAGTCCACCGCCGGAATTTTAAGCGCCTCCAGAGCAGTATCCATCCCGGTACCTTTGATAACCTTACCGGTACTTCCGGTTCCGCAGGAATCTGCCAGAATGATATTCTCATATCCTTCTTCCCGCAAAATACGGCCAAATGCTCCTACCACAGCCGGATGCGTGATGACCGCCTTTTCCACCTCCGCTTTTTTCAGGAGGTTCGGTTTCAGAAGGATTTTTTCATCTTTCCCGATCAGGGAGGAAAGACCTCCCAGAAGGGATATTCCTTTTTTTAAGTTTTCATAAACAGCTTCTTCCCTGTAAGAATCACAGGGAAGAAGAATGACTGTACTTTTTTCTTTCATATTCGGCACCTTTTACCTGTCAGCAGATTATTTGCTCAGATCTGTTTCACGGATGGCCTTACGGACCGGAAGGATACATGCCGGTACAACGGAAAGGGCATCCACACCCATCCTGAGGAATGTTTCTGTCAAAGCCGTATCTGCTGCCAGTTCCCCGCAGATACATACCCTGCAGTTTTCCCGGTGCCCGGCCTCCACTACCATTTGTACCATACGCAGAATCGCAGGATGATGGTCATTATACTTATTCCGCAGAAGCGGGTTCTGACGATCCATAGCCAGGGTATACTGGGTCAGATCATTCGTTCCGATGCTCAGGAAATCCACTCTTTTTGCAAGCTCCCGGCTGATCATCACCGCTGCGGGCGTTTCGATCATGATTCCCGTGCGGATATTTTTGAAAGGAATATTCTTCTCTGTCAGCCCTTCCTTTACTTCCCGGATGATCTGCTCGATCTCATCGATCTCTTCTTCAGATGTAATCATCGGATACATCATGGAAAGATTGCCGTAAGCGCTTGCCCTGTATATGGCACGAAGCTGTGCCTTGAACATCCGCCTGCGGTCCAGACAAAGCCGGATTCCCCGGTTTCCCATGATGGGATTTACCTCATCCGGAATATCCAGGTAATCTGCCTGCTTATCTGCCCCCAGATCAGCGGTACGGATGACCACCGGCCGGTCTCCCATTGTTTCCCCGATTTTTTTATATGCAAGGAACAGTTCGTTTTCCCTTGGATAATTTTCTCTTCCAAGGTACTGAAATTCACTTCTCAGAAGCCCGATCCCCGCGGCCCCGTAAAAAAGCACACTGTTCAGATCATCCAGGCTTCCTGTATTGGCATACAGGCCGACTTTCCTGCCATCCGCCGTACAGTCATTCTGGTCTTTCAGCTTCAAAAGCTCTTCCTGCTCTTTCATATCTGCTTTTTGGCGAATCGCATACTCTTTACGAAGCTCGGAATCCGGATGCAGATACAGGGTTCCTGTGTAGCCGTCAAGAATAGCTTCCTCACCATCCCAGTCCTGGCTGATTTCAACATCCACCATGGAGGGAATTCCCATGGTCTTTGCCATAATAGAGGTATGAGAGACAATAGATCCCTGGTGGGTGACAACTGCCAGAAGCTTTTCTTTGCCCATTTCCATCATCTCCGTAGGAGCAAGGGACTCTGATACAAGGATAACCGGCTCCTCCCCAAGGTCGATTTTGGGAGAAATGCCGCCCAGCACCTCGATCAAACGGTTGGATATCTCGCGGATGTGATCGATCCGCTCCCTGATGGCCGGCTCTTCCAGATTGCGGAAGGTATTGACCAGTTCATCTCTTGTAGTCATGACCGCATAAGCCGCGTTGACCTTTTCAGACGAAATAATCCCTTCCACAGCCCTCTGGAAACTTCCCGGATCCAGAAGCTTCGCCTGTTCCAGGAAAACCCTTGCCCGGGATTCCTGGATGCTGCTGTTCTGTTCATAGAGCTGCCGCAGCAGCTTCTGTACCTGCTGTCTTGCAGTATGAAAATCCTCCAGTTCCTTTTTTACATCACTGGTCAGATACTGCCGTATCTGGTATTCATTTCTCTGGTAGATCAGTATCCTGCCGATGGCAATTCCCGGAAAAGTAGCTGTTCCCTTGTAAATTTCCATCTCCTCATCCTCCCGTTAACCTTAATCGCAGGCAGCCCGGAACTCCGTCCAGTTCTTGCTGTACTGCTCTTCAGCCTCCTGGCTTACATTCTGCACGATCTCACCGCTCGTAACGGAATCCGGCACAACCAGGTCAGGATTTACACTGTCATCGGCAGCTTTGTTGGTGCAGTAATAGCCAATATAATCAAAGCACTGAGCTGCAACATCAGGCTTCAGGATATAATCCACGAATTGATATGCCGCATCCTTATTCGGTGCGTCGCTTGCGATAAACATTCCCATGATACCGAATCCAAGCCCCTCTTCCGGATAAACCACCTTCAGATCCGGATTTTCCGCAAGGGCTGCTGTCACCTGGGAGGTATAAAGAAATGCAACGCTTGCCTCACCGCTCAACAGGGCATTCTGAGTATTGTCATCCTGGATCAGACGAATGTTCGGAGCCAGTTCAAGAAGCTTTTCGCCTGTTTCCCTGATGGAATCCACGTCCTCCTCATTCATGCTCTTACCCAGTGTAAGATTCGTGATCCCGTTGATCACGCGGTAATTCGCCGTCAGGGCAATGCTGTCCTCCAAAGAAGGATCCCACAGATCTGCGTATCCCTTGATCTCAATATCCACCATTTCCGGATCATAGACGATCAGCGGAATCCCTGCGCCGTAAGGAACGATATATTCATCATCCGGATCATAGAACTGCCCCTGGTAAAGGGGATTGATATTCTCAAAACCGGTAAGCTTTTCTTTGTCAAGTTTTTCTGCGAGGCCTTCCTGAATGACATTTTCAAGAATATAATCGTCTGCAATGATCACATCATAGTCACCGCCTTTTGCCATGGAAAGCTTTTCCAGCATGGTCTCGTCTGTATCAAAATTGGAATATACGATCTTGATCCCGGTTTCCTCTTCAAAACCGTCCAGAACCTCCTGGGGAAACATTCCTTCCCAGGTATACAGCACCATTTCTCCGGAATCTGCCAAAACCGGTACTGACATGGACGCTGCTGTCAACGCTGCGCATAATACTCCTGCTGCTATTTTTTTCATGATTTTTCTCCTCTAAACATATAAGAATCAGTTGCTGGTCAGCGGGTTACTGTTTTCTGAACCAATGCGGTATGAAAACGGCTGCCGTTCCCTCTGCGGAACAGCAGTGAAAAACTCACTTAAATAGTATATCTTACTTCTTTCTTCTTGAAAAGATGTGATTCCGTTTTTTTTCAAGTCTCTTTGCAGCCGAATACACCAAAAGCACCAGCAGCGTTGCGCCAAGCATAAGCGTGCAAAGTGCATTGATCTCCGGCGTAACTCCTGTTTTAAGCTGCGTATACACTTTAATGGGAAGGGTAGACAGCTTCGGTCCATTAATAAAGATACTGATGACCACATCATCCATAGACATGGCAAAGGCCAGCAGAGAGCCAGACAAAACCGCAGGCATGATCAGCGGAAGCGTAATATCCCAAAAGGAGCGGAAAGGCCCTGCCCCCAGATCTCTGGCTGCCTCCTCCAGGGAAGGATCCATTCCCGCAAGGCTGGCTTTTACTTCCATTAAAATATACGGCACACAGAAAACCGTATGGCCGATCAGCAGCGTCAGCATGCCAAAAGGAAGTCCCAGCATGTAGAAAAAAGCCATCAGGACCATGCCCAGAATAATCTCCGGTATCATCAGCGGAAGGATGGAGATATATTCCATCACTCCTTTTGTTTTCCAGTGGATGCGTGAGAGCCCCACGGCACCAAGCGTTCCGATGACCGCTGAGATCAGGCAGCTTAAAATGCCCAGGATCAGGCTGTTCACCAGCGCATCCAGCATAGCGCTGTTGCTGAAAAGTTTTTCATACCATTGCAGAGAAAAGCCTGTAAAACGTACCGGAAGTTTGGATTCATTAAAAGAAAATACAACTACCACGCCAATGGGAAGATACATCAGGAAAAACAGCAGCCCAAGATAAAATCCGGCAAATTTTGAATTTTTCTTCATCCGATTCCCTCCAGTTCCTTAACGTTTGTAATCTTACGGTAAAGAATGATCATGGCGGTGGTCAGCGCCATCAGCACTACGGCAAGAGCTGCCGCAAATGGCCAGTTGCTGCCTCTTGTCATCTGTTCCTGGATCAGGCTTCCCACCAGGACGATCTTATTGCCGCCCAGGATATCCGCGATAAAAAACAGGCCCATAGATGGGATAAACGTCAGAATGATCCCTGAGAGCAGTCCCGGAATCGTCAGCTTAAAAGTAATTGTCCAAAACGCCTTTGTCCTGGATGCCCCAAGATCCCTGGCTGCTTCAATCAGGGACCAGTCCAGCTTTTCCGCACTGGAATACACGGACAGGATCATAAACGGCAGCAATACGTAAACCATTCCCACCACGATGGCCGGATAGCTGTAAAGAATCTTCATCGGCTTCTCAATGATTCCCAGGGCTTTCAATATATAATTCAACAGGCCTTTGTTCTGCAGGATGATGATCCATCCATACAAACGGATCAGGGAGTTTACCCAGAAAGGAAGCATGAGGAACAGCATGGCCTTTTTCTTTCTGCCGGGCTCCATCCTCGCCATAAAATAGCCAAAGGGATATCCCAGCAGACAGATGATGACCGTACTGGTGACCGCAAGTCGGAAGGACTGGGCAAATGTATCGAGATAAACCGGATCCAGGATCCGCCTGTAATTGTCCAGGGTAAAAGCCCAGTTGACGCCATGTGTCTCATTCGGCACCGCAAAACTTAAAGCAACCATATAAATCAAAGGCCCTGCAACAAATATCAGAGTAAAAAAATAGAGAGGCAGGATCATCCAGACAGAGCCGGAGTCCCTTCTCCGCCTACTCATGGGGAACCTCCGGCCGATCCACCGGCACTGCATCCTCCGCCTTGAAATTCCAGCATACCCTCTGCCCCACATTGACATTGGCATCAATACCATAGCGGCTGGCGATCAGTTCCTTTCCTCCGGGAAGCCCGAGGGTAACACGCAGCTGGCCTGCTGCAAAACTCTTTTCCCGGACAACAGCCTGCATTCCCACGCTTCCTGTCTCATCCAGAATAATATTTTCGCTGCGTACTGCCAGGGTCACTTTTTCACCCGGCATCAGGTTTTCTCCCCTTGTCTCCGCCAAAGCGGTGCCGCAGCAGAAACGCACCAGCGCTTTTGTCCCTTCTATGGCTTCTACCGTTCCTTCCAGAATATTGGCGTTTCCCACAAAGGTAGCTACGTAGCTGGTTCTGGGATGATTATAAATCTCATCCGGCGTTCCTATCTGCTCGAACCTGCCCTGATTCATCACTGCGATACGGTCAGACATATTGATCGCCTCTTCCTGGTCATGGGTAATGTATATAAAAGTGATTCCCAGCTTCTTCTGAAGACGCTTCAGCTCCGCCTGCATAGCACGGCGAAGCTGCAGGTCAAGCGCTCCCAAAGGTTCATCCAGCAGAAGCACCTTCGGATTGTTTACCAGGGCACGGGCAATTGCCACACGCTGCTTCTGGCCGCCGGACAGCTCCGCAGGCTTACGTTTTTCGTATCCGGGAAGCTGTACCAGCTCCAGCATCTCAGATACTTTTTTCTTAATCTCACTTCTTTGGACGTGTTTCAGCTTCAGGCCATAGCCGATATTATCCGCTACAGTCATATGAGGAAACAATGCATAGTTCTGGAACACGGTGTTTACATCTCTGACCTCCGGCTCCAGCGCTGTCACATCTCTGCCTTCCAGAAAGACCTGGCCTTCATCAGGCATTTCCAGTCCGGCAATAATACGAAGGGTTGTCGTTTTGCCGCAGCCGGAAGCTCCCAGCAGGGTAATGAATTCGCCCTTGCTGATAGACAGGCTGATTCCTTTCAGAACATCCTCTTCTCTTGTAAAGCTCTTCTGAATATTTTTTAATTCCAAACAAATATCTGTCATTCTCTGCTCCTGCACGTATCGGATATAACCTTTTTCTTATGAAATACCGGAAAGGCTATAATAATTTTCATTATTTCAGCTCGAATCTGCATTAAAATTAGAATATAATACAGTAAAGAGCCGGAATTCCCATTTTCAGGAAATTTCGACTCTCTATCAGTGTAAGCTGGAAAAGAGACTCGAACTCTCGACCCCTTCATTACGAGTGAAGTGCTCTACCGACTGAGCTATTCCAGCTTGTG
>JAUNGM010000015.1 GCA_030524545.1 Eubacteriales bacterium
AAAATTTCTTTTGATTTTTTCAATCATCTACTTGACTTTTAATAGTTGGTCTTTCAGTTAAACGGAATCTCCATTTTCTCGCGCATCTCTTTTGCGCAGGCTACGATCTTGTCCCAGTTTGGCAGGATCCACTCGTCAATAAAGTCCTGTGGATAGTCCTTCACCTGCATATCATCAGGAAAAGCACCCGGCAGCCTTGCCTGGACAACGCTCTGCAGGGACCATTCCCCAATCACGCTGGCCAACATCAGGTCACGCAGCTTTTTCGGAATCCTTTTATCCAGAGTATCATTTGTTACAATTTCGGCCTGATTTCCTGTCTGCTTTGAATCCTGTGCCGGTTCCGGCTGATTGATTGGCAGCGTCATCTGTTCTCCTGCAGACTGTGCAGGCTGTTCTTTAGGCGGCTTTTCAATTTTGGGAGCAGCAGACTGAGGCTGGGGTGCTGATGCTGCAGCAGCCGAAGATGACTCAATAATCTGTCTAATGACGGAATAATCAAACTCACACTCATCCGGCAGGCCGTAGCGGTTCTTTGCGTCCCAGCATGGGTGATGGGTCGTATACATTACCCTCTTTCCACCCTGTGCCTTATGCTTTTTCCCCTTGTCATCTGTCGCAATGGAATAGGTTTTATAGTTGGCAAAAAGCAGGATGTCACTCCATTCTTTTACAAGAGGTGATGTTTGGGAAGAGGTCTTTTTCCCAAGCTTCAGTTCCCAACGGTCATACGCACCCATTTCATCCGGCTGCTCAAATTTCCTGATCTGGGCATGTGCCGTAAGGACTGCGTTTACCCCGACATCCACAACATCAGAAAGCTTATTCAAAAACCGGCCGAACTCTTCTTTCGTGTAAACATATCCATTTCCATAACCAAAGCTCTCCAGGCCATCTTTGTGGTGTTTATCGCAAATATATTCCACACACATCATTTCCGCCCAGTCGATCGTATCAATGATCAGGGTTCTGCAGACTTCGGGGTGGGTACGCACATACTCCACCTGATCCATGAGCATTGTCCAGCTTGACGGCTTTTTAAACCTGGCTACGTCCATGTTTTTTGTGCTGCCCTCTGTGTCAATAAAAACCGGATCCGGAAACTGACTTGCAAACGTGGATTTTCCGATTCCCTCGGGACCATAGATCGTAATTTTCTTAGCACAGGGAATTTTCCCTTTAATTATCTCCATCTAATTAACCCTCTTTCTTCTATTATGACGTTGCACTTTCATATCCACCCACCTACAATTCCACGGTGCATAAGGACCATCAACATCTATTCTATCAATAGTGCATTTTCCAAATGGTGCTTCTGAATCATAACCGCTTTTCATTGCCCAATCATGAAAAGCCTGATAGTTCTCCTTCCATTCTTCGCAAATAACGATGCCTCGGCCTCCATAATGCTTGTAAAATTGAGAATTTGGATTATAACAACGCGCCTTCATGCTAGTCCATACATTGTACAAACGCTTATGTGATTGTCTATGAATTGCTTGTGTTTCGGAAATTCTATCTTTCATAAAACATCCACACGAACGTGTGTGTCCACTTTTTAAATTTCCTGATTTTACGATTATTTCTCTGCCGCAATCACATTTGCAAAGCCAAACAATTTGTCTATCTTTGGTTGTTCCGTATTTTGATAAAACGGTTAGCCTTCCGAATCGCTCCCCAGTTAAATCAATGCACCTCCCCATTTTCGCATCCTCCCTTCTCACCTCGAAAAATTGCAAATAACTCATTGGTTACAATTTTCAACTCATCTTTCAATGAATGTGTCATATCATCAAGTACTACAAATGCCCACTCATATGTACTTATTGCATTGCTTTCGCTATAAATTGCTGTAAACAGTGCGTTCTGTAGGCTATTGATTTTCTCGGCTTCAATTCGTAAGTCCTCAACTTTGTACGCAATTTCTTTTATTGTCATAATGCCCTCCTTGTTTTACATACATTTTGTATGTATTTATTTTCAAAATAATATAGTACAATTTGTATGTAATGTCAAGTTTTTTTTAGGAGGAGTCTTTATGTTTAACAAAAGGTTGCGCGAAACCCGTATGAAATGTAAGTTTACACAACAAAATATGGCGGATAAACTTGGAATTTCTCTAAATGCTTATCAAAAATATGAGCAAGCTGAACGTTCACCATCATTAGATTGTCTTGTATCCATAGCAGATATTTTTAATGTATCTACCGATTACTTGTTATGTAGGGATGAATTTATAAAATCTCATGGAGTTTCCGTTGATGAACATTGAATAAGTCTTCAAGATTGTCCCATATTTCAAAATCTCCTGTTCTACTTCCTTGCTCAATTTTTTGATAATAAATAAGGCTAATTCCAAGCGTATCTGCAACCTGCTGTTGTGTCATGCCCGCTTTCTGGCGGGCTTCTTTTAAATTTTTCCTCATTAGAACTCACCTGTCCTCCACGGTTTAGAAGTTTGCGTTTCCTTTTTAATTGCAGTTGTTAAGTTTCCTTCCATGTCATAAGAATAACCATCAGTTATCACGATGCTGCATTCGTCCCCTGTAGATACTCTAGTTGCAATAACTTGAAGCCCTTCTTTTTTTAGCCATTGACCAAATTCATTCAGTGTATCTAAATCAAATTGTTCCAATTTATCTATAAGTACGAAACCACACTCCGGATTCAGTTTTCTCACAATAGCCGTAGAAACGATCAGCCGTTCCGATCCGGACATGTTATCCCATTTCTGGCCTTTGTAGATCAGCTCCCCATCTGCAATCGATAATTCCGGAAGAGGCAGTTCCGCATGATCCAGAAGATCTGTCCTGGCCTTTCTCGTATCGTTGATCTTGGCTGTAAGTGCTGCGTACTGATTCTTATATGTAAGCGCATCGTCTTCTGCTTTTTCCTTATCCAGATTCGCTCTGACCTTGCGGTTGATCTCCTCAATATCTGCAATATTGGCTTCCAGCTCTACAGTAGACTGATCCTGAAGATCTTTTGCAGAAGTTAAGGCGATATACATATCACTTTTAACTTCTTCATACTGTTTCTCTTTCCTCTCCAGTTCATCTCTCAATTTCGCAATCTCTGCTGCCATTTGGTTTACCTGATTCTGCAGTTGTGCAGCATGGTCACGTTTCCTCTGGTTCTCTCCATTCCTGGCAAGGATTTCCTGCTGCTGTTTGATCAACTCCGATGGAGATACCAGATCCTTTGGTGCATCCGGATAATAGGTCTGTTCTTTGGCGAATTTCTCCTTCTGGGTTGCAATACGGCCTATATAGGTACGCTCATTGAACAGTTCTTTTTCCTGTTTTTCCAATTCTGCCAGTCTGTCACCTACGCCAATGATCTGCAGCAATGTATTGGCTTTCTCTTTGGAACTGGATTCCATGAACTTCGGAAGATCTAAAGCCAACTGCTCCACAAACTCATTCAGGAGCTGCTGGCCAGCTTTCTGGCCGTTCGGATCCGTGACCTTTAGATCGCTGTTTTTTCCCTTACGCTCCACTACCAGGCCATTGCTCAATACAATATGTAAGGTTGGCGGAATGGCAGAATCATGGTTCTTTGCTTCGGACGGACGGTAACGATCGCCGCCTAACGCCCAGGCAATCGCATCCAGGACAGAAGTCTTCCCTTGGCCATTCTTGCCGCCAATCACAGTCAGTCCGTTGGACGTAGGCTCTACCTTTACTGCCTTAATACGCTTAACGTTTTCTGCTTCTAACCGGTTGATTTTTATGCTCATTTTTTTCCTGCTCCTTTCTGGTCACATAGACTTTATTGTCAATTCTGAAGACATCAATTTTCTCCTGAAGCTCATGCTTTCTTCTGTAGTATTGAAGAGTTTTAGTCCTACTTTTTGCAATGTTAATGCCCTCTTCTTCATAATCGAAACACATATTTTTCATTTTTGATTCCAAGAAGGATTCTACTGCAATCACTTCATCACTTTTCTTTCTTGGTGCACCAAGCCTTACTTTCTCCGGAATTTTTACGTTATAACTGATATTCATATCTTTTTCTCCTGTATATAGATATTGCAGATTCTCATAGGTGATGGTATCCATCAGTGTCATGTCTTCCGTCCCTGGAATGGGGCTGTCCAAACTGACCGGCTGAATCCGCCGTTCCTGCTTCTTCCGTTCGTTATGTACAGCGGAACCCATGGCATTCCAGGCTATGGTACTGAACTTATAACAGTGCAGCTCCGGCTGCTGGAACCATTTCTTCACAGACAGCAGGTACCGGAATACCACCACATCATACCAGTCATCCAATGGAAGCTTCCGGCTCTTCAGGAATCCTTCTATGAGATAATGATGCTTCTCTGCAAAAGCTTGTTCTTCGGGTGACAGAGGAGTATATTGTGTTACATGCAAGATACCCCCCCCCCCGATCAATTTTTAAACTTATGTCCATTACAGTGAAGGTAATCCTCTGCTGGTGCATAATCGGAAAGCACGACCTTTGGCATGTCCCCTTCATAACAAACATGATCACCTTCTTCGATCGGGATACAGTTGCTGCAGTATTCGCAGCAGGCTTTCTTACTCTTCTTTTTGCTCATCTGTTTTCTCCTTATTCATAATCTGACTGATGTTCTGTGGGCTGCAGCCCATTTCCTCCGCAATGGCCTTCAGAGTCCATCCGGCTTTCCTGAGGGCCTTTACCTTCCCGACATCGATTGGTTTACATTCCGCCTTCTTAGGGCCGGCATTGCTTTTTGGGGGGCACTCCAGAATATCGCCCTCCATCTTTTCAATGGTGATAGCAGGCGGTACCGGAACCATGTCAGGATCTGCTTCGGGAGCATCCTCCACAAAGTCTGCTCCGATATCGTCCAGGCCCATAAGCACTCCAAGCGTAAGAGTCGCAATGTCTGCATCCAGGATCACGGTCACTTCTTTACCCCGCATTCTTTCCTGCAAGGCCTCCGGAAGATCTAACTTCTTTTTCATTCTTGATTTTTCCTCCATTTCTGATAGAATATGGATAGGTATTATTACCTATCATGCGTACTGAGCCTTACGGGTGCCAGCCCTGGGGCTCATTTCAGTTTCCGGCCAATCCTTCAGTTTCAGATAAAGGCAGGCCAACAGATTTCCATTCGTAGGCTTCTGGGCTGATGTCATGTACTTATTCAAAGAATCAAGGTTCCCATATGTAACGGCCTTTTCAAATGCAGACCGGATACAGCGTTCAACACCTGTCCAGGAAGTATTATGTTTGCCTGCAATTTTCTGGTATAGTGCTACCTTCTTTGAAGTTATGTAGAATTCATCCTGTGCATAAATCTCCATAGCATCACAGATGTAATGGAACCCTTTCAGGTTTGCCGGTACTCCCAGTTCGATCAGTACGTCAGCAGTTCTTTTCCTCATTTGTTTTCTTCCCCTTTCTTGATCAGTCTTTCCAGATGCTCTTTGGCCGCCTCGAAGTTCTTTCTGTTATCGGTTGAAAATTCTTTATAATCGTGCAAGGTATAAAATCCGTCATAGTCACGTCCTCTGTCCCATCCGGCATCTAAAATACCAATGTTCATATAATCTTTTGCTAAACTGATACTCACATATGCTTTTGCTTCCATTGTTTCCATGGAAAGCTCAAACAGTTCTTTTACCATCTCTTTAAACATGCTCTTTCTCCTTTGCAAAAAATAAATTTATCATGTAAACCAGCGCCGCCAACCCCATGGCAATCACAATCTGCTCAGCCGGATCCGCCTCCCAGATTGGCAGGAAGGATAACAGGCCGCCAGCCATCAGGCTGTTAATCATGTCTCTTTTCACTGGGATCCTCCCGTATCATCCGCATGAACACTTCATCCGGAAGCCTAGCTTCCCTGTAAAGGATCCGAAGTTCACCAAGCGTAAGCTGCTCAGGGTGCTTTTGTCTTTTGTAATGGGTCGGTTTGCTGTATCCCATAATCTTGCACGCTTGGTCATCGGAAATGCCTGCACAGAAAAAGCTGTATACTTTTCTGAAAGCATCATCTAGTTTGGCGGTTCTGCTTATGTTCACTTTTGGCATGTATGTCACCTCCTCCGCGAATTCCACTTTTCAATAACGTTGTTCTCACATTCTTCAATGGAAATGTATCTGGATGGAATATTCAAAAATGCCACTGTCGCCCCTTCTAATTCTGTAACAGTCTTTGCGTGACAGCTTATACAAGATACAAATGCCGTCTTATGACCGAACATTTCTCCATGCCCTAATATTGCTTTTCCTCCACAGAATGGACATTTCTTTATTTTCTTTGCTATCTCAATCACCTCCCGTATAGAGTAGTATTGACTTTTCATTTCTTTAACTTTATTCTGTATTTATAAACACCAACGCGCAGAACACAGAAGAGGGGAATACAGTTATGAATCAGAATAAAAAACTTAATCGCCAGATGCGTAGATTTCTCAAAAAATTAGACAAAGGAAAGCCTATTGATTATGAAGATGCTGTTATTCGCAAATGTGTTTACGAATGCGACAAACGTGGATATGTAGCTGGCTATCGGCATTGTTCACGTGTTGCTGATAACCATATCGTTTTTGACTACAATAATCCCTGTGTAGAAAAAGCTGGTTATGAATTCCTTTATCCAAAACGTGATTGGATTGCTATCTGGACATTGATCGCTAGTGTGATAACAGCAGTAGGAGTATTACTCCAACTAATATTACAAATTGTACAATAAGAATTATCGTATAAATATTCGGTTTCTTGTTCATGTAGCCTCCTAATCCTTACAAAAAATATTCAATAGGTACTTCGAAGTAATCGGTAAGGCTAATCCAGAAAACTCATCTGTTCATACTCTGGAGTTTTTACACATCCTTCTGGAAGATGAATACCAAACTGTTTTGATAACATCACGAATGCTTCTGCTATTTTATGCGGAGCCAACTGCTGCCGGACGAAAACTCTATCCATGGCTTTTATATAACTGGCAATCTCACCGATAGGGATTTGTTCTGGCGGAAGTTCTTTCCTTACTAATTTCTTAGTTCCATTCTCCACGCCTACAAAATAATTTCTGGCAGCTTCACCCTTCGGTGATTTTGATACCATGGAAAGTTTCTTAGCAAAGCTAGCAGTTAATTTAAAATCAGTAGATGCCTGTCCTCCCCATTCACCATTTGTGGTGAATGCCCAGAAATCAACATCTCTTTCTGCGAATCGGTTCTGCAAAATATTCTTTTCACACCATCTTGCGTAATGTGCAGGCTCAAGCTCTAAAAACTTATACAACTTTTTTGCCGTTGTCATTCCCTGCGCGTCTACGCCGAGAGCAATTTCGATAGGGGTTTGTTTACTTGTGTCAGGTGTTCCGAATACTTCGGTAAAAATATCATTCATTATGTATATCCTCCTTTTGCTCAATTCATTGAACAATCTGTTTAAAAAAATAATCACTTATTTCATTTTCTTCAATCTGAAGAATTTTACATGCTTTTGTTATCTCGCCTTGTTTAAATTCAACTTTTCCAGACAATTTAAGGGAAACAGTACGTTCTGAAAGATTAATCTTTTTTGCAAAATTATACTGCGTCCCACAAATTTCAGTAATTCTCCCAGATAGTTTTCTGTAGTCATACACATTTCTCCCCTCCTTTCTTTTTGCTCAATCTATTGAACATTTTTAATTTAGCATACTATCCTTTGATTGTCAACAGCTTTTATTCAATTATCTTGAACTTTTATCATATTTCTATTGAACTTTTGTTCAATATCAGTTATAATGCTTAGTATAGAAAAGAGGTGTTTACATGGAACGAGAAAATACATCTATACGACTAAAAAAAATAATGTCAGATAGAAACTTACGCCAAGTGGATATTCTTGAATTATGCAAACCATACTGCGCAAAATACAATATAAAACTTGGGCGAAATGATCTGAGCCAATATGTTTCTGGCAAGGTTGAACCTGGCCAGAAGAAGCTTACCATTTTAGGTATGGCTCTTAATGTAAACGAAGCTTGGCTCATGGGCTTTGATGTCCCCATGGAGCGAGATAATTATACAGACCAAAACCTTATGAATCGTGATGCTATTATTGAAGATATTGATAGAATCTTACAGAAAGATGGATATGTTCTCTTATACGAAACTACAGATGATGATTACTTTATTATTAAAAAGTCTTATGGGCAAACGGTAGCCGGCTTTTACGATTATGAATTAATACCTAGATATGATGCTTTAAGAAAAAAAGGAAAAGTGACTGCGGATTTATTAATCGCATCTGAAACATCATTCTTTAGGTATCTCGAAAGTATAGGATATTACATAGGAAGAGATAATTTAGAACACAAACCGTATATTCAATATAATAATGGCGCAATAGTAATAAATGATAATATATTAAACAGTATAAGAACTCGAATTGATACTTATTCCAAAACTACTATTGATTCAATCATTCTTAAGCTGCACGAAGAAAATATTCGTGAAAAACGAGTTAAGAAAGAACAATTCGCTCAGAGCTTACTCAGCGCTGCCCACGAACGAACCGACATAGAAGTTACCGATGAAATGCGCCAGCATGATGATGATATCATGAATGACGATAGTGAATGGGAGTGATACATTTTGACTTATGAAGATCTTCTGATTAAATCAGATGTCGAAGGACTCATTGTAAAGGAAAAAGCCATAAAAGGAAATGATGGCCGTATCAAGGGGAAGCGAATTGCAATCCGTAAAGATCTAAACACTACTGCCGAAAAATCCTGTGTCCTTGCCGAAGAACTCGGTCATCACTATACTTCTTCCGGCAACATTCTCAGTCAGTCAGATACCATGAACCGGAAACAAGAATACCGAGCAAGGCTATATGGTTATAATCTGAAGGTCGGACTCATGGGAATTGTCCGGGCATATGAAAATGGTTGCCGCAACATATATGAGATGGCTGAGTTTTTGGAATGTACAGAAGAATATTTACAAGAAGCATTGTCTGCATATCACAGAAAATACGGTGTCTGTTATGAATTGGACAATTATATTATTTTCTTTGAGCCGCATCTTGCCGTACTTAGAAAGTTTGCTGTTTAATCTGATACTGTGATTAATAAAAGGAGGTAATTGTTATGATGTATCCATTTATGACACTGAATGATGACACTGAAATCACGCATTCCGAAATGAAACCAGACGGATCTGTGAAAGTCTATATTGAAACACCGGATGAGAAATACTGTTTTCGCCATGCCACCTGTTGGCTTCCGGAGTATAAATGGGAAGATGTGTTTCATTTTTCAGAACAAGATATTCAAAAGTTTCAAAATATTATAGAGTCAACCGCTCACCTTATCATTGAGTTTTCTCAGGAAGGAGGGTTCCAGGGTGCCGCAAATCTTTAGAATTGGATCTTACTGGGTGTATTTCTGGACAAATGAGAACAAACCCCTTGAGCCTATTCATGTCCACATAGCACAAGGACGTCCCTCCGCAAATGCAACAAAAGTTTGGATTACTAGGAGGGGGAAATGTTTGCTCTGTAATAATAACTCCAAAATTCCTGATCGGACGCTTCGCAATGTGATGCGGATCATCGAAGCTCGCAGCTCTGAAGTTATTCAAAAATGGAAAGAATACTTTGGTGATTGCAGCTTCTATTGTTAAAAATATAAAAAACCGCCCCTGCGCCAACAGGAACGGCTTTTGATACATCCGAAGATGTACGAGATTTAGCAAACTTATTGTATCATCTTCGGTGACAGGTGGCAAGAGACCACCTGTATTTTTTATACACTTTTTTAAAGGAGGATGATAATATGCAGGCAAAAAAACTACCATCTGGTTCCTGGCGTGTACAGGTATTCTCCCATTACGAGTATATTCAGCAGTCAGACGGAACTATAAAAAAGAAGCGGATCTACGAATCATTTACATGTAGCGATCCATCGAACCGAGGAAAACGGGAAGCAGAACGCTTGGCAGCCGAATATGCAGCAAATAAGGAACGAATAGCTATAACTGACTACACATTAAAAGAAGCTATGGAAAAATATATCGCTTCCAAGGAAAACGTTCTATCCACCACCACCCTGCGTGGATACAATACACTGGTCAGAAACGCTTACCCCAAACTTCTTCATAAACGTATCCGAAAAATGACTGCTACCGATGTTCAGGAATGGGCCAATGAATATTCATTAAAACATTCGCCAAAATCTGTATCTAATGCTCATGGGTTTATATCTGCAGTTCTTAATGCATATGAGCCATCTTTAAGATTATGTACAAAGCTTCCGGAAAAGGACCATAAAGAGCTGTATGTGCCTTCTGACGAAGATATTAAAAAGCTTTTAAAGCATATTGAAGGAACGGAATTGGAAAAAGCCGTACTGCTCGCAGCGTTTGGTACACTACGGCGAGGCGAAATATGTGCTCTCACGGATAAAGATATCAATGGAGATGTTATCACGATCAATAAATCAATGGTAAGATCCAATGACGGAGGAATGGTTATTAAGACTCCAAAGACACTGTCCAGTAACCGCTCCATAGAATACCCTCATTTCGTAATAGAGAAATTCGAAGGAATCGAAGGTAAGCTTGTTAAAATGCATCCGGAAGATATTTCAAAAAAATTCGGTAAAATCCTGGATGATGCTGGTGTACACCGATTCCGTTTTCATGATCTCAGGCATTACTCAGCATCAATCATGCATGCAATAGGAATCCCCGATCAATACATCATGGCTCGTGGAGGTTGGAAAACAGATAAGGTATTAAAGGCAGTATACAGAAATATAATTAATGATGAAGAAAAGAAATTTACGGCTAAAATTAATTCTCATTTCGATTCTATGCAACACGAAATGCAACACGAATTAAAAAAAGTGCCGTAAGCACGACACTTTTGGTATGGACCTGGCGGGAATCGAACCCGCGTCCGAAAGCCTATCCCTTGCGGTATCTCCCATCACAGTCGCTGTTTTGACATTCCCTCAGCAGCACGCCCACCGACAGGCTTACTGCTTCAGTAGCTTCATGATACATCTACCGGGGCAAAGCTTACCCGGCAAGGTTTCTCACATGTTTGACGTCAGATTCCTGATGTGTGAGTGCACCAGGGCTGACGAGCAGCAATTAGGCTGCTAACGCGTACTGTTCGTTTGCGTTTATATTTAGGTTCCCGGTTGGTACGCAGTCCGGGAGTCTGCGGATGGCTGCCTCAACTTCAAAGCCCCCGTCGAAACCAGTACAAGCCCTGAAAAAGCCTCTCCGGAACTCCTAATGAAAAGTCGGAACAAACTGGTCATCAGACGAACAACGCCTGCAGTACATTTCTAAATATGCTCTGCACTGCATCTTATTATATGAAAATCCCTTCCCTGTTGTCAAGGGAGAATTTATTTTTATTCTTTCATTTCAACCCTAAAATTTTTGTCCTACCGGCTTTTCTCCTCAAACAGTCCGTCTCTGGTAATATTGTTCAGCCACTTTCCGCTTCTGTAGCGTTTAATAACCCACGGCCATTTCACAAATTCATCGGTACACAGAAGGAAATAGACCGCCATAACCGGAAGCTTGAACACAAATGCAGCCAAAAACCCCAGCGGTACCGCATAACACCACATGTCAATCGTATCGCAGATGAAACCGAACCGGCTGTCACCTCCTGCGCGGAATACGCCCGCGATCAATGTTGTATTTACTGCTGCTCCCATAACATAATAGGTATTGATCAGCAGCATATATTTCAGATAATGCATCGCCTGGGAAGAAAGATCCGCATATCTCAGCACAAATGGCGTAATCGCCAGGATGATCAGACCGCCCAACGCCCCGGTCAATACCGTCAGTTTCATCAGTTCTTTTGCATCCTGCTTTGCTTCTTCCAGCTTATTCTCGCCTATGACATTTCCAAGAAGAATACCTCCTGCGCTTGCCATCCCAAAGCACAGGATCGTACCGAAATTCCGCACCACCACCACAAAGGAATTGGCAGCAACCGCATCGGTGCCAAGATGCCCCAGAATGACAGAATACATGGAAAAAGCCACGCTCCAGCTAATGTCGTTCCCAAGTGCAGGCAGGGAAAGACGCACAAAATCCGAAAACAGTTCCCTGCTCCGCACAAACATCCAGCGGAAATCCAGCTTGATGTCCCCGCTTGCCGCTGAGACCCCGAAGCATGCCAGGAGTTCCACAAGCCTGGATACAGACGTAGCGATCGCCACTCCTGTTGCCCCCAGCTTCGGCGCACCGAAGAGCCCAAAGATAAACACCGCATTCAGCAAAATATTCAGGGAAAAAGCCAGAACATTCATCACGGTGCTGACCATCACACGCCCGATACTGCGCAGAACCGCCAGATAGACCTCTGTAATTCCCCAACAGACATAGCAGACACTCATGCATCGCAGATAAGATGCACCAATCGTGATCAGCTCCCTGTCATTGGTAAAAATCCGCATCATCTGCTCCGGCACAGCAAGCGCCAGCACAGCCAAAAGCATAGCAATCCCGAGGGAAAAACGCATGGCGATTCCTTCGACCACCTGAATCGCACGCATATCTCCTTTTCCATAATACTGGGCACAGAGCATGGTCGCCCCTGTTCCCAGTCCGTAAAACACCATGAACAGAATGCCGGCATACTGTGCAGCCAGCGAAACGGCTGATATGGAAGACTGCCCAACATAGTTCAGCATCACCACATCCGCAGAACTGACTGCTGCACTTAACAAATTCTGAATAACGATCGGCAGCACCAGTTTAAAGATCCGTCTGTAAAATTCCTGATTTTCTCTGATTGATTTTTGAAACATCTCACCACATAATCCTTTGTATCATTTTTCCTGAATCATCTTATCATATCGAAAAAAAATAGTCTACAGAACTATTCTCCTGATCTATGTGATTCTGATATTTCTCCGAGATATTGGATTACTATTCTCCGAATTCTTCTGCGCACTTCTTCATCATCTCGCGGATCGGCAGATGATACGGACATCTCGGTTCACATTCTCCGCACTGTACACAGTCGGAAGCTTTTACGCTTAAACTGCCGTAACGGTCTCTTGCCCATCCTTCCAGATTATATCGTTCCAGATAACCTGCAAAAAGGAATACATTTGGAATACTGATTCCCATAGTACAAGGCGCACAGTAATTACAGCGGCGGCAGAAATTCGTTCCAAGCTGCTGTCTGACATTTTCGAAAGCCTGTGTTTCTTCTTCGGTGATCGGAGACAGATCCCCGCATGCTTTGATGTTTTCTTCCAGTTCTGCCGGATCTGCCATTCCGGGGATGACAACAGTAATGTCAGGATTGGAACAGACATAGCGAAGGGCGAGTGTGGCATCTTCAATAGCGCCGCCTGCCAGAGGTTTCATATCAATAAATCCGATATTTCTCTCCATGCATTTACGGATCAGCTCTTCTCCCTGGTTTTCTACAATATTATATGGGAACATAATCGTTTCTACCCAGTCCAGCTCCAGAGCACGCTCGAAAACGGCTGTGGAATGGGCAGTAATGCCAATATGGCCGATTTTTCCTGCGGCCTTGGCTTCCATGAGAGCCTCCAGTGCACCGTCCGGGCTTAGCACCAGTTCAAGCTGTTCCATATTGGGATTGTGAACCTGATAAAGGTCAATGTAGTCGGTTCTCAGATTACGAAGGCTTGTCTCGATGTCCCTGGTCATCGCTTCTTTCGTTCTGGACATACTCTTGGTAGCTATGATGAATCTGTCACGGATGCCCTCCAGGGCATAACCAAGATATTGCTCGCTGACAGTGTAGCCTCTGGCTGTGTCAATGTAGTTGACACCTGCTTCCATGAGCTGATGCATTAATGCTTTGGTTCCTTCTTCATCAATCCGCTGAATCGGGATACCTCCGAATCCCATCCGCGAAACCTTTAGTCCTGACTTTCCTAACACTCTGTATTCCATAATCTCCTCATCCTCCTGCTTATTGTTTCTAGTAAAAAGCGCTGCCACCGGCAAAAACCGATGGCAGCGTCATTATACTTTTGGAATCAAACACGAGACAGATATTCGCCTGTTCTTGTATCGATTTTCAGTTTATCTCCCTGGTTTACGAACAGAGGAACCTGAACCTGTGCACCGGTCTCAACGATAGCCGGTTTAGTCGCACCCTGTGCGGTGTTTCCTGCAAATCCCGGTTCTGTCTCAGTTACTTCCAGTTCTACGAATAATGGCGGTTCAATAGCAAATACGTTGCCGTTATGAGAGCAGATTTTGACCATTTCGTTCTCTTTTACAAATTTCAGGGAATCGCCTACCTGGTCTGCAGTCAGGCCAACCTGGTCAAAAGTTTCCACATTCATAAAGTAAAATAATTCGCCGTCATTGTACAGATACTGCATATCTACACGCTCAATACGAGCCTGCGGGAACTTCTCTGTCGGGCGGAAAGATTTCTCAAGTACAGATCCTGTAATGATGTTTTTATATTTGGTTCTGACGAACGCAGCACCTTTTCCAGGTTTTACATGCTGAAATTCCACAATCTGACATACATTGCCGTCAATCTCAAGTGTAATGCCGTTTTTGAAATCACCTGCTGAAATCATATTAATATTTCCTCCTTATTGCGCATGATTTTTGCGCATCATGGTATACCCCCTGGGTATTTCCTCCTTATTGCGCATGGTTTTTGCGCATCATGGTATACCCTTGGGTATTTTCTCCTTATTGTGCGCTTCACTACGCACTATTCTATAATACCTATCGATTTTTTTCAACTATTTTTTTGTAGAAGCATTCAATTTTTGTTTAATTTCGTTACTGTTTATGCCGAAGGCGTGAGCAGTAACTTAATTTCTTCAATCAGAGCTTCAAAAGGCTTTACACCCGTAACAACCTCAATATCCGCATATCTGGAATAAACCGGGTCGCGCTGCTTTAAAAGCTTCTTGATTTTTTCATCTTTATCATCGCCCTCCAGCAGCGGATTGCTGTTTCCTGCTTCCAGGCGCTTTCTTAATGTTTCCAGGGATCCCTTCAAATATACAATTGTCCCAAGCTGCTTCAGGTACTTCTGATTCTGCTCCTGAATCGGCAGACCGGAGCCGAGGGATATCACCTTTCGCTCCTTATCATTGATCAGTTCCTTGATGACCAGTGTTTCCAGAGCACGATAAAAAGGTTCTCCAAATCTCTGGAAAATTTCACTGACGGATAGATTCATTTTTTTCATGATGACCCTGTCCACATCAATAAACGGCAGGCCGAAATCCTGTGCAAGCCGTTTTCCCACTCTCGTTTTTCCTGAACCCATAAATCCGATAATCACAATATGGTTCATGAATTCCTTTCCTCCTTCTGGTAAAAGTATAGTACGATTTTTTCCAGATAGCGCTTCAGTACGATCTGGATTTCTTCTTTGGGGTTAATAGGTTTTACAAGAATATTGCGGATGCCCGCCCTCTTCGCTCCGTAAATATCCGTAAAAAGCTGATCCCCGATAAAAATCGTATTGCCGGTGTCTGTTCCCAAAAGTTCCATGGCCTTCCGGTAATTGCGCACCGACGGCTTGTGGGCATTCTCGATGAAGCGCTGTCCAACCGCATCATTGAAGGAAGAAACCCTCCCAATCTTATTGTTGGAAAGAAAGCAGCATCGAAATCCCAGTTCATTCAGATGGGCAAACAAAGCAACCGCTCTGTCATCCGCAGGTGCTCCATGAGGTACAAGAGTATTATCTATGTCAAAGAGCAGCCCGCGGTACCCTTCCCGGTACAATTGGTCAAAATCGATTTCATAAGTAGAATCCCGGTATTCATCCGGAAAAAAACATTGAAACATGCGTTTCCCGCCTTTATCACTTTTATCGCTCGTCCAGCGGTACGTACTGCGCCGGATCAAGCACATTTTTATATGCCGGACGGATGATCTTGTCCGTATTGATCAGCTCTTCCATACGGTGCGCACTCCATCCGACGATTCTTGCCACTGCAAACATCGGTGTATACAGTTCCAGCGGAAGATCGAGCATACTGTATACAAAACCACTGTAGAAATCCACATTGGCGCTTACCCCCTTATAAATGCGGCGTTCTTCTGCGATCACCTCCGGTGCCATACGCTCTACCATGGAATACAGACGGTAGTCCTTCATCCTGCCCTTTGCCTCTGCAAGCTTTTCCACAAAGCTTTTGAGAACCTCTGCACGGGGATCCGATACGGAGTAAATTGCGTGTCCCATACCATAGATCAATCCTCTTCTGTCAAAGGCCTCCTTATGGAGAAGACGTTTCAGATAATCCCTTACCGCATCCTCATCTTCCCAGTCCTTTATTTCTTTCTTCATATCCTGGAACATGCTCACTACCTTGATGTTGGCACCGCCATGCTTTGGTCCTTTCAGGGAACCGAGGGCTCCGGCAATAGCAGAATAGGTATCCGTTCCGGAAGAGGATACGACATGGGTGGTAAATGTAGAGTTATTACCTCCGCCATGTTCCATATGAAGGATCAATGCCAGATCCAGAATCTTCGCTTCCAGATCTGTGTACTTCTTATCAGGGCGAAGCATACGAAGAATGTTCTCAGCCGTAGATAATTCTCTCTTGGGATTATGGATATATAAGCTCTTGCCCCTGATGTAGTGATTATATGCCTGATATCCGTATACGGACAGAAGCGGAAAAACACTGATCAGGTTCAGACACTGCCGCAAAACATTCGGCAGGGAAATATCATCCGGATTCGTATCGTAGGAATACAGGGTGAGTACGCTTCTCGAAAGCGCATTCATAATGTCTTTGCTCGGCGCCTTCATCACAACATCACGGACAAAATTTGTAGGAAGCGAACGCTGGTTTGCCAGCAGCTTCTTAAAATTATCCAGTTCCTCCCGATCCGGCAGTTCCCCGAAAAGAAGAAGATAGGTTGTTTCCTCAAATCCGAAGCGACGGTCTCTTACAAACCCGCCCGTTAATTCCTTAATATCATAACCTCTGTAAGAAAGGCTTCCTGCGCAGGGGACTTCTTTCCCGTCTACGATCTTTGTTGCCTTTACGTTGGATACCTGGGTCAATCCGGCCAGGACTCCCTTGCCATTGATGTCACGCAATCCACGTTTCACATCGTACTTTCCGTAAAGAGACACATCCATACTGCTGTGATCCTTACAAATGTCTGTGAGTCTTTCGATTTCTGGTGTTACTTTTGTGTTAAATCTTGTCATACTTAAAATCCCCTTTCATTATCTCAAATCAGCCGATTAAATTCCCTCCTCATTCCCTGATTTATTAAACAATCAATTTATTATACCATGAAAACCCATTTTGGTCTATATCCGAATTTTTATGTAAACACAGCCCCTCTTCTCCTGAGAAAGAAACTGAACGCAAAGATTTACAGGCTGTTCTCCAATTCTTTCCGGATTCTCTGGACTGCTGCCTCTACGGCCGAGACATCACCCAGAATCCCAAGACACGTCATGTGCTGCGGGCAGCTTCCCGGAATTTCAAATACCTCCACGCTGGATGTTTTCTGTGCAAGGTCGCTTGCATAAATCATCTCACAGACATCTCCGTGCATCAGCGCCAAAGCAGAGTTTTGCAAAAATTTTTCTTCTATATTTTTCTTTCTTACACGATTTAAGATAATCTCTTTTGTTCCTTCGGATACGGTTTTCATAATTCGGATTTTTACTTCATGTGCAGCCATTTTTTCCTCCTGTCTTAGAATTTTATCGTATTCTTTTTTCCAAAATCCCACCTGCTGGTTACGCTGTCAACATCAGCCCCGATGCCCGGCAATTTTTTCATTTCATAGGAACGTATCTTTAACACAGAACAATATGGGGTACTTTCCGATGAAATAAAAAAGCAGTGCTTACCAACTGGATTTACGTGATAAACACTACTCGTCTGAAACTATTCATTTATTTGCTTTTCTGCTATAAATCTTAACATGCCCCCTGCCAAGCTGTCAAGCCGGCCCTCTTCCTGTAAGCATATTGTAGAGCCATTTTCCGGACGGGCTTAAATCCTCCCAGGCAAACCCTGACGTCTTGGTACAGGTACTGCTGATGATCGCGGAAGTTTCATTCTTATTGGAAAGATTCCATGCGACATAGCTGACACCGTAATCGTTCATCTGTTTTACCCAGAGGTCTGCCTGTTCTTCATCAATCGCCCCATTTCCGCTGGCATCACAGATACCGTATTCCGATACAAAGACCGGAAGTCCTGCGTCAATGGCTGCTGACATCGTGCTGCGCAGTTCCTCCTTGTGGGTCGCTGCATAAAAATGCAGTACATACATCAGATTCCCATACTCTGTCATGGGATCTGCGGCTGCCTGATCTACGAACTGGGACCAATTCGGCGTACCCACCAGAATTACTGCCTCCTCCGCATTTTCCCGGATAACGGGAATGATTTCTCCTGCATAGGCTTTAATGTCTGTCCAGGTGGTATCTCCGTTCGGTTCATTGCAGATTTCATAGAGAACATTGTCGTATCCTGCATATTCCGCAGACATTTCCCGAAAAAATTCCCTGGCTTCTTCCAGATGCATGTTGGGATTATTGTCAGAAAGAATATGCCAGTCAATGATCACATACATATCGTGTGCAGTTGCATAAGACACGCCGGACTTCACCAGCTTTTTCAGATTTTCCTTATCCCCGTCTGTACAGTAACCGCCGTTCTCTGCCGTATACATGGCAAGCCGGATGACATTCACATTCCATTCCTCACGGAACTGACGAAAACATTCTTCATTAATATAATCCGGAAACCAACCGATTCCATGGGTGCTGATTCCTTTTAACTGAACATCTTTTCCATGACTGTCCACAAGTCTCGTTCCATCCACCCGAAGTGCACCGCAGGCAGACGGTGATGCAATCCCGGCAGTTTCTGCTCCTGCTCCACCTTCATTCGCTGATGCACCGACAGTTCCGGAGCCTGCCGCCAGCAGACAAAGCACGGCCATAATACATGCTGCTGCAATTGTCTTTTTCTTCATGAACACTCCCCCTTTCCTCATACAGTATCTTCTGTTATCTGCAAAATAAAATGCTGGTCAACTGCTTCTAACCAACATTTTATCGGCATCCATACACTTTTTCTTCTTTCCGTCCCTACCTTCTCTGTTTATAGGTACTAAGAAAATCGCGCAGCTTCCTTGCTGCCTTTTCAAGCTGCAGGACATTCGGCAGATAAACCACACGGAAATGATCCGGCTGCTGCCAGTTAAAGCCTTTGCCCGGTACCAGAAGTACCTGCTTCTCATGAAGGAAATCCAGGGCAAACTGCTCGTCATCCACAATATTGAACTTCTCCGTATCAATCTTCGGGAAAATATAAAAGGCAGCTTTCGGCTTCACAGCCGTGATTCCCGGAATATCAGTCAGAGCTTTGTAGATAAAATCCCTCTGCTCATATACACGTCCGCCCGGCTGAATATACTCATTGACACTTTGATATCCGCCGAGAGCCGTCTGTACAATTGACTGTGCAGGTACATTGGAGCACAGGCGCATGGAAGAAAGCATCTTGATTCCTTCTATGTATCCTTTCGCCCGTTCCTTGGCACCACTCAGCACCATCCAGCCGATACGAAAGCCTGCGATCATATGGGATTTGGAGAGACCCGAAAAGGTTACACAGAACACATCGGGTGCCAGTGAAGCAATAGAGGTGTGCTCATAACCGTCCATCACAAGCCTGTCATAAATCTCATCAGAAAAAATAATCAGCTCGTGTTCCCTTGCAATCTGAACGATCTGTTCCAGGATTTCCTTGGGATACACAGCTCCGGTCGGGTTATTCGGGTTAATGATGACGATGGCCTTGGTCTTATCTGTAACCTTGCTGCGGATGTCGTCCATGTCCGGATACCAGTCAGACTGCTCATCACAGAGATAATGGACCACGTTTCCTCCTGCCAACGTCGCAGTGGCTGTCCACAGAGGATAATCCGGTGCCGGGATCAGAATCTCATCCCCGTCATTCAGAAGCGCCTGCATACACAGGTTGATCAACTCACTGACACCGTTTCCTGTATAGATGTCATTCATGGTGACATTTGGAATCTTCTTAAGCTGGGAATACTGCATAATTGCTTTTCTTGCGGAAAAAATACCCTTGGAGTCGGAATAGCCCTGGGATGTGCGGATGTTGCTCAGCATATCCAGGATTACCTCCTGAGGTGCGGAAAATCCAAATGGATAAGGATTCCCGATATTCAGCTTCAGGATCTCCATGCCATCCTCTTCCATTCTGCCGGCCTCATCTACCACCGGTCCCCGCACATCATACAGTACATTATCAAGCTTTGTAGATTTTTCAAAAGTTCGCATATATTCTTTCTCACTCCTTGTTCTCTCGGTTTATGGCGCATTCCTTCTGACGCACTCATTCTTTCTATCATAAAAACTCTCTTCGGTCTTTTGCCCACGTCATATCTGTTCAGCCCTTTTCATCCTACCTGCAGAAAGTTCCTTCGTATTCATAATATAATCTCACATTTATGTTCTTTTCGCAAGCCTTTAAAAAATTTTCTTCTTACTCTTTTCATTTGTAGCACTTTAGTGTATAATAACCACGATACAAATGATTTTCTAATGGACGAGGAGGAAATTGCAATGTCTTACACAGAAGAAGTTTACGAGAGAGTCGTAACACAGAATCCGGGCGAACCGGAGTTTCACCAGGCAGTAAAAGAAGTCCTGGATTCCCTGAAAGTCGTTATCGACAGAAATGAAGAAGAATACCGCAGACTTTCCATTCTGGAACGTCTTGTTGAGCCGGAGAGAATCATCTCTTTCCGTGTACCGTGGGTGGATGACAAGGGTACCGTACAGGTAAATAAAGGTTATCGTGTACAGTTCAACAGTGCGATCGGACCATACAAGGGCGGACTTCGCTTCCATCCATCTGTTAACCAGAGCATCCTGAAATTCCTTGGTTTTGAACAGATTTTCAAAAATTCCCTGACAGGCCTTCCTATCGGAGGCGGCAAGGGCGGTTCCAACTTTGACCCGAAAGGCAAATCCGACAGAGAAGTTATGGCTTTCTGCCAGAGCTTTATGACAGAGCTTTCCAAATATATCGGCGCTGACACGGACGTTCCTGCAGGCGATATCGGTGTAGGCGGACGTGAGATCGGCTATCTGTTTGGTCAGTATAAGAGAAACCGCGGCCTCTACGAAGGTGTACTCACAGGTAAGGGTCTTACTTTCGGAGGTTCCCTCATTCGTACACAGGCTACCGGATACGGTGTTGTTTACATGCTGAATGAGATCATGAAAGCTCACGGCGATTCACCGGAAGGCAAGACTGCTATCGTTACCGGTTCCGGAAACGTTGCCATCTATGCAGTAGAAAAGATCACACAGTTAGGTGCAAAAGTTGTTGCTATGTGTGACTCCAACGGATTTATCCATGATCCGGACGGCATCAAGCTGGATATCGTAAAAGATATCAAAGAAGTAAAACGCGGACGTATTTCCGAATATGCAGACCGTGTGGAAGGTGCTACCTATACACCGGGTCTTGGCATCTGGAACATCAAATGTGATGTCTATCTTCCATGTGCTACCCAGAACGAACTTGATCTGGACGGTGCTAAAACTCTGGTTGCCAACGGCTGCAAATATATCGTAGAAGGTGCCAACATGCCTACTACTCTGGATGCAACCAATTATGTTATGGAGAACGGCGTACTCTTCATGCCCGGCAAAGCTGCCAATGCAGGCGGTGTAGCTACCTCCGCCCTGGAAATGAGCCAGAACTCCATGAGACTTTCCTGGAGTGCAGAGGAAGTGGATGAGAGACTTCACACCATTATGAAAGATATCTTCAAGAAGGTTGATGAAGCATCCAAACGTTACGATATGGAAGACAACTACGTTGTAGGCGCAAACATCGCCGGCTTCGAAAAAGTCGTAGACGCTATGAAAGCACAGGGAATCGTTTAATCCGAGTCAAATACCCCCGATGCGAGCATCGGGGTATTAGACCCTCGCGGCAGTCGCCAAATAGACATGCAAGCATGTCCGCTTGGCTCGTTGCCCGCGGGAATAAACCGGCACAAAACAGTTCCTGCAGAAAACGGCACCGGAAAGATTCCGGTGCCGCTTTTATTAATAATTACATAATAATTACATCTATACAGGGTTTTCACAGATATATTCCGGTACCCCGGACCGGAAAGCCTTATGTATAAGGATATTCTTTACTATATCTATGGCTCCATAAATTTCTTAAGCTCATCCATAAAGGTGCTCACATCTTTAAATTCCCGGTAAACAGAAGCAAATCTTACATACGCCACTGCATCCAGATCCTTCAGATGTTCCATAACCACCTCTCCGATCCTGGTGCTTGGGATCTCACGTTCTTCCGTGTTAAAGATCACCCCTTCAATAGAATCTATCATGGCTTCTACCTTCTCAATAGGTATGGGTCTTTTATAGCAGGCTCTCAAAATTCCGGCCTGGAGCTTCGTCCTGTCATACTGCTCTCTGTTCTGATCCTTTTTGATCACGCTCAGCGGAATGGTTTCTACCTTTTCATAGGTTGTGAAACGTTTGCCGCAGGCATCGCACATTCTTCTCCGCCGGATGGAATTGGTATCCTCTACCGGTCTGGAATCCACAACTTTGGTATTATCCTGATTACAAAATGGACATCTCACCGCGCTCTCCCCCTTGTTTGCCGGATTTTAAATTCGCACTGCGCCTTGCTTGCGCTCATTAAGTGTTCATATTATACTGTATTTTCCTATTTTCTGTCAATAAATGTACCTGCATATTTCTTCACTTTTCTGCATAAATAATAAAAAAATGCAGGTCTTAAAATGCGTCTTTGTGAATTGAAGCAAAAAGAGATCATCAACACCTGTACCTGCCGCAGCCTGGGCTGTCCTACGGATGTGGAATTTGACTGTAAGACCGGCCGGCTGACTGCTCTTGTAGTACCTGGCCCGGGCAAATTCTGCGGTCTTTTCGGCAGAGAAAACGAATATATCATCCCCTGGGAATGCATTTGCCAGATTGGGGATGACATCATTCTGGTAGAAATCCAGGAAGAAAAATGCTTCCATAAGGAACATCCTGTCTGAATTTTGTCAAGGGCTTATATTTTTTATATTTTCCCGAAAAAAGAATATTTATCCTCCCAGATGAGAATCATTTCTAATAGCAAAAGAAGATAAGGAGGATAATTCAGATGGCGCTTAATAAAGTAGAAATTTGCGGGGTCAATACCTCAAAACTTCCCATACTGAAGGCCGAAGAAAAGGAAGAACTGTTCCGCAGGATCAAAGAGGGTGACATGGAGGCCCGTGAACTGTACATCAAAGGAAATCTTAGGCTGGTATTAAGCGTAATCAAGCGTTTCCAAAACAGCAACGAAAACGCTGATGACTTATTCCAGATTGGCTGCATCGGCCTGATGAAAGCCATTGATAACTTCGACACAACACTGAATGTCAAGTTTTCCACATATGCGGTTCCCATGATCATCGGAGAAATCCGCCGTTACCTTCGGGACAACAATTCTATTCGGGTCAGCCGTTCTCTCCGGGATATTGCATATAAGGCTATCTACGCCAAAGAAAGCTATATGCGCACGCATGACAAAGAACCTACCATTGCGGAAATCGCCGAGGAAATCGGCATTGAAAAGGAAATGATCGTCTATGCCCTGGATGCCATCCAGAACCCTGTGAGTCTCTTTGAACCGGTCTACACCGAGGGCGGCGATACCCTTTATGTAATGGACCAGATCAGTGATAAAAAGAACCGGGAGGAACGCTGGATCGAAGACCTTTCCCTCAGGGAAGCCATGCAGCGTCTTGGGGACCGTGAGCGGCATATCATTGAACTGCGCTTCTATGAGGGAAAAACTCAAATGGAAGTAGCCGATGAGATCGGCATCTCACAGGCCCAGGTCAGCCGCCTGGAAAAAAGCGCACTAAAGGCTATGAAAAATTATCTGCGTCCATAGCAGGCCCGCTTCCTTCAGTCTTTCACCAGCAAGATCAGTGCCATGCCTGGCACACTTCAAAAAAGATGCGCTCTGCGGGATATCGTTCCCACAGGCACATCTTTTTATTCTATCGTACAGCCTCATTGGAGGCTTTTCTCACAGGATCAATCCAGGGCTTTTTCCAGTTCTTCGATTACAATCTTCAACGCCTTGATCCTTGCATATTTTTTATCCACAGACTCCAGAATATGCCAGGGTGCATAGGCCGTGCTGGTCTTCTGCAGCATTTCATTGACAGCGCCCTCATAAGCATCCCACTTTTCTCTGTTGCGCCAGTCTTCATCCGTTATCTTCCACTGCTTCTCCGGATTGTTCTGCCTGTCTGTAAACCGGACAAGCTGGGTATCCTTGTCAATCTGCACCCAGAACTTGATGATCACAGCTCCCCAGTCAGAAAGCTCCTTCTCAAATTCATTCATTTCATTATAGGCACGCTTCCAGTCATTTTCACTGCAGAATCCTTCCAGCCGTTCTACCATGACACGTCCGTACCAGGTCCGGTCAAAAATAGCAATGTGCCCGTCCTTAGGAAGCCTTGTCCAAAAACGCCACAGATAATGGCGGGCCTTCTCATGGGGTTCCGGGCTGGCTATGGGGTGCACCTCAAACCCCCTGGGATCCAGTGCCCCTGTGATTCTCTTGATATTGCCTCCTTTACCTGCCGCATCCCAGCCTTCATAGGTAATGATCACCGGAACACGTTTTCTGTAGAGACGGTTATGAAGTTCTCCCAGCTTCTTCTGAAGGCGTTTCAGTTCTACCCGGTACTCATCATCCTCGATCACCTTATCCGCAAGTTCAATCTCCGAAAGCTTCGGTACCTTCACCAGTGGAAAGACATTCTGAAGAATCGGAACCGAGTGGGAGCTGTTCTGCATGGCAACCTGGATTCCTTCCACCATCGTCTCCAGAACCTGAAGCTCTGCCCATTTCTTTTCTTTCGCATCAATGATATACCACGGTGAGGTGGACATGTTCGTATCTGTCAGATAGCGGTCAAATACCTTGCGGCATTTTTTGTAATGCTCGTTCTGCCATTTGTCAAATCCGGCTACACGCCAAACGGTATCCTTGTTTCCCAGCAGGCGTTCCATACGCTCTGTCTGTTCTTTCTGATCAATCTGCATGAAGAATTTCAGCACCAGATACCCATTGTCCGTCAGTTGGCGCTCGAAACGCTTGATGCTGTCTATTCTCTTGTCATAGTCATCTCCGGAAAGAGTGCCCTCCAGACATGCCTTGGTGGTCTCCTCCATCCATCCGGAATCCAGAAAAGTGAATTTACCAGCCTCCGGGATCTGTTTCATATACCGGTACAAAAACGGCCTGCGAAGTTCCTCCTCCGTAGGAGATGACATAGTTGCCACTTTGAAAAACCGCGGATCAATATTCTTAATGATCTTGCCAATGGTGCTGCCCTTTCCGGAGGCCCCCCAGCCTTCAAAAAGCACCAGCACCGGAAGTTTATGCTCCTTAATCTTCATCTGCAGCTCGTACAGCCTGGCACGCGCCTTACTAAGGCGTTCCTCCACTTCCTCCTTTGCGGGAATCTCTCCCGGGTTCCAATATTTCAACATTTGCTTCACCTCATTTTCTTTTTCACACACAAGTGTTTTATTTTTCATATTATAACACAATTAATCGCCAAACAGTGATTTTTTTCTATTTTTTATAAAGAAATTATGATACAATTATTTATCATATTTTACTGGCATCTATCCCAAAGAAATATGATAGATACTACTTTTTATGAAAGGACTTGACCCATATGCCTTTTTCTGTATTCCTTGACATGTCTGTCTCGGCAGCTGTCACCGTATGGTCTCCCGGACCGAATAATATCCTGCTTTTATCTACAGCCAGCAAATACGGAATCCGCCGGAACCTGAAGCTGCTGCTCGGTATCTGGAGCGGTTCTCTGACACTGATGTGTCTCAGCGGTATTTTCTGCAGCACCCTTGGCAGAGTCATACCCGGAATCCAGATCTATATGAAATATGCAGGAGCTGCCTATATCCTCTGGCTGGCATGGCAGACCCTAAAACGAAAGCCTCCGGAAGAATCCGGGGATTCCAAAGAGCCCTCCTATCTCATGGGGCTGTTTCTCCAGCTTCTGAATGTGAAAATCATCCTCTACGGGCTGACGATGTTCTCCACCTTTATCCTGCCATACGAAACCCGGATTCCCATGCTGTTTTTATACGCCGTCTATCTTATGGTTCTGGGTGCCATCGGAAACCTTATCTGGGCTTTTGCCGGAAATCTTTTGAAACAGTTCTATGAAGTACATTACAAACTTATGAACCTCGTGATGGCACTGCTCCTTATATGGTGTGCTGCACGTATTCTGGGAATCCTGTGATTTTTTACCCTGGCATCAAAAAAGCCGCAGACGCTGATCGAATTTTTCTATCCCCAGCGGCCTGCGGCCTTTTCTTTATTCCCGCGAGCAACGAGCCAAGCGGACATGCTTGCATGTCCATTTGGCGACTGCCGCGAGGGTCTAATACCCCGATGCTTGCATCGCTACAAGTTTGATGCCCCGTATGCTTGCATCGGGGTATTTGACTTATGGTTTTGTTCAGGACTTTTATGCTGTTTCCTTTTAAACCGGTCCTTTACAGAACCGATTTCTCAACGGAAAGCTGCTACCAGCTCTGCCCCGTCATGATAGTCCTGTTTTTCCAGTTCTTCTACGAACCATTCGTCAATTCCCTCTACTGCTTCCCGGAAGGAATCCATGTCCATATCTTCTTTTTGCGTGAAAGTGACACCATTTTTGCTTTCCCAGCGGCTCATGATCTCTTCATCGCCGGAGCGGTTGATGTATCGCTGGTATTCCACAGCCTTTTGTCCTGCTTCATCTACCACCGCCTGCTGTTCCGGTGTCAGGCTGTCATACACATCCTGATTCATACAGAAGAACAGACAGTCATAAATCGCATCCCACAGGGAGCAGTACGGCTGTACTTCCTGGACACTTGCCGCATCGATTGCCGGAAGCGGATTCTCCTCGCCTTCTACGGTATTCTGCTGCAGAGCAGTATAGGTTTCGGACCAGTTCATGCTTGTGGCATCTGCGCCCCACATTTTGTAGCATTCCATCAGAAGGTTGGAACCTGCCACACGAATCTTCAGATTCTTCATATCATCCACGGATTTCACTTCACGGACATTGTTGGTCAGCTGGCGGAAGCCGTTTTCTGCGATACCCATGCAGTGAAGTCCGTACTCGCTCAATACTTCCTTCAGCTTTTCGCCGCCCTCACCGTCCAGCTTCTCATCTGCGTTTTCGATGGAATCAAAGAGGAAAGGCAGGGATACCACATTGAATCTCGGGTCAAATGCAGAGTAGATCAGGTTGGAGTGCATGGATACCTGTACCGGATCTCCGTCCATCAATGCCTGAATGCCCTCGGACTGGTTTCCGTTGGTAAGCTGGTCTGCTGCATAAACCTTCACCTTTACTTTCCCTCCGGTAGCCTGTTCCATCAGCTCACCGAATTTCTCGCCGCCTTTGGCCCAGGTGCTTGTCTCCGTTGTGGAGCATGCAAAGTTCCAGGTGGTATCTTCCCATCCTAAATCGCTGTAATCATCCATCTCTGCATTTGCTGCGTCATCCGCAGATGTATCGTCAGCCTCACCGGCGCTTTCTGCCAAAGACTCCTCTCTTGTGAAAAGCTCCACCAGTTCTTCTGCGTCCTCATAGTTCTGTGATTTCAGTTCTTCTACAAACCATGTATCAATTCCCTCTACCGCTTCTTTGAAGGAATCAATGTCCATATCTTCTTTTGCGGTAAAGGTCACGCCATTCTTTTCTTCCCAGCGGCTCATAATCTCTTCATCGCCGGAGCGGTTGATATAACGCTGGTACTCCACGGCTTTCCGGCCGGCTTCATCTACCACTGCCTGCTGCTCGGCTGTCAGGCTGTCGTAGACCTCCTGGTTCATACAGAAGAACAGGCAGTCATAAATCGCATCCCACATAGAGCAGTACGGCTGTACCTCCTGGACACTTGCCGCATCAATGGCCGGGAGCGGATTTTCCTCACCCTCTACGGTGTTCTGCTGCAAAGCGGTATAGGTCTCGGACCAGTTCATACTTGTGGCATCTGCGCCCCACATCTTGTAGCACTCCATCAGCAGATTCGAACCAGCTACACGGATCTTCAGATTCTTCATATCATCCACGGATCTCACTTCACGGACACTGTTTGTCAGTTCACGGAAGCCGTTCTCTGCAATACCCATGCAATGAAGCCCGTACTCTTCCAGAATTTCTTTCAGCTTGTCACCTGCTTCTCCGTCAAATTTGGCATCTGCTTCTTCTACGGAGTCGTAAATGAACGGCAGGGATACCACATTAAATCTCGGATCAAATGCGGAGTAGATCAGATTGGAGTGCATGGATACCTGTACCGGGTCTCCATCCATCAGCGCCTGAATACCCTCCGACTGGTTTCCGTTGGTAAGCTGGTCTGCTGCATAGACATTGACCTTGACTTTTCCGCCGGTGGCCTGCTCCATCAGCTCACCGAATTTCTCGCCGCCTTTGGCCCAGGTACTTGTCTCTGTTGTGGAGCATGCAAAGTTCCAGGTCATTTCCGGCCAGTCAAGATCACTGTAATCCTCCATGGATGCCTCTTCCGGGGAAACCTCTGCTTCTGTGCTTCCTTCGGTGCCGTCACCGGTAAAGAAAGCTACCAATTCTTCTGCATCCTCATAGCCCTGGGACTTCAGTTCTTCTGTAAACCATTCTTCCACTCCGTCTACTGCTTCTTTGAAGGAGTCGATATCCATGTCTTCTTTTGCGGTAAAGGTCACACCGTTCTTTTCTGTCCAGCGTTCCATAATTTCTTCATCACCGGAACGGTTGATATAACGCTCGTATTCTACGGCCTTCTGACCTGCTTCATCCACAACTGCCTGCTGCTCGGGTGTCAGGCTGTTATAAAGCTCTTCGTTGATACAGAAGAACAGGCAGTCATAAATCGCATCCCACATAGAGCAGTATGGCTGCACTTCCTGGACGCTTGCCGCATCGATTGCCGGAAGCGGATTCTCCTGTCCTTCTACCGTATTCTGCTGCAGGGCGGTGTAGGTCTCGGACCAGTTCATATTTGTAGCGTCTGCGCCCCATCTCTTGTAGCATTCCATCAGAAGATTGCTTCCTGCGACACGGATCTTCAGGTTCTTCATATCTTCTACGGTCTTTACTTCATGGACGCCGTTAGTCAGCTCACGGAAGCCATTTTCTGCAATACCCATGCAATGAAGTCCGTACTCTTCCAGAATCTCTTTCAGCTTCTCTCCTGCTTCGCCGTCAAACTTGGCATCTGCATCTTCTACGGAATCGTAAATAAACGGCAGGGATACCACGTTAAATCTTGGGTCAAATGCGGAATAGATGAGGTTGGAATGCATGGAAATCTGTACCGGGTCGCCATTCATTAATGCCTGGATTCCTTCGGACTGGTTTCCGTTGGTAAGCTGGTCTGCCGCATAAACATTGACTTTTATCTTACCGCCTGTTGCCTGTTCCATCAGCTCACCGAATTTCTCGCCGCCCTTTGCCCAGGTGCTTGTTTCCGTTGTAGAGCAGGCAAAGTTCCATGTCATTTCCGGCCAGTCAAGGTCACTGTAGTCTCCGATCTCGTTAAAGGACTGGTCTTCACCGCTGTCGCCGGAATTTCCTGCCGCATCGCCAGTTCCCGGATCACCGGTATAGGATCCGTTCTTTGCCAAAGCCTTCGGAAGCGCTACAGACACGGCAGGAATATAGGTCACTGCCAGAAGCACTGCCACGCAGGCTGCGATCATCGGGACAACGGCTTTGGAAATCTGCTGCAGCGTAACCTCCATGCCCTTTTTAATCTTGATGCCAATGGCAACAAACAGGTTGACGCCAACCGGAGGTGTTACCTGACCGATGGCAAGGTTGACGGTTGCCATAACACCGAATGCTACCACGTCATAGCCAAGGGCTTTGCAAACGGGAAGCATGATCGGAATGAAAATATACATTGCAGAGTTTGCATCAATAAAGCATCCTGCGATCAGGAAAATGATATTGACGATCAAAAGGAATACAAACTGGTTCTTTGCAATGCTGCCAAGCAATGCGGAGGCTGCTTCCGCAATACCGAATTTCGTACATACAAAAGAGAACAGGGATGCACATGCAACGATCAGCATGATACCGCCTGTAGTTTTTGCGGAATCGATCAGGATGTCTGCCAGGTCTTTGAGCTTTACCTCACGATAGATCACCATACCCACAAACAAACCGTACACAACGGATACGGCCGCTGCTTCCGTTGGAGTGAAAATACCTCCGTAAATGCCGCCCAGAATGATGACCGGCATTAAAAAGCCCCAGAAAGCATCTTTAAAAGCTGCCCACCGTTCACCTGCGGATGCCTTTTTCTGCATAGGCTGAATGTTCTTTCTTCTCGCCTCAATCATTACTACAATGACGAGAGCCACACCCATCAGAATACCGGGAACGATACCTGCCATAAACATATCTGCAATGGAAACGCCTGTAATAGAGGCATATACGACGAATGCAATACTTGGGGGTATGACAATGGCAATGGAGCTGGCCGTCGCCATCAGCGCCGTAGAGAACGGTGCGGAAAAACCGCCCTGCTCTACCATGGCGGGAATCAGTACGGCCCCCAGGGCTGCTACGGTTGCAGGACCGGAACCGGAGATTGCACCGAAGAAGCATGCAACGATGACACATACGATGGCAATACCGCCTCTTCTGTGTCCCACACAGGTATCTACGAATTTGATCAGTCGTTTGGAGATACCTGCCTTTGCCATAATGTTACCGGACAGTACGAAGAATGGAATCGCCAGCAGCAAAAATTTGCTGATACCGGAATACATATTCGTGGCAACAATGGTCAGCGAGGTTCCGGAATACAGGATTGCACAGATAGAGGACAATCCCAGGCAGATTCCGATGGGTACACCAAGAACCAGGAAAACGAAGAATGAGATAAATAACACTGCACTGATCATTTTTTGCCCTCCTTATCTCCCAGACAGAAGTCCAGGCAGTATTCGATAAAATGCAGGATCATACAACCTGCCCCGATCGGCACAAAGGACCAGAAAATCCACTCCGGCCAGTTAAGTACAAAGGTACGCTTACCGTTTTCCAGTTGGGTAAGCACCTTATCCATTCCGTATTTGAACAGGACTGCCGTAAAGATTACGCTCAGTACGGTAATCAGGATTACGGACGGTTTTTTCAGTTTCTCAGGAAGACGGTCAGTAAACAATGTCAGGCTGACCAGTTCTCCTTCTCTGGCTGCCAGAGCCGCCGCCAGAAGTGTGATCAGTACAAAGACCGCAACCACCAGTTCCTCGGTGAAAGACCAGGAACGATGAATGACCTTACGGGAAAATACATTTCCCACAGTCAGTACCAGGATGAGCAGCATGGTGATGATCAGAATAAATTTTTCCAATGCTGCTACCACATTCATGATTTTCTTGTAGGTTTTCATCTGTCTCCTCCTCATTTGTCCCGGATAGGGACAATATGTATTTTTTCCGTTCCGATTCAGACGGTAGACCAAACCGGAACTTTCTGCCTGTTTTCTGCAAAGTTCCTGCCAGTATTTTTTTATTTCATAAGAACGCATCTTTAACACAAAACAATATGGGATACTTTCCGATGAAATAAAAAAATCCGCCCCTGAAATAGGGACGGAAAATCCGCAACCACCCTGTCTCTTCATTGAAACAAGTACGACTCTGCAACGTACCGGCATACGCGGTTCCTGTAACGGGGAACAGCCGGAAAAGCCTACTGAACAATGCGTTCGGCCTTCCTTCTCAGGGAGGATCTTCAAAACAGTTCTACCGCTGTCTCACACCGCCCGACAGCTCTCTGAAGGTAAGAATCTGAATCTACTTATTCCCTTCATTGAATTTGCTCTTTTAAACTTTAGCTGTTTAATTAGCTAAAGAAATTCTACTCTTTTTTTCTTTTTTCGTCAAGAACTTTTTCATAAAACAGGGACGCATGTTACAGTTTAGCTCAAAGCTGAACTGTAACATGCGTCCCATTTCCCCATAATGCTCTTCTCCAAAAAGCATTGTCCGTACAGCAGGCCCCCACCTGCTGTACGGTATCCCAATATTCGTTTATCTCTTTTACTTATTTCTTTTTCTTCATGTTCAGTACAAGATGTCTTGGCAGACCATTTACCATAATCGGCTGGTAGTCACCCTGAATCAGCGGATTGATGTAATCTACAAAATCTTTTGTCACATATGTAGCATCTTTGTTCATCCAGCTTCTCGGAACCAGCTTCTCTTCATTGGCAATACGATGAACATCATAAATGCCGGTAGTAGCCAGATACGGATCATCAGAAACACGGTCAATAACGATCATCTTACCTGTATCGCCTTCATCGGCAGCCTTCACTGCAGCACCGCCAACCATGAATGCTTCATCAATATCCACACGGGAAGCCATATGGGAAGCACTTCTCTGCAGGGTGGAAAGCTCAACGGCTCTTGTCTTACATCCGCACTCTGCTCCAAGGAAATTAGCCAGATAGGTAGCAGTACCCTGAAGCTGTTTATGTCCGAACGCATCCACATAGTCACCAACGTTTCCAAGTTCACATACATAACGTCCGTCCTCAAGCTTGATGCCTTCGGAAACTACGACTACGATAGAAGATTTCTTCTTAAGAAGCTCTTTAACCTTAACCAGGAATTTGTCGATGTCAAATGGAACTTCCGGAAGGTAGATCAGATCCGGCCCGTCGCAGTCTTCTGTCTTGGCAAGAGCTGTGGCACCTGTCAGCCATCCTGCATTACGTCCCATGATCTCCATGATCGTGATCATATTCTTCTTATATGTCAGGCCCTGTGCATCACGGATCACTTCTTTGGTGGAAGCTGCAATATACTTGGCAGCACTTCCGAAGCCAGGTGTATGGTCTGTCAGCGCAAGGTCATTGTCAATCGTCTTGGGAACTCCAAGGAATTTCTGCGTCTGTCCTGTAAGGATTGCATAGTCAGACAGTTTCTTGATCGTATCCATGGAATCATTTCCGCCTATGTAAATAAATGCATCAATATCCAGCTTATTTAAAATTTCAAATATTTTCTCATAAATTGACTTGTCCTGATGGATTTCCGGAAGTTTGAAACGGCAGGAGCCTAAGAATGCGGAAGGTGTTCTCTTCAGAAGTTCAATATCCAGCTCAGAATGAATCTGTGTGGAAAGGTCAATATACTGCTCATCCAGCAGGCCCTGGATGCCGTGAAGCATACCATAAACCTTGTCAAATCCTCTTGCGATCGCATTCTTATAAACGCCTGCAAGACTGGAATTAATAACAGAAGTAGGGCCTCCTGACTGTCCTACAATGATGTTTCTTTTCTTCGCCATAGTCTTTATCCTCCTCTGCAACGGCCTATAATTGACAATCTTAACAAATATCCGAACTAAAGTCAATAAAAATTGTAGATTTTTAAGTGTTTTTCTCGCCATTTCCGCATAATCATGTTATAATATGCACAACGTGCTGGTAATCCCCGGTACATTCTCCAAAATATGCCGCCGGAAACAGCATGATGCACCAAACTCAATTCTAAAACAGGAGGTTTTTTTCTATGATACGTACTATGGAAAATGAATTTCTGCGCATCGGCATTGCAGATGCAGGTGCAGAACTGGTAAGCATTTATGATAAAAAAAATGAGCGCGAGGTTATCTGGCAGGCAGATCCGGCATACTGGAAACGTCACGCCCCTGTACTCTTCCCCAATGTAGGACGTCACTACGGTGATCATTATACCGTAGCCGGACAGACCTATCCTTCCAGGCAGCATGGTTTTGCCAGGGATACGGAATTCGCCTGCGTGCAGGCAGCCCCGGACTTAGTTACCCATGAAATGCAGTCCTCGGAAGCGACAAAGGCATCCTATCCCTTTGATTTCCTTCTGCAGATCACACATATTCTCTCCGGCCGGGAGCTCCGGGTTATCTGGAAAGTTATAAATCAGAGCGAAACAGACATGTATTTCACCATTGGCGGCCATCCGGCCTTCCGCGTACCGGTGATAGAAGGTACCGGGTTCACGGACTATTCCCTGACCTTTGAAGGTCAGGATTCCCTTCGGTATGTCCTCCTGGATCAGACATCCGGCACAGCTATAGAAGGAAAAGAATGTGATCTGAAGCTGAAAGACGGTACCTGTCCGCTGGACTCCCATATGTTTGACCATGACGCCCTGGTCTTTGACGGCGGCCAGATTTCCAGGGCAGGCATTCTTCTGCCGGACGGCAGCCCTTATCTGGAACTGCGCTGCGAAGGCTTCCCCAATTTCGGTATCTGGTCTGTTCCCGGTGCCCCCTTTGTCTGCCTGGAGCCATGGATGGGACGCTGTGACAACTGCGGCTATACGGGATCCTTAGAAGAAAAGCCCGGCATCAATGCCCTGAAGCAGGAAGAAATCTTCGAAAAATCCTATACCATTAAGATTTTCTAAATCATAGACTCCCGTCAAAAGGGTGCTGCACCACGAAAAACCAATCATGGAGCAGCACCCTTAGTCTGATACTCTTATAATTTACGAATTCTCATCATTTCTGCTGAACCGTTCCTAATAAACGGAGCGTTATCTCTTTGCTGTCTTTACGGAAGAATACCCTCCATATACACGCTTTCCGCTAAACACACGGTAAGCACGAACTCTGTACTGATAGCTTGCACCTTTCTCCGCAGAAGTATCTATATGGGACAGCGTCCCGCTGTTCACTGTTTTTACAACAGACCATTTGCCGCCGCTATACCGCTGTAACTGATATCCTGTTGCCCCTTTTACTCGTGTCCAGGTATTTTTTAATCCTGTTCCGGTTTTTGATACCGTAAGAGTCGTCTTGCCCAAAGATGTCTTTACACTCTTTCCGGCCGTATCATACAAGCCATATGTATTGCCTGTTTTTGTATAGGAGCGAACCGTATAAACATAAGCGGTTCCCACTTCAACAGGATATGTTTGTGAGGAAGTATGGGTGTAGCTGGTAACATCAGCTCCGGCAATAGTGGCAACCCGTTCCCACTTCGTTCCATTTTTTCGGTAAATAAGATAGTGTGTCGCTCCGGCTGCCTTTTGCCACTTAATGGTCACCTGATTATACGATTTTGCTTTCACACTGACCAGCACCGGTCTGGCAGCGACAGCCTTACCGCCGGTCTTGGCTGAATATGCACCGTAGGTAGTCTTGCCGTTTACGGTACAGTAAGCTCTTACCCGATAGTAACAGGTGCTTCCGGTCTTGATCGGATATTCCTTTGAGCTGGTCTGGGTAAAAGTGGTTCCGGATGTCTTTTGGATCACCTTCCAGGTTTTGCCCTTCAGATAAGAAATTTCATAGCCCGTAGCCCCTTCCACCTTCTTCCAGGTAAGCTTCAGCTTGTTATACCCTGCGGAACTGATCTTCGTAATTTTGACTGCTGCAGGAATACGCTGTGCTTTGCATTTAGAACAGATGTTTTTCTGAAAAGAACACTTCAAAACCTTCGACGTACCGCAGACAGAACACTTCGCTGTATGGGTATTATTCTTTTTTGAAGAATATTTCCATTTATGTGCTGTCTTTGGAACTGCCGCATAGTTTTCCTCACCGCACTTGGTACACTCTTTGTATTTCAGTCCTTCTGACGTACAATCCGGCTTCAGGATTGTCTTCCATGCACCCCAGCTATGGGTACATTCACCGCCGGATGGAATATCCGCAGCCTGAACTGTATAATCTGTCACAGAGGTGGGATATTCGTTTTTAAACTCGGCAGAATTATAATCACAGAAAATATCATCGGACTCTCTGATATGTTCCTTATCCGCCTCAAAAGATCTGCTCCCTTTCAAAAAATACTTATAATACTCCGGAATCACACCTGCGTCCCAGGTAGCATCCGTATTGTAAAATGCCCCCCTCAAATAAACGAGATTCCATATATGATTCTCGCTTGGAACCATACGGTTTTCTATTCCAACTTCCATCAGCATACGATACATCAGCAGTGCATATCCCTGACAAACCGCTGTTTTATCAATGAGCGCCGCATATGCGGTAAACTGCCGTGTATAGCTGCTGTTTCTTACATGTGCCTCATCATAAGCGACTGTCCTGCAGATGTAATCATATATCTTCTTTATCCTCATATAAGGCGTTGTCTTTTCTGTGATCTTCAGACTTGCAAGCACCCGGTTTACCTCACTGGTTACCTTTTGTTCCTGGGCATAAGTTGTGTAAAATACAAAAGGCAGATGAATCGTGTAAGTCATCGTTTTTTCATCTTTCGTGATCAGCCCCAGCTCCGTCTCCTGAAAATGCCATCTCAGATAATCGCCTTCCCATGGATTTCCCGTCTCTTCAAAAGCCATAAGCAAAAGACTGTAAACCAGATAATCCCAGCTCTCCTCGTCTACCTCAAACGACAGATGCAGGGAAATATCCACGGTCCCTTTTCTTTTTACCATTGCTGCACGCAGATCATCCGAGGCCTTAATAACAGCATTTAAATCGGCCTCGTCCACATCTTCGCTTTCAGATCCGGCTGTAAACAGCTCCGGTCCGGCTTCCATCACTACCTCTTCTGCAGAAGGAGTATCACAGCCGGTTCCAATAGGTGTAAACTCATCAACCCGTTTAATGGGGGCAATTGTGCAGACCACCTGTTTTCCGTCTGTGCTCTGAAACAGATCCTCATACTCCCCGTCTGCAAATTCTTCTGTCTGTGCTTCCTCCTCACCGGATGTCAGTATATCTTCCGTATCGGAAAAAATCTCCGTATCTGACGCTTCCCCGGCACCCGCTGCTTCCGGGCTGCCTTCTTCGGGAAACAGTTCTTCCGGAAGCATTTCCTCCGGAGGATTTTCTTCCCGGGTATCCTCCTTCGGGGAAATCTCCTCCTGTGTACCCTCACTAAACACAGCGTCATCCCCGGGCAGATCAGTATCTCCGCTTTCGTTTTCTTTCTCATCTGATGATGAAGCTTCCTGCATAAAAACAGAGATATCCTCCCCGCCGCTGGAAAATTCCGCCGCAAAAGCCGGAGAAACAGAGGTTATCCACATAACTGCCGATATGATCAGAGCTATCAGCTTCTTTTTCTCTTTCATGTCACTCCATTCTCCTTTCTTTGAATCTTAAGAAGAAGGGAGCGCTCCCTGGGGCACTCCCTTATCCTGTTATACTTCTCAGCCCGTAATGTGCTGTCTCATCATTATGCTGCTATTAAAATGTAAACTTGTCTGCAAAATAAGCATCCAGCTCGTCAATCTTCACACGAACCTGTTCCATTGTATCACGATCACGGATCGTTACGGCGCCGTCTGTCTCAGACTCAAAATCATAGGTGATACAGAACGGAGTTCCGATCTCATCCTGTCTTCTGTAGCGTTTACCAATATTACCGCGGTCATCATACTCGCAGTTGTATTTCTTAGAAAGCTGCTGATAGATTTTCTCCGCACCTTCATTCAATTTTTTGGAGAGAGGAAGCACGCCGATCTTTACTGGAGCCAGTACCGGATGGAAGTGAAGAACGGTACGTACATCATTCTTCTCTGCATCCAGAACCTCTTCGTCATATGCACTGCAGAGGAATGCCAGTACCATACGGTCAGCACCCAGAGACGGCTCAATGACATAAGGAACGTATTTCTGCTTCTTCTCATCATCAAAGTAGCTCATATCCTGGCCGGAAACATTCTGATGCTGGGTCAGGTCATAATCGGTTCTGTCAGCAATACCCCAAAGCTCGCCCCAGCCGAACGGGAACAAAAATTCCACATCCGTGGTAGCCTTGCTGTAGAAGCTCAGTTCTTCTTTGTCGTGGTCACGGTAACGTACTTCGTCTTCTTTCAGTCCAAGAGAGCTCAGCCAGTCAAGGCAGAACTTCTTCCAATACGCAAACCATTCAAGATCCGTATCCGGCTCGCAGAAAAATTCCAGCTCCATCTGCTCAAACTCACGTGTACGGAAAGTGAAGTTTCCGGGTGTGATCTCGTTACGGAAGGATTTACCGATCTGTCCGATACCAAATGGAATCTTCTTGCGGGATGTTCTCTGCACATTCTTGAAGTTGACAAAGATACCCTGTGCGGTTTCCGGTCTTAAATATACGGTATTCTTGGCATCCTCGGTAACACCCTGGAAAGTCTTGAACATCAGATTAAACTGACGGATATCTGTAAAGTTATGTTTGCCGCAGGTCGGGCACGGAACTTCATGTTCCTTAATAAATGCCATCATTTCTTCCTGGGACCATGCATCTACGGTACCTTCCAGCTTGATGTCATGCTCTTCGCAGTAATCTTCGATCAGCTTGTCCGCACGGAAACGCTCATGGCATTCCTTACAGTCCATCAGCGGGTCGGAAAATCCGCCCAGATGTCCGGATGCCACCCATGTCTGAGGGTTCATCAGAATCGCACAGTCCACACCAACATTATAGGGGGACTCCTGAATAAATTTCTGCCACCATGCACGCTTTACATTATTCTTCAGCTCAACGCCAAGATTGCCGTAATCCCAGGTATTGGCCAGACCGCCGTAAATCTCGGAGCCTGGATAGACGAAACCTCTGGCCTTGGCCAGGGCTACAATTTTCTCCATTGTTTTTTCCATGATATCTCTCCTCATTTTCTCTATTGCCAACTGTTTTCCCTTAACGCGCAGGCGCCGGCTCCGAAGGAGTCTGTATTACGGAATGCCCGTATAGATATGCCTTATCGCGCAGGACAGTTATGTCAATTATCATAATTATACCATCAATAAATTTTTTTTCAAGTAGTTAAGCTCATCACTTCCAGAATCTCCAGGCTTTTAAAACGCCTGTCCGTATTGAAAGCAGTATATCTGCGGATATGATACTCCAATTCCTCCAGAACTTCCTCTTTTACGGTAAAAGTATATAACTTTCCCATAGGCGCACTGATGATAAACTGCATGGCATACAACGCTGCGCCGGATATCCTTACCGCATCCCGTACCCCCATGGCACACCTGCCGCAAAGCACTCCATGCTCATTCTGGGAAAAAAATGCCGGTTCTCCCTGTACGTTCCCGCTTCCGCAGGAGACACAGCCATGTACCTGCGGGCCAATCCCCTGCACGGCCATGGTCCGCAGCTCATACACGCAGCGTACCAGCCGGTCGTCAATATGAGGGTTCAGAAGTGCCTTCACAGTTACATAAAGAAGATTCATCATCTCCCGTTCATCGGTTCCCTCCCTGCCGAAATAATCCGCCAGTTCCAGAAAATAGTAACCATAATAGATTCCCGGCTGCATTCCTGCCAGTTCCACAAAATGATGAGTCACGGATACCTGATTGAGATTATAGCTGCTTCTCCCCTCATACAGGGTAAAAGCTCCGAAAACAAACGGATTTGCTGCTGCCATAAACGGGCTGTTCAACCGTCTGGCTCCTTTAGCAAACGCGGATATCTTGCCCCGCTCCCTTGTAAGAAGGACGATACGCTTATCGTATTCTCCGATGGGCATAGCGGACAACACCACTCCCTGTACTGTAATCAGGTCACTCATGGATTAAATTTCCTTCTTATCATAGCCAAAATTCCTGATCATGAAGTCACTGTCCCGCCAGTCCTTCTTCACTTTCACCCACAATTTCAGATTTACACCGGATTCCAGCATCCTCTCAAGTTCAAAGCGGGCATTGCTGCCGATCTTTTTCAGCATGCTCCCCTGCTTGCCGATGATGATCCCTTTATGGGATTCCCTCTCGCAGATGATCGTTGCTTCAATATCGACTATGGGCTTTCCTCCCGAGCGGCGCTTCATTTTATCAATGGCTACGGCAATTCCGTGAGGGATTTCCGCATCCAGGGCATGAAGTGCTTTTTCACGGATGATTTCTGCCGCAATCTGCCGCTGTGGCTGGTCTGTTACCGTATCCTCATCATAGAACATGGGACCATATGGCAGGTACTTAAAAATACTTGTTATGATATCTTCCGTATTCATTCCCCGCAGAGCTGATACAGGAATGATCTCGTCAAACTCATAAATTCTCCGGTATGTGTCAATGGATCGTAGGATTTCCTCCTTTTCTACGGTATCCACCTTGTTAATAACCAAAATCACAGGAATATGCAGTCCGGCAAGCTGCTGTGCGATGTGCTGCTCCCCGGCACCGACAAATGTCGTCGGCTCTACCAGCCAGAGAATCACATCTACCTCCTTCAGGGTACGTTCTGCCACCTGCACCATATATTCTCCCAATTTATTCTTAGCCTTATGGATTCCCGGTGTATCCAGAAACACGATCTGACCATCCTCACACGTATACACTGTCTGAATACGGTTTCTGGTGGTCTGTGGCTTCTTGGAGGTAATGGCAATCTTCTGGCCGATCAGATGATTCATCAGTGTGGATTTGCCCACATTCGGCCGCCCGATGATCGCCACAAATCCCGATTTAAAATTATCCTTCATCTATTCTATCCTCTCCCGATTATTCCTCTTACATTACTGTCCGGTTCATAACAGCAATCTCTCACCCGAATTTTATACCTGGCCGGCGATCAGATGTTTGATTTCTCCAAACAGGCTCTGCTCCTCACGGATTGCTTTTTCGCTTCCCACTACACAGATTGCACCATCAGACAGAACGGCCTCTACCAGCGGAGCCAGCGCCTGCATGTCTTCCACCGTTGCATCCAGGATCTGATCCCGCTCTTTCTGGATCATCTCTTCCGTAACACCGCAGAAATAAGCGGTTTTTGAGACATTTCCCTTCATCTGGGGTGTCTTCGGCACATCCTTGCCGCTGATGGTTCCGATGATATATTTGGTCATCTCGCGCTCATCCGCATGGAACGACCGGATATACTCCGGTACCCCCTTGTATACTTCCAGAGTATTTTTTAAATGAGGATCGCGGTAGGATACAAAATAACTCTCTCCGTTTCTGCGGAATCCGCTCATGCATCCATAGGCACCGCCCTTTACGCGAAGATTCATCCACAGATAATCATAACTTAACGCCACTTTCAGAATTTCCAGAGCGCCTGTGTATTCCAGGCCTTTTTTACGGAAGTTGCCTGTCTGTGCTACATACTGCACCTGTCCCGCTGTCATAAATCCCTCATTCTTCTTTTCGCACGGCATCTTTTCTTCGGATGTTTCTGCAAAAGAAGTATAGAGATTCTGCTTAAGGGAAACAGACAATGCTTTCACCTGCTCTACGGATTCCTGTTCGCCGGTATAACTGATCATAAGATATTCCGGGCGGAGGATTTCTGCCATCAACTGCCGAAGCTTTTCTATAAGTTCTTCTTTTCGGCTGTCAAATTCCCTTTCCAATTTTTCAATAAACTGATAATATCCGATTCCGGCCATCTCATCCTGAAAAGCCGCCATCGGCGAGCTGTAGGAAGAGGCCCGCAGCACGGCGGTACCATGTCCGGCGCTTACCAGATTGACCTGCGCTCTGGATTTCACCTGTGCAATAATCTCATAAAGGCGCTTTGTATCCTCCGGTCTGGAAGACACAAGGATTTCTTTTATCATATCAAAAAAGAAAGTCATTTTTGTATACAGGGCTTTCCCGCGAACGGAAAACATGGCGCGGAACCCTTCTGTGGAATCTGCCTGCTCAAACACTTCTACACCGCACTGAATCCCGCCGGTACCTGCATTAATTTCATTAAAGAGGTCGCCGTAGGAGAAGTGTTCCGTGTCCACATACCCCAGTACAGATTTCAGCAGGCCAAGATAAGGTACCTTCTCCGGGCTTAAATGCTTCAGGTCAAATAAAAGATCCACATAGCCGATACCGTTGGTACACACATCATGGTACAGGAACAGACTTCCGTCCGCATCCAGCTCTTCATTGTAAAAATGCCCTGCTTCTCTGCGGATATCCTCCCGCTTCAGCATAGGAATGCAGGCAAGTGCCTCCGGCGCCTCTTCGCTTTCCTGATATTCCACCAGGCTTTCCGTCTTCTTCACAAGCTGCCGGAGTTCTTCTTCGGACAAGCTTCTTCTGTAAGCCTCCAGCTTCTCCTCAAGGGCCTTTTCTCTTTTCGCCGCCAGGCCTTTTACAGGAACCAGAGTCAATACGGAACCATGTGGATTATCAAGCAGATAAGTTTCGATCAATTTTTCAAAATATCCCTCATGCACCGCTTTTTTCAGATAATCAAATACCTCAAGAAGCTTCACGGAAACAAATGGATCTTCATCATCATACAGCCAGTTTCCCAAAATATCCAGGCTGTACATCAGCCCCTTCGGATAGGATGAAAAATCGGCTTCCCTGTAACGGAATTCAAAATAATTAATCCCGGCTTCCACAGCCTTGACATCAATTCCGTCCTTTACGATGTCCTTAAGAACCTTCCGGATAATCGAAACAAATTCGTCTTTTTTATCAGGATTGGAGCCTTTGGCAATGACATCAAAATATGGCTGGCGGATTCCGTCCTCATAGGCACCATAAATGTCCTTGCCGACTCCCGCATCCAGCAATGCCTTTTTCAGAGGTGCTCCCGGCGCACTCAACAGCGCATAATCCAGCACCTCAAAAGCAGTGCATAATGTCATATCCATGGCAGTTCCAACAACCCGGTTATAAGAAAGATACGTGTTATCCCGGGTTCCCTCATTTTCGGACACAGGATACTCCATGGTCACATCACGGCAGGCTTCAAATGCCTTCTGCTCCTTCACTTCGGAATCGACGGTCAGGGCATCAAAAGCAGAAAGATAATGTTTATCAATAAAGTCCAGTTTTTCTGCCATATCCATATTTCCGTAAAGATAGATGTAACTGTTGGACGGATGGTAATACTGTCTGTGAAAAGCCAGAAATTCCTCATAGGACAGTTCCGGAATGTTCTCCGGATTGCCTCCGGATTCATAGCCATAGGTGGTGTCAGGGAACAGGGAATTCATGATTTCCCGCTCCAGCACTTCATCCGGAGAAGAAAACGCTCCCTTCATCTCGTTATAGACCACGCCGTTATAGGTCAGAGGGCCCTCCGTGCTTTCCAGATGATAGCTCCAGCCTTCCTGACGGAAAATCTCTTCTTTTTGGTAAATATTAGGATAAAAAACCGCATCCAGATAAACGTGCATCAGGTTCTGGAAATCCTGGTCATTACAGCTTGCTACAGGATAGCAGGTCTTATCCGGATATGTCATGGCATTCAAAAAAGTGTTCAAAGAGCCCTTCACCAGTTCCACAAAAGGATCCTTCAGCGGAAACTCCCTGGAACCGCACAGCACACTGTGCTCAAGGATATGAGCGACGCCGGTGCTGTTCCTGGGCGTTGTACGAAAGGCAATATTGAACACCTTATTTTCGTCATCATTCTCAATAAGCATAACTCTGGCACCGGTTTTTCTGTGGCGCAGGAGCCAGCCAGTGGAATGAATATCTGTTAAATTTTCTTCTTGGATTACTTCGTATGCAGACAAAGCTTCTTTTTTCATTCTTTCCTCCAGCAGTTTTTTATTATATTTTGCTATATTTTTACATATCTTATTCCCGATAGCATTATAACATTCTTCCTGCCGGAAGTCCAATCATTCCATAAAAATGGATATTCGTCATCCGCTTTTGCCGGCCGTGGTTAAATTCCCCCCTCACCAGGGAATTTCAGCTCATACATCTCTCTGGCGGCTTTTGTGATCATTTCCAGTTCATCCGTAAGCTGGATTGCCGCCGGAAGCTGCACTGCCGTATGGCGGATATCCTTCTGAAGCTTTTCTTTGGCGTGTTCACTGCTTATGCTCACAAGGCCGCAGAGCATATTGTTATAGGATTTGTCCTTCTCGCAAAGATCCATATAGAGCTTCACCAGATGACAGCATTCCCTGTAAAGCAGCTCCCGGTGCAGCTCACTCTTCCGGCTCAGTTCCCGGAACTGAAGCTTCTCCAGATGCTTTATGATCTCTTTGCGTGCACGCTTAATGGCAAACCATTTTTTTTCCGCATCGCGGTTAAATTCAAGAGTCATCCACAGAGCCATAAAACCATCCGCTCTTGCTCCGTCACCTGTATCCGCGGCATCATGATACCGCACTTCCCAGAGTTCTTTACGGATTTCATTCTCTTTCGTATCTTCTCCCTCTGCAATTGCCTGATCCAGAAGCGCCTTTCTCTTCAGCGGGTCAGATTCCCGGTAATAGGCTGCAATCGTAGGTGTATCCATCTATGTCTTTCTCCTTCCATCATTCCTTCGGCGATTCGTAGCTCAGTTCCGTTTCAGCCAGATTCAGAGCCTCCTCGATCACTTTATCCATATCCATGTATCGATACATTCCCAGACGTCCGCCGAACAGCACATTCTTCTCTTCCAGTGCACGCTGCTCATATTTTGCAAACAATTCATCATTTCTGGGATCATTAATCGGATAATATGGTTCTGCCCCGGGCTTCCATTCTGCGGAGTATTCCCTGGTGATGACCGTCTTCGGCTGCGTGCCGAATTCGAAATGCTTATGTTCGATCACTCTGGTATAGGGAACTTCGTAATCCGTATAATTTACCACCGCATTGCCCTGGTAATTTTCCATATCCAGTACCTCTGTCTCAAAACGAAGAGAACGATATTCCAGCTCTCCATAACAGAATTCATAATATGCATCAATCATACCGGTAAACAAAACTTTGTCTGCCTGTGCGGTAAGTTCCTCCCGATTAGCAAAGAAATCCGTATTCAGCACTACCTGTACGCCTTCCAGGAGTTTCTTCACCATACGGGTATACCCGCCTTTTGGAATTCCCTGATAAGGGTCTTTAAAATAGTTATTGTCGTAGGTATAACGGAGGGGAAGCCTTTTTATAATAAAGGACGGCAGATTCCTGCACTCTCTGCCCCACTGTTTCCTGGTATATCCTTCGATCAGCTTCTCATAGACATCCTGTCCTACCAATGCCAGTGCCTGCTCTTCCAGGTTCTTGGGATGAGTAATATGCATTCTGCTGATCTGTTCCCGTATCTTCGCCTGTGCCTCTGCCGGTGTACGCACTCCCCAAAGCTGGTGAAAGGTATTCATATTAAACGGCAGGTTATACAATTCATCTTTATAAACCGCAATGGGTGAATTTACAAAATGGTTGAACTCCGCAAATTCATTTACATAATCCCAGACCTTTTTATTGGAAGTATGAAAAATATGGGCACCATAACGATGTACCTGTATTCCTTCTACTTCTTCCGTATAAATATTACCTCCGATATGGTCACGCTTGTCAATGACAAGACAGGTTTTGTTATGCTTCGCAGCCTCATGGGCAAAAACAGCACCGAAAAGTCCGGCGCCTACAATCAGATAGTCATATTTTTTCAAAAAAAGACACCCTCTTTCTGTTCCTCATTTATAAAGATATCACATCTTTCAATGTTTATCATTATAACAGATTCACCAAAAAAAGGGTAGTCTTATAATTACTTATTATTCACTTTCGTTATTTCATAGCTGCAACACGGTCAAACTCGTCCGTAATATCTTTAGACGGCGCTTTCGTTGCAAGGCTGAAGATGACAATCATCAACGCACTTAAGCAGAAGCCTACTGCCAGGGAATAAAGTCCCGTTGCAGCTCCAAGTGTCTGTCCGCCGGCAAGCGGTATGTAATCCCAGATAATCACGGTCAGACCGCCGGAAACAATACCGGCAATGGCGCCTGCAAGATTTGTTCTTCTCCAGAACAGGGACAGAAGCACGATTGGTCCGAATGCAGAACCAAGTCCGGCCCATGCATTAGATACCAGCCCCATGATACTGCTGTCCGGATTCCATGCGATTATAAATGCCAGAATGGAAACCACCACAACAGTCGCACGGCTCACCTGTACGATTTTTCTGGAATCCGCATTTTTATCAATAAAGCTGTGATACAGATCCTCCGATACTGCTGAAGCCGTAACCAGAAGCTGGGAATCCGCAGTGGACATGATTGCTGCCAGAATACCGCAGAGGAAAATTCCTCCGATAAACGGAAGCGCAAGCTCCTCGGTAAACAGCTTATTGATCAGCTCAATAAATACACTCTCCGAAGAAGAAGCGCCGTTTTCACCAAGCACTGTCGGAAGCAGGAATGCACGCCCGATCACTCCGATAAAGCATGCGGCTCCAAGGGAAAGAATATCCCATACAATGGCAATGTATTTGGATTTCTTCAGTTCCTTCTCACTCTTAACAGCCATAAAACGTGTCAGGATATGCGGCATGCCGCAATAGCCGAGTCCCCATGCAAGCTGAGAAAAAATCTCAATAAAGGTGTAGGGGCGATTCCCGTTTGACAGAGGGCTTAAAAAAGCTGCCGCTCCGTTTGTCACACCGCTCTGATCCAGCAGATCTGTCAGATTTCCCGGAAGCAGGAAATAGGCAATGATCGGAACGATCAGAAGACCGATGAGCATCAGCGTTCCCTGTACAAAGTCCGTCACACAGACAGCCATAAAACCGCCCATAAAAGTATAGCAGAGAATAACACCCGCACCAATGGCCAATGCAACGTGATAATCAATTCCAAATACCGTGTTGAACAGCTTGCCGCCTGCAGCCAGTGCTGATGCGGTATAAACCAGGAAGAACACTACGATCACAATGGAAGACACCAGAAGAAGGATTTTCTTCCTGTCACGGAAACGGTTTTCAAAATAAGCCGGAATCGTAAGGGAATTGTTGGCTTCAATTGTATATTTACGAAGTCTGCCGGAAATACATACCCAGTTAAACACAGTTCCCACAAACAAACCTACTGCAATCCAGATCTGACCGGTACCCATCGCATAAATGGCTCCCGGAAGCCCCATCAGAAGCCATCCGCTCATATCGGATGCCTGTGCAGATAATGCAGCAACCCATGCATTCAGCCCGCGTCCTCCCAGGAAATAATCCTCAGAGCTGCTGGTCTTTTTCATACATACAACACCGATGATGATCATCAGCACAAGGTAAGCTGCAAATGCAGACAAAATAATCATTGTTGTACTACTCACAATCTCTCCTCCTCTTTTCAAAAAAATATTCTTTTACACTTTATCACACTATCATTCTAAATGCAACATAAAAATAGGGAGACCGTCTCCAGTCTCCCTGTTTTTTCCATATTTCTCCGCTTTTCCCAAAGAATTGCCGGATATATCAGAAGTTTCCGGCTTTTCTTCGTCTTTTGCTGTATCGGTCTTCTTTTTTCAGATAGACATATTTCATGTAGTGAAGGGTTTTCTCCTCTCCGTGGTCTGCCAGGATACGAAGCAGCGCTTCCAGATCCCTTTTTGTTTTCGGATGGATAAACCAGAGCTTTTCTTTGCTTTTAAGAAAATATTCCAGCGGCTGCTGATCCGTATAGGCATCCCCCAGATAGGTACGGGATGCACTGATCCTGTCCATGATCATCTCTGCCACATATTTTCTGGGCATCTCTGCACCCATGATCACATGTTCCCCGTCCAGGGAATAGTCCACCCAGTATTCAAAATGATGGCGGTTGCGGCCTTTGTGATGAAGCCAGGACATCGATACGCCAATATCCTCCCTTTCCGCATTGTTCGGACTTCTGGTTCCCTGATAGTATCTGCAGCCTACCAGAAACTCCGTTGGAGAATACTTGGACAGGTCATGGAGCAGTCCCTGCTTATACAAACCAATACGGAAGCAATACTGCATAACCAGCAGTTTATGTTTTGTAATTGTCTTAAAATGCAGCCATGGGTGCATCCTTATGCCTCCTGTCTGCCCAATAGCACCACAATGGTGCGGGGCCGGATTTCAATCGTTTTCTTATATTCTTCCTCTGATTCATGGAAAACCCCTTCTCCTGACGAAGCGGAAGTATCAATCACCTTTTTCCATGCCGCTCCCTCCGGAAGGTTTGGAAGTGCGATTTTTCTGGTCTCCCAGTGGAAATTATATGCTGCATAAATGTGATCATCCGGAGTTCCGTCTGTTTTTTGTACATAGGCACCGCAATACATGACTCCCAGAAGGCGGGATGTATTCTCATAACTGCAGTACCATGCCCGTTCCCCGTGGAAGGAAATATCCGGGAAGCCCTTTGTCAGATAATCCACGCCTTTCAGTTCACGCCCCTGATGCAGGACAGGATGGGCCTTGCGAAAAGCAACGGCATCCTTTACAAACTGCAGAAGCTTTTCATTTTTCTTAAGACCTTTCCAGTCAATCCAGCCAATGGGATTGTCCTGGCAATATGCATTGTTATTTCCGTTCTGGGAATTGGCGATCTCGTCTCCGCCGTAGATCATGGGAACTCCCTGACTCAGAAGAAGCATCAAAAAAGCATTGCGCATCTGCCGCTCCCTGATCTGCCGGACAGCGGCCTTACGGCTCGATCCCTCCACACCGCAGTTCCAGGAAAAATTATAGCTGGTGCCATCCTGATTGTCTTCCCCATTGTCTTCATTATGCTTATAATTATAAGATACCATATCTGCCAGAGTAAACCCGTCCTGACATGCCATATAATGAATGGCAGCATGGGTATTGAAATTCTCCTTTACCCGGTAAGCAGCCCCCTGTACCGTCTCCTCATCGCTTTTTAAGAATCGTCTCATATCCTGAAGAAAACCTGGGTGATACTCTGCAAGATATCTGCCGGAAGAGTTCCGTTCTTCGGGTATCTCCCATACAGGAACATTGGTCAGCATCAGCTTGGTTTTAGAAAGCACGCCGTCTTTCAGAAGAAGATTTACCGGTACTCCGTCTCCAAGAAGATGAAAGCCGTCCACATGATAATAAAGTTTCCAGAACTGAAGTATCCGGAGAATCATAAAAGGATTTGTTTCCTTAGAGAAATAGAATTCCATAATACATTCTATCCCTGCTTTGTGAAGGGCCTTCACAAGGTCACGAAACTCTCTCTGCGGCTCAGCCCCTGCACAGTAAGCACGCTTCGGGGCAAAATAAAATCCCGGCTGATAGCCCCAGAAATTTATCTTTTCTTCTCTCTTCCTGGATACCATCCCTGTATTCTGCTTCATGGGAGGAATCTCCATAAACTCATAGGCCGGCATCAGCTCCACAGCATTGATTCCCAATTCCCGCAGATAGGGAATCATTTCTATCAATCCGCTGAAGGTTCCACGTTTCTTAGCGGGCAGCCTGGCTTGCTTCGTGTATCCTCTTACATGAAGTTTGTATAAGATCATTTCTTCATAAGCAATTGCCGGACCGGCATCCTCCTCCCAGTCATAGGCTTCCTCAGAAAGAAATCCGCAGCGCACTTTATGCGCATCCTCCCTGTCCGCAGGCGCACCAAACTGTTCCCTGCCCCGAATCCCGTATGCACAGGGATCCTGTACTACCTGGCCATCTATGCAAAAATTGTATTCATAATCCTCCGGGATAAAATCTTTCAGACACAGAGCACTGATATTTCCGATTCTGATTCCCTCCGTAAAAGGAATCTCCTGCGTCGGCTCCTTTGATCTTTTTCGGTATAATAAAAGAGAAGCTTCCGTATTATCTGCCGTTTCCACTGCAAAATTATAACTCGCTTCCACCCTGTTCGCTCCAGGCATCAACGGGTATCCCGGTTCAATGCGGGTGATTTTCTGGACTGCCATAAAATACCCTCCTTTTCATCAGTAGTGGTTCATACTAGTCTTAACTCAATCGGGCAATGATCTGATCCCATGATTTCCGTATGGATCGCAGCACTTTCCAACTGTTCTTTCAAAGCTGGCGATACAATAAAATAGTCGATTCTCCATCCTGCATTTTTTTCTCTTGCACGGAAACGGTATGACCACCAGGAATACACCCCTTCCTGATCCGGATAAAAATAACGGAAAGTATCAATAAATCCGCTTTCCAGGACTTTTGTAAAGCAGGCACGCTCTTCGTCCGTAAAACCTGCATTATTCCGGTTCGTCTTAGGATTTTTCAGGTCAATCTCCTGATGAGCCACATTCAGGTCTCCGCAGCAGATCACCGGTTTCTTCTCCTGAAGCGCTAAAAGGTAATTCAGGAAGTCCCTCTCCCACTCCATTCTATAAGATAATCGGCGCAGCTCACTTTGAGAATTTGGTGTATAAACAGTCACAAAATAGAAATCGTCAAATTCCAGCGTAATCACACGCCCTTCTTTATCATGTTCCTCGATTCCTATTCCATATGCAACTGATAAAGGCTCTTTTTTTGTAAAAACAGCGGTACCTGAATAGCCTCGCCTGTTGGCATAGTTCCAATACTGATAATATCCCGGAAGCTCAAGCTTCACCTGCCCCTCCTGACACTTCGTCTCCTGCAGACAAAAAATATCTGCGTCCAGTTCCCGAAAGCGTTCTTCAAATCCTTTTGTCAGGCAGGCCCTGATTCCGTTTACATTCCATGAAATGAATTTCATTTTGTGTCTCCTCTGTTCTTCTGTCTCTTCACACATGGTGAGCAGTCATTATGATTCATGCTAATCCATTATAACACAGATGCAAATTGTTTGGACAGAGGAAAAAGAAATTTTCCATTTTTTCTAACAACACATTTTTTCTAACAGCATTGCAATATCATTACGCTTCTGTTACAATATAACAACCATCAGGAATCCAAATATAAGAATAAAGCGAGGAAAATTTTATGAGTGAAGATATGAACAAAGATGTATGCAGCAGTGAATCCTGCGGATGTACGCCAAGCGACTGTGCTTCCTGCGGCGGCGGATGCGGCGGCAATGCACAGGAGCATCACACCATTACTCTGACCATGGAGGACGACACAGAAGTAGAATGCGCCATCCTGACTATCTATCCTGTGGATGATAAGGAATATATTGCGCTTCTTCCTCTGGATGAGAACGGCCAGAACCAATCCGGAGAGGTATATCTTTATGCGTTCTCACGCACAGAATCCGGAGATCCAATGCTGTCGAACATTGAAGACGATGAAGAATATGCCAAAGCAGCCGATGCCTTTGACACCATTCTGGAAAATGCAAGAAAAGCTGAAGAAGAAGGCGCTCCATTAGAGTAAATTAAAACAGGGCAGAGCTTTTAGGAAATTCCTAAATCTCTGCCCTGACTTTTCATTATTTTGTTGTACTTCCGAAACCGCCGTTGCGCACATCTGTCACATCATCATCTACGGTAATTCCATACTCAACAAAAATCCCCTGCATAAATCCGGTGTCTGCCGGTATGGTTACTGTTTTACCTTCGTTCGTATCATTAGTCAGCTTCACAAAAATATGACCTTCATTGTCTGAATAGAAATAGTCACTGTCAATAATGCCGACCGTATTATTCAACTGCAGACGGAATTTAAATCCCAGACCGCTTCTCGGATAACACTTCAGCACCCATTCCTGCTGCATTTCCACACGGATTCCCGTAGGGATCTTAATGGTCTCTCCCGGCTTCAGGGTAACATCTGCCGGGGAAAAGAAATCATATCCTGCACTTCCTGCCGTAGCTCTTCTCGGCAGCCGGATCTTTTCGTAAACAGAACGGGCCTCTTCTTCTGAGGCTGCCGGAAAGGTATCCACCCAGTCTGCTTTAAATCTCTCTTCACTTACTTTATGGAATCTGGCAATTCTCTTCATAGTTCCTCCTAAATTCCGGGAATGAATCTTCATACACATTCAATCCGTGTGCAGGACAACTTGTCCCTCCTGCAAAGTAGCCGGTACATTGATAACGCGCTGGTTGCTGGAACCTTTCCATTTCAGGAGCAGTTCCTTCTTTTCTACCTCAAACTCGCCATCTACACACACATCCAGATATTGAACGATTTCCTCATTCCTGATTTCCTCCCAGAGAGCGCCCGTGTACAGCCAGATGGTCTTTTCCGGGTATCGCCTGCGGATTTCTTTAGCAAGGTCTGTTACCTCCGCGATATTTGCAGGGTGCAGCGGATCACCTCCCGAGAAGGTGATTCCGCTGATGTAATCCTTATCCAGCTCGTCAAAAATCTCTTTGCGCTCTGCATCTGTAAACGGAAGTCCTCCGTTACAGTCCCAGGTGATGGGATTCTGACATTCCCTGCAGCCATGATTGCATCCTGCTACCCAGAGAACTACTCGAAGACCATCCCCATTCAGCATATCGTCCTTGGTAATATTGTGATATCTCATAATTCTTAAGCTTCTTCCGGTACGTCCTTCATACTGAAGCTGATTCTTCCCATCTTGTCCTTGCCAAGACAAACCACCTTCACCTTGTCACCAAGAGTCAGAACGTCTTCTACACGATTGATTCTCTCTTTACAGATCTTGGAAATGTGAACCATTCCCTCTTTGCCCGGTGCAAATTCAATAAATGCACCGAATTCCTTGATGCTGACAACTTTTCCTGTAAAGATCTGTCCTGCTTCAAAATCTGTTGCAATGATCTCTACCATACGTGCTGCCTCATCCATGCTCTTCTGCTCTACGCCGCAGATGGATACGGCACCGTCGTCTGTGATGTCGATCTTGACACCTGTACGCTCAATGATCGTATTAATGGTCTTGCCTCTCTGTCCAACCACATCACCGATCTTCTGCGGATCAATCTGAATCTGAATGATCTTCGGAGCATATTTGCCGACCGTTGCACGAGGCTCTGCAATACATTTCTCCATAACCTCTGTCAGGATATATTCTCTTGCTTCCTTGGTTCTTCTGATTGCTTCTTCTACGATGTCTCTTGTAAGACCATGGATCTTAATATCCATCTGGATTGCAGTGATACCATCGTGGGTACCTGCTACCTTAAAGTCCATATCTCCAAAGAAGTCTTCCAGACCCTGGATATCTGTCAGTACGATATAATCATCATCTGTCTCACCTGTCACAAGACCGCAGGAAATACCTGCAACCGGTTTCTTGATCGGCACGCCTGCTGCCATGAGGGACATGGTGGACGCACAGATACTTGCCTGAGAGGTGGATCCGTTGGATTCAAATGTCTCGGAAACCGTACGGATTGCGTACGGGAATTCCTCTTCCGTAGGCAGAACAGGTACAAGTGCTCTTTCTGCCAGTGCACCATGACCGATCTCACGGCGTCCCGGTCCTCTGGAAGGTTTCGTTTCACCTACCGAGTAGGATGGGAAATTGTAATGGTGCATATATCTCTTGGATGTCTCAAACTCATCCAGGCCGTCTACTTTCTGCGCGTCAGAGAGCGGAGCCAGAGTCGTTACCGTACAGATCTGAGTCTGGCCGCGGGTGAACATCGCAGAACCATGCACTCTCGGAATAATATCTACTTCTGCTGCCAGCGGGCGGATCTGAGTGATGGCACGTCCATCCGGTCTCTTCTGGTCTTTTAAGATCATCTTGCGGACAGTCTTCTTCTGATACTGGTAAACTGCTTCGGAAAGGACATCAAGCCACTCCTCATTCTCAGCAAACGCTTCCTGAAGCTTAGCGGTAATCTCACGGATATTGCCTTCTCTTGTCTGCTTATCATCGGTAAATACGGCTACTTCCATCTCTTCCGGAGTCACAATCTTCTTCATAGCCTCAAACAGTTCTTCCGGAACTGCACAGGATTCGTAAGAATGCTTCTCTTTGCCGCATTCTGCAACAATCTTATCAATAAATGCAATGATTTCCTGGTTTACTTCATGCGCCTTATAAATAGCCTCGATCATCTTGTCTTCCGGGATTTCCTTTGCACCGGCCTCGATCATAATGACCTTCTCTCTGGTAGATGCAACAGTAAGCTGCAGATCAGAAACGTCTTTCTGGGCAAGAGTCGGATTGATGATAAACTCACCGTCGATCATACCAACCTGTGTGGTTGCACACGGACCATCAAACGGAATGTCGGAAATACAGGTCGCGATCGAGGAACCAAGCATAGCCGGGATTTCCGGATTGCAGTCGGAATCTACGGACATTACCATATTCACCAGGGTTACATCATTTCTGTAATCCTTCGGGAACAACGGACGCATCGGACGGTCAATGACACGGGAAGTCAGGATCGCATGCTCGCTTGCCTTCCCTTCTCTCTTATTGAAGCCTCCCGGAATCTTGCCTACGGCATACATTTTTTCTTCATATTCAACACTCAATGGGAAGAAATCGATTCCTTCTCTCGGTTCTTTGGATGCAGTTGCTGTGGATAATACAGTGGTTTCACCGTAATGCATCAAAGCCGCACCATTTGCCTGTTTTGCAACACGGCCGATATCGACTGTCAATGTTCTTCCGGCTAATTCCATGGAATAACTTTTGTACATACTCTTTCTCCTTTTACTCATTTTTTGATTATGCCCACACATGAAACAGAAGTCCGAAACAACTGAAAAAACCGCTTATTCTATGGTTCATCCTCTAAACGGGCTTTTCAGTAGTCTCGGAAATCACTCCTGCCATACTGTCCGGCAACCTAAAAATAGGGCGGATGGTAATCCGCCCCTTCCGCATACTAATTATTTTCTTAAACCTAACTTTTCAATCAGTGCACGGTATCTTTCGATGTCAGTTTTCTTCAGGTAAGCTAACAGTCCACGTCTCTGACCTACCATTTTCAGAAGACCACGTCTGGAATGATGATCCTTGTGATGTGTCTGTAAATGCTCGGTAAGTTCCTGAATTCTTGCTGTAAGAACTGCAACCTGTACTTCCGGTGAACCTGTGTCACCTTCGCATCTTGCATATTCTTTCATAATTGCCTGTTTTTTTTCTTTTGAAATCATCTTGATTTCCTCCTTAATTCTTTTATAATCGCCTCATATTAAGAAACGGTCGGAGTCTCCTGTCTCCGAATATGGGCTAAATCTAACCTTGGATAGTATAGCACAGAACTAATTTCGTGTAAACCATTTTTTTTCTTTATTTTCCGGCGGCCTGCGCCCTCTGCTCTTTCTGCTGCTCTACCGGATCTTCCTCCATCAATGAAAAGGCGATGTTAGTGGCATGGTCAGACACACGTTCCAGACCTGAAATGATATCCGAAAACATCATGCCGGCACTTGCGGTACACTCATTCCGTGTCAGACGCTGGATATGGGATTCCTGAAGACTTCTTTCGGCTTCATCCACCTGATCCTCCAGCTCCAGGATTTCCTGCATATGTTCCTGATTATTATGAGAAAACATATCCAACGCATATGTAGTAATCTTGATGACCATGTCCAGCATACCGGAAAGCTCTCTCTTCGCTTTTTCACTGAAGTCAACGTTCCGTTCAATCCTGCTGATAGCAGCATCTGCAATATTCTCCGCATGGTCACCGATACGTTCGATATCATTAACCACATGGAAAAGTCCTGCAATACTCTGTTTATCATCGATTGGCAGAGAGGTCTGGTTGATTTTTACAAGATAATTGGTAATGGAATGGTTCAGAAAATCAATCTGCTTCTCTACCTGGTATACTTCCTTAATATCATTTTCATCTAAAGTAATCAATGCATTCATGGCACGCTCTAAGTTGGTAATTGCCATGTGTCCCATACGTTCCATCTCTCTTGTCGCATCAAAGACAGCCGTTGTAGGAGAAAATACGGATTTACTGCCAATGAACTGAAGTTCGAAGTCAGTCTCTGCCCCGGCATCCTCACCGCGTACAAAGAAGCCGGTCAGTTTTACAATCTGTTTAATAAACGGAGCCAGAACAATTACTTCTACGATCTTGATCAGGGTATGGGCATTCGCTACTTCACGGCCGGGATCCATTCCGGAAATACTTTCGATGAAATGCACAACCGGCTCCAAAGCTACGGAAAAGACTACATACATGAGCACCGTACCGATGATATTAAACAGAAGATGGATCAACGATGCCCTCTTGGCATCGCGCTTGCCGTTCAGACCTGCCAGCAGTGCGGATACACATGCACCGATATTACATCCTAAAATAATAAACAGACAGATTCTGAAATCCAGCAGTCCCTGCTTGGCCAGAAGAAGAATAATACCTACTGTTGCAGAAGAACTCTGTAAAACTGCGGTTACGATAATACCCATCAGGAGGGCTATAAAATGGTTATCCAAAGATCCCATGATTCCCACAACCTGTGGTGATTCTTTCAGAACCGACATGGACGTGGACATAGTCGTCAGCCCCATAAACAGGATACCAAAGCCCAGCAGTACCTCTCCAACCCGCTGAATCTTATTTTTTTTGCAGAACATTACCATAATGACCCCGGCCATAACAATTGCCGGTGCCAGTGCGGAAAGATTAAACGAAATCAACTGGGAGGTAACGGTAGTACCGATATTGGCACCCATAATAACTCCGGCTGCCTGGTACAGATTCATCAATCCGGAATTTACAAAGCTGACTACCATAACCGTGGCTGCACTGGAAGACTGAATCACCGCGGTAAAAAAGGTACCTACAAGAATCCCGCGAATGGGGGTCTTGGTAAAAAACTCAAGAATACTTCTCATCTTGGCACCGGCAGCTTTTTCGAGAGCATCGCTCATCAGCTTCATTCCATACAAAAAGAGGCCCAAACCTCCCATTAATCCAAGAATTATCTCTGCCATTCCCTAATTATCTCCTTGTGTCTTATTGCATTATTGTCCTATGTTATTAAGCGCTCTATGACTAACTATATCGTAAAATTGCCGGTTTGTCCACCGGATTTTTACAAAACAGATATTCGGTATTCACTGCTTCGCTGCTTATCTGCCTTCAAAGTACCGTTTTCCATTTGCCACATCGTTGTTCATCTGGCTTCGCAGAGCCTCAAAAGAAGCAAATTTCTGCTCCGGGCGCTGGTATTTCAGGAATTCCACCACACACTCCTGCCCATACAGGTCTTCGTCACAGTCAAAGAGATAGGTTTCCACTCCCAGAAACTTTTCACCGACAGTCGGCTTGTATCCCACATTGGTGATTCCCCGGAAAACTCTTTCTCCAAATCTGCTTATGGTTACATATACGCCATTGGGAGGCATGAGCTTCCCGGCAGACGGAACAAGGTTTACTGTCGGAAACAGGAATTTATGCCCCATGCCTCTGCCATGCTCCACAATCCCTTCCACAGAAAAGTTTCTGCCGAGAAGTACGGCCACTTTCTCCATATGGCCCCTTCTCAGTTCTTCCCGTATATAGGTACTGCTGATTTTTCTGCTGCCCTGCATTTCTTTTGGAAGAATTTCTACTGCAAATCCATATTTTCTGCCAAGCTCCGTCAAAAGCCCCGGGGTTCCCTTTCGTTCAAATCCAAAACGGAAATCTTCTCCCACTGCAACATAAGATGCCTGCAAATCCCCTACCAGAATTTCTTTCACAAAAGCCTCTGCCTTCATATGCCTGATTCTGTCATCCAGAGGACATTCCAGAAGGACATCCAAACCCATCTTTTCCAGAAGTCTTTCTCTCTCTTCAGCGGTGAGGATCATTTGACTGGAAGCAACAAAAGCAAACAGAACTGCTTTTGCACCCTCTTCCTTCTGTTTCAGTATTTTTTCCACCAGCTTCTGATGTCCCCGGTGTACACCGTCAAATTTCCCCAAAGTCACTGCACTGCCAACCAGACGGGGGAATTCCCCCTGAATCCTCAAATACTCCATGCCTAACTCCTCATGCCACACTGTCAATGCTTAAAGAAACATCTTTACAGGAGCATATTTTTTTCCTCCGGAGTTCCACCGGTAAATTCCCACAAACTGCCCTTCTGAGGTACACATGCGCACCTGTCCTTTTGGGCTTATACATGGTACCAGACCTTCGTGGAGAGAATTGCCGTTGTAAAGAAGCCGGTCTCCCTCCGGAGTACACTGAACCCTGGGATATTCTGACAGGATTTCCTCGATGCTGACCACTATTTCCGGTACGGTTCCTTCATCAGCAGCCTCCTGCACCTGTGCCAGGGTAAAACTCTCCTCAATAGAAAAACGTCCTGATCTGGTACGCACAAGGTTCTCCATGCATCCGCCGCAGCCCAGCGCCTTTCCGATATCATGGCACAGCGTACGGATATAAGTTCCTTTGCTGCAGGTCACAGAAAATCGGACGAGCGGAAGATCTATCTCCAGGATATCAATTGCCGAAAAGTGCACCGGCCTTGCTTCCCGCTCAATTTCCATGCCCGCTCTTGCAAGTTCATACAACTTTTTGCCGCCTACTTTCAAAGCGGAATACATGGGCGGTATCTGCATCTGGTCTCCCAGAAAGCTTCGAATCGCCTTCCGGACAGCTTCCTCTGTCACACAAACATCCTTCCTGTCAAGTACTGTGCCTGTCATATCCTGCGTATCTGTTTCGATTCCAAGATGCAGAACGGCTTCGTATGTTTTTTCTTTTTCTGTCAGCATTTCCACCAGCTTCGTCGCTTTTCCCAATGCAACCGGAAGGACTCCCTCGGCCTCCGGATCCAGTGTCCCCGTATGGCCGATTTTTTTCATGTGAAGGATACCGCGCAGCTTTGCCACCACATCATGGGAAGTATAACCCTTTTCCTTGCGGATGATCAGTATTCCGTCCATCACTCCTCCTGCTCCAGAAGCATCTGCCGCTCAATTTCCGCAGTAATGTTGTTGATCACATCGTACATAGAACCCTGCAGGTCGCATCCGGCTGCACGCTTATGGCCGCCGCCGCCGAAATAGACCGCAATCCTGCTCACATCAATCTTTCCGTTGGACCGCAGAGATACCTTAAATGTCTGAGTCTCCACTTCATACAGGAAAATCGCAACCTTTACACCTCTGGTAAGACGGAGCTGGCTTACAATGCCATCCAGATCCTTGCCGTCCACGCCGTAAAAGTCCATATCCTTTTTCCGCATATAGCCCACAATGCATTTTCCGTCCTGAAGCATGATGCTTTCTGCAAGCACACGCCCCATCACCTGATTCTGAATATAGGTCTTTTCATAAAATGATTCATCAATAATCCTGCTGAAATCAACCCCTGTCTTCATCAGCTCCCCGGCAATCCTCATGGTCTCCGGAGAAGTTGACGAATACTGGAATACACCGGTATCATGAACCATCCCCGTATAAATGGCCGTGGCCACACGGCGGTTCACCTTCTCCGGATCAAACAGGCCGTAAAGCACTTCACATGCGGAACTTACCTCTCCCCGCACATGGTTCACCTGAGCAAATCCCATGTTGCTTATATGGTGATCTATACACACGGTTCTTTTCGCAGTCTCAAAATAATCCCCTGCCACAGCCAGCCGGTCTCTCGAACTGACATCACAGGTAACAAACAGATCATAATTCTTTTCACCGTCTGCTTCCGTCTTTATTTCATCGATACAGTCAATATGAGAAAAGATTGGCTTCGGATGATCCAGATAGACATCTGCCCGGATATCCGGATAATATTCCTTAATATAAAGATATAACGCCATACAGGACCCCACGCAGTCCCCATCCGGACGGATGTGCCCTGCGATTCCCATAGTCTTTACATGTTCCAGTACTTCTGAAATATTCTTCATGTTTCCCCTCCTATGCCTGCCGAAGTGAAATGTCACTCCTCTTTGCCATCTGCCGCTTCCCTTGCGGAAGCATCCTTACCTGTCACATCATCGATCAATTTTGACATATTGACACCATATTCAATGGACTCATCCAGAATAAACCGGATTTCCGGCGTATTCCGTAAATTCAGATTCTTTGCAAGCTGACGGCGGATATAGCCTTCCGCGCTTTTTAATCCGCGGATTGTGGCTTCCTTTGCTTCCTGTGTACCGAGAACACTGATAAATGCCTTGCATGTTTTTAAGTCCGGAGCCACTTCCACAGACATGACAGAGGTCATGGGGTGAATACGTGGATCTTTGATTTCACTACGGATGATCATACTTAATTCCTTCTGCACTTCCCCATTGATCCGCGTATTCTTAATGCTGTTTTTTCTCATTCTGTCTCACTCCTGTTCGGGTATTCTATCTTGGTACCTCAACCATAATATAAGCTTCTACCTGATCTTCTTCTTTTACATCATTAAATCCGCCAAATACCAGACCGCATTCGTATCCTGCTTTGACTTCCTTCACATCATCCTTAAAGCGCTTCAGGGATGCCAGCTCGCCCTCAAAGATCTGCTCGCCCTCTCTGGTGATACGTACCTTGCAGTTTCTCTGGAAGATACCATCCAGAATATAGCTTCCTGCAATGGTACCAACTCCGGAAGCTTTGAAAAGCTGACGGACTTCCGCATGGCCGATGACTTTTTCTTCGAATACAGGATCCAGCATACCTTTCATTGCAGATTCCACATCTTCGATTGCCTGATAAATAACCTTATACAGACGAAGATCCACGCCTTCCTGCTCCGCAAGCTGTTTCGCCATGGCATCCGGGCGTACGTTAAATCCAATGATGATCGCATTGGAGGTTGCAGCCAGGGAAACATCGGATTCATTAATTGCACCAACCCCTCCGTGGATGACTCTGACAACCACCTCTTCATTGGAAAGCTTCACGAGACTCTGCTTCACTGCTTCCACGGAACCCTGGACGTCTGCTTTTACAATGATCGGAAGCTCTTTCAGATCACTCGCCTGAATCTGGTCAAAGAGATTATCCAGGGACAATTTTGCCTTGGTCTCTTCCAGCAGACGGTTCTTGTTTTCGGATACAAATGCTCCGGCAAAATTCTTGGCTTCTTTATCACTGTCAAAGGACATGATGATCTCACCGGCATTCGGTACATCTCCAAGACCCAGAATCTCTACCGGGGTAGACGGGCCTGCTTCTTTTACACGTCGTCCCTTGTCATCCATCATGGCACGTACCTTACCGCTGCATGCACCTGCCGCAATAAAGTCACCTACATGAAGAGTACCCTTCTGTACGAGAATGGTAGCAACCGGACCTTTGCCCTTATCCAGCTGTGCTTCGATGACAAGACCTCTGGCCGCACGTTTCGGATTGGCTTTCAGTTCCGCAACCTCTGCTGTCAGAAGGATCATTTCCAGAAGCGTATCAATGCCCTCTCCCGTATGGGCAGAAACCGGTACAAAAATGGTGCTTCCGCCCCAGTCCTCCGGAATCAGTTCGTACTCGGAAAGTTCCTGTTTTACACGCTCTACATTTGCGCTTGGTTTATCAATCTTATTAATTGCTACAATAATTTCTACGCCTGCTGCCTTTGCATGGCTGATTGCTTCCACAGTCTGAGGCATGACACCGTCATCTGCAGCAACCACCAGAACTGCGATATCCGTTGCATTGGCACCGCGCATACGCATGGCAGTAAATGCCTCATGTCCCGGGGTATCCAGGAAGGTGATCTTCTGATCGTTAATCTTTACCACATAAGCACCGATGTGCTGGGTAATACCGCCGGCCTCACCTCTTGTGACATTTGTATTTCGGATCGCATCCAGAAGGGATGTCTTACCATGGTCAACATGACCCATAACGCAGACTACCGGAGGCCTGGAAACCATGGTAGCTTCATCTTCTTCGTCCTCTTTAAGAAGTTCTTCAATGACATCTACTTTTTCTTCCAGTTCCGCAATGATATCGTACTCCAACGCAATCTCCTGTGCTTTTTCAAAGTCGATCTCATGGTTTACCGTTACCATCATGCCCTGCATAAACAGTTTCTTCACGATTGCAGACGGCTGCATTTTCATTGCTTCCGCAAGCTCACGGATGGTCATCTTCTCCGGAAGGATGATTTCTTTTACTTCCGGTTTCTTTTCTTCCTGCTTCGGCTGCGGTGCAGGCTTCTGCAGTGCTTTCGGAAGCTTCACGCCGGACTTGCGGCTGTTCTGATTCGGTCTGTGTCCTGTATTTGCAGTTTTTTCAAATTCTTTTTTCTTATTCTTGTTCTCTCTGTCTCGTTCTCTCTTACTGTCCTTGGAAGTCTTGGTCAGCTCCGGTGCAAATACCACATCATTGTCGTTTCTTCTGGTATTCTGACGCTGGTTTCCGCGGTTCTGGCCCGGACGGTTCTGACTGCCTCCGAATCTTCCGCCTTCGCCTCTTCCTTCGGAGCGCTCCTGACCGCCCTGCGGGCGTCCCTGTCCTCTTGGCGGACGGCTGCCATTATCATTCTGTCTTGGCGGACGGTTCTGGCCGTCTCCATTTCTTGGCTGACGTCCATCATTGCTTCTTGGCGGACGATCCTGACCGGAACGGTTCTGATTGCTTCGGTCTCCCTGCGGTCTTCTGTCACTTCCGCGGAAATCTCTTCCGCCGCGGTTATCTCTGTTATCCCGGTTATCTCTGTTGTCCCGGTTATCCCGTCTTTCTCTGGAATCTCTGTTGTTCTCTCTGTTCGAACGGTTTTCTCTGCTGTTATTTCTATTATCGCGGCTCTCCCGGTTTTCTTCCCTGTTGTCGCGATTTTCTTTATTCTCTCTATTATCGCGCATTTCTTTGCTTTCTGCACGGTTCTGCTGCGGACGTACATTTCCGGTCTGCTCCTGTGATGCTGGTTTTACAGCCGGCTGAACCGGTGCTGCCGTCACTGCCTCCGCAGCCTTCACTTCTGCTGCCTTCGGCTTCTCTGCAGCTGGTGTCACAGGTTTTGACTCCGGCTTAGCAGTCTGTGGTTCCGCAGGTTTTACGGACTGCTGTCTCGAAGTCTGGGCACCTCCCTGCGGTCTCGGCCCGCCCTTTCTTTCAGCGCCCGGACGTCTGGGCCTGTTTTTCCCTCCGTCGCTCGCATTCTGTGCGTGATATACACGGATAATATTTTTCTTCTTTTTGGGAGCCTCTGCTTTCTCAGCTTCCGGCTTCGCGTTTACCATCTTTTCTTCTTTAGAAGTATCCACCTTGGCAATATGCTCCTTTCCCATCTTTCCAAATTTTTCTTTTAATATAGTGATCGAGGGTTCTTCAAGAATCGTCATATGACTCTTGACGTCAATCCCTCTTCCTTTTAGAAACTCAATAACTTCTCGGTTCTGCCTGCCAAGCTCCCTGGCAAGCTCATGCACTCTGATTCCGGCCATTCCATCTACCTCCTTATGCCTTCTCCAATTCTTTTACGATTGCATTCGCAAAATTCTCATCCTGTACGGCAAGGCTGGCACGGAATTCTTTTCCCATGGATTTTCCCAGTCCTTCTTTATCTGAAAGGAAATAGATCGGAACTTCATAATATTCACACATATTCCGAAATTTCTTTTTTGTATTTTCAGAGGCATCCTCTGCAACCAGTACCAGAAATCCTTTTCCTGTCTTTACCGATTTCTCCGTTGAGAATTCGCCGCTGACTGTCTTTCCGGCCTTAGTCGCTAATCCTATCAATGACAGGACCTTATTTCTATTATTTCTCAATCGCTTCAAACTCCTTTTTCAGGTTCTGATAAACTTCATCCGGAATCGAAGCTTTCAGCGAACGCTCAAGCCCATGGCTTTTGATTGCTTTTTCCAGACAGTCCCTGGAGAAACATACATAAGCTCCCCTGCCGTTTTTCTTTCCGGTAGTATCCAGAACGATTTCGTCCTCTGCAGTTTTCAAAACCCTGATCATTTCTTTTTTACTTTTCATCTCCCTGCAGCCGGTACATTGACGCATGGGAATCTTACTTTTTGTTTTCATTCTTCTTCCACTGCGGCCTCTTCATAACTTTCCGGAACAGGAGTTTCTTCACTGCTCTCATATTCTTCGCCGTATTCCTCATCCTCGTAATATTCTTCTTCGTCCTCGTAATCATAAAGATCACCGGACTCTCTTGCCTGTGTCTCGCTCTTAATATCAATCTTGAAGCCAGTCAGACGGGCTGCCAGACGGGCATTCTGTCCTTCCTTGCCAATGGCAAGGGAAAGCTGATAATCCGGAACAACGACAAGAGCAGTCTTGTCATCCGGGTCAGCCATAACAGCAATAACCTTAGCCGGGCTTAATGCATTTTCGATAAGGATTGCCGGGTTTTCATCCCAGTTGATAATGTCAATCTTTTCTCCGCGGAGTTCGTTGACGATCACGCCTACACGCTCTCCCTTCATACCTACGCAGGCACCTACCGGATCCACATCCGGATCGTTGCTCCACACTGCGATCTTGGTACGTGAGCCTGCTTCTCTGGCAATGCTCTTAATCTCCACCGTACCGTCCTGTACTTCCGCAACCTCGGATTCAAAAAGACGTTTTACAAGGCCCGGATGTGTTCTGGAAACCAGGATGCGGGGGCCTTTGGGGGTATCCTTTACTTCCAGGATGTATACCTTGATACGCTCGGTAGGCTGGAATTCTTCCCCTTTCACCTGCTCGTTTTCACTTAAGATGGCATCCGCCTTGCCCAGATTCACGCTGACATTCTTACCCATCACACGCTGTACGATACCGGTAACAACTTCTTTTTCTTTGCCGTAATACTGATCATACAGTACCTTACGCTCTTCCTCACGGATTTTCTGCAGAATCACGTTTTTGGCATTCTGGGTTGCGATTCTTCCGAATTCCTTTGAATGGATTTCTACCTGGATGACATCTCCGATTTCTGCATGTGCATTGATCTTCTGCGCATCTACCAGGGAAATCTCCAGAGCCGGATCTTCTGCATATTCCACAACTGTCCTGTCTGCCATAACCCGAAAATCACAGGTTTCCGGATTAATGGACACATGCACGTTGTCTGCTTTACCGAAATGGTTTTTGCAGGCCTGGATCAAAGACTGCTCAATCGCTCCCAGCAAGGTATCCTTACTGATGTTCTTTTCTTTTTCCAGAATATCCAGCGCTTCCATCAATTCTCTGTTCATTTTTCTCTTTTCCTCCTAAATTTGTTAAATACTGTTACCGTTCAGCGCGCGGCCAAACTGTAACACTAGAATTCGATTGCAAGACGGATCAGTGCAATATCTTTTTTTTCAAAGGTGCGCGGGGTGCCGTCTTCTTCAATTGTCACACTGTTACTATCATATGCAGTCAATATGCCGCAGAACTCTTTTTGTTTTTCAATTGGTCGGTAGGTACGGATTTCCACCAGTTTTCCCATGCTTCTTACATAGTCTTTTTCTTTTTTCAGCGGCCTGTCAAGACCGGGAGAACTGATTTCCATAATGTAGCTGTCATCAATAAAGTCCTCCTCATCCAGCTTGTCGCTGAAAGCACGGCTTACTGTTTCACAGTCATTGACCGTAATCCCGCCGGGTTTGTCAATATAGCCCCTGAGATACCATTCGCCCGCCTCTTTTACATATTCCACGTCTACCAGTTCAAAACCATTGGAGTCTACAATAGGCGTCAGCAGTGCCTCTGCTCTCTGCTCATATTCCTCACGCCTGCTCATAATTCCCACCTTCCTTTCTGACATGTCAGATTACCGGATTTCTGGTCTGCATACCCATACATACAAAATGCCTGCCACTGGCAGTCATTCTGCATACTCTGGTATGTAAAAGAGTGGGCCGAAGCCCACTCTTATGTTATCCAGTATCTAGTTTCCTACATTCTAACACTATCGTTTCGGAAAAGCAAGGAAATTTTTTCTTATCGCTTTTTCCAGTATCAGATCCGGGGTTTGGTTCCCTTTGTATCGCGTCTGGCGAGCTTTACCTTGTTCAGGGCATATGCTTTTTCGTGATATGGGATGGTGTATTCCTGATGCCCTTCCAGAAGATATGCATGTTCCAGGAAATCTCCGTCTCCCAGTTTCATTCCCCGCACGCCGACTGCCCCTTTTTTCTTCAGAGGGATTTCAGTCTTCGGGAAGCGCAGGAAATACCCGCCGCTGCTCTGAAGCACCACCTGCTCCATCTCGTCGGATCTTCCGACAAAGACGAGACGATTCTCCCCGCTCATTTTTGTGGAGGCAATCGTCCTCTTTGCCACATCGAATTCCGTACCTTCTACCAGCTTACACATAGCGCTTCGGGTCACAAACATCAGTGTTGCACGGCTGACCTGTCCCATAGGTGCCACATAGATCATCTGTTCCTGTGCACTCTCATAATTACTCAGATTATCTGCCGGAGTTCCTTTATCACGGAAACGCACCAGCGGAATATCCGCTACTTTTACCGTATGCATCCTGCCCGTATCTGTAAAAATACAGATCTTGTCCGTATTCATACAGGTAAAAATATATTTATTCTCTGCATGGGCAGTCTCCTTATTCCGCTCATAAGCAGACTTGTCGATCAGCTTCATATAACCGAACCGGTCCATCAGGAAGCAGACCTCCATCTCTTCCATCTTCTTCTCTTCATAAACGGCCTCTTCCGCATTCTCGATCAAAGTCCGTCGTTTTGTGCCGTATTCCTTCTTAATGGAATCCAGTTCCTTCATGATCACAGACGCCATGGAATCATAATTATCCAGAATATCTTTATAGATCGCAATATTCTTCATCGTCTCTGCATATTCTGCCTGCAGGGCTTCAATCTCCAGACCGATCAGTTTGTAAAGCCGCATTTCCAGGATAGCCGTTGCCTGCCGCTCTGAAAACTGCAGTCTCTTTGCTGCTTTCTCGCTTGCTTTACTCTTAAAACGGATTCCTTCGGTAACACCATCTACCAGACACTTCTTCACCTGTTCCCGGTTCTTACTGCCCCGGAGGATTTCAATAATCAGGTCAATCACGTCACAGGCCTTGATCAGGCCTTCCTGGATTTCTTTTTTTTCTGTTTCCTTTGCCAAAAGGGTGGTGTATTTCCTGGTAGTCACCTCAAATACAAAATCCACATGATGCTCGATCACCTGCTTCAGACTTAAGGTTTCCGGCCTGCCGTCCGCAACGGCCAGCATATTGACACCGAAGGTATCTTCCAGCCGCGTTTTTTTGTACAGCATGTTTGTAAGGTTTTCCACATCCGTATCTCTTTTCAGTTCCAGAACAATACGGATACCTTCCTTAGAAGACTGGTTGGAAATGTCCACAATATCCGTCGTCTTCTTCGTCTCCACCAGCGCAGCCACATCATTCAGGAACTTCCCGATATTCGCACCGATCATGGTATAGGGGATTTCCGTGATCACAAGCGCAAGCCTGCCGCCTTTTAGCTTTTCCACTTCCACTTTTCCCCGCAGGCGGAGTTTTCCTGTACCTGTCTCGTAAATATTTTTCAGGTCATCCTTGTTGACCACGATCCCGCCTGTAGGGAAATCCGGTCCTTTAATATAACGCATCAGGCCTTTGACGCTGATGTTGTTGTCTTTCATGTATGCTTTTACCGCATCCGCCACTTCCCCGAGATTGTGGGGCGGAATGCTGGTAGCCATGCCAACGGCAATACCGTCCGCACCGTTCACCAGAAGGTTCGGAATCCTTACCGGAAGAACTACAGGTTCTTTTTCGGTTTCGTCAAAGTTCGGCATAAAGTCTACGACATTTTTGTCCAGATCGCCCAGGAAAACTTCCTGGGTCAGCTTTTCCAGGCGCGCTTCCGTATATCGCATAGCAGCGGCTCCGTCTCCTTCAATGGAGCCGAAGTTTCCGTGGCCGTCCACCAGAGTTTTGCCTTTTTTAAAATCCTGTGCCATGACCACAAGAGCTTCATAGATGGAGCTGTCACCATGCGGATGATATTTACCCATGGTATCTCCCACAATACGGGCGCATTTACGGTAAGGCCTGTCATAACGGATTCCCAGTTCATACATATCATATAACGTTCTTCTCTGTACCGGCTTCAATCCGTCCCGTACATCCGGCAGTGCACGGGAGATGATCACACTCATGGCATAATCGATATAGGATTTCTGCATCACTTCCGCATAGTCGGTACGGATGATATTTTCCTGTTTTGTTTCCATAATTTATACCTCATCTGCTAAATATCCAGTTCTGCATCCTTCGCATGTTCATAGATAAATGTCTTTCTCGGAGGAACCTCGCTGCCCATCAGGATTTCCGTCACGCTGGATGCCAGCCGCGCATCATCGATCTCCACCCGCTTCATCATACGGGTTTCCGGATTCAGAGTCGTCTCCCAAAGCTGCTGTGCATCCATTTCTCCAAGGCCTTTGTACCTCTGAAGCGTAAAGGTTCCGGGCTTGTGGGTGCGGCGGTACTTTTCCAGGGCTTTGTCATCATAAAGATATTCCTCTGCCCCTTTCTTCGGCATGACTTTATACAAAGGCGGCATGGCGATATACACATGTCCCTCATAGATCAGCTCCGGCATAAAACGATAGAACAATGTCAGAAGGAGAGTGGAAATATGGGCACCATCCACATCAGCATCAGCCATAATGACAATTTTGTCATAGCGCAGCTTTGTAATGTCAAAATCATTTCCATATCCTTCGGAAAAACCACAGCCGAAGGCATTGATCATGGTCTTGATTTCTGCATTCGCGAGAACCTTGTCAATAGACGCCTTCTCTACATTCAGGATCTTTCCCCTGATGGGAAGGATTGCCTGATAATTCCTGTTTCTGGCCGTTTTGGCGGAGCCGCCGGCGGAGTCTCCCTCTACTATGAAGATTTCACACTGAGAGGGGTCTTTTTTCTCACAGTTTGCAAGCTTGCCGTTGGAGTCAAAGGAATATTTCTGCTTTGTAAGGAGATTCGTCTTTGCACGCTCTTCGGACTTCCGAATCTTGGCTGCTTTTTCCGCACAGGAAAGAATGGTCTTCAGCGTTTCCAGATTCCGGTCAAAATAAAAAACCATCTGTTCTCCCACAACCTTGCCTGTGGCCTTAGCCGCATCCTGATTATCCAGCTTGGTTTTGGTCTGTCCTTCAAACCTGGGGGCCGGATGCTTGATTGATACAACAGCTGTCATACCGTTTCGGATATCTGCACCTGTAAAATTAGGATCTTTTTCCTTCAAGACACCGATATCCCTGGCATACGTATTCATAACGGCTGTAAAGGTAGTCTTAAAACCAGTCAGATGCGTACCGCCCTCTGCATTATAGATATTATTGCAGAAACCAAGCACGTTTTCCCTGAATTCATTCGTAAACTGGAGGGCAATTTCCACCTGAATTCCCTCAGATTCTCCTTTGAAGTAGATTGGCTCGTGGAGGGCTTCCGTATTCTGGTTCAGATCCTTGATAAATCCGATGATTCCGTCCGGTTCGTGATATTCGATTCTTTCCGGTTCTTCCCCACGCAGGTCTTCAAAAAGAATCGTCAGCTCCGGATTCAGATATGCAGTTTCGTGAAGCCTGCTTTTCACCTCCGTTGCAGAAAATCTGGTCTTCTCAAAAATTTCCGGATCCGGCAGAAAATTGATGCAGGTGCCTGTCGTTTTTGTCTTCCCGAGTTTCGGAAGAAGCCCGTTTTCCAGCTCTAATGCGGGGATTCCCCGTTCGTAATGATCATGGTGAACGTAGCCGTCACGGCTGATCTTGATATCCAGATAGGTAGAAAGGGCATTCACAACCGAAGAACCGACTCCGTGCAGACCACCGCTGGTCTTATATGCGGAGTTGTCAAATTTGCCGCCGGCATGAAGCGTAGTAAATACCAGACGTTCTGCGGAAACCCCTTTCTCATGCATATCTACAGGAATGCCGCGGCCATTGTCATTCACTGTACAGGAACCGTCTTTTTCCAAGATCACATGAATCCTGTCACAGTAGCCTGCCAGATGCTCATCCACCGCATTGTCCACGATTTCATATATCAAATGATTCAGACCTTTTCGGGAAACACTTCCGATATACATGCCCGGACGCTTCCGCACTGCCTCCAGCCCTTCCAGAACGGAGATGCTGCCTGCATCATAAGTTTGCTTTTTTGCCATGACTGATACATTTCCTTTCTTGATTTCGAAACTTTCTCAAACATTCGTTCTATATGATACCTTATCTTTGGGGTGTTTGGCAAGTATTTTTGTGGTTTTCCTTTTCAGAGTAAAAAAATTTTTTAAAAAAATCAAAAAAACACTTGCATATTTTTTTAAAGTATTGTATACTTAGCAAGTCGGTTAGGACAAGGCCAGTTGGTCAAGGGGTCAAGACGTCGCCCTCTCACGGCGAAAACACGGGTTCGATTCCCGTACTGGCTGCTCTGAATATGTTGATTTACCGGGGTTTAAGCTTCGGTAAATTCAAAACCAATCAAGGAACCAATCAAAGCAACTTAGTGCTTGATTGGTTTTTATTTTGCCTGAAATTCTGGGATGCTGCTAATAATTTGTGATATTTTAAGCTGTTCCTTCAGTTTCAGGATGGTTATCCGGGCAAGCGGCAGGGGTGCAATCAGGCTATTGCCTGATTAGCCTGCCCCGCTCAGAGAGTAAAATTCCTCTATTCTGTTTAACGTATCAAACATATTATTATACTGGAGTATCTTATACTCATTCAACAGTTCTGAATACTCGGACTCCTCATCCAGTTCATGAAGTTCTCCGTCATCCCCGCGATAACCATTTGCTGTTATCATGGGAATTTTTTCATACAGATCCATCAGATATTTCTGATATCCTGTCATCTTTCCGCCGATCACTTTCATAAGATAAGCCGATAAATAATTGGCGCTCATATCCGCCTCTTCTTCTTCAATATCGTAATTTGCCCAAATTACATACGGCACCGTATATTTATTGACCGTATCCTGTAAACTAAAACTATCTGAGGACTTCCGGAACAGCTTCTCATAGAAACCGGTAGACAGTGACGGCTGATGATCCCCGAACATGACAATTACCGTAGGCTCATCTATCTGTTCAAAATATTCTGTCAGCTCTTTAAACGCATGATCCGATTCCTTAACAAGATTGATATACTGCTCCGCCTCCTCATCCTGCCTGGCCGGATCCGTAATGGTAATGTTCTTGTCTACCAGTCCCTGAGATACCGTATACCCACCGTGATTCTGAACTGTCACACTGAATGTATAAAAAGGCTCATCTGACTTTGCCCTGGTCTCTTCGTATTTTGAAATAATAAAATCAAAATCCGTCTTGTCTGAAGCAAAATTACGAATGTATTCCACATTTTCCATATCCGATGCTCCGTAAAATTCCTCAAAACCCAGATAAGGATAAACAACATTCCTGTTCCATGCTGTCTTTGAAAACGGATGCACCGCATAATTCCCCGCATATCCTGCCTCTTTTAACGACCAGGTCAGAGACGGCATTCTGTCCTTAATATACGTGTTGTAGGGTATTGCCCGAAACGGCATAAAGGCCATACTGCAGCCGGTGAGGAATTCATATTCCGAATTGGCCGTATTTCCGGCAAAAACAGATACATACAAATCGCCCTTTACCGTATCTTCCTTAAGACCGTGAATGTATGGCATATAATCCTCCGATGTCTCCAGATTGCCGTCTGCATTCAGATCGGAAAATGCTTCATTCATGATGGCTATCATATTCGGTCTTATTTCCTCTTCTTCCCATTTTGCCGAATCTGAAACATATTTTTCTGTGATCTCTTCAGCCTTAGCAACGGAATAATTATCCGGTTTTTCTACTCTATAATAAGTATAACTCAGGAAAAAGGATAACAAAGAACCGTTTTTTGCATAATTTCTGGATGGCTCCCAGACACTTACCGTCACCCCATGATCTTTTAGTAAGGTTCCGTGCAAAAGCTGAGTGTAAAACACCCCGTAAGGAACCAGAAACGCCAGTGCCATACATCCTCTTTTTTTCCATCCCAGACCTTTATAGCTTCGGAGTCCCAGTGCCAGTGCAATAAACACAGCAGTCACCGCAATAGCCCACAGCGCAGACAGATTCAGACTATAATCATAACCGCCGGCCACATCCATGGCAGTCCCCAAAGAAGCAATGTCTGCCGCCATAACCGGTGATCCTCTGAATCTCCATACATAATAATTGGCAAGTCCCATAACGGATGATACTCCTACCAGAATCACAGCCGTATATTTGGTCCGGTTGCAAATAAGATAAATTACCCACCACACCAGTCCGTAGAGAAAAATATTAAGGATTCCTTTTGGATGAAACATAAGCTTCAAAAATGCTTTTAACCCGTAATCCGAATATCTCTGCACTACAAAAAATGCTACTGCCGGAGAGACAAAAAACAGAATTCTTGAACACAATACATTAATATCCACAGAATGCCTGCACTTCCTATCTATCCAGTTCTGCACCCTCTCAACGGGAATCAGCAGCAGGAATATTGCGAACATAAGAACCAGGAAGATAAAGACCATACTGTTCCATGCAAAATGCATCATACTCATCTTTAATTTTATTCTGCCCTGCACCGCTTCGCCGTTCACAGTCAGATTGCCGAACAGATTGCCTTTTTCCTCCACAGCATACAGGTAACATCCTTTTTCATTCTCTACATTCCGGCTGTTGATTACAACCCGGTATGTCTCTCCCTTTTGCAGCTTCGCAGGAACTGAAAATGCTGTAGTTATCCCCTTCTTGTTCTGCTGCAGCTTTTTCACAGCCTTTTCTGCAGATGCCAGTACCTCTCCGTCCATAGTCTGGATCTCTACCACAATCTTTCCTTTTCCGTTCTTTTGTTCCCACACTTTAAAATCAATGGCCACATTCAGAATTTCCGATTCTAAAGCTTCAAATTCCTGTACCACAGTCTGATTGCCCAAAACAGAGATTTCATCCGGCTCGTATTCTTCTCCGCTCTCTTTATTATCCGTATTTTCAACGGAATATGTCTTTTCCACATAAAACTGCTCCCACCGGGTTCCGGTTAACACAGCTACGCAAAGCAGCACAGCGATCAGTATACTTTTCTTTATCCGTTCATGCTTCTTTTTCTTATGGTCTGCTGACACTGTTTTTCCCTCCTTGTGCCACCCTAAACTTCAGGACAATGGTACCGCGGTTTTCCTTTGCTTGCTTTTCCGTACTCGATTGCTTCTCTCGGACAATCACAGATGCATGCCATACAATGGGTACATTTCCGCTTCCAGACAGGTTTTCCGTTTTTCAGATGAATGTTATGCAGCGGACAGACTTTCTCGCATTTTCCACAGCTGATACACGCATCTGTTGCCCGAAACTTGCCTGCTTTCACAAACAGAGGATAAAACAGCTCATTTACCACACTGCTGCAAATCTTCCCTGCCGAAGAAACCTCCTTAGACGGCAGACGATACCCAGCGCTGATGGCATTGGCCGTTTCTTCAATCAATGGCTCCGCTTTCTTTACGATTGAGATTGCCTCTTCTTCCTCCGGTACCGGAAACATGGCTATATAATTCTCCGGCATCACGATTTCTGCACATCCCATAAATTCAAATTTCTTCTTTTCACACAGCTTCAGGATATATTTCTCTGCATTCCCGATATCCCCTCCGCAGGTCATCACAAAATAAGCTTTCTGATTCTCTTCAAAGGTCATCTTACAGATCCATTCCTCTACCAGTCTCGGAATCCTCCATCCATACGTCGGAACCGCAAACACCAGAGGTTTCTCCGACACAATCTTCTTATGGCTGTGCTCCCTGATCCTGTCATTGATCGAAACTACTTCATCCCTTACAATAGAAGCAATCCTTTTCGCCACAAAAGCACTATTCCCCGTCCCTGAAAAATAAAGTATCATACTTCACAGCATCCCTTTCTAATACTATTTGTTTCCATCTGCGCAGACAGATCAATCAGCATACGACATACCCAAATATCTGCACAGAAGCACCTGCCATACCTTTTCCGTACAGCAGGTGCTCCTCTCATCTGAGAAATCTTATTCCTCAATATCCTCCGCCGGTTCCGCCGGAACAAAAACCCTTGTATGCTCTTTTGCCTTCTTCTTCTCCCTGGAAGCCATCTCTTTAGCCTCCCTGCAGAATTCCATCTGCGAATTTATAAGAGTCTTACCCCTCTTATCCGGTTTCACATAAGTCCCATCTGCCTGAAGCAGATGTGCCTTCACATTATCCTTAAACTCCAGATCCAGAACATGAATGGCCTCCTGCCTGATTCTTTCATCCTCTACAGGGAAGACGATTTCCACACGGCGGTCCAGGTTACGCGGCATCCAGTCCGCACTTCCCATATAAACCTCTTCATTTCCGCCGTTGCAGAAGCAGAAGATACGGCTATGCTCCAGAAATTCACCAACGATTGACCGCACATGAATATTCTCACTCACCCCTGGAATTCCCACCTTCAGACAGCAGATTCCGCGCACCAGAAGTTCAATCTTCACTCCGCAGGAAGAAGCGTAATAAAGCGCAGACATGATCACCGGGTCACACAGGGAATTCATCTTCGCCCGTATGTAAGCAGGAATACCATTCTTCGCATTCTCCGCCTCCTTCTCGATCAGCTTCAGGAATCGGTTCTTCATCCAGATCGGCGCTACGATCAGCTTATTCCAGCGCTTCGGTTCCGAATATCCGGAAAGCATATTAAATACCGCAGTGGCATCCTCGCCAAAACGCTCATCACAGGAAAATACACCGCAATCCGTATAAAGCTTGGCAGTGGAATCATTGTAGTTACCGGTAGCCATATGTACATACCGGCGGATTCCTGTCTCTTCTCTTCTTACTACCAGGGTGATCTTGCTGTGCGTCTTCAGTCCCACAAGACCGTAAATAACATGGCAGCCTGCTTTTTCCAGCATCTTTGCCCAAACAATATTATGCTCCTCGTCAAAACGCGCTTTCAGTTCAACCAGAACAGAAACCTGCTTGCCATTCTCCGCCGCCTGGGCAAGTGCCGCAATAATCGGGGAATTTCCGCTGACACGGTAAAGGGTCTGCTTAATGGCAAGAACATCCGGGTCTTTTGCCGCCTGGCGGACAAAATTTACCACAGGATCAAAGCTCATATAAGGATGGTGCAGAAATACATCGCCTTCACGAATCACCTGGAAGATATCCTTCTCATTCTGGAATACCGGAACAGGTGCAGGTATATATCTCGGAGTCTTGTGCTCATCAAATCCGTCCAGCCCATAAACCTTCATCAGCATGGTCAGGTCCAGCGGCCCGTTGATTTCAAAGATATCCTCATTTTTAATATCAAACTCCGTCTTCAGGATTTTTAACAGACGTTTATCCATCTTTTCTTCCACTTCCAGACGGATGACCTCACCCCACTGACGCTTTTTCAACTGCTTCTGAATCTCTACCAGCAGATCCTCCGCCTCATCCTCATCAATGGTCAGATCCGCATTTCTCATAATCCGGTACGGATGGGCACAAACAACATCATTGCTCAAAAACAGCTTGCCGATATTCCGCTCAATAATCTGCTCCAGCATGATCACAGCTCTTACACCCTCTTTACCGGATGGAATCTCGATCACACGGGGCAGCACGGAAGGAACCTGCACAGTAGCAAACTCCAGTGCTTCCTTTCCTTTTTTCTTATCTTTCTTGGAGATCAAAGCTCCGATGTTCAGCGTCTTATTGCGAATCAGCGGAAACGGCCTTGAGGAGTCCATGGCCATCGGTGTCAGTACCGGATAAACATTATCCTCAAAATACCGGTCTACGTAGTCCTTCTGTTTATCAGACAATTCCTCATGTTCCATGATCATATGCAGCCCTGCTTTTTCCAGAAGAGGCAGAAGAGAACGCATCAGCGTATTATACTGCACATGCACCAGCTCATGCGTCTGGATGCTGATTTCCTTCAGCTGCTCCTTCGGTGTCAGGCCTGCAATATCCGGCTTCTCATACCCCGCATGAACCTGATCCTTCAGAGATGCTACACGCACCATATAAAACTCATCCAGATTCGAGGACGTAATACTTAAAAATTTCAGCCTGTCAAACAAAGGAAGGCTCTTATCTCTGGCCTCACTCAGCACTCTCTCATCAAATTTCAGCCAGCTTAATTCCCTGTTCACAAAATATTCCGGTTTTTCAAAACTCTTCAAATCCATCATAATCGCACCACCTCTACATCTTTCTCTTACGTCTGAGAACCAGACGAATACCAAACACTTCTTCAAAGAACTTCACTTTTTCCTTCAAAAGGCCAAGCTCCAGGGAAATATCCCTGCTGGAATCAATGATCAGCTGCAGCTCCCTGTCTTTCAGCACAGCCCGAAGCCCCTGTACTTTCTGATAGTGGCTTCTGTCCATGGCATTGGCAAGCCGCAGGATCGCGGTCAGCTTCGCCACCAGCACATGACGGTTCCTGTCAAGGCCGGAGCCGTCGTCATTCCTCTCATCGTAGTAAACAAATTCCGTTGTATTATACCGAACCGCACTTGCAATAATCTGCCGTTCCTCTGTAGAAAGGCCGATAATCTCCGTAGCCATGATGATCCGATAGGAACATTCCGCCACATCTCCCAGGCTGATATATTTGCCGCAGTCATGAAGCTGTACGGCGATCTGCAGAAGCAGTCGTTCTCTCTGTCCCATACCATGGACTTTTTTCATGCTGTCAAAGATTGCCAGCGCCAGGTCGGTCGTTCCCTGAATATGGTTCTTCCCGCTGGAATAGCGTTTTGCGATATTTCTGGATGCCACCAGAATATCATTTTCAAAATTATGGACACTCTTGATAAATTTCTCCTTCTCACCGAAATCATAGGCAAGACCATCCAGAAGAGAAACGCCCGGTGCCCAGACAGACTCCGCATTAAAAATATCCAGGAAGTTTTTGCAGATGACCATGGTAGGAATCACAAGAGATGCATACTCCGGATCCATTCCCAGCTCTTCAGCAAGCGCTTCATCTGTTTTGTAAACCGTATTTTCATACCGTTTGTTAAATTCCTCTCTGGTAATGATGCGGTCAACAAGCTCTTCTTTAAAAATTGTATCTGTAAGAAGATCTCCCATCAGGATGATATTCTTAATATTCCTGTCTTTCAGATGCATCCTCTGGAAAGCAGTCAGGTCATTTCGGATAAATTCCTCAATCAGCTGATCATAATGTGTATTCTGTTTTTCCAGTTCTTTCAGGCGCTCACGGATACGCATACTTCCAATCTTCAGGCTCTGGGTCGTTACAAGGGAATCCTTATCAAACAAAGAAACCTGAAGGCTGCCGCCGCCCACATCCAGTATAGCAGTGCCTTTCTGAATCATCTTCTTAAACCCTGCTTCAATGGCGGCGATGGATTTATAGCCCAGGAAATGCTGTTCCGCATTACTGAGAATCTCCACGCGCACGCCGGTACGCTGGTAAATCTGTTCAATGATCAGGATCGGATTCTTCAATTCACGGAAAGCACTTGTCGCACAAGCTCTGTAATCCTCAGCCCCGAACTCCTTCATCATTTTTTTGAAGTCCGCCAGAATTTCGCAAAGGGAGTCTACCATATTCACATCTAATTTCCCATTGGAATAAGCTCCCCTTCCAAGCTCCAGACGGTATCGCACATAATTCAGCTCTTTAAAGCCGATTTTTTTTGAAAATTCAAAGATCTTCATACTGGTCTCATAAGAGCCAATATCAATTGCTGCAAAAGTTGTTGCTGCCATATCCCCATCTCCTTCTTCCAAATACCTGTTCCTGCTCACAGACGGTTGGCCGTAAACCGTCCGGAATATTTTTCATCTACTGATCTATCGTTCCAAGCAGATAATCGATGAACTGCTGCGCCGTTCTTCCTGTCAGGCCGCCGTGTGACAGTTCCCATTTATTTGCTTCCAGCATAAGCTCTTCCTCCGGCATGGCAACCCCATGGCGCTCTGCCAAAACCCGGACAATATTCTGGAATTCCTTCTTATCAGGTGCACCGAAGTAGATTCTCACACCGAACCGATATACCAGGGAAAGCTTCTCCTGTACCGTATCGGACGAATGCAGGTCATCCTTGTCCATGATTTCCAGCTTGTCGCCTGCCCTCTCACGCACAAGATGCCGTCTGTTGCTGGTGGCATAAATCAGGATATTATCCGGTTTCTTCTCCAGGCCGCCTTCTATGACTGCCTTCAGATATTTATATTCAATCTCAAACTCCTCAAAGGACAGATCATCCATATAAATGATAAATTTATAGTTCCTGTTCTTGATCTGGGCTATAACATCGTTCAGATCCTGGAACTGGTGCTTATAAACCTCGATGATCCGCAGACCCTCGTCATAATAGCGATTCAGAATTCCTTTGATGCTGGAAGACTTTCCTGTTCCCGCATCCCCGAACAGCAGGCAGTTGTTTGCCTTTCTTCCCCTGACAAAAGCCTCCGTATTTTCAATCAGCTGCTTCTTGGGAATTTCATAACCCACCAGATCTTCCAGCTGCACATGGGCAATTTTGGTAACCGGCTCGATCACTACTTTGCCATTATCGTCATGAGCAACACGGAATGCTTTATGCAGTCCCAGCTTGCCAACGCCGAAATCCTTATAAAACTGCACCATATCCGCCATAAATTCTTCCGTAGTCTCCGCCGCAGCCAGCGTTTTGCTCATGCTGCAGATTCTGTCGCGGATCCGCAGATTAAACATCTTACTGTTGCTGTCAATATTCTGATAATCACAGATGATGCGGCAGCAGGAGGTACCGAATGCCTGGTCAAAAACCTGCAGATCAAAATCATACAGCTCTTTAAAAATCGTAAAATCATTCAGTGCAATCTCGTTGATGCTGCCCTCTACACCCCCGCGGATCTCACTTGCCGTGCTGAAGGCATTCTCATGATTCACCAGAAGAAAAGTCAGATAATTATGCCACAGATTCCCGGAAAAGCCATAAGAACCGGCCATTTCCACCAATCCGTTCACACATTCAAAAAAAACAGATTCCTCTTTCTTTAACTCTTCCTGATGATTGTCACAGGCATTCATCAGAGCTGTCATTTTCTCAAGAATCTCCCCGTTCAGAAAGTTACGGTAGAGAATACATTCCTGAATCCTTGCCATTTTCTCGTTCTCCCCTTATTGTATAGCATTCTTTTATCATGACCGCTGTATTTATGCTGTCCGCGTTCCGGTCAGTATCCATATAAAGTCCGGTTACTTCGCGAACGCTATCCAAGCTACATATTCACTTCATAGCATCCCAGCACACGCATCCGGTTAGCTTCCGCTTCCAGACCGCGCAGCGCATTTTTAACCGCACTGTCCTCCGGATTTCCTTCAAAATCTACAAAGAACCGATACTCCCATGTTTTCCCCGGAATCGGTCTGGACTCGATCTTTGTCATATTCAGCCCATTATAAATAATATGGGAAAGCATATTGTAAAGGGTACCGCTTGCATGGGGCAGCTCAAAGCAGATGCTGATCTTGCCCGCATTTTTTTCGTATACCGGATTGCGGCTGACAATGATAAATCTTGTTACGTTCTTGTCATTGTGGCAGATATTTTCCGCAAGAATCTGAAGTCCGAATACCTCACCGGCCTCCCTGCTTGCGATGGCTGCATAGGTTTTGTCCTGCACATCGCTTACCATCTTGGCGGCACCTGCCGTATTCTCTGTCTTCACTGTTTTCCAGTCCGGATGCCCCTCCAGGAATTTGCAGCACTGGGCCAGGCCCTGGGGATGGGAGTAGACTGTCCGGATATCCTCCAAAGTCGTTCCCGGAAGGCCAAGCAACACATGATCCGCACGGATGGACTGTTCTCCGACAATAAAAAGCTGATACTCTGTCAGCAGATCATAAATATCCGCTACAATGCCTGCTGTAGAATTTTCTATCGGAAGCACTGCGTAATCCGCTCTTCCCGCAGATACCTCTTCCATCGCATCCCGCCAGGTCTTCACATGATAGCTGTGAATATCTTCTTCAAAATAAGCACGCATGGCAGCATAGCTATACGCACCTTCCACCCCCTGAAAAACTACATTTACATGCTCCAGAGGAAGCTTGTCCACGATTTCATAATCCTTTTTCTCTTCCACGCCATGCTCGGTAAGAAGCTGGTACTGGCGTTTCCGGCTGATTGCCATAATCTGCTGGAAAAGCTCCTGCGCCCCAAGGATATTGAACTCTCCATGTGCCTTTTCACACAAACCCTGTATCTTGGCTCTCTCCCGCTCCGGATCCAGAACCCTCTTCCCTGTCGTAATCTTATATTCGGCAACGTCCTCACAGACTTTCATTCTCTTCTCAAAAAGCCGGATGATCTGATCGTCAATCTCATCAATCTCTTTCCTGCATTCCTGTAAATCAATCATGATTTTCTTCCTCTCGTTTTTTCTTCACAATTTCTGTCAGCTCCCCGATAAAAGAAAGGGAGCCAAACGCCAGGATCACATCCTCAAGCCCTGCCAGTGCCAAAGCCCTGTCCACGGCAGAGGAAAGGCTATCCATCGCTTCCACATCCGCATGATATTCCCGTACTGCAGCAGCCAGCTCCTTCGCCGGAAGCGCACGGGGATTCCCCGGGGTCTGGACTGCCAGAATCTTCCTGGCATAGGCATGTGTCATTCTGATCACGCTTCTGTAGTCCTTATCCCGGAACATTCCCATAATATAGTAAATATTTTTGCCATTAAAGTAACGTTCAATAGACACGGAAAGCATTTGGGCCGCTCCCGGGTTATGTGCCCCGTCTACCACAAACAGCGGAGCATCCTGTATTACCGTAAATCTTCCGCCCCATATCGTATCCTTGAGACCTTTTTTCCTCTGAGCAAGGCTTGTGCAAAGACGGTTTTTCTCTAAAAGAGCGAGAGCTTTGAGAGCAAGGGCTGCATTCTCTGTCTGGTAAGCCCCCGCCAGAGAAATCTCATAATTTTCTCCCTCATAACAAAAGGTCTGTCCAAAGCAATCTGCCTGAAGCACCTCTGCCTTTTTGCCATCTGCAATATACAGCGGTACGTTCTCCTTTTTACACTTTTCCTCAATCACCCGCAGTACCTCCGGAGCCTGCGCCATAGTCACTGTTTCACATCCGGATTTGATGATGCCGGCCTTTTTTTCTGCGATTTCTTCCAGGGTATTGCCCAGAAATGCCTGATGATCCAGGCTTATGGAAACCAGCACCGCAAGGAGAGGGCTGGAGATAATATTTGTCGCATCCATGTCTCCGCCCATGCCAACCTCAAGAAGAACCACGTCACACTGCTCTTCTTTAAAAAACAAAAATGCAGCAGCCGTCTCAATCTCAAACGGAGTCGGATGAGACAGCCCCTCTTCCGTCATTTCCTCAACAGCACGGGAAATCTCTGTCACATATTCTGCAAATTTCTCGCGGCTGACCTTCCTGCCTGCCGCCTCCAGTCTTTCACGATAGGAATAAATCGTAGGAGAAATATAACGTCCCACATGATATCCTGCCTCCGAAAGCACAGTATAAAGATACGCAATGACGGAACCCTTGCCGTTGGTTCCTGCGATATGGATATATCTGGAATCATTCTGGGGATTCCCCAGACGATTTAAAAGTTCCTGCATATTGGCAAGGCCAAGGACACTTCCATATTGTTCGGCATCCTTAATATAAGCCCGGCTTTGCTGATAGTTCATTTGTCTGCTCCTGTCCAGGGATTCATTCCTGCTTAAAATCCCAGTAATTATTCCATTATATTCAGCGCTGTTGCTGCGCAATGTATGGTTTTTCTAATAATAGCATTGGTGAATGATTTTTTCAAGGTGGGCAATACTAGAAAGAAGAAAAATTCTTGTAAACAAAACGGAAAATATTCATGAAAAACGGAGGATTACTATGAAACACGCCTTTCTTCTATGCGGCTCTATCGGATGGTGCCTGGAGGTTTTCTGGACCGGATTTCATTCTCTGATGTCCGGTGAACCAACTATGATGGGCAGGACTTCACTCCTGATGTTTCCCATTTACGGCTGTGCCGCACTCATCAAGCCTGTTTACCAAAAAATTTCCTCCATTCCCACAGCGGTTCGGGGATGTATTTATACTGCCGGTATATATATGGCGGAATTTTTCAGCGGCTCTGTTTTGAAATACTTTGGGATGTGTCCCTGGGATTACAGCAAAACACCATTTCAGTATAAAGGCGTCATCCGGCTGGATTATGCACCGCTGTGGTTTTTCACAGGACTGCTCTTTGAAAAAATACTTACAAAATCATCTTGAAAAAACAGTCTATATATTATATGATGGAGAGCAAGGGAAATTAAGTATTTTTCCGTTACTGGCCACTTAGTGAACAGTAACCTTTTTCATCCCAAAGAAAATGGAGGTATGATATGAGACACTTAATGAGCCCGTTGGACTTTTCCGTCGAAGAGCTGGACAAGCTTCTGGATTTGGCCAACGATATTGAAAAGAACCCTGCGAAGTATGCACATACCTGTGACGACAAACGACTTGCTACATTATTCTATGAGCCAAGCACCCGTACCCGTCTCAGTTTTGAAGCTGCCATGATGAATCTCGGCGGTAAGGTTTTAGGATTTTCCACCGCGAATTCCAGTTCCGCAGCCAAAGGCGAAAGCGTTGCCGATACGATCCGTGTTACATCCTGCTATGCAGATATCTGTGCTATGCGTCATCCCAAGGAAGGTGCTCCGTTAGTAGCTTCCATGGCTTCTTCTATTCCTGTGATCAACGCCGGTGACGGCGGTCATCAGCATCCCACCCAGACATTAACCGATCTTCTTACCATCCGTTCCCTGAAAGGACGCCTGGATAACCTTACTATCGGTCTGTGCGGCGATCTGAAGTTCGGCCGTACCGTTCACTCCCTGATCGAGGCGCTGGTACGCTACAGCAATGTAAAATTTGTCCTGATCTCCCCGGAGGAGCTGCGTATTCCAAGCTATATCCGTGAAGATGTTCTGAATCGCAATCATATTGAATTTGAAGAAGTGGAACGTCTGGAAGACGCCATTCCGGATCTGGATATTCTGTACATGACCCGTGTCCAGAAGGAACGTTTCTTCAATGAAGAGGACTATGTCCGCATGAAAGACTTCTACATTCTGGACAAACAGAAAATGGAACTTGCCAAAGAAGATATGTACATCCTTCACCCGCTGCCCCGTGTCAATGAGATTGCAGTGGAAGTGGATTCTGACCCGAGAGCTGCCTACTTTAAGCAGGCGCAGTACGGTGTTTATGTACGTATGGCACTGATTCTTACATTACTGGAGGTGGATGTATCATGTTAAACGTAGGAGCACTTCGCGAGGGCTATGTCCTGGATCACATCAAGGCAGGCAAGGCCATGACGATTTATCACGACCTGAAGCTGGACAAGCTGGACTGTACCGTAGCCATTATCAAAAACGCCCGCAGCAATAAGATGGGAAAGAAAGACATCATCAAGGTGGAATGCCCCATTGAAGATCTGGATCTTGACATTTTAGGCTTCATTGACCACAACATCACTGTCAATATCATCAAAGACGAACGAATCGTAGAAAAGAAAGACCTGAAGCTGCCGAAGCAGGTAGTAAATGTCATCAAATGCAAGAATCCCCGCTGCATCACATCCATCGAGCAGGGTCTTGACCATGTTTTCGTTCTTGCAGATCCGGAAAAAGAAATTTACCGCTGCAAATACTGCGAAGAGAAATACAGAGGGAAACGGAATAAATAATTCTATGGACAAATTATATATCGTAATTCCGGCCTATAACGAAGAGGCCAATATCCGTCAGGTGATCGATGACTGGTATCCCATTGTGGAAAAGTATTCCGGCAATGGCGAATCCCGGCTGGTGATCATTGATGACGGAAGTAAAGATTCCACTTACCAGCTCGTTCAGGATTATGCGGCAAGCCGCCCGCTGCTCACTCCTATTACCAAAAAGAACGGCGGCCACGGGCCTGCCATTCTCACCGGCTATCAATATGCGATCGAACAGGGCGCTGATTACATTTTCCAGACGGATTCCGATGGACAGACACTTCCTGAAGAATTCCATGCTTTCTGGAAACGGCGCAAAACATATGATATGGTAATCGGCCTTCGGAAAGGCCGTCAGGACGGCGCTTCAAGAATTTTTGTCACCAAAACCTTAAAACTGGTCATTCGTCTCTGCTTCGGCGTTACGGTTGCAGATGCCAATACTCCTTACCGCCTGATCAATGCCGCTGCACTCCAGAAATATATCGGGCTGATTCCTTCGGACTTTTTTCTTTCCAATGTCTTAATGTCCGTTATTTTTGTCAAAAAGAACTGCCGGGTCAAATATCTTCCGATCACCTTCCGCCCGCGCCAGGGAGGAGTAAACTCCATTAATCTAAAAAAGATCTGGAAAGTCGGCGTACAGGCATTAAAAGATTTCAGGAAATTGAATAAGACTTTGTAGAGTAAATATTTTTTATTTTAAAATGGGTGCCGCACTTCTTCTATGCGGCACCCACTTCATATTCATCCATATTTCTTTCAAACATTAAAATGCGCAAGCCGGCCGATAAGCCGGGTTATGTCGTTGGGTGATCATCTGTCTAGGCCATCCGTTGCCGAATGGCTCAAGCGACCCACCTGAAAGCACGGCGGGCAGCCGTATCGCTTTCTTCTCGGTCTTGCTTCGAATGGAGTTTACATGTGCCCTTCCTGTTACCAGAAAGGCGGTAGTCTCTTACACTGCCTTTCCACCCTTACCCTCCCGAAGGAAGGCGGTTTATTTCTGTTGCACTGGTCTGGGAGTCACCTCCACCGGACGTTATCCGGCATCCTGCCCTGTGAAGCCCGGACTTTCCTCGTCTGCACCCTTTCGTCTGTGCAGCCGCGATCACCTGGCCGACTTGCGCAAATGTTATTCTAGCATGTAAAATCCGGAATGTAAAGCCCTAAATCCTGTATGCTACGCCCTGCGTGCTTCTTTTCTCTTTTCCATTGCATCCACACAGATCGTGCAGGCAGCATCACCTGTGATGTTGACACAGGTACGTCCCATATCCAGAATACGGTCAATGCCTGCCACCAGGGCAATTCCTTCCAGCGGAAGCCCGACACTCTCAAGTACCATGGCAAGCATGATCATACCGGAGCCGGGAACACCAGCGGTTCCGATGGAGGCCAGTGTTGCGGTCAGAATGATGGTGATCTGCTGTGAAATCGTAAGATCAATACCGAAAATCTGTCCGATAAAGATTGCACATACCCCCTGGTAGATGGCAGTACCATCCATATTAATGGTCGCACCAAGCGGCAGAACAAAACTGGCAATCTCTTTTCTTGCCCCAAGCTTCTGCGTACATTCCAGATTGAAAGGAAGTGCTCCCACACTGCTGGCACTGGAAAATGCAAAGATCATGGCCTGGCTCATTCCCTTAAAGAATTTCAGCGGGCTCATGCCGGAAATGATCTTTACCGTAGATGAATAAACCAGTACCATATGCACAATATAGGTCACATAGGCCACACCGATCACTTTCAGAAGCGGAAGAAGAATATCCATTCCGTTCGTAGCCACAACCGGAGTGATCAATGCAAATACACCGATCGGAGACAATTTAATGATCATCTCCATCACCTTAAAGCTGACTTCCGAAAAGCTGTCGATCACATCCTTGGCTATCCTGCCCTTTTCTCCTGCAAGAATGATACCGAAGCCAAAGAACAGTGCAATGACAATTACCTGCAGCATTGTAGCATTTGCCAGCGGCTGAACGGCATTCGACGGGAAAATATTCACCAGCGTATCCATAAAGCTCGGTGCTTCCGATGCCTCATAGACCAGTTCCTCGCTTCCCAGCGTATACCCTGCCCCAACGTTCAGGATATTGGCAAACAGCAGTCCCAGGGTAACCGCAAACGCTGTAGTACACAAATAAAAGCATACGGTCTTTACACCGATGGAACCAACCTTCCGCACATCCTGCAGAGAAATGATTCCCTGCATAATAGAAAGCAGCACAACAGGTACAACAACCATCTTGATCAGATTCAGGAAAATCGTACCGAACGGCTTAATATAATTCTCCGCCACATCCGCACATCCCTGCATCAGCAGACCAACGATCACGCCCAATACAAGCGCTCCGAAAATCCAGACAGTCAATGATACTTTTTTCTTACCCTTTGTTTCACTCATAAGAATCCCCCTCTCTTTTGTTTTTATGTTAGAGTGTAACAAGCGTAATCACCGGGCATTCTGCCGGATCAAACATCAAAACAGCTTCCGCCCACAAACTCCCTCAAAATGGAATTCTGAGGAATATCCTCACTTGGCACAGCTACAAAATAGTCAAAGAATTTCAAAAGCCTTTTGGCTTCCACATACTCCGGCTCGCTCTTATCTATTCCAAATAGAAGCGGCTCCGCATACAGTTTCAGGCATGCAAGCTCATAAACCAGCGCAGAATTGAACATTACATCTGCTTCCTCCTGAAACGGAAAAATATTCTCTTCTTCTCCTCTGCGGACAGAGGGCCATCTTGCAATCGTCTCTTTTGCAGAGGTTCCTCTTGTTCTGGCATCCCGCACAATCCTGCGGATGAGACGGCCATCCGTTGTCGGAATCCGGTTATGCTCATCAATGTTCAACTGGGTCAATGCACTGATATAAATCTTAAATTTACTTTCTTTCGGAAGGGCGTAGCTGAGTCTGTCGTTCAGCCCATGAATTCCCTCGATGACCAGAATGTCGTCCGGTCCCATTTCCAGAAAATCCCCCTTATACTCCCGATGTCCTGTCTTAAAGTTATATACCGGAAGCTCCACACGTTCTCCCCGCATCAGGGCCAGCATATCTCTATTGAACAGTTCCACATCTATTGCTTCCAGGCACTCATAATTCTTTTCTCCATACTCATCCAGAGGGGTATTCTCCCGTTCTACAAAGTAATTGTCCACGGCAATGGGATGCGGACGCATCCCATGGGCCATAAGCTGAATGGACAGCCTGTGTGAAAATGTTGTCTTGCCGGAAGAAGACGGTCCTGCGATCATGACGAATTTTATATTTCCCATGGCAGCGATCTCCTCCGCAATCCTGGAAATCCTTGCCTCCTGAAGAGCCTCCTGCACCAAAAGAATGCTCCGCACTCCTTCTTTTGTAATACGGTCGTTCAGGTCTCCCACGGAAGAAATATCCATCTTCTCTCCCCACTCCTGGGACTCCTTCTGAACACGGAAGATTTTTTCCTCCGGAGAGAAGGGCGGGATCACATCCGGATGGCCGCTTTCAGGCAGTTCCAGTACAAATCCTTCATCATAAAGCTTCAGGTCAAAATACCGGATATACCCTGCATGATGAGCCATAAACCCATAGAAATAATCTTCAAAATTCCCGATGCTGTAAAGATTTACTCTGGATACCCTGCGGTACCGGAACAGCTTTTCTTTATCATACATTCGATGCTGATGAAAAAGACTGATGGCCTCATCCGTACCTACGGAACGCTTTACGATCGGCATCTTCGCATCTACGATTTCTCTCATCCTGTGTTTTACCTGATCCAGAAACTCCTGGTTCAGCACTGTGCGGCCCTCCATGGTAAAATAATATCCGGAGCCAACGGAATAATGAATCATCACTTTATCCACATTCCCGCTGCCTGCCACATCATAAACCGCTTTCAGAAGAATCAGGCAGGCACTTCGTTTATATGTCTTATGTCCAATCTGATCCTTTGTTGTAACAAAAGTCAGGGTGCAGTCCTTTTTCAGGCGCTTATGCAGCTCACGCAGTTTCCCATTCACGGTTACAAGAATCACCGGGGCATCTGTTAATCCTTCAAATTCTTTTGCAATATCTGCATAGCAGATACCTGCGGGATACTCTCTTGTCTCCCCGGCAACAGTTACCTTCACCATTTTCTGTTCCATGCTGTCCCCTCCTTTTCCATGATGTCATTGATATCTCTTTATTGATTATATGACAAGAGTATACGGCTGTTTCACCTGTGCGCATGAAATCTTCAGTTCCGGAAAAGCATTTTCCAATTGCTTCTTCATGGCGTCCATAAAAATATACTCCGTACCGTAATGGCCTGCATCGATCAGGCAGATTCCCTGCTCCACAGCATCCAGTCCTGTATGGTGGTCAATATCTCCGGTAATATACACCTCTGCCCCGGACGACAGCACATCCTTCATCAGGCTCTTGCCGCTTCCGGTACATACAGCAGCACACGCCACTTCTCTCTCAAGATTACCATACACTTTTACTTCATTTAAACGGAACGCGTCTTTTACAAATCCGGCACATTCCTTTAAGGTCATTTTATAGGGAAGCATTCCCACTCTTCCAAGACCTTCCCTGCACTCTCCCTGTTCTTTGGTCACGGTCAGAATCCGGGTATCTGTAAGCTTCAGATAACCTGCACTCAGTTCTGCCATTCCGAGAATATCGTAATTCGTATGCATGGCATAATACTGGATTCCGTGCCGGATCAGTGACAATACCTTACGGCCTGTAAAATCATGGTTATTGATTTTTTTCATTCCGCCGAAGATCATAGGGTGATGGGTGACGATCATCTCCGCACCTGCGGTAATCGCCTCATCAAGTGTCTCTGCTGTCAGATCCAGCGCCAGAAATACGTGCCGCACCTCTTCCCTGTCATCCCCTACCAGAAATCCCACATTATCCCATTCCTCTGCGGAAGCCGGGGGATAATGGCTTTCCAGCCAGGCGGTCAGTTCATGAACTTTCATATAACTTCAGAGCAGCCAGAATCAACTGCTTTTCCTCCTCAATCTCTTTCATTCGCTCCAGAGCGGACCCAGCAGGAGCCTCTGCCAGTTTCTTAAGAATTTCCCTGCGGATTCCAAGTTCCCGCTCCAGATACTGCTTTAATACCGGATTCCTTTCTTTCAGCAGAAGCTTCCCGAACCATTCCTCCATTTTTGAATAAACCGGTACCTCTTTTCCGGGATTTCTGACGGCTTTCATCATGGGGTAAAATTTCCCATCCTCAAGGATGATTTTTTCCTCCGTAATCGTCCATCCTTTTTCCGAAAGGAAATGCCGGAAATGCGGAATATCCGACTGCGGCTGGAGGATCAGTTCCTGAAAGCCATCCAGAACTGCCTCTCCCTCTGTCAGTATCTTTTCCATCAGGGGTCCTCCCATGCCGGCGATGACCAGCGTATCCCCCTCCCCCGGCTTCAGGGCATGGAGACCGTCAGAAAGGCGTGTTTCTATGTATTTCCCAAGTCCGTACTCTTCCAGATGCTCTTTCGCCCTGGATAAGGGACCTTTGCGCACATCCATGGCAATGGCGCCCGGGATTTTGTGATTCAAAACCAGGTATACCGGCAGATATCCATGATCGCATCCCACATCTACCAGCCGGCTTCCTTCCGTCACCATCTCTGCAATGGCGGATAATCTTAAGGACAACTGCATGTCTTGTTCTCCTTAATCCAGATAATCCCTCAGTTTCCTGCTGCGGCTTGGATGGCGCAGCTTGCGCAGAGCCTTCGCCTCAATCTGACGGATACGTTCTCTGGTAACATTAAACTCTTTTCCAACTTCCTCCAATGTACGCGCTCGGCCGTCATCCAGGCCGAAACGAAGACGAAGTACCTTCTGCTCCCTTTCTGTGAGGGTACACAGAACTTCGTTCAGCTGTTCCTTCAGAAGGCTGAATGCTGCGGCATCTGCCGGAACCGGTACATTGTCATCCTGGATAAAATCTCCCAGATGGCTGTCTTCCTCTTCGCCGATCGGGGTCTCCAGAGAAACCGGCTCCTGGGAAATCTTCAGGATCTCACGGACACGCCCTTCCGGCATCTCCATTACCTCTGCGATCTCTTCCGGGGTAGGTTCACGGCCTTTTTCCTGCAGTAACTGACGGGAAACGCGGATAAGCTTGTTAATGGTTTCTACCATATGCACAGGAATACGGATCGTTCTGGCCTGATCGGCAATGGCTCTTGTAATGGCCTGACGGATCCACCAGGTTGCATAGGTACTGAATTTATAACCTTTACGGTAGTCAAATTTTTCTACGGCTTTGATAAGACCTAAATTTCCTTCCTGGATCAGATCCAGAAACAGCATTCCTCTGCCCACATAGCGTTTTGCAATGCTGACAACAAGACGGAGATTGGCTTCTGCCAGACGTTTTTTAGCGCTTTCATCACCCAACTCCATTCTCTTGGCAAGCTCGATTTCCTCATCTGCAGTCAGAAGGGGAACCTTGCCGATTTCCTTCAGGTACATACGGACAGGATCCTCAATGCTGACACCTTCCGGAACGGACAGGTCGATCTTCTCCATATCGATTTCTTCTTCATCATCCAGCTTGTCAATGTCCACGTCATCATCCAGAATCAGATCATCCACATTCTCTGTTGTACGCAGAACGTCCACTCCGCTGGCTTCCAGAAAATCAAACACCTTTTCCATCTGATCCACGCTTAAAGGCTGGTCCTTAAAAAAGTCGTTGATTTCCTGATACTCCAATACATTTTTCTTCTTCTTTGCAAGTTCCAGAAGTTCTACCAGTTTTTCACTGAATTTGCCCATATTCATTTCCATAGGTGCTTTGTACCTCCATTTTATAATAGTTTTGCCTTATTCAAAAGAAATATGCAATTGCTGTCGTTTTCGTCCAAGTTCTTCCAGTTCTTTTTTGGCTTTTACCAGATTCTGAAGTCCCTGCATATCAGTCGGATCCCATGTACGGTTCCGCTCGGCCAGGCTCTCCTCCTTAATCCGAAGAAGCGTATCTGCAAAAGCCCTGTTCTGTTCCTGTTCTGATTCCAGATGAATCGTCGCGTGAAAAAGGGATGCCACCTCCCGCTGTTCTTCACTGTCCGGAAATGCATTGAGAAGCTTTGCCGGATTCACCTCTCCAGCAGCTCTTTGCTCATAGAGCATCTCTGCCACCTGCCGGTAAAGGGGAACGACAAAATCTGCAGGAGACAGGTATTGTTCCACTGTCTCAAAAATTCCGGGATATGTCACCAGCCAGGTAAGCATCAGCTTCTGCGCCTTTTCTCCTGCGGATTCCTTTTTTTTCTTTTCGGCCCCTGTTGCCACAGGCTTAATTCTCTGCTCTGCCCTGGTTCCTTTGATTGCCAGAGCGTTAACCCTTTTGCGAAGATCTTCATTGCTGATACCGTAGCGGCGGTACTTTTTCACAATGGCTTCTATATAGAGGTTTCGCTCCAGCTCGTCATTCAGTTCCAGAAGCATCCCGGCGCATCTCTCAAAGAAACGGTTCTGCCCCTGCGGCTCCTCCATGGGAAATTCTCCTTCCGCAATGCTCACACGGAACATAAAGCTGTCCATAGCCTGTCCAAGACGTTCCTCAAAAGCCTCTGCACCCAGATTCTTAATAAATTCATCCGGGTCTTTGTGCGGCTTCAGATTCACTACCCTGGAATTTACTCCCGCCTCCCGGAGGATAGGAATGGCCCTTAACGCCGCCCGGATGCCCGCCTCATCACTGTCGTAAAGAAGCAGCACTTCCTGGGTATACCTTTTCAGCAGACTGGCATGACCGGAAGTCAATGCTGTTCCAAGAGAAGCCACCGCATTCGTAAACCCTGCCTGGTGCATGGCGATTACATCCATGTATCCCTCGCAGAGGATGATATAATTTTTTCTTGTGGTCCTTGCAACATTCAATCCGTAAAGATTCCGGCTTTTATCAAAAATCTTCGTTTCCGGCGAATTCAGATATTTAGGCTTGCCATCACCCATAACCCTTCCCCCGAAACCGATCACCCTGTTATTCACATCCATAATGGGAAAAATTACACGGTTCCAGAATTTGTCATACATGCCGTGGCGCTCATCCACATTAAAAAGTCCGGATTCACGCAGCAGTTCGTCACTGTAATTCTTCCCTTTCAAAAATTTGTACAGATCATCACTGTATTTATCCGAATATCCCAGTCCGAATTTGCGGATGGTTTCATTACTCAGCCCCCTGCCGGTCAGGTACTGATACGCTCTTGCGCCGTTTTCGCGCCGAAGCTGATAATAGAAATACTGTGCTGCCTGCTTGTTAATCTCAAGCAGCGCAGACCTTCGCTCCGCCTTCGCTCTTGCTTCCCTGGAATATTCCATCTTCGGCAGCTCCACTCCGGCTCTGTCCGCCAGACTCTTCACCGCTTCCCCAAAGGAAAGGTTTTCGTATTCCATAATGAAAGTATATACATTTCCTCCCGCACCGCATCCAAAGCAGTAATACATCTGCTTGGACGGAGAAACAGAAAACGAAGGAGATTTTTCATTGTGAAACGGACAAAGTCCGAAATACGAGCTTCCTTTTCTTGTTAATTTCACATATTGGGATATCACATCTACAATATCATTTTTCATTCGCACATCTTCAATGATATCGTCCGAATACCGCATGTCTATCCTCCTTTTGTACTGATACAAGGTCCACCGTCAGCGACTGTTCCTTTCTGAAGCAGTACCGCTTAGTAAACCTCCCACGAACGTGGTATGTAAATCTCCCGGAATTTTTCCATGGAATACTGGTCTGTCATACCGGAGAGGTAGTCGCACACCACCTGGGATAATTTCTCCCCTCTTCGGATCAGCTCTCTGTATTCCCTGGACATCGCCTCGGGATGGCCGATATAATACTCATATAATTCTGTCAGCATCTTGATTGCTTTTTGTTCTTCTTTCTTTGCCACATTGTTTTTGTACACATTTCGGAACATCATGGTACGCAGATCCATCAGCGCCTCATGAATTTCCGTGGACATGGCAATGCAGTCCTTATCCATGCTGTTTTCGATAATGTCATGAACAAAGGTATTCAGCCGTTCTCTGGTGGTGTATCCCAAAAGCATACGCAGCGTAATAGGAATATCATCCTCCGAAATCAGCCCCGCACGCTGGGCATCATCCATGTCATGATGAATGTAGGCGATTTTGTCAGATAGGCGTACTACCTGCCCTTCCAGTGTGGAAGGATTTGCGCTGGTACCGTGATTCAGGATTCCGTCCAGGACCTCCCAGGTAAGATTCAGCCCGTCTCCGTATTTCTCCAAAACCTGCACCACACGAACGCTCTGGCGGTAATGGGCAAAACCGTCCGGATTTACTTCATCCAAAGCCCTCTCCCCTGCATGTCCGAAGGGAGTATGGCCAAGATCATGGCCCAAAGCTATGGCCTCCACCAAATCCTCATTCAGCCGCAGTGCTTTCGCAATGGTCCTGGCAATCTGGGAAACTTCCAGCGTATGGGTCAGGCGGTTCCTGTAATGGTCTCCCTGAGGTGCCAGAAACACCTGAGTCTTGTCCTTTAATCTTCGGAAAGCCTTGCAGTGCAGGATTCGGTCTCTGTCCCTCTGATAAACAGTCCGTACATCACATTCCTCCTCCGGACGCTCACGCCCTCTGGAATATCCGCTGTGCGCAGCATACGGGCTTAACAGTTCCAGTTCTCTCTGCTCCATGCTTTCCCTGATGTTCATAAGCATTCCTCCATGTTCCCACAGACTGACAAAAATACCTCTTATTAATTATATTCTGCATAAAATCGCAAATTCCTCTTTTTTTGAAAAAAATCCGTCGAACGGCCTGAACGCAATGAGATTGGATGATCAGAAAGCAAAAAAGCTACAAAGCTATTGATAAGCCTTGTAGCTTCAGTCATGCGGAAGATGGGACTTGAATTTTTCCCTCTACTGTGTCTGTAAACCCTTGTAAATTGGGCATTTCGCGATATTTGCATATAGCGATTTTTGCCTTTGGGGGCAAATTGGGGGCAGAATTTACAAAGTTAAAAAAGATGATACAATAAAAGTACGCTCCTGGCAAGCCTAACAACCTGCCAGGAGCGTAAAAATTTACCACAAAACAGTCCGGCAGGATTTGACCCCTGCCGGACTGTAATCCTAATTCCTCTTTGTATATTACAATATAACATTCTCTGTACCGTACTATTATAATACCACATATTTCTCCGAAATGGTTATGATTCGTTCGAGATAGTTTTTTAATAATAACATCCGTATTCAAACATGTGTTTGTTCTCTACAAATTTACAACAATTTTTTCATTAATTTTGTAAGAAAATGCACAAAAATGTTCGTTATTTTTCACAGTTTCTACCATTGCATTTTTTAGAAAATCATCTATAATGAAAATATAGTTAGTGCCAACAAGCATAGGAGGTGATATGTATGGCAACTAAGAGTATCTTAAAAGATGTCAAAATTTCAGATAAGCGCCTTGCCCATACATTCGTTGAATCTCTGTCCTGTATGGAGAACGAAAGATATGCGCCAAAAGAGTTGACACGCGAATGTAAAAAAATCACAGGGGATGCTATCAAAGATTTCTTTGGTAAAAAGAACGTATGACGCAAGAAGAATTATCGGAATTATTTGGCAAACCACATTTTGTTGAAATCAAATTAAATGATATGGTAAAAGAAATAGGAGAGGAAGATACAAAATCTATTCTCTCTTATTTTTCGTGTCCGCAAAATAAAGATGTCGAGACATTTTTAAAAACAAAGGCTATCTTATTTTCTCAAAGAGAGTTATCGAAGACCACTCTTGTCTACTGGGTATCGGCAGATGAATCCTGTAAAGAATTAGTTGGTTATTACACTGTCGCGCAAAAAGTAATTCGAATATCCCGTGATTCTATCAGTTCGAAGGAGCGCAGAAAATTGTATGGACATGGGGAATATAATCCAGACACCAGAGAATACATAATCTCCGCCCCGCTTATTGGACAGCTTGGTAAAAATTTTACCAATGGTAATGATTCTTTAATATCTGGAGATGAATTACTTTCTCTTGCCATGCAGAAAATAAAAATGATTCAAAATGAAATTGGTGGACGATTCGCTTATCTTGAATGTGAAGACATAGATAAACTCAAAGATTTTTATACACGTAATAATTTTAAACTTTTTGGAAAACGTGAATTGGACAAAGATGAAACTGATGTTAAAGGTTCCTACTTATTACAATTATTTACCATGTTATAATCTTCCCGGCAAGATTACTCCTGCCGGGAATTCTTTATTCCTTATGCATCCTTAATAATCGCATCAAATCCGGCGTTCTTCAGCTTTTCTACCAGTTCCTGGGCCTTGTCCTTATTCTTGAAAGCTCCGGCCTGGACACAATACAATCCAGATCTGACTTTGATGATTGTATCAAACCCCTTCTTTTTAAGCTTGTCTACCTGTGCCTGGGCATTTTCTCTGGATTTGTAGGCTCCAGCCTGCACGTAGTATTTGATGGCATCAGATTCGATTTTTGGAGAATCTTTTACTGCCAACAGTTCCTTGATCTTGGCCTGTGTCTTCTCTCCAGCAAGGCCGTCTGCTGCCAGACCATTGGCTTTCTGGAATGCCCTGCCTGCTGCCTCCGTGTTGGCCCCAAAGTCTCCGTCTGCTCCGGAAGCGCCGCAGCTATATCCAAGGGTGATCAGGTTTTCCTGCAGGGTTTTCACGGCACTACCAGAATCACCACGGTCCAGGCAGGATACATTTGGTGTGGTAATCGGTGCGGTTTGGGTAATCTGTGTTCCGCCCATATAAGCTGCGGTTTTTCTCACAAATTCCGGCCAGAGTCCTTCATCCAGGATTCGGCGCGGGCAGTGTTTCCGGGATGCGTCATAGTGACGTTTCAGGCGGTCTGTGCCCCAACCGTACTGTTTTAACAGGTATGCCGCAAGCTGCTCTGCTTTGTCTACGGCCACATAATAATCAGATTCCGGATTTACACATATCTCGATATTGATGGAATTCCGGTTGGTGATGCCATATCTTCCGCCGCCATCTCCTACGGCATAGGCGCCATCCTGATGCTCTAAGGTCTGGTAGATGCTGGTGGAGTCTACGTAATAATGTACGGTTCCGGCCAGATTACCGTTGTACATGGCAGTAGCGTGATTTTTTGCACCAGCAGTCTTGTTCCAGTTATCCGTCTCATGAATCACTACATAGGCGGGTTTATTCTGGCCTACATAGCAGTTTTTCTTGGTAATCATTTTATTGATGTTCATGATATTTTCTCCCTTCTTTTTTATAGAGGGCGATTACTCGCCCTCTGTTTTATCGATATCAGCGGTATGGTCAATGGTTTCTTTCAATACTGCTATGTATTTGCATAGCCATTCAGGCACTTGTGCGCCCATTCTTCCCGCGTTTTCAATAATGGACAGTAATTCGTTCAGGATATACCAAACCGCCACCAGAAGCGCAAAGAACGCCTTTGCGGATACCGCGATTCCCATTGCAGTAGCCACATGCAGAATAATATAATCAACCACCATGGCCACAGCTATGATACACAGGTACCCGACTTTCTTGATGATGCCCTGGGCACCCTTCCTGGAACTCCATCCATAGCCCGGATCATCCGGATGCTCCAGGGCCTCTTCTTTGGCTGCCAGCATCCCTGTAACATAATCCAGCACCATCATGATCATCAAGATTGCCAGTACCGGTTTCAGGATTCCGAGTTTCGCAGAGATCCACGCCCCTCCTGCAGCCAAAAAAGCCTGTATTGCTACTACATATTTTTCCATATCTTTATCCTCTCTTTCTTTTTTGCGCCGGCGCAAATTTAAGTAAACAAAAAGGGACCCCTACGGTCCCGCTCTGATCTCCCTATGGCTCATTTTATCCCTCCGTTGTTTCTGCGGCTGCTTTTTCTGCGATCAGGTCATTCTGTGCTGCATATACAGCGTTAAGGAATTCCGCATAATCCTGCAGGCACTGCGTCCTGTTCTCCATGTAAGCATTTTTGTCGATTGGGTAATGCGTTAAGGTTGGCATATCATTCGGGTTTTCTGAACTGATTTCCGCTCTGCAGCCTGCGACATTAATGCCGTCAATAGTGGTGATTCCTTCAAATGTAGTCTTTTTTGTCAAATTAAACATGTATTTGTCCTCCTTAAAATGATTTATATTGCCAGGCGGCAGTTATCCCACCGCCTGTAGTTGCTTAATTAATTTGTCCTGCTCTGCAATCTTCTCAAATGCCTGCTGTAACTGGTACTGCACAGATGCCAACTGGGCTTTCAGGATTGCGGTTTCCGATTGATATTTTGCATCCACGGAATCAAGCCGGGCATCTGTCCGGACATTCCAGTCACACAGCTCCTGGATACCTTTTATTGCATAGCCCATCATGTAAAACTCATCGACCATCTTGGTATTCATCGTACCGTCTTCGTTGTATCCGCCACCTATAGCAAATTTGCTGTCGATTTCTTCCAGCTTATCTGCAACAAATCCAATCCTCTGATGTGTGTGGTCTTCCCTGTAGTCAAACTCGTAAAGGCCGATTCTTTGGATTGTAGGCAATGCTTCCACCCTGGTAGGTGCAATATTTTTCTTCAGCCGGATGTCTGATGACGTGGTATTGATGGTCTTGGTGGAGTATGTTGTTCCACCCCAGGTTCCACTGACAGTCAGTCCGTAGGTTCCAGAGGTCAGCTTAGATGCAAAATATGCAACCCTGGATGTTTCTGACGTTGCAGAGGCTATCGGCCTACGTTTGGTGTTGCTCCAGTCCATAAACCAAAATCCATTATCAACGGCCAAATCCTGAAAGTTTCCATTCCAGCAAGTAATTCCATTCTTATCAATCGTTGTCGAGAATGGCAGCTTCTCGCCATCATCTGTATACAGTTCGATGGAGGGTGTCTTAGAATTTATTTTAAGATAAACCTCCTCACCGTTGGTTTTTTTAACCACGCTTGAAAACATACCGTCTTCAATTGTAAATCCACCAATTTTTCCGGTCGGACTTTCCAGTGTCCCTTTAAAATATGCGTCTCCAAGACTGGTTACCGAAAAGTTTTTTGACAAAAATGCACCGCTAGATAGATTTATTCGCATCCCCTCGTCCGTAAATACCCCAGATGTATATTCGCAATTCGAGGATTTAATAATTCCCGCTGTGACCGTTCCTAAATTGGCAGAGATTGCAGATAAGGATGTGGCTTTAATCTTTTCCGCCGTAATGGTGCCTGTGTATATATTGGCACCATCAATGTAAGTCTTATTGTTGTTGTAACACCATGCAGCAAGTACCGTATTGGCCGAATCCGCAGCACTCTGTGCCGTGGCTGCATTTGTCTTAGCGGTGTTGGCGGCAGACTGGGCAGTGTTGGCCTTGTTAAGCCCTGCACTGTCTGCAAGCTCCCATTGTGTACCGTTATAAATAAACTGTACCGTTG
>JAUNGM010000016.1 GCA_030524545.1 Eubacteriales bacterium
TGAAAATTTACTGTCCTGTTTTGCAAAAATGTCCTTGACAAAGGGTACACTTTACATATAACGCGCCTCCATTTCACGGCTTGCTTTCACAGTCTTTACAGCTTCCTGAATTTTTCTGACATAGCCGTCTTCAAAATCAGCTGTACTGTCAGCAAGTTCTGCCCTTACATACTTCAGAAACTTTACAAGGCTTTCGGGTACTTCCTCCTCATTCTCGCCATGGGTGCTGAGAAATATCGTACGGCTCCCATCCTCAAGGCGGACACCCGGATCCTCCCCGCACGCCATTTCAAAGGTATACCTGTACTTCTTCCCGTAAAACGGATCAAAGTCACAGATAAATATCACATAAGCATCCGACAGCTCCTCATATTCCCTTCCGGCAAGCAGAAGTTCCATATCGATCTGGCTGTGATAATAACGGCTCCGTCTGCCAAGCTTGGGCTTCCGGAGAGCCTGCATCTCCACATTATAATGTGTATGATCTTCATCTTTTGCAACAATGTCGAGACGTACGCCCTTATACTCCGGATGATAAACAATGCTCTTTTCTTTGCTTACCGTCACACTCTCGATAGGGAATCCCAGTACAAGCTCCAGAAATTCCCTGCACAGCGCTTCATCCACCATCACTGCTCCAAACATGAAATTGTCCCGGATGGTAAGTTCCTGTAATGTTCTTCGTTGTCCCATTTCTCTCCTCCATTCTCACGGAGGAATTCCATAAATCTATTATATAAGAGCAATTTGTACTTTGCAATGCAAATGTAAATTCTGAATGGAAAAATTTTCGACATTTTTCGACATTCTTTTTTAACATACGTTTTCATTTTTTACGGCTATGACAAAAGCCTTCTGCCCGAAGGCAAAAGGCTTTTTGTTCATGATTCATTCTCGTATCTGTATCGACGTTTCAGCAAAAGCAGCGTCAGTACTGTCGTGCCAAGAGCAATCAGCAGAAGCAGAACAAGACGGCTGTCCGGGAGACCGGTAGGTATTACCCCCTCATTCTTATTGGTATAGGTTACATCCGTGCCATTTTCCGCCACCTTTCCGCTGGAAGCACTGCCGTCCTGACCGGACTCTGAATCCGCCCTCGTAACAGGTGTCCCACCGGACTCTGTAACCGTGTTAGAAATGGTATACTCCTCAATTCCCGTTCTGCTTTCCCGAATCACAAAGGAGGTTCCTACCGGAAGGCCCTTTATGGTGAGCATTTCATTATGGCCCAGAGTAAATTTGTTCTGCAGCGTCTCATCTCCGATTTTAAACGCTGCATTTCCATCGCCATTGAAGACAACGTTTCCCACATTCTGAGCCGTACCGTCCGCATAATGCATTTCCAGATTATATTCACCTGTCAGATTTTTTGTCTCATAGCAAAAATCCCGGACAGTAAAAGTAAACTCCTTCGCCTTGTTTCCAAAGTTTCCTGTTACCTGCTTGGACACAGACAAATCAGCAGTAGGAAGGGTATTAGTAAACGCAACAACCGGATCCTCATTTACCGCAACCTTCTGCTCCCCTGTATATGCCACGACAATTTTCTTCTCTTCTCCCGAAGAAACTGTACCGGAACTACCCGCTTTTTCTCCTGAACCCGTGCCGGAGTACAATTCCTGCCCTGTCCGGGAATCCACAGCTTTCCAGGAGCCGATATACTTCTTATTGGAACTCACCTCAGTAATCTCATATGACGCACCAGCAGGAATATCAGTGAATTCTACCGCAGCATCCTTTTCCATGGAAAACGTCTTTTCCGCAGCACCTTTATAATCGGCTGTCAGCACACCGACGCTGGATTTCACCTGATAGCCCTCGGTAAGGCCGGAAAACTTTATCTGGAACTCGTATTTTTCCTGTTCACCGGACTCGGAAGACGTATCCGTCAGAGGAGAATCCACAGCTTTGGTCAGCTTCAGACTCTGGGTTCTGATAATTTCATTAGTAAAAGTAACTGTCACGGTTTCACCCGCATCCACAGTCTCCTTTGCCGTAGTCAGGACGGTATTTGTGTTCGCGTTCCCATAATAAGAAGTTACAATATTCCCGGTATTTTCCGCGTTTTCATCTTTCACCTCAAAGGATGCCCGGTAAGACGGATCTGCTTTTTCCGTGATCCTGTAAGTACTGCCCACGGGAACCGCCTCAAACTTCACTTTTTCGTTCTGCTTCAGCGTAATGGTTACATCAGCATTACCTGTTTCATCCGCAAAAAACGACAGATACTCCTGATAAACCGGCTGTACTGGTGCCTCCCCTCCGCTTTCGGAATCGGAGACCGCAGCCGCCTTTCGGATATAATACCTGGTGTTTAACTCAAGTCCGGTAAGCGCTGCATACATTACGTACTCCGTATCCGCCCCGGCTTGGCCTGCCACCTTCTTTTCCAGGAAAAAGTCCCGGGTCTCTTTTGGCTGGATCACATTCCTGTAGGAAACCTCTGCAGTTTTATCAGCAGGAATCACACCGGATGCAGTCACTGTGCCGTTTATAGTACCCTGAGCATTAGTCACCGTACAGGTTGCTGACACATCTCCTGCTGCTTTTTCTGTAATCGTAAAGTGATACCCTTTCGGAATCTTAGAAAATACGACAGTATCGCCCGCATTCGAACTGCCGGAGGTCAGGAATACGGCTGCCGTACCGTTTTCAAAAACAGCATCCCCGTAAATTGCCGTACCTTTCAGCGGTTCGTTGTTTTCATCTGTAAGCGTCACCGTAAACTCATATCGTGTTCCGGAACCAGTAATCTGTGTTTCTGCTCCATCAGCCGTCGTTTTAAACACCTTTTTGTTTAGTGCAAGGCTGCCATAAGCAGGCGGGATATATTCCTCGCTTTTCAGTTTGTTGGTAATTGTGACCGATCCTCCCTCTTTCACTTCAAGCGGATGTGCTTTATCACCGACTTTTTTCCCGTCCACCTCTACAATCTCATAACCAACCGGAACAACATCTTCCCAGGCATACCAGACAGCATCATCTACTTCAAATGTATAAGTCCACACATTGCCGTTCTTTTCTAATGTATAAAGCCCTTTATCTTTGTCAGCCCTTGTAGATACTTCAACCTTTGTACCTGTTGTGCCGCCGGCTTGTTCGTCATCGGACTCATTCGTGCCCGAGTCTCCGCTTTCAAATCCGTCATCAGATTCATTCGTATCGGAGTCTCCGCTTTCAAATCCGCTATCGGCTGATTCTCCGTCATCATTCTCCGCCTGAGCCGTTACTCCTGTCTCTCCCGCGCTTCCTAAATTTGCCGCAGACACAGAAAGCTGATCCATACTGTAGGAAACCATTGATGCGGCCGTATTGGTTTCGGAACCGGATGTCTTCTGAGCAACATCTGTAAAATATCCCTTCGCGTTTGCGCTGTCTATTCTTGCGAAAGCGGCAGTGACATTATTGCCATTAGTCTTTACTGTAGTTCCGTTTCCGCCAGTTAAACTTGAACAATTTGAAAATATACTAGTAATAGCATACTTATTCCTAATCTGTCCAAAACAATCCTCTCTATCAGCAGCCCAAATTGTCTTCAGCGTATTGCAGCCATTAAACATACCGCCTACTGATGTTACACTGTTTGTATTAAATGAAGACACATCAAGTTCTTTCAGCATCATGCAGTTATTAAACATGGTTTCCATGTTTGTAACTTTTGCTGTATTAAAATTGGATATATCAAGATACTCCAGGTTCTTACAGTCATAAAACATATGCTGCATAGTCGTCACTTTTGACGTATCAAAATTTGAAAGATCCAGGCGCCTTAAAGTCTTACAATATTCAAACATCTGCGCCATAGTTGTAACACTGGATGTATTAAAATTGGAAAGATCCAGTTCTTTCAGCATATAGCAGCCGTAAAACATACCTCTCATACTGCTGGCAGCGGTAGTATTAAAGCCGGCTACATCCAGGCTTTCTATTACCCCGCAGTTCCAAAACATGCTGTCCATATTACTAAACGTCGGAGTAGCACTAAAAGATAAGTTTAAGTTTTCCAATGCAATACAACCTCTGAACATACCAGATGCATTACAGCCCTTGCTGCTATCTGTACCTAAGCCTGAACAATCCACGCTTCTAAGTGCAGAACAGTTTTGAAACATACCAGACATGTTTACAATACTTTTCGCCGGAAAATCTGACGTATCGACACTTGTAAGGCTTGTACATCCCGAAAACATATTCTGCATGCTTGTAACATTTTGGGCATTAAAATGAGTTCCGAAGTCGATACTCGATAATTTTTCACATCCCAAAAACATATTATCCAGTTTTGATGCGCTGGAAACATCAAAGCCACTTAAATTCAGGCTTTCTATGGCTTTACAGTTCTGAAACATGCCATCAATTTTGTCTCCGGCCCAGAAATCCTTTACCTTCCGTGTATCAAAATATTTTAAGCTTTCAATTTCCGTTAATTTCTCACACCCATTAAACATTCCCGCCATATTTACAGCGGCCGGCGTATAAAGCGGGCCTGTGATCCGGGTAAGCTCTGAACATCCCCAAAATGCCCCCAGGAAATTTGTTATTAGGGATGTATCGGTTCCATTCAGGTCAACAATTTCCAGCTTTTTAAAATTTTGAAACATTCTTTCCGTTCCAGGATCGAATTGTACAACAGCGGCTTTTGACCACCAGTAAAAATGTCCCTCCTCATCAACCCATCCATAGACCGTGCAGCCGTTGTACTTTGTTTTTTCTACATCAGGGCTGATAACATACGCTGTTTTGGCAGCAACCATCTCTTTCAGTGTGTCTTCCGTTATTGCATACGGACATCTGCTAAATGATATAACTTGCTTTGCATTAAAATCACCAATATCAAACAGCTTTGAATTTTCCCCGCCGCTGGGAGATCCGCTAAATTTTTTAAACTTTGCAGTCTGTTCCACATAGTCCGGCTTAGTTGTGCTGAGCTTGATATCCAGGGAATCTTCACTTCTTTTTGTATTGTCATCTCCATACTCGTCAAGCCATACTTTCACTACCTTCAGACTTCCCTTTTCCGGTGCATTTTTAATGATATAGGGCGTTCCTTCTGTATATGGGATATCGTCAATGGTTATTCCATCTGTTCCTACTGTAACAATTCGCTTCGTCTCATCTAAGATATATTTCTTTTCTTCACCTTCTTTGTCAATACCTGTCGGTGCTGCCGTCTCCACCAGAATATAGTTTCCTGCTTCCAGGCCGTCAAAGCGTGCAGTTCCGGCACCGTTAAGATCGCTGGTTTCTACCGTCTTATCGACCTCTGTTCCATTGAAAGAGGTTCCATAGAGACGAAATACCGCGCCATTTAACGTTTCATGCGACCAGGAATCCTGTTTCTGGATGATAAACTCATGGAGCTTTTCATTGTAAATTCTGTATTCCCGGTTAATTTCTTTAAAATACTCCTGATATTTCTCGGCGGATGCGCTGTCCAGGATAATCTGATATTCCCCGTATTCATCTACCGTCACATGGAAAGAGGCATTCATTTTTCCGTATCTGTCAGGCGCCTCCACTTCCTTCATGACGTAGCTTCCATATTCCAGGTTTTCAAATACCACATTTCCCGCACCGTCAGAAACGGCATACATGGTAATGTCGTTACCATAATTGGAAATCCCTGTAAGCTTAAACTTCGCGCCTTTCAGGAGTTCTCCTTCCGCACCCAGCTCCCGTTTTGTAAATGCGACATCCGTATGGATACGCTCTTTGTTGCCAAATAAGTAAGGATTACTTTCCGTATTTAAATTTGGATTGACTGCATCTGCAGTGGTTTCCTGCGTATCTGTTCCTGTATCCGCAGTACCGTAGGTAACCGTTACATTACCGCTTCCGTCAATGTGTACATCACGTTCATGATGGTCGGCCAGCCAGTCAGGATCCTCACTGTATTCGATCAACTTGTAGCTTCCGCGCTCCACATCTTTGAAAGCAAGGTTTCCGTAACGGTCTGTTGTCTCAAACAAGTCGACAGGCGTACCGTAATCAGAGGTGCCGTACAGACGGAAGGTAATTCCGCCAATCTTCTCTTCGGAATCCTCTGCGTTTACCTTTGTAAGATAGACATCCCCTACTACATGGTATTTCACCGAAGTATAATCCTGCTCAATAAAATAGTTTTTCTTTGTATTCGTGGAGGATATCACCGTTGTTGCAATATATACATTGTTATACACAGTCGGATAATGAACATAGGGACTCTCCTCCTCATTCACTTTAGGCCCGTCCTCTGAAGCCGGGGCCTGCATATGAACAGTAACAAATAAGGAGCCGCCCTCCGAAAGCGTGTAATCGCTGCCATCATCCTTCTTCCTTATATCCACTGCAATCGCCGTTATGGATTTGCCATCAGGCAGCTCCGGCATAATAAACAGATTCCGATTATTCGGATCTGTTTCCGTTACCTTCGTCCAGTTCCCGTTAGCAGTACCATCTACATTATCTACATTCAGCACGCCCGGATATTGAATTGCTCCGTCCGCACCAGTCATCAGCTCCGGTGTTATTCTCTCTATATCTGTCTCTGTTACCGTCGTACTATAATAAACAACCGGATCAATCCCCTTGTCCCTTAAATGGCTCACATCAACAGACAACAATTTTCCTTTCCATTCCCCTGGCTTTCCATTGGGCCGGAACTGCTCCATACAGTCGTAGATGATATTGTTTTTGGAGCTGGAGCTGAGGCTGTTTGCATAACGAAGCTTGTATGTATAGGCGCCGTCGGGTTTTACTGCCGTATTGTGGGAAAATTCCGTATCATCTGTCCCCATAACCAATTTGTCCAGACCGGTGGACGCTGATGTGATCGCACTGATTTTAAACGGTGTCTGGGCATAGAGAAACCTGGAATCGTCTGTGTCAGGATCCAGATCCGTAAACAGCGCTCTATTATCTACTTCCTTTCCCTCTGTATTTTTAGAGATTAACTCTTTTTCTCCACCATTATCCGGATAACCGTCTTTAATATCTGAATTTCCGGTTTCATAAGCGGCCGGATTCATGATATGAACGCCGTAATCCATCAGGCTTTCCCATGTATGGATCGTGTCAAACAGCAGATTATAATAATCACCCGGTTCTTTTATGCGTACCACAAGAAGAGTTCTTCCGGAATTTTTATAATTCTGATGAATTTCAGCTTCATAAGCGCTGCTGTCCAGATATCCGGTCTCATTCTGCACCAGGATAGAGGATGCATCCAATGCGCTGCCCTCCGGCAGAAGGTCATAAAAGACACCGGAGTTCTGATTTACATAAGATAATCCCTGGGCGTTTTCTATTTTTTCCCACATAGCTATCTTCCAGGTAATGGAATAATTCTTATCCTTTACGTGGTTGGCGGAGGATACTGCACTTTTGCTTATTTGGGACTTTCTGTTTTCTTCCAGAAGGGTATCCGCTCCATGAGCGGTTTGGTTTACATAAGGTTCCGGATAGTTTCCATCTTCCCCCTTCATGCCTGATATCGTCAAGTGAGCAGTGTTTTTAAAAGAAGCCTCTTTTGCATCCTCCGGTATCTGTTCCGTTAAGGTCTTACTGCGTTTCACAGTTACAGACGGCTTTGCGGTAATCTGGGTCAGATAATGGTTATTATCCGTGGTGATCCGATAACCGGTGATACCAGGATTAAAATAAAATGTTCTGGAAGCATCATCATAATGATCCACATATGCAGTAAAAGCATTCTCAATCTTAGTAAATCCATATGCATTTGACGCCGGATTCGGATCAAAGGTTCCGATTTCATACCACTGAGCCTCGCCGCATTCGACTTCTATGCGGAACTGTTCGTCTGCTCCATAAGTTGTCGTATCTGCAAAGACAAAACTTTGCTTTGCTTCATCGAAAGAAGCATCTCTGATCAAATAGGAGAATGAAAGTTCCTCAATCTCATAGTCATCCTTGGACAGCCGGTAGTCACCGTAATAAATTTCATTGTCGATTAATTCATAATGAACCTGCTTAAATCCATAATCTTCAGGTTTCTTCGGGGCACCGCCCTCTTTCAGCGTCCATTGATAAGGATAGCCGCCGGTATTGACCATATAAGTAAGCCCTTCTACCTCGTCTACCTTCTGACCAACGCTGTTAAATCCGCTCTTCAGTACAGAAAGTTCGTATTTCCTTACATCACCCCTTTTACTGATAAAGCCCGCACCGCTTTCGGGATGAAATTCAGGAGGCTCCGGCTTCTTTTTGGAATAATATGCTGTGGATGCAGCATTGCTGGTTTGATTGTCATCTACAGATGTTAACACTCCTTCAGCGGTATTCGTAATGGTATACATTCCCTCGCTTTCAAGCAGCGCATCATACGCTGCCTTTGTATGCCTGGTGATCACATAATCATAGCGGATGCCTGTCAGGGTCTGATTCTCCAATACCCGCGTAGAATTGGAACCTGCATCAAAATCCATGTAGGAAGGATCTCCCTGCAGCTTATATTTTACAAGTTCCCCCTCCTGGCCTTCAGGAAGTATATCGGTCAATTGGAAATTGTATTTCTGGGTCGTGTTTCTGTTGATGGTAGACGCAATTCCCCAACTCAGATAGAAATATGGCCCACCCTCAGCCTGCGGCTCCAGACCCCATTCACTGTTCCAGGTTTCGTAATAAGTCGGTGTTCTTTTGGATGTGTAATCAAGCTTTGCCTGGGTGTCGATTCCGACATAAAGATTATCGCTTTTTTGTTTCACCTCACGCACCGTTATTTCAGCACTAAATGGTTCTGAGGATGTATAATGCCCTTCCACATCCGTATGTTCATAATCGTAATACTCAAATGTCTCTTCATCGGTTAAGTAGCTTACCTGAAAATAGCCGGTCTGTGCTGCGGGAATTTGCAAATGATTATAAACAACAATGTACTCCACACCGTCTTTTGTCTCTTCCCGGTATACAAACTCCGTTTTTTCGTCTGCTTCTCTTTCATGGGGCACGGACATTTCGTAATAATCTGCCGGCTCACCGGATCTGTTCCTCAAAATAGACTTTGGAATCCAAATCTGAAACTTTTTCGGTTCCGAATAATGGGTTCCGGATGTCGAATAATTGACATTGAATGTGAACCTGTGTCCCGGATTTTTGCTTCCTGCCGTCCATACTTCTATTGTTTTCCTGGTGTCAGGATCCGTAACCGTCTTATTCGAACCGGAATCAAACTCAACTTCAAGCTTTTCGATTACCGTGTCTTCATGATCCAAACCAGGCGCGTCTGCCGCTTCCGCATCCGCTTCAACAGACAGGAAATTGACGTCTTCGTCTACGGTCTCCAGATCATCATCGGCATCCTCCGCTTCTTGGGATTCTATGTCTTCTGTGTCTATAATCTCTGCGTCTTCGTTCTCTTCGTCAGGGTTCTCCTCGTCGGGTGTTTCTTCGTTTACGGTTTCTTTGTTTGGGGTTTCTTTATCTGTGGTTTCTTCGTTTGGTGTTTCTTCCGGCATGGGTTCACTGGTTTTCTCATCTGCCGGTTCTTCTGCACCGGAGCCGCTGACTTTTTCGTCTGCCGGCTCTTCTGCACCGGAGCCGCTGACTTTCTCACCTGCTGTCCCTTCTTCTGCCGAAGTATCATCCGCGTTTTCTTCGTTCCCGCCGGGAACGGCGTGCGCAGCATCTATAGTTACAATGGCATACGGAGAAAAGCCTGCTGCTGTAAAGGAAATACTTTCAAGCTCTCCATTGCAAAAGCTGTAATCTATATCCTCTATCTCTTCAAGCAAATAGGTTCCCTCAGCCGTTTCTATGATATCTGCCGTATCAGCGCTTCCCGCCATGGAAAGCTCTGCCGGTTCTTCCTCTGTCTTTCCGGCAAAATACAGCACCTTTATCTCACAGCCTTCCTCCACGCCAGACTGGTTCATGCGGATATTTACCCTTGCATTGCAGTTGTCCACACGAAGTTTCCGGCCGTCTGCCGTATAAAAACTGATATCATAAAGTCTTATTTTTAATTCTGCCGTTTCTGCAGCAGCTTCTTCCTGTCCGTACGCCACCCTGCCGCTGGCCGCACTGATAAAATCACTATACTCTGCAGCTTCCTCTGTTATCGGAGCAACAGACAGATTTACACTGTCTGCTGCCTGAATGGCGGTCCCATCCTCTATTTCATCTGCTCCTGCTGTATCTTCAGTTTCAAGAATCTCACTTTCCAGTGCGCTTTTCTCCACTTCTACTCTTACAGCTATATGCGCATCCTTATATTCAAATTCCATCAGCTCATCTTCTGCATCTGTCAGCTCTGAACCAGCCTCATCGCAGAATTCCGGAACTGCTTCCGCCGTCTCGTCTGCTCCGCTCGTTTCATCTCCGTCTTTTTCAGATTCATCTGCGCTGAAATCTGCGGGCATCTCATAATCTCCGTCTGTCTCATCGGAAGGCTCTGTGCCGTCCTTGGTCATATTTTCATCCGTATTTTCCTCTGTTTCCAGGTCATCCGCCTGTTCGGCTTCATCGGCTTCACCGCTGAATAAATCAGTGGTATCTGTCAGATTAGTGTCTGCTGCTTCGCCCGCACTGAAAACATCATATGCTTCTTCACGAACTTCTTCATATCCTTCATCAGCTTCTTCTTGTATTTCATCAAATGTTTCTTCAAATCCATCATAAGCATTAGAAATCTCCGAATTGGAAAGTGATGCTGTAACTGCCACAGCCACTACAAGCATCATGCTTATCATTTTTTTCATTTTCTTTTTCAGCATCTACTTCCCCCCTTTCTGCTTTTTCTCTGACTGCTGCGCTTACCTGTCTGTTTCTTTCCCTTTCCTCTTTACCGCGGCAAATGGTACGGCCACTCCTGCGGACAACAGCAGAAGAATAACCCAAATTGCGATATTATTCTGATCTCCTGTCTTAACATTCTCTGCTTGCTCCGGGTAGGAAGTATCTGCCCAGGGCACAGATGTCGGATTGTTTGCAAACGGAACTGATGTAGGCTCCTCTGTAATTGGGATTGGTGTCGGGTCGTCTGCAGGCGGGGTCTGCGTCGGAATCTGTGTCGGAGTCACGGTTGGTTCCTCCGGTTCAGGTGAAATTTCACTTTCCCTATAGTAAAAATCCAACAGCTCCGGCTTGCCTTCCTGCTCTGAGTTCTCTGCCGCCACAGTACACTGCAATTCCCCTTCCTCTGACTGGAGAACAATGATAGATACATAGTAAATGTTGTGTTCATCATTGATCTTCTCACCCTGGCTGTCCAGCTCATAGACTACATATTTATACGTACCCGGTTCACTGATCTCAATCCTGAACTCTCCGGTAGCGCCATTTTTTACAGCTATTTTGCTCTGCTCCGGCATTGGAGAAATATCATCTTCCGCTTCGATCACAATCTCGTTAAAACCAGCTTCGCTTATACTGATACAAAACACCGGTATCACTGCTTCAACCGGTTCATAATAGCCCTTCGCGTGTACTTCTCCGGAAAAAGAAAGCAGGAGAAGTACACACAAGATACAAAACCAGATGTACTTGACTCTGAACATCCCAGTATGGCTCATATGTACTCTCCTCCTCCTGCTTCTTATTTGTTGTTAAGGTTTCTTTTTACTTCCCTGCTGCAGCTTATGATTCCCTTCTGCGTCCTCTGATAACCAGAACGATAATTCCGCAGATGGCAATAAGGCCGATGAAAAGAGCCGGAAGGACGGACATGCCGATACCAGTCGGGATGACGCCTGAACGGGTGTTGGTGTAGCCGGTATAGATATCCTTGGATTCTGTTGCATTTTCCGGTACTGCTATGGTTCCTGTAGCATCATCTTTTAAACCAATGGCCGCACTATTCACCTTAAATGTTGTATTTGTCTTCTTTGTCTATACCAGATTCGGACGTATAATCCTCGGCATCTTCTATAACTTTATACTCTGTACCTTTTGCCAGTCCTTTAATTGTAATGTATTGACCGTCCTGTAAATAGAACGTGGTACTTACTATAACCGTATCAGTTTCTGATTCATCATCTTCTGCTTCATCAGTTTCTGGTCTAGTAGCTATTATTTTAGATGGATTCGTTACAGCCTTAGTAATACAGGTAGTTGCGGCATTTGGCTTTGCTGCAATGGAAGTATCTGCGTGTGATAAATCCACATCATATACGGTTCCCACCTTAGCATTTGAGATTTCCACAGTAAATTTGAAATATTTATCCTTAGACCCCTGGTTACCTTTAACCTCTTTACCAAATGTCAAATCTGCTGTGTCATAACTATTTTTAAATCCATCTGACTTGGTTCCGGCCTCTGCACCGTTCGGTTTTTCTGTAACATTTCCTTTTGTTGCAGCAACATTAGGTGCAGCAGTAACAGTTCCATCATACAGGACATAACCAGCAATTTTAAGACCAGTTTCAGGTGTAGTACCATCCGCATCATCAGTCGCACTTGCTTCCTCAACATATACATCAAGGGTTCTTGTATTTTTTCCCACAATCGAAAATGCTGAATCAGTTGAAAGAGCCGTTTCAGTTATGATATAGCGATATACACCCGGTTCTGAGAAACTTACCCTCGAAAAGTCAATTGTTGCATTTTGAGTTGCTATTTTTTTGTCCTGATTTTCCGAAGACGTAGTTGGATTGTTTGAAGCAAATATAACATCATCAATACTCGGAGCTGTCACTACGCCATCGTCCGTAACCACCGCACCAGCAAGAACTGCAAGTTTCCCAGGGGTCTCAGGGTCCGCACCAATCGCGCTTCCTGCCTCTATAGAAAACGAAAATTCAACCGGAGGCACATTGGCATTTGTATCCATTTCAAGTTCTTTCGTGAAAGTGCAGTCATCGTCATCCCCTGATATTGGTTCATATATAAACGGCGTTGGTGTTGGTGCAGGCGTTGTCGCTCCCCCTTCCGCCGCCACAGGCGTTACCGCCAGCGCTGCCATCAGCGCTGCAGTAAAAATACTGGTAAGAAGTTTCCTTTTTTTTCTCATAAATTTCCCTCTCCTTTGCTGTTATTATCCAGAATATAACAAAACACCAGGATTCTTGTGAGTGAATCTCCGTCTGCGCAGGTTGACAGGCCAAGGATCCGTTTTCCCTGCAGCTCAGGGCAGTCTATGTAATATTCTGCATTAGTTTTTATATATTCTTCAATCCCTTCCTCTTCGTTCGGGCTAAAGATCATATTATCTCTGGCATTTGCTTCCATACTTGCAAATACCCGGAGCGGATATTCCGCTTCTCCCGTCCTTCCGACGAGTAACGTGCCGCTGGTATGCTCCTCCAAATAGGACTGATCCAGAAAATCGTCCAGTGCGCCGAACATTTTCCCGTATTCCATATGGTGTCCATACACCAGCGAATATTCATCCGAAAAATCGGATGCATTCCTGAAATCAAGAAAGATACTTCCGGACAGAGAAAACTGTCCGTATGGATCCAGGTTAAGATATTTTGAGTTGTTGTCTGCCTGCATGACCGGATAGTCTATCCCCGTATCATCAATAGTCAGCCATGCTGCCATATCTTCCGTGATCGGAGAATCACCTGCTTCCTCTGCATTCGATGCCGTTGGCTTATATTTCAGGTAACTGTCATCTGCCGCATGGTCAAAGACATACCATGTATCATACAGACAGTATGCAACGATCAGCAGAACCAGCAGAAATATGATAAGCAGAATCCGCTCATACAGAATGTTCAAATTTTTCCAGAAACGTCTCAAGCTATTCTTCGTCCTCTTCTTCTCTTCGCTTTGATCTGATGATCAGCACAACTACAATCACGACAACGATCAGCCCCACAATGATCACAGGTGCTGCCGACATGATAATCCCTGTCGGTACTATGATATTGCCGCTGTTTGCAAGCACTGCTGATCTGTCACTCAACGCTGCGCCAAACGGCATCCTGTCCGCTGCCATCGTTTGAACCGAAGTCAGCAGCGTGAAAAACAAAGCCGCAAGAAACGCTGTCAGAGTTTTCCTTTTTCCCTTCATGCCTGTCCCCACATCCCTTCTTCCTTTAGAATAAATGTTTTCTTATTCTGGTATCTATATCCCTCTCCTGCGCATCACAAAAACCACTTTCCCATTTGTATTCTCCAGCAGGATTGCCCCAAAGCTCCTGCTGTCTGACACATCGGGCCGGTAATCATTCAGCACAAAAACAGAATTTTCCGGTACCGTATATGGGTATGTGATCTGTGATCCCTTCTCTGTCGTAGGATACACAACATCTTCCAGCAGGTTATACCCGTTTACTGTGATTACATCATTCTCAATTTCGACCACGTCTCCCGCCATTGCAGCTATCCGTCCGAAACGTATTTCACCCTCGTGCTCATAAGCTATTTCTTCTCCTTCCCTGAAATCTCCCAAGCGGTATGTAATACACAGATCTCCATCCTTGATCATAGGGTAGGCAGAATTTCCGTGATTCACATAAATCCCTGCTGCATAGGTACAGATCAGCCACACCGCAATCACTGTTAAAATCACTTTTGCAAAAAATTCAACTGCAAAATCTACTGCTGTTTTTTTCTTTCTTTTTCTTTTATGTGTTTTCTTTATTTTATTATCCGGATTCTCCACAGAAGAATCCTTTTCCTCATCCCCTTTAACCGCATCATTATTTATACTCTCTGCGGACATATAACCTCCAATTCCTGATGGTAAAAACATCCCTGCGGAATCAATCCTCTCCCTTGTTCCGCAGAGATGCCATATATCATTATACCTTTATTTCCGTTTCTTCCTGTAGATCAATACGCCTCCAATCACAACAACTGCTGCTGCAAGAACCGCGATAAACATGCCGATCGGCGTATCATCTCCGGTTTTAACACCGGTTGAGGTAGAAGGAGTTCCCGGATTGCCCGGATTACCGCCGCCAGGTGCAGGGGTATCTGTCGCCTCTGCCGGAGTAACTGTCGGACTAGGCGTTTCGCTCGGTTCCGGCTTATCCTCGTGGTATATATTGGTAATGGTAAATTCATGCCGGGTATCACTGCCGCTGAAGGTAAGTCCTTCCGAATCCTCTGAGATTTCAAACTCCAGATCCATGTCATTATCCAGCGGAGTTCCGCTCTCATCTGTCTCGCAGACATAATAGGTCTTTACATCATCAATATTCTCGCCAATCGGTACTTCCACAACCGTGCTGACCTGGCTTTCTCCATTCAGCTCCAGGGTTATCACATCAAGCAATTGTGTATGCTCCGGATCTTCAAATACACCTGCATAGTAAACCGCATCTGTCTCAAACGGTTCCTCTTCCAGGAGTACTTCCTTCGTCACTGTCAGCTTGCCAACATAGTAGTATCCATCCGGCAGATCCGCAAATACATTGTCAAACGCAAATTCGTGATTCGGATCCTGGGCCGTCGGTGTGATTTCAACAACATCCGGATAAAACGGAATGCACATGATACTGTCTACTTCCAGCATTTCCATTATGTCGCCGTACTCATCCGTCTCTCCGACATAATAGGACGTATCCAGCTTCAAATTTGTAAATGTTACCGAAGAGGTTCCCTGGTCATGATACTCAATAGCCTTCACATCCGAAACCCTGGAAGTCATTTCCGCATCTTCAAACAACGCCACATAGAAAACGGCTTCCGTAGCTGCCAGCTCATTATCGTCAATATCCACAAGCCGCTTCGTTACAGTAATACTGCCCGGAGTAACTTCCTCTTTTTCATCTACCATCGTCACCTCATAGGTGTCAGGATCCGTGCCGCTGACTGTCAGCGGCACATCACGGGCCACCAGATAACCGTCCGGTGAAGTAACCTCACAAAGGAAATAGTCCCCTGCAGGAAGCCGTTTCATCTCGTAAGGCTCTTTGGTGGTAACAAATTCATATTTTGCATGACCCTCATCATCCAGGATCACATTGCCGTCCGCATCTTTCAGGATCAGCTTTGCACCGCTGACCGGATTACCGTCCTTGTCCACTTTATGAATTCTCACAGAGGTCTGCCGGTTTACCACCTGCACATCTGCGACCATGCCGCCGTCTTCCTGATAAATCCCGGCCACCTCAACCACCTGGCCTGCCTGGGTAATGGAAAAATAAGCCGGTTCCACGTTCAGCACAAACCCATCCGGTGCCTGCACCTCCACAAAACGGTAATCGCCCACCGGCATATCCGTCACTACGATCTGGCCATACTCACTGGTAACCAGATTTTCTTTAAACTCTTTCCAATAATAGCTGCCTGAATCATCACTTCCGGTTTCAGCCCCTTCCGGAGCCGTCTCACCCTCCCCGAGGGCTGCTTTCTGCTGTAACACAAACTGCGCTTCTCCCACCGCAGTCCCTTCCTCGTCCACTTTGTTCACGATCACCGCGCCGCCGGGAAAGGAATATTTCGGGGAAAGTACCGCATGATAAACAGAACTTCCATTTTCTCCCCTATATGGAATAGGAACCAGCGCTGCCTGTACGGTCAGAAACTCACCGCCGGAACACTGCGCTGCCAGATAAAGTGCCGGAGCCAGGCCAGTAAAAGTTACCAGTCCGTTCTCATCCTGTCCTGCCTTCTGCCCCTGCAGCTCATTTGCCGCTGCATAAGCCGCAAGCTGCATTGCTGCACTTTGGGCTTCCTCTGCATTATTCAAATCTTCAATCTGAATTCCGCTGTCTGCGAAATCCCCGGAAAAAATAAATTTACCGTCTTTATAATCCGCAACGGAATACAAAATCATCTGCAGGTTTTCAGCAGCTCCCGGAAGCTGTAATTCAATCGAACCTGTCTGCTCCTGTGCCGCCCATGCCGGCAGACATACGGAAATGAGCATCAGTACAGCCAGGAGCCATGCTGCAATGATCTTTCCGGATTTTTTCTTTTTCATGAACAAATCAATCCTCTCTTCCTTTCGGTTTCCTTGCGGGTACAAAAAGAATCAGCAATATAACAAACAGCAGAACCGCTCCCGCAGCGACTGCAATATACCACAGCATTTTTTCCACCGGAATGATTTCTTTTGTCTCCGTATCGGCCGGAGCCTGGACGGAAACTTTTTCCGGTGAATAATCCGTGCGCGCACCACGTACAAGAAGCCTGTGGCTGTTCACGCCATAAGGAGTGCATGTAAGAAGTGTCACATAATCCCGGCCCTGCACTACACGGATATCCTCCGTTTCCTCCGGAAGGACTACCTTAATCTGATCTACCTGATAGGCAAGAATACGGTTCAAAACATGGATGTAAAACTTATCGCCCTCTACCAACTGGTCAAGATCCGTAAAAATCTTAGCAGCCGGAAGCCCCGTATGTCCCGACAGAACACTATGGGTAGATTCCCCGCCCACAGGGAGGGAAGTCTCCTGCATATGACCGATTCCCTTCTGCAAAACCTCATCACTGATTCCATGATAGATTGGCAGATACAGTCCAAGCTTCGGAATTTCCAGATAGCCAAGTGCATCTGTCACCGCAAGAAGATCATCATACTTCGCAACGGAAGCAGAATCCCCTTTTCCGCTTAATACATTATTATATTTCACCGCATCTTCCAGCATAGCCTCCAGTGTAGAAGTATCTTCCTTCTCCACAACGGCATTATAATCGGAAATTTCCACACTGGCCGTATATTCGCAGACCCAGTTACTCACCATGGGATACCCCATAAATGCTAAACCGGCCGCCAAAATCAGCACAATAATCAGCAGCGGCCATCTATTTTTTAAATTATGTATCATCGCTTCACTCTTCTGTTAATGATGTATGCTGTAATCACAAGTGCTACTGCAGCAATCACAATCGCTGCAATCACAAGAAGCTGGCGAACCATAGCAGCCGTCATACCACGCTGTACTGCCGCCGGACTGTTGGACACTTCTGTCTCCTCCGGCACATAAGGAATTCTTTCCCCACGCACCAGAAGCCTGTGGCTGTTCACACCATAGGGGGTACATGTTACCAGAGTAACATAATCCTTGCCGGGTACGATTTCCAGATCTTCGGAATCTTCCGGTTCCACAGTCTTCACCATTTCCACCTGATAGGCAAGAATCTCACCAAGAACATGGATATAAAATACATCCCCCTCTTTCATCTTATCAAGAGAAGACAAAAGTTCCGCCCCCGGCAATCCAGTATGGCCGGACATGGCAGAATTGGTATTGGCCCCTCCCACCGGAAGGGAAGTATTCTCAATATATCCGCAGCCTTTCTTCAGAACTTCATCCGAAGTGCCGTAATAGACAGGAAGATAAACACTGATCTTGGGAATATCAAGATAACAAATTACATTGTCATTGACATTCAGACATTTATCCTCATCCTCTTGATTGGTTCCGTAATACAGGTGTGCATTGAACTGTTCGGCCATTTCCCACATTTCCGTCACATCCGGTTCCAGGTCGCTCTCCTGCAGCACTTTCTCATAATCAGAAATCGTGACCGACGCCGTATTCAAAGTGACAAAATTTCCTATTGAAGGATAAAGAATAGCCCCAATACCCACCAGAAATATCAGGAAAATAACGCCAATCGGGTATAGTTTCTTCATTCAAATTTCATCCTTTCTGGTTTGTTTCCCATAAAAAGATTTCTCTTCCATGAGAAGCAAAACACAAAAGATGCAGTTCTTTCATTCTACAATCCCCGGCCCGGGACATCCCGGGCCGGAATTATTGTATTCATAGACTTTCGTAGATATAGAAGCTAACGAGTCAAACTAACTTTATGCCTGCTTTCTCTGTTTTTTAGTATAAACGATAAACAGAACAGCTGCAAGAATAACTAATGCCAATCCGCCAAAGGTGAAAAGTGTAGTACCGATACCACCGGTGCCTGGGAGGGTCGTACCCTTGGTATTATCAATCTGTAACGGATCAGCTTCCGTGTTAGACCAAGTCACTGTATAAGTATTTGCAGCATTTTGATTAGCCTCTGTTCCTGTCGTTCCACTAGGTGTCACAGGATCTCCAGCTTTCTCAATTGCTGTAATTGCTGTTGAAGAAACTGTCAAAGCAATTTCCTGTGGTGTAGCATCTACACTATATCCGCTGGGTGCTTTTGTTTCTACTGCATAGTATGTGCCTGCATCCAGACCGGAAATAGAAGCTGTTCCATCTTTTCCAGTAGTAATCGTGCTGTGATAATAATATGTAACCGCACCCTCTTCCCCAACAGAAATTGTAGCATCTACTCCAGTTGGAGCAGTCGCATTGTAATTCTTTGGTCCGTAAACTGCAAATTCAGCCCCGGAAAGTTTCTTGGTCGTATCTACACTATCAACCTTAACAATATTCAGTTTACCAGTATAAGTAATAACTGTATCTTCTGGTGTCTTATGAGTTGTGTTTTCATCCCAGTTATTTGTATACGTAAGGTCAACTGAGTTCGGATTGCCTGTGCTGCCAACATTTGCAGAGGTGTTTAATGTTCCGCTAAGTGTTACACGTACGGCACCGCCTGGTGTTGCAATTACTTTATCACTTGAAATTGTAATAGTAATTGTTTGTCCAGATATGCTTACAGCTCCCTCTTTTTTATATGGCGTATAATTTTCTTCATTGGTTCCTTTAATTGCTACTGTAACATCTTTGGCCTCACATGGAGTTAAGCCTGCAGACATAGTATCAGTAATTGTATAAGTTACATCAGTCGCATAGGATGGATATTCCGGAATTGTCGCATCAATCTGATAGGTAACGATATCCCCAATCGCAACCACATTATCATCAACTAATGTATCTGCAGCATCTGCGCCGTCAACATTTGTCGTTGAATTCTCCAGAACAATCTTTTTGGTAATAGATGGTTCACTTGTTTTAAGAGTTACTGTCTCAGCCTCTTTATCAACTGCAACAAGAATATATTTCGTAGCAAGCTTTGCATCATTGGATGCATGGGCAGTTTCTTTAATCAGATAATAACCTGTCTTTAATCCAGTTACAGTTCCATCGGTAACCTTACTAGCAATGGGATTTGCAGTAATACTAGCAAGAGTATTTGATAAAGTAACCAACTCATCAGCTCCCATGTTCTTCACTGCATCTGGATTAAACTGGTCAGCATATGCATCTGCTACAACAATGTTTGTATATACTGTACTATTTGTCTCACCTTCCGTAAGAGTTTCTACATCAAATGTAGCAATTTGATAAACACTATATGTATTTCCGATTCCATTTGTGATTGTTAACGTAGAACTTCCACCTTGCTGGCTATCTGTTGCAAAAACAGTTACTGTCATTGCTAATACCATAACAACTGATAATAACAATGCTAAACATTTCTTTAAGTTATTCTTCATACCATTCACCTTTCCTTCTTATATAGTTTTTGGTTCCCGGTTTCCCGGTGCTTTTCCACCGTTTTGTGTGGTTTTAGGCATTATTTAGTTGTTTAGTTTTCTGACCGTTTGCCTCCTTTCCCTGCATCTATTGGTGTATTTCTTTTCTTAAAGGTCAGGAGCATCCATGCTGCAGATATCAGCAGGAATGCACATCCTAAACCATAAAAGACAAATGGGTACTTGGAGCCAGTGCCCGGGAGGGTAATACCAGCCTTATTTCTTGTATTGGTGATTATAATTGTTCCATCGGAAGTTTTAGCATTCTTTCCTGAAGACACTTCATTTGAATCCCCTATCCGATATGTTGTAGTATAGTTCGTCAAATCACTACCATTATATTGTGCTTTCGTTTCCACTACATAATAATAACCTTCCGGCAAATCATTCCATGTGTAAGACCATTGATTGTTATCCAATACAATAGGATTGTCTTGTTCTTGGCACACTACCGGATTTCCAGCAGCATCATACAATGTAACCTCTGCCGTATATCCTTCATGGCTTTCCACTTCATCACTCCATTTTTTCTGTACAGTAATGCTGGTTTTTATCTCATCCTTTGTATTTGTGATTGTTACCTTATCAATTCCTTTTTCGGAATCTCCATCCTTATACGTGATATTATATTCCGCGCTGTAACCGCTAACCTCTTCTTCCACCGCATAATAATAATAGAGATTTCCATTTTCATCTGTCTTATCAAGATCTGACCAATCAGCCTTCCAGCCATTGCCTTCACCTAATACTTTATCTATGCCTGCGCCCATATATTCCGCATTGGAAGTTTGCAACTCTATTCCATCAACAGTAAGTATCAAATTTTCTGCAATATCAACTAAATCACTACTTGCGGAAGATAATAAAACAGCCGTCTCTGGTTCGCTTAATATTGATTTTACACTAACATTATTATCAATCAGATTTGCATTAGCTATACCACTATAGCTAATGGCTACATTTATTATTCCACTTCCTGTAATTTGGGGCTTATATCCATTACCGTCATGATAAAGAAGCACCTCCGTAATGATATTCTCATTTGGGTGAATTTTAGCATCCGTGAGCTTGTATACTTGATCAGTCCCCCCGTTTGAATCTACTACTACATCTGTCCATCCATTTGAACTTCGTAATATAGCAGTACCAACCAAATTCCAACTTGTATCACGTATGAATACCTCAACATATACATCTTCATTATCACAAGGGATCCCATTCACATCACCATTCCAAGAATATACATTTACTTCAATTCTATTTCCATCAGTCGGTATTGGGGTCGGTGTTGCAATCGGTTCCACTGTTGGGGTTGGTGTTGCAATCGGTTCCACTGTTGGGGTTGGAGCAAGAGCCTGTAATGGCGTAATTGTTCTATACAATCTTACCGTCACATCTGGCTTTCCTGTTGGATTATTATCATCCCAAATCTTCTCTACAGAAATCTCTGTGGAATCTTCATGGTTTATAATAACAATCGTTCCTCCCGTTGTTGTTATGTTAGAAGATATTTCTGATGATAGACTTTCATCTTCGCTGTCAGAAGATGTTTCTGATGGCGAATTCCCACCTGTGCTATCAGATACTTCCAATTGATAAGTAACTTTAGAGTAGTCTTCTACCATTTCAACTTCTTCGACATAATAGCTTCCTTTCGGAAGGTTTTTCCACGTGTAACTCCAGCCAGCATCCCCATAATTTTCTTCATTATTATGTGTACTGCCAAGTTTTATCACATCATTAATAGGCTGTGCTTTACCATCCTCCCCTTGTTTATAAAGCTGTACTTTAATATCAGGAAGCGTAGTTGATATTTTTTCGATACCATTAGCAGAAACCCATTTTTTCTTTACAGAAATTTCTGTGGTTTCTCCAGTATTTGTGATTGTGATTGTCCCTTCGGTGACACTAGCATTTACTGCGTCTTCCACAGCACTTTCTAAGATTGTATTGGAATACGTTACGGTATAACTTTCCAATACATCAACTTCGCCAATCTTAGCAACAGTTTCAACCACGTAATACTCAGGGCCCTTAGGCACAGACCACGTATAGCTTAGTACACCATTTATATTGGCCAAAGTAACTTCTTCGCCAATCTGAATATCTTCTCCTCCCTCTGCTTTCTGATATAGTTTTGCTTTTACTGTGTAATTCGAATGATCTGTAATATTATCATCCCATACTTTATTAACTGTTATAGATGTCTTTTCCCCTTCATCATCTGAAGAATTCGTAATTGTTACTTTCTCAACCTTTTTTAATTCTGCATCAGGGTCTTTGACATCATAACTGTAGGCTGTTTTATATCCGGTAATTTCACCTGAACCATCCGTGCCTTCTAATACATAGTAATAGAAATCTCCATCCAGTTTATTCCAGGTGTATTCCCAGCCAGTGGCACTGTAATAACCTGTTTCAGTACTTTTTGATGCATACTCGGAGCCAAGATTAATGGTTTCAACTTGATTCTTATCACTTGGAAGCAGCCATGAGCGTGTATCTGCAGGGCTTTCTAATTGCTTTATTTCAACCACATAATCCCCATCATTAAAAGAATTGCCAATCGTCAAATCCAACGACATATTTTCGACTACAGAATCAATTTTATAAGTAGTTACATCCGCCTTTTTTGTCCCCCAACTTACCTGATAATCAACTACCTCCGTAGAGCCAGTATAGCTTATTCCTGAATAAATTAACTTCTGTGAATTAGAACTTTGCCATACATCTATAACCTTAATTTCGGCTGACGCTCCTACCTGGATATTCTCTGAGAAAACACCTTTCACTCCGCTATCCCATGAAGTTTCATATTTTAAATTCACATTTACCGTACAGTTTTCTATCTCTTCCGGTTCTCTTTCCGGAACAACTCCTGATTTTGACCGATATAAGGTGACAGGAATTTCAGGATGAACTCCTCCGGTACTGGCATCCCAGATTTTTTTTACGGATACACTCGCTCCTTTAGAATTTTTAAGAGTAACTGTTCCACCTACGACAGTACCATTCTGGTCACTTTCCATAATGAAAGTATCATTTATAGGCACTTCTGATCCATCATTTAAAGTTGCATCTGCCTCTTCCTTAACATAGTAATAGTATTTTTTATATGTTGGACTGCTTACCTCTTCACCATTATCTTTTGGTAAATCACCAAATAAAGCATACCATCCATTTTCCACACTTAGAGTAGCGGGATTTGTCAGACCATCTGATGTATAAACCACACCGTTTTCCGTATCATTTTCATTTGTAGTCTGATACAGTGTGGCCTGAATGCTATTAATAATATTTCCATCTTTATCGGTAATTGCCTCCCCAGATAAAGCCGTTCCGTTTTCATCGTACCATTCTTTCTGAACGGCTATGGAAGTTTTCGTCTCATCACCCTTCTTATTTTTTATTGTGATGTAGCCGGATTTTATTTCTTGAGCTACATCCGGATATCCTTCGGGATAGTGCATCGCTGTTATCCTGGAATCACTAAGGTAAAAATAATATGGCTCATCCATACAAATATAATTCGTTGGCGCCTTGGTTTCCACCAAACGATAGGCACGATTTGCTTCCAGCCCAGTCAACTTAAGCGTTCCTTCTTCTCCTGTCAGAAGATTCTCCTTAACCAAAACCCAGTTCGCGTTATCCGTTCTCCAGTTTGTGTTATTCAACTCGCCCTCGTACTCTTCCAACCTGAATTCCGCTCCTCGCAAGGTTACTGCCGCATTATCCTCATCAACCTTTACCAAAGTAACATCCTTTGTACTAGCATAAGCACTACTTCCGTTACTCTCCTTTTCATCTACCACTTCACTGTCGTCTGACCCAATCCTGCTGCCTTCCACAGTAATGGAATTAGTTATATCGTAAACATAATATGTTTTTCCATCTTCACCTGTTACAGTGCTAAAGTTCACACCGTCAGCAACATCATTTCCTATTGCTCTATCGTCAATCGAGTAGACATATGTGTATTCCAAAATATATGGCTGGCCATCTTTTAAATAAATTTCCATCTCAAACTTTTTATTTCCGGCGCTATCAGTCTTTTCTCCATATTGCACCGTATACAAAGACTTATCAATCTCTGCGCCTTTGCCTGAGGATGTTAATTTATATAGATGAATAGAATTTTCCTTTAAATCCACCGCCTTCATATATTTATCATATGTAATAGAATCTACCAGATTAATATCTGTTCCTCCATCCAGTACAGCACCTGACGGATTTACGACCACCTGATACGAAGTCTCTCTAGAACTATTATCAGATTGTCCATTGAAATTCTTTACTACATATGAAGATACAACGGTATCTGTGACGCTATCCTCTGCCTTTTTCTCCCCGTTTATATAAATTTCTGCTTTGTTTGTATAGAGATTTTCGGATGTACTATCCTGTTTGCTGTCAATCTGGGCAGCATAGAAAATATAAAGCATATATGACCCATTTGTACTATGGTCTTCACCATTATCTGTCAACCATAGCAAATCTCCTGGTATCTCTATCGTGAGTTCCCTCGTAATCGGATCATAACTTTGACTTATATAATCATTAATATCTATTTCTCCACTAACCTTTTGTCCATTTATTATTCCACTATTTACACCCGTAGCACAGAACATACTACTTGGTTGATTAGCGTCTTTTAAGAAATAGCATTTAACAATTCTGTCATTCTCAATACTGCCATATACACTGCCGTAAATGCCATTCTTTTCTCTAATATTGTACGGCAACTGATATAACGTTGTTCCTTCTGGAAGTATATCTTTTACTACGATATTTCCACAATCATTTGTAAACTGTCTTGTTTCATTAACAACGATTGCATAATATAAAACCCCTTTACAGTCGTCATATACATAATTACCGTTATTACCGCCTGCATCAAGTTTCTTTATATACCCACCTGAGGATACTTTCTTACTATCTGATGAAGATGTACGTCCATTATCCTGCTCAAATTCTCCTGTATTTACAAAATTCCATGTGTTACCATTCTTCATACCACTGAGATCAGCCGTAGTCTTATAATCAAGAACTACTGCCGTATAATTCTTCGGAATATTTTGCAAAAATACTATCCTGAATTTGGTATAGGTAAAATCGCCGGATGAATCAGGAAAATCTACCCAAGTATTAGAAGAATCCAATACCTGTATTTTATAATAATCATTACTTAATGGATCTGTGTTTAAAGTATCATATTCGTTCTTCGTTAATACCCTAAGCCCTGAAAGTTGTTCCGAAGTAATATAATGACTATTATTCGCAGAATACGGTTCGGCAGATATGGTATCTGTATAAATGGCATTTGCTTTTATCCCATCTTTAGGAGGCACAATTGTTGCATTCCATCTATAATGTTTTATATTTGGATCTCCTTCCACATCCTCCGTTTCTTCTGTTTTTCCATCCGGGGCAACGTACTTTTTACTCAGCACACCCTTATCGTGGGTAACTTCCTGAGGAATACCGCCTGTTGAAAAATCTTTTCCATCCCCTCCCAATGATGCTGTATTTTCATATTTACTATAAAATCCAACTTCACTTACATCGGTTTCATAAGTTATTTCAAATCTGCTTGTAGGACTATAGATATCGCCTTCATTTTCTGCTTTTGCATTACCTCCGGCACTATCAAATGTAAAAGGCAGCACGATTGTATACTTCTTCGATGAACCACCATTGGCCGGATATTCTATCATAGTTATTTCATTTGGAAGCGAGATTTCTGCAGAATCTTTTTTCAAGACATCACTCAAAGTATATCCGCTTAAGTCGCCGCCAAAGTCATTCAATGATATTGTCCAGATAATCTTATCTTTCGAAGAATCATAGTATGCCTTTTTTGATAGGTATGTATGATTTAAATAAATTGTTACTTCTTTCTCCGATTGGTGATACTGATCAGAAACATGAGCCTTATTTTTTAATTCAATACTTTGATTAAGATTTTCCAAACCTGAATAATCTACTTTGTAAGTCAGTTCATAAGAACAGCCCGCAGCCAAATCCGGCAATTTCTTATTCTCATCCTTAAGAACAATTTTTCCCTCGTTTGTCACCTGAAAATACTCATCAAAGCCCAGCTCTGTTTCATTTCCCTGTGCATCCTTTCTAACCAGCTTCGAACCAGCAGGTATCGACCCTGTTACGCCAGCAGGCAGATTAAGCGTATCTTCTAAAGTAATTCCTCCGGAAGTTCCATCATCAGTACCGATAGTGACTTTATAGTCCGCAATACTTTGTTCCGAATCATACGTGTATTCCTTTGTTACATTAATATCGTATTTATCTTCCTCACGTCCAGGTGTATCATCCTGTTGTTTTTTTATGATAATTTCTGTTTTTATATTATTGGTCTCCGAAAAGGAATACTCTATTTTTTCTTCATCTTTGGTTCCGTTTGTTTCCAGTTTTGACCAAAAAGAAATACCTCCATTAATAACATTTCCACTATCAATAAAACTTTGATTCAGGTTTATCGTAATCTTACCATCTGAAGTAATTTCATATGTGCCCACACCATTACCGCCGCCATCATAGACAGTTCCTGCGTAATTCTGGTTTGGATTTATCCCTTCCGGAATATCATACGTTAATTTTGTGGTACCAAAGTTCTTCAATACACTGGCATAAATTTCATATTCAATAGTAACTTCAATACTTTTTCCTTCTAACACCTCTGTTTTATCAAAAGTCGCATTTGTAATATAATCCGTTAAATCAACAGAACTGCCTACTGCGGCGCGTAATATCATCCGCATCATTGTTCCAGTCGTCTGTGGTTCACCTTCAATGATAGCAGTAGCCCTTGCCGCATATTCATCTGTGTTCTCTGTTTCATTTTGAATTACATCTATATCCGATTGCTGATTCTTTTCCTCCTCACCATCAAGGCTTTCTTCCGCCTCTTCATCTTCTTCTGTTTCAAAAATTGCATTTTCCACATCTTCGGTTGAATCTTCTTCGTCCTCTAATACTACAAAATCACCTTCACCTTCATCTGCACTGCCAACCTCTTCAATATCATCAATAACAGGTTCTTCTTCCGTAAAAATCGTTTCTTCAGAAAGAACAGGAATTTCAGTTGGTGCAGGATTCACTGCAGAAGCCGGGTTTTCTGTTGGGGTGATTCCCTCCGTTGGAACCGCCTCTTCTGTTGAAGTGGGTTCATCCGTTACAGCCGGCTCTTCGACTGGAGTGATTTCCTCTTCTACTCCGGGTTCTTCTATCTGCTCCGGTTCTTCAGTTGGTGTTTCATCCATATTTTCGGTATTGTCTTCTTCAAAAGAAACTTCCGGAGAAACAGCGGCTGCAGCCCAATTCAAGTCTGCCTGTCCTGCTGTCGTCCAGGCGGCTGCGTTTGCATCATACCATTCAGCAGTAATTGTGCTGACACTATCTGTCTCTATATTTCCGGCAGATACTGTAAAATCTGCAGAAATCTGTCCGTCTCCGGTTTTGTCATAAGTAAGCAGGACACGATCAGTATTCTGAGGATCTGTGCTCAGCATCATTGGGAGACCGGATCCGTCTGCTGCCGGGACGTGACAGATGCCTTCACTGTCAGCCATCATAGCTTCCGGCAGAGCTGCATATGTTATGCTGTCCATACCAAGAGCAAGGGACACGCTCTGATCCTGTGCGTTCTGAATATTCCATTCGATATGGAGATCATATGTATTCTCCGGATTCTCTACGTCTGCAGCATTCAAAACTGCTGTTACGGATGGAGGTGTAATCATGTCCTCATCCGGAACAAGAACGGCGGGTTCCGAAGCATCAGAAAAAAGACCGCTCTCATCTGTCGATCCTGATGTAAAATCTTCTGTTCCGCTGCCTGATGATATGTCGGTTCCATCCGAAAATACATCGATTCCTGCTGCCATGCTTGTATCATCTGAGGGTATCAGGTCACCGCTTGGAATATCCGAAGCCGCTACCTGACTGCATAACATAGTCGCAGCCAGAATCAATGAGACTCCTGTTCTGAAATAATTATGCTTTCTCATCTTTTTCAACTCGCTTCCCGTTCCATTTTATTTCCATAAATAAGTAAACTAATTAGCTGAAATCCAGGGCTATTGCCAAATATATGAACGCCTTGCATCCCTCTTCCGCAAACCGGATTCTTGTTTATTTTGCACAATTTTTGTCAATTTTTTCGCAATATTTTCGTCCTTTTAATACACTTTTATTGTACTCCATCTTTAATGTCTATGCAATTTACATTTCGTAAACGTCCCTTTTTCGTTTATTTTCGTTCATTCGCACAATATATTCTTCATTCACGGAATTTTTATATGTTTTTCTAAAAAAAATGCAACAAAAAAAGCCGCCTTTGTGTCCATTCACACAAAAACAGCTTCTGATTTTCTGCGATTGAATATTCATACAATGTACTTCAAAATACAGAAAAAGCCGTCTCTCCCGCTTGACATCTGCCGGGAAAAACGGCGCAATAATAATATATGTTTGAAAGAGGACTCTGCCATGCATTCTAACCAGCCTATATCCATCCGCCTGATGATCGACCGTCAGGAGAGGACGATCATGACCAATACAATCTTATATGCCCAGGTGACTGATAAACTCTGCAAGATTTCCCTCACGGATCAGAAACAGGTGAAGCTTTTTATGTCTATTTCTTCACTAAGAGATATGCTTCCTGATGAAGGCTTTCTGGAAATCAGCCGCAGTTGTCTGGTTTCCCTGCAGTATATCCGTACCATTGACGGGCCGGATGTGGTAATGGTCAATGGAGTTCGGCTTCCTTACAGTATCCGCCGCAGAACAACAATCCTCCACGCCTTCCAGAAACATCTCGCATTTCAGGCCTCCCAACGGGATTCCTATGAATGGAAACTGGATCTTGCCATGGAATTCCGTTGCTTTGACCACTGCCCGATTCCTTTCTGCATCCTGGAAAGCGTATCCAACCCGCTTGCAAATTCTATTGACTTTATTTTCCGATATGCCAATGAGGCTTTTGCTTCCCTGCAGCATCAGCCGCTGAACCGTCTGATCAACAGCACCTTCTCCTCCAAATTTCCGGCTGCTGCAGGCAGATGGCTTCCTGTTTTTTCAAGGATTGCCTTTCAGGGCGGAACAGCCGACATTGTGGATACGCTGAATACACCCCTGAAAGAAATGCACGTCACCTGCTACCAGCCTCATTATGGTTTCTGTGCCTGTCTGATGGTCAAACCCTCTTTCCACTCCAAACCGCAGCTGTCAGGGCCGGATTTCAAATAAGATAGAACACGCAGCGCTTCTTTCCCTCTGCTTTCGCTTCATAAAGAGCCGCATCTGCATGTTGGAGCAGCATATCCCATTGATATCCGCTGGTACCGGACACGGCTGTACCTATGCTGGCAGAAATCTCAACCGTATCAACGCCGTCCGTATATCTCAGACAAAGGAGTTCTGCCAGTCTCTGCATTTTTTCCTGCAGAGCCGCCGGGCTCTCATTTCTGATAAAAACACAGAACTCATCCCCACCGAACCTCGCTGTAACTTCCCCTTTGTCAAAAAACCGGTTCAGTATCTCCGCCACATCACAGATTGCTTTATCTCCTGTGAGATGTCCCAGATGATCGTTTACATTCTTAAAGTTATCCAGATCCACAAATACAACTGCACAGTCCTGTCCGCTTTCCCTGACTTCCGCCAGTTGTTTCTGTACTTCTTCTGCAAAAGCTTCCTTATTATATAATCCTGTCAGAGAATCCCTCCTGGATTTTTCCGTAAGCATCTGCTTTTCATTCGTCTCCTCATTAACATCACGGATCAGGCCAAGAACCATCTTTGGCTTTCCATTGGCTCCCATCATCACAAAATGGTTGATCCTGCACCAGATACTGCCTCCATTGGCTTTCAGAAGGCGCACTTCCAGCTTACTGTCCTGTCCCGTTTCCACTGACTGACGAAATGCCTTGCCGAAAGAATACTGATCATCCGGATGTACCCTCCAGATACTCAGCATCTCCTCCAGCTTCATCGAACTGCAGCTCCGCGCCGGGCTCCATCCGAATTTTTTCTCAAAGGTCTCGGATGTACGGATCTCCTTTTGGGTCAGGTCCACTTCATAGATCATCTGTTCGGACTTTTCCAGCAAAATCCTGTTTTTTTCCTCCTCTTCCTTCAGACGGGCGACACTCCTTTTCAGAAAACCGATCCTCCACACATAGACCAGCAGGCATGCCACTGCGGCCAGCGCAACCAGTACCGCCGCTGCAGAATAACGGTATTTATACAGAAAGTCTCCCGTTGTTAATTCGTATCCCCGCTCCGAGGTCTGGCGGATAATGATCATGGAAACCTCTTCCTCGCTGAGGCTTTCAATTCCTTTATTCAGCACCTCCATCAGGAGCGGATCATTCAGCATATTGCCGTTCCCATCCGTATCAGTCTTATTTATCATCGGGGAAAGGCTGTGGCTGTCGCCGATTCCGGCTGCTGCTACAATCTTTAAATCCTCATACTTTGGTTTATGGATCAGACGGTCTACGGAATACTGGTTCTGTATGAAACAATCCACGTTTCCCTCATCTACCGCCTTCATGGCCTCGTCAATAGAGTCGAAAAAAACGACCTGAAAATCCGGATATTTGTTATGAATGACCTGTTCAATCGTCTGTGATCCGGAAGCAACTGCCACGGTCATAGATTCCTGAGGGTCAAAATTGGTCTCCTTCCGGCATACAACCACCTTGCCGGCTTCAAAATACGGTACGGTCAGACTGATTCCTGCGGCATGGGCATTCACTTCGTTATATTCCACACCTGCCACCAGATCGATGTTTTCCCTGAGCAGGTCATCATAGGTCACTCTGCCCATCGGCAGTATCCTGTATTCAAATTGCAGGCCTGTCCTCTGCGCAACCAGATCCAGGATTTCCCTGGTAATGCCGCCAAGCTCTCCATTCTCATCTTCATACATCACAGGATCCGCATTTCCCTGACAGCCCACCACAAGTGTGCCGAGTCCACGGACAAATTCTTTCTCTTCCTCCGCAAGCAGAACAGCCTGCTCATCCGCTTCCTCTGCCCCCAGGACAAGCCGGCTGCACAGGCAGAGGCAGATGCCCGCCGCAGCCAGCCCTATTTTCAAACGTTTTTTCAGCATTTTTATGCTTTTCATTTTCGTCGCCCCCAACGCGCATTCCCGGTCTTTGTCAGAGCAAAGGCATCAGGTAAGTTTCCCAGCAATAACTGATGGGCATCCCAAGGATCATCGCCTGCTGCGGCCGGATATTTATTTCCCGGTTCCTTTCATGGAGAGGCTGATCCGCTTCTTCTTCAGATCCACGCCAAGTACGCGGACATCCACAATATCACCCACACTGACAGCCTCCAGAGGATGTTTGATAAATTTCTCGCTCATCTCGGAAATATGCACAAGGCCGTCCTGATGAACGCCGATATCCACAAAAGCACCAAAATCGATAACATTCCGCACGGTTCCCTTCAGGATCATTCCTTCCTTCAGATCCTTCATATCCAGGACGTCCGTACGCAGGATCGGCCTGGGCATCTCATCTCTTGGGTCACGGGCGGGCTTTTCCAGTTCTTTGACAATATCGCGCAGGGTAATCTCACCGATTTCCAGTTCCTGTGCCATTTTCTTATAATCCTTCACCTGTCCGGAGATTCCGGCCAGCTTGCCCCCTGTGATATCCTCCGGCTGATATCCCAGCTTTTCCAGCAGCCTTGTAGCTGCTTCATAGCTTTCCGGATGAACACTTGTGGCATCCAGAGGATTTTTACCGCCGGTGATACGCGCAAAACCGGCGCACTGTTCGAAAGCTTTCGGTCCCAGCTTCGCTACCTTGAGAAGCTCTCTGCGGCTTGTAAAGCGCCCGTTTTCCTCCCGGTACGCAACAATATTTTTGGCAATGACCTTCGTGATACCGGAGATGTACTCCAGAAGTGAGGCGGAAGCAGTATTCAGATCCACGCCGACCTTATTTACACAGTCTTCCACAACTCCGCTCAAGGCTTCTCCCAGCTTCTTCTGGTTCATATCATGCTGATACTGTCCCACGCCGATGGCTTTCGGCTCAATCTTCACAAGCTCAGCCAGCGGATCCTGAAGACGCCTTGCAATGGAGGCGGCACTTCTTTGTCCCACATCAAAATTCGGGAATTCCTCCGTTGCCAGCTTACTTGCGGAATATACGGAGGCTCCGGCCTCATTGGTGATCACATACCGGACTTTTTCCGGAATCTCCTTCAGAAGTTCTACGATGATCTGTTCCGACTCTCTGGAAGCCGTGCCGTTTCCCACGGAGATCAGGGTGATGTCGTATTTGCGGATCAACTTTTTCAGGGTCTCTTTGGCTGCTTTGATCTTGGCATCCGTAGTAGGAGCAGTCGGATAAATGACCGTCGTGTCAAGGACCTTGCCTGTCGCATCCACAACTGCCAGCTTACAGCCTGTACGGAACGCAGGGTCCCATCCCAGAACGACCTGATCTACGATCGGAGGCTGCATCAGAAGCTGTTCCAGATTCTTGCCGAACACGCGGATGGCTCCGTCCTCTGCCTTTTCTGTCAGGTCACTTCGGATCTCACGCTCAATGGCAGGGCCGATCAGACGTTTGTAACTGTCCTCTACCGCTTCCTTTAGTGCCGGTGTCGTATGGGGATTCTCTCTGGTGATCACCTGCCGCTCCAGATAACGCAGAATATCTTCCTCAGGCGCATTGACTTTTACTGTCAGAATCTTTTCTTTTTCTCCGCGGTTCAGCGCAAGAACCCGGTGTCCTGCCAGCTTTTTGACAGGCTCTTCAAACTCATAGTACATTTCATACACAGACGGCTCGTCCGGATTTTTGGCAGCGGAGCTTACACTTCCCTTCCGGGCTGTCAGGTCACGGATATGCATACGGTAGTCCGCTTCATCGGAGATATGCTCTGCAATAATATCTTTGGCACCTGCCAGAGCCTCCTCCACCGTTTTCACTTCTTTTTCCTCAGACAAAAAGGCTTCCGCCTCCTGCTCCAGCGGCTTGCCTGTCATCTGAAGCATAATGATATTTGCCAGCGGCTCCAGCCCTTTCTCCTTTGCAATCGTTGCACGGGTACGGCGCTTCGGACGATAGGGACGGTACAAATCCTCTACGATCACAAGAGTCCGGGCATCCAGAATCTGTTTCTTCAGTTCCGGCGTCATTTTGCCCTGCTCCTCAATACTGCTGATCACCTGGGTTTTTTTATCCTCCAGGTTCCGCAGGTAAGTCAGACGTTCAAAAAGATTACGAAGCTGTTCATCATTCAGCGAACCTGTGGCCTCTTTTCTGTATCGCGAAATAAACGGGATGGTGTTGCCTTCGTCAATCAGCTTGACCGCGGCTTCCACCTGCCATTTCTTTACATTCAATTCCTGTGTGATTACTTGTATAATATCCATTTTCGTTTATCTCCTCTGCGAAAATCCGGCCCCTGACAGGAAATCCTTCCCGTCCGGTGCCGGCATCTTCGTTAAAATGTACTATTCTCATCCAATTCATCAAGCAGGGCTCTGTAAAACTCTGCGGTTGCCATTTCCATGTAGGGAATGATCCAGATCAATGCAATATACAGGGTAAAAACGGAAAGCAGCATCATGGGGATAAAGCTGATCTTCAGAAGAAGAAGCCTGCCCGTTTTTCCTTTCAGCATGCGGACGCTGCTCTTCAGGGCATCTGTGCCGCCCATTTCCGGATGATCTGCCATCAGATAATAGGTCATCTCAAAAGGCAGGGTCAGCAGCTCGCTCACAGCCATGGCGGCCAGCATCAGTACCAGGGTGGTGACTGCCCAATCAAGCTGTGCCTCAAGAGAAGTTCCTATCTCCATATTATAGAGGTAAATATTTACCGGAAGAGATACTGCAAGGCTGATCAGGCACAGGACAAAAGTAGCCACGATCACTTTATCCGGATCGTTTCTGAAAAAATAGATCAGATCCTCCATTGAGTATGCACGGCCTCTGGCAACATTCAGGTACAGGTATCTGACACCCGCATAAAAGATGCCGAATACCAGTGTCAGGATGAACAAAAACACTTCGCTTATGATAATATCCGGAATTCCCGTTCCCGGAAAAAACATGGTGGTCAGCATATTCCCTGCAAAACCAAGTGCCGTATATGCAAGCATTGCCATGATCAGCAATCCGGTTCTGCCCCTCATTGCCTGTTTTGCAGATAGCTTCAGGTCGCGTATACTTCTCATGCATTTCTCCTCTTATCGTTCCAATACCTCATTGCGGCAGATGCTCTAGTCTGCCAGGTTAAATGCGTCATGTACCGCATTCATGGCTCGGATACCGTCTTTTTCATTGATCAGGACGGTCACGCGGATTTCGGAAGTGGAAATCATATTGATATTCACGCCTTCATTATACAGGCTCTCGAACATCTTTGCAGCCACGCCCGGATTGCTCATCATGCCTGCTCCTACGATAGAAAGCTTCGCAATATTTCTCTCGGAATGCAGTTCCTTATATCCTAAGCGCGCCCGGTTTGCCTCCAGGACGGCTACTGCATCCTCCATATCTTTCCCGTCTACGGTAAAGGAGATATCCTTGGTTCCGGCGCGTCCGATAGACTGCAGGATTACATCTACGTTGATATTTTTCTTAGCGAGAGTATCAAATACCTTGAATGCGGTACCCGGTACGTCCTTCAGGCCGAGAATCGCGATCCGCACAGCCTCCGTATCCAGCGCAACGCCGCTGATTAACATTCTTTCCACTGTAACTTCCTCCTTTACGACAGTTCCTTCACTATTATTCAGACTGGAGCGTACCACCAGCGGCACGCCGTATTTTTTCGCCATTTCCACGGAACGGTTGTGAAGTACGCCCGCTCCAAGTGTGGCCAGATCCAGCATCTCATCATAGGTGATTTCCTTCAGCTTCCTTGCATTCGGAACCTTCCGCGGATCAGCGGTATAAACACCATCCACATCCGTATAAATTTCACAGGCATCCGCATGAAGGGCGGCCGCAAGAGCAACCGCTGTGGTATCGGAACCGCCCCTTCCAAGGGTGGTATAGTCGTCATATTTATTAATTCCCTGGAAGCCTGTTACGATCACAATCTTACGATTTTCCAGCTCACGGCGGATACGCTCCGTATCGATCCGCTTCAAACGGGCATTTCCGTGGACGCTGGTCGTATGCATGGCAACCTGAAACGCATTCAGGGATACGGCCGGAACTCCCAGCTTATTCATAGCCATAGCCATCAAAGCCACAGACATCTGCTCTCCGATAGTAAAGAGCATATCCATTTCTCTTTTGGGCGGTTTTTCGTTAATATCCCGGGCCATGGCGATCAGCTCGTCCGTGTATTTGCCCATTGCAGACAAAACCACCACCACATCATTGCCTTTCTGATATTCTTCAATGCATCTGTTGGCTACATTGTAGATTCTCTCCTTGTTTGCCACAGAAGTGCCGCCGAATTTTTTTACAATTAACATAGCTTCCTCCCGGTGTAAGCGCTTTATTTGGAAAATAAATATCCCATCAGATCCCAGCCGTGGGCAACGGTCATGCCGCCTTTGGCTGCTTCTTCTTCATTATAATGCCAGGTATGCACCTGCGGGGCGGTGCTGTCGTACAGAAGGTACGGAACAGGCTCAGCCACATGGGTACGCACTTTGATCGGGGTGGGATGATCCGGAAGGATCAGCATACGGTAGTCTTCTCCGGAAGCATCCAGCCCTTCTTTTATAAGGCGGATCAGACGTCCGTCCAGGTACTCGATGGCTTTGATCTTTTTCTCCGTGCTTCCCTGATGGCCCATTTCATCCGGTGCCTCCACATGGATATAGGCAAAATCATAGCCGTCTTCTGTCAAAGCCTTTACGGCTGCATTGGCCTTGCCCTCATAGTTGGTATTCAGGCCGCCGTTAGCACCTTCTACAATAATGCGGTCCATCTCTGCCCCTATTGCGATTCCTTTCAGAAGGTCTACGGCAGAGATCATGACACCTTTTTTATGGTAGGCCTCCCAAAAGGAGGTAAGAACCGGTTTGGTGCCTGCACCCCAGAACCAGAAGCTGTTGGCCGGATTTAATCCTTTGGCCTTACGTTCCAGATTAATGGGATGATTCTTCAAAATCTCGTAGCTGCGCTCCTGCATATGGCGGAGCACCGGATCTGCAGGCAGATACTGTCCGATTTTCCGGGTCAGCACATCATGGGGCGGAGTCAGCTCCAGCACCTGGCCTTTGTCCCAGATCATGCAGTGGCGATAGCTGGTTCCTGTATAAAAGCTGTATGTCTCATTGGCAAGCTCCTTCGCCACGTCCTTCAGCAGTACATCCGCTTCCTCCGTGCTGATCTCATCGGAGCTGTGATCCAGAATGGTCTGTTCCTCATAAGGAACCTCTTCTTCCGTCAAAGTAACAATATTGCAGCGATAAACCACATCGCTGTCCTTCATATCCACGCCGATGCTCAAAGCTTCCAGCGGAGAACGTCCTGTGTAATATTTCTTAGGATCATATCCCATAACAGACAGATTGGCCGTGTCACTGCCCGGCGCCATTCCTTCCGGAATCGTCGGCACGGTACCGATTTCCGATACGGCAGCAAGGGCATCCATTACCGGTGTCTCTGCAAAAGAAAGCGGCGTCTGTCCCTGAAGCTCTTCCAAAGGCCAGTCCGCCATTCCGTCGCCTAAAACCACAACATATTTCATAATATTTTCTCCTCTAATCTATCCCCGGCCCGCCAGGACCGGGCAAGACAGGAGCCGCAATCCGGCCCCTGTCTGATTCCTGTCAGTCTTTTACGCGGATCATGGTCAGAACGCTGTCGCCCAGAGCCCTGACTTTCTCTTTGTATTCTCCCTGTTTCATGGACCGGGTAATAAATGCAAATTCACCCGGCAGTTTTTTCAGATTGACGATTTCCACCTTGCCGAAAGCAGCTTCTACTTTATCCACGGTAGAGCCTCCGACTCTCACGAAAAATCTGCCTTCCACTTCGTCCATATCCATCAGGCACAGCGGACGGCTGCTCCAGTTAGTCATAATGTTCCTGTGAAGATGCTTGGCCTCGTCCACTACATCCGCCACAACTGCGCTCGCCGTAGGAAGCTTGCCTGCGCCGCTTCCGTAGAACATGGCATCGCCCAGTACATTACCATGGACAAAAACACCGTTAAACACGTCATTTACGCTGTAAAGGGGGCTGTTCTGTCCGAGAAGGAACGGTGCTACCATCGCATAGAAAGAGCCGTCTCCCACCTTGCGGCTGGTTGCCAGAAGCTTAATGGTCATGCCAAGCTCCTTCGCATATTCCATATCCTCAGGAGTGATTCTGGTGATTCCCTCCGTATAAATATCTTCATAATTGAGAAATCGGCCGTATGCCAGTGAGGAAAGAATCGCAATCTTGCGGCAGGCATCATAGCCTTCCACATCTGCGGTAGGATCTGCCTCCGCATATCCCTTCGCCTGTGCTTCCTTCAATACGGTATCGAATTCGCATCCTTCCGTACTCATCTTGTACAGCATATAGTTGGTCGTTCCGTTGAGAATGCCTGTAATCTCGTCGATCTCATCTGCCGTAAGGGAGGAGTTCAGCGCACGGATAATGGGGATTCCGCCTCCGCAGCTTGCTTCAAATAAGAAATTGATATCTCTTTCCCTTGCGATTTCCATCAGCTCCGGGCCATGCTTGGCTACCAGAGCCTTATTGGATGTGCAGACGCTTTTGCCTGCCAGAAGCGCTCTTTTGACAAAAGTATACGCAGGCTCGATTCCGCCCATGACCTCTACCACAATATCTACTTCCGGATCATTGGCAATCACTTCATAGTCATGCACCAGCACATCCTGTACCGGGTCTCCCGGAAAATCACGCAGATCCAGGACATATTTGATATTGATTTCCACTCCTGCGCGCTTATTGATACTCTTATGATTCGTGTTGATAACTTCTACCACACCGCTTCCTACGGTGCCGTATCCTAATACTGCTATATTGACCATGCTGTCCTCCCTATGTGCTTATTCTGCGGTTCCTTCTATTCCCTGCCCAAAATCTTCAGATAATGGATACCTTCACTCTGTTCGATCATTTCTACCATAGCCTCTGCATCTCCCTTGCCGGGAAGAATATCCACACTCAGCGTCAGAGTAGCAACACCATTGATCGGGATACTCTGATGAATGGTAAGGATATTGCCGTGAAAACGTGCAATGGTCTGAAGCACGTTTGACAAAAGGCCCGGCTCATCATCCATCTGAATGATGAATGTGATCGTTTTTCCTTTTGCTTCTTCGTGAAAGGGAAAAATATCGTCCTTATATTTATAGAAGGAACTGCGGCTGATTCCCGTCTGCTCGGCCGCCTCCTGGACAGTGCGGACCTTCTCCGTATCCAGCAGCCGCTTGGCTTCCACAACTTTCAGGAGCACTTCCGGAACAGCACGTTCTCTCACTACGAAGTATTTCTTTTTTTCTACTGGTTTCTGCATTTCGACCTTCCTATTTATCAGATGTCCGTTTTTTACAGACATTTGTTTTTCCACGAAAGATATCTTATCACACTGCTCCAAACTCTGCAAGACATTTTTTTGCGTCTGTTTTACTCTTTTATGCTTTTGTTCCTGTTCACGCCTTCGGCATAAACAGGAACGAATTCATTCTGCTGACTCCGGCCTTTTGGACAAGGCAATCCACTTCAGATATGCATTAATGAAAAGGTCGATCCCTCCGTCCATAACTGCGTCTACATTACCGGTTTCTTCACTGGTACGGTGATCTTTGACCATGGTATAGGGCTGCATAACATAAGAACGGATCTGGTTGCCCCAGCCGATGTCCGTTACTTCCCCGCGGATACCGGAGAGCTTGGCTTCCGCTTCCTGTTGTTTCAGGAGATACAGCTTGGCTTTCAGCATCTGCATGGCCTTGTCCTTATTCATATGCTGGGAACGTTCGTTCTGACACTGTACCACAATTCCGGTCGGGAAGTGGGTAATTCGGATGGCAGAGGATGTTTTGTTGATATGCTGTCCGCCTGCGCCGCTGCTTCGGTAGGTATCAATACGGATGTCTTCGTCATTGATCTCTACATCAAGATCTTTTTCGATATCCGGCATGACATCACAGGAAACAAAGGAAGTCTGACGCTTGCCTGCCGCATTGAAAGGAGAAATCCGCACAAGACGATGGACTCCTTTCTCGGATTTCAGATAGCCATACGCATTCTGCCCGTTGACCTGGAAAGTGACGGATTTAATGCCCGCCTCATCGCCGTCCAGATAATCCAGAATTTCCAGGGTAAAGCCCTTGCGGTCCGCCCAGCGGGTGTACATGCGGTAAAGCATGCTGCACCAGTCACAGGCTTCGGTTCCGCCGGCTCCGGCGTTCAGCTTGATGATCGCGTTTTCCGTGTCGTATTCTCCGGATAAGAGTGTTTTTATCCTGATCGTATCAAAGTCCTTCTCAAACTGATCCAGCATTTCCTGAATCTCCGGAATCAGATCCGGATCGTTTTCTTCGTAGCCCATCTCGATCATGGTTTCCATGTCTTCCATCTGGGTGACAAGACTCCGGTACGTCTCCATGTCATCTTTCAGACTTTTTAATTCTTTCATTTTCATCTGGGACTTTTCTGCATCATCCCAGAAATCAGGCGCTTCCATTTCGCGCTCTAATTCTTCAACCCGCTGCTCTTTATTAGCCAGGTCAAAGTGAATCCCTCACTTCCACTAATGGTTCTGTATAGGCGGCAAGAACTGTCTTGAACTGATCTAATTCAACCATAGCTTCACCTTCTTTCTTTTACTTAGGGAATGTCTGCATCCGCAGGCATTCTCCCCTGGTTGGATTTCATTCCGGTTGAAATTTTTTTGCCGTTTTGCATCCTGCCATCTGTTTATGTACAGGCGACAGGTTGTCAATGTATACAATAGCATATTAGGAAGGAAAAGGCAATTAGGGATTTTCGGGAGATGTTCGGGGAAGGAATTCCCGGAGTAAAATGCCGGAGATTTAAAACCCCTCTACTGGATGTGCAATAGAGGGGATTCTGATATTCTTTATGAAAAGAAGCTTTCTGCAATACTTACATCTGCAATATAGCCGACGCTGCCGGTCATGTAAATGGTGCCGTCTTCCTTGATGTCAATCTGGATCATGCCGCCTGGCTGGTTGACGTTGATACGGTCTTCTACAAGGCCAAGGCGGTGGGCTGCAATGGCTGCTGCGCAGCTTCCTGTTCCGGAGGCTTTGGTGTAGCCGCTTCCGCGCTCCCAGATTTCGATATCCAGGTTTCCTTTGTCAATCTGGTGACAGATCTGAAGATTCATGCGCTCAGGGAACTGGTCTGCGTTTTCGACGTAGGGGCCGAGTTCCTTTGCCATCTCCGAAGTTACTTTATCTGCAAAGATAATGCAATGCGGGTTTCCTACAGTGAGACAGGTTGCTTTGTATTCTTTGCTGTTGAATGTGAAAGGCTCGTTGATGACCTCACGGACTTCACCTGTCACAGGAATTTCCCGGGAAATAAAGGAGGCTTTCCCCATGTTTACACGAAACTCCGTGGCACGGCTGTTCAGACATTCCACTTCGATCGAGCCGGACAGGGTTTCTATGGAAAACTTCTGCTCACTTACATATTCCTGATCCATAAGATATTTGGCAAAAATACGTACGCCGTTGCCGCTGATGGCAGACTCGCTTCCGTCAGAATTGTAAATGTGTACGCCCATTTTTCCATTAATCTCCACAGGGCCGTAAAGCACACCGTCCGCACCAAGGCCGAAACCGCGCTGGCACATCAGTGCAATTTTCTTTCCCTGGAGCTGTATACGGTTTTTATTCGGATCCAGAATCAGGTAATCATTCCCCAAACCCTGGTATTTCATCATCGTAATACAATCCTTCATGGCAATTTCCTCTCTTTCCCAAAGCAATCCGTAGTTGTTTAGTATTATTATACATTTTATTTTTACCATGTATATAGAAGAAATTGCTTGTTACCTTGCAAAAAATGTGGTTTTATTTGATTTTATCAAATGCCTGCTCCAGATCTTCGATGATATCATCAATATGCTCCGTACCAATGGAGAGACGGATGGTATTCGGCTTGATTCCCGCTGCAAGCTGGGCCTCGGTGCTGAGCTGGGCGTGAGTGGTGGTTGCAGGATGAATCACCAGAGATTTCACATCCGCTACATTGGCAAGGAGGGAAAACAGCTCCAGGTTGTCGATAAACTTCTGCGCTTCTTCCACACCGCCCTTGATCTCAAAGGTAAAGATGGATGCACCTCCGTTCGGGAAGTATCTCTCATACAGAGCATGCTGCGGATGATCCTGAAGGGACGGATGGTTCACCTTCTCTACAAGCGGATGATCTTTCAGGTAGTCTACAGCTTTCCGTGCATTCTCTGCGTGACGATCCAGACGAAGGGAAAGTGTTTCCAGCCCCTGGAGAAGAATGAAGGCATTGAACGGGGAAATCGTAGCGCCTGTGTCACGGAGGAGAATTGCCCGGATATAGGTTACAAATGCTGCTGCTCCCACGGCCTTTGTAAAAGAAACACCATGGTAACTCGGGTTCGGCTCTGTAAACTGCGGGAATTTCCCGGAAGCTTCCCAGTCAAACTTACCGCTGTCTACAATGACACCGCCGAGAGATGTTCCGTGGCCGCCGATAAATTTGGTTGCGGAATGTACCACAACATCAGCGCCGTGCTCAATCGGACGGATCAGGTACGGAGTACCAAAGGTATTGTCAATTACCAGCGGGATCTGATGGCTGTGTGCAATTTCTGCCAGAGCATCAATATCCGGAATATCGGAGTTTGGATTTCCCAACGTCTCCACATACAGAATCTTTGTATTCGGTAAAATCGCTGCCTTTACTTCTTCCAGATTATGAATATCTACAAACGTTGTGCTGATTCCATAATCACGAAGCGTAGCGTCCAGAAGATTATAGCTGCCGCCGTAGATGGTATTCTGTGCTACCACATGATCACCGGCTTTGGCCAGTGCCTGAATCGTGTAGGTAATGGCTGCCGCTCCGGAAGCTACCGCAAGACCTGCCACACCGCCTTCCAAAGCGGCTACACGATCCTCAAAAACACCCTGGGTAGAGTTTGTCAGACGTCCGTAAATGTTACCGCCCTCTGCCAGCCCGAAACGTGCTGCTGCCTGTGCGCAGTCTTTAAATACATAAGAAGTTGTCTGATAGATCGGTACTGCGCGTGCATCTGTTGCCACATCCGGCTGTTCCTGTCCTACATGAAGCTGTAATGTCTCAAATCTGTAATTTTTCTTTGCCATAATTTATATCCTGTGATCATCCGGAATGTTCCATAAGCCCGGCAGAGTATCTGCTGCCGGATAATCACTTATCCTTTCTATTATTATATATGATCATGAATGTCATTGACTGCCGGTATTATCTGCAGCAGCACATTCGTCCATTCCGAAAATTTTCTCTCAGCAGTTCTTGAAATAAGTGATTCATGTTATCCTCCTGTGACGGCAATTCCACCTTACCGGCCCATAGCCTTGCAGCCGGTGCAAGGTTTGGGAGTGAACAGCAACCCTGCGGCTACTCTCTTGCCCTTTATTCATACTTGTTTAGTAGGTATATTGGAATATTACCACTTATTCCCTACTTTGTCAATAGGTATTCTAAAAAGAAAAACTGAATTTTCGGTTGAGAAAATCACCGCATTCCGTTATATTTAATACAGATCATGTGGTGCACAGGAGGAAGCCCTATGGAACATTCTTTAGAACCAATGGAAAAGTCCGGATATCTCAATGAGGAATACCGTCTCTTCCACATCAAAGACCAGACAGAACGCGAATACCATCCCCATTACCACGACTTTCACAAGATCATTGTCTTTCTTTCCGGCAAAGTCACCTATCATATTGAGGGAAAAGCCTACCACCTGAAGCCCTGGGATATTCTTCTGGTCAACCAGGGAGCCATCCACAAGCCGGAGATCGACACCAGCCTTCCCTATGAGCGCTTTATCCTGTGGATCCGGAGTGACATTCACGACCATGAACTGACCACCTGCTTCCAAAAGGCCCGTGACCGCAGCTTCAATCTGATCCGTCTGGACTCCCAGGTACAGGAACGCCTGAAAGATATCCTGTCGGAACTGGAAAGCTCTCTCCGGAGCGACGCTTTCTGTTCGGATTTATTAAGCTATGCCCTGTTTTCCCAGCTTATGGTCTATGTCAATAGAATTTTTCTGGAGGAAAGCTATATTCTTGACCAGAAATCCTACACCTTCGATTCTCAGATAGAAAGCCTTGTGCGCTACATCAACCATCACCTGGACAGAGATTTGTCCATCGACCACCTGGCCCGGAAATATTTTCTCAGCAAATATCATATGATGAGAAAGTTCAAAGAAGAGACCGGTTATACCATGCATAATTACATTACCAGCAAGCGTCTGCTTAACGCCCGAGACCTCATCTCTCATGGTACCCCTGTGATGAAAGCAGCTCAGCAGAGCGGATTCAAAGATTACACGACCTTTGTACGTGCCTATAAAAAACAATTCGGCGCATCTCCCACCAAAGGGTGAGGGATACGCCGATTTTCTTTTCGTTTATTCTGTTATCAGGCCTTTGCCGCTTTGCGTCCGCAGCACTGCTTATATTTCTTGCCGCTTCCGCACGGACACGGATCGTTCGGGTATACTTTGATCTCTTTTCTCTGAACAGGCTTCTTGGCAACGCTGTCATCCTTATTGGTTCCGGTTACTTTTGCTACCTGTTCACGCTCAATCTTCTGCTCTACATGAACATGATAAAGCATCCGGAGAGTATCCTCCTGAATGACATTCGTCATGTTATTGAACATCTCATAAGCGCTCATCTTATATTCCACAACCGGGTCACGCTGACCGTAAGCTGCCAGACCGATACCCTGACGAAGGATTTCCATATCATCGATATGATCCATCCACTTGCTGTCAATACATTTCAGGAGTACAACCCGCTCCAGCTCACGAAGCTGTTCTGCTTCCGGGAATTCGGATTCTTTTGCTTCATAAAGCTTCACTGCTTCTTCCTTCAGTACGTGCTTCATCTCGTTCCTGCGTTTGCCCTTCACCTTGTCAGGAGTAAGCGGCTCTACCGGGATGATCGGCAGGAATGTGGTATTAAATTCATTCAGATCCCATTCTTCCGCATCTACATCATCAGAGAAGCACATATCAACGGTACTGTCCACAATATCGGTGATCATCTTATAGATAGCATCACGCATATTCTCTCCGTCCAGTACCTGACGGCGCTCTTTATAAATGATCTCACGCTGTTCATTATTTACCTGGTCATAATCCAGCAGGTTCTTACGGATACCAAAGTTGTTAAACTCAATCTTCTCCTGTGCCTTCTCAATGGCGCTGGAAAGCATCTTATGCTCGATCTGCTCGTTCTCTGCAACGCCCAGTGAGGTGAATACCTTCATCAGACGCTCGGAGCCGAACAGACGCATCAGGTCGTCCTCCAGGGAAATATAGAAACGGGATTCACCCGGGTCGCCCTGTCGTCCGGAACGTCCGCGGAGCTGGTTGTCAATACGTCTGGATTCGTGGCGCTCCGTACCGATGATCTTCAGGCCGCCGGCCTCTCTTGCCACATCATCCAGCTTAATATCCGTACCACGGCCGGCCATATTGGTAGCGATGGTGACTGCACCGGCCTGTCCTGCCTGTGCAACGATCTCTGCCTCAAGCTCATGGAATTTCGCATTCAAAACATTGTGCTGGATGCCCTCTCTGCGGAGCATCTTGCTGATCAGCTCGGAAGTTTCGATGGTGATGGTACCAACCAGAACCGGCTGCTGCTTATCATGTGCTTCCTTAACTGCACGGACAACCGCATTGAATTTCTCTTTCTTTGTCATATATACGGCATCATCCAGATCCTTACGCTGAACAGGCCTGTTCGTCGGAATCTCTACAACGTCCATGCCGTAGATATCACGGAACTCTTTTTCTTCGGTAAGGGCTGTACCGGTCATACCGCCTTTTTTATCGTATTTATTAAAGAAGTTCTGGAAGGTGATGGTTGCAAGGGTCTTGCTCTCACGTTTTACCTTCACATGCTCCTTCGCCTCGATTGCCTGATGAAGTCCGTCAGAATAACGGCGGCCCGGCATGATACGTCCGGTAAATTCATCGACGATCAGGATCTCGTCATCTTTTACCACGTAGTCCTGATCCTTATGCATCAGGTTGTGGGCACGCAGAGCCAGGATGATATTGTGCTGGATCTCCAGATTCTCCGGGTCTGCCAGATTCTCAATACTGAAGAATTTCTCAACCTTATGAACACCCTGTTCTGTCAGATTGACGATCTTATCCTTCTCATTTACAACAAAGTCACCTGTCTCAATGACTTCTTCTCCCATAATGGCGGCCATCTTGGTCATCTCATGGCTGGCTTCTCCGCGCTCAAGCTGCTGTGCAAGAATGTCACACACTTCATAAAGCTTGGTGGATTTGCCGCTCTGTCCGGAAATGATCAGAGGAGTACGCGCCTCGTCGATCAGAACAGAGTCAACCTCATCAATGATGCAGTAATGCAGGTCTCTCTGCACAAGCTGCTCTTTATAAATAACCATGTTATCACGAAGATAGTCGAAACCAAGTTCATTATTGGTAACATATGTGATGTCGCAATTGTATGCTGCGCGGCGTTCTTCCGACTTCATGTCGTTCAGAACAACACCTACGGTAAGGCCCAGGAATTCATGTACCTTGCCCATCCACTCAGCATCTCGCTTTGCCAGGTAATCGTTGACGGTAACGATGTGTACGCCTCTGCCCTCCAGGGCGTTCAGGTATGCCGGAAGGGTGGATACGAGGGTCTTTCCTTCACCGGTCTTCATCTCAGCGATTCGCCCCTGATGAAGGATAATGCCGCCGATGATCTGTACACGGTAATGCTCCATGCCGAGTACACGCTTGGCAGCTTCACGTACGGTCGCAAAAGCTTCCGGGAGAAGGGAATCCAGCGTAGCGCCTTCTTCCAGACGTTTCTTGTATTCTCTTGTTTTATCCCGAAGCTGTTCATCTGTCAGTTTCTGCATTTCCGGACGCAGGGCTTCTGTCTTCTCCACCAGCGGCATGATTCTCTTTACCTCACGCTGGCTGTGCGTTCCGAATACTTTTGAAAAAACATTCATAGGTTTACTCCTGTCGGTTTTATTTTATAATATTTGTATTTGATATAATTTTGTTTTTATTGACCATTATAAACAGTGTTTATGGCTCAAAACTGCACTATTATACGAAGTATATTCTAACACTTTCCGGACTGGAAGACAATAAATTTTTAGTGAATAAAATATGTACACGTGATAATCACTAAAAATGCTCCCCGGAATATGCAAGCACATTCCAGGGAGCAAAGCTTCACTTTCATCTGCAATTCTTAATATTGATCATACCTCCGGCTCGATCAATCCATAGGTATTTCCTTTACGCTTATAAACCACATTCACCTGATCTGTTTCCGCATTTACAAAAACAAAGAAATTGTGTCCGAGAAGCTCCATCTGTACACAGGCATCTTCCGGATACATAGGCTTGATGTCGAATTTCTTGGTTCTGATGATCTTAACCTCTTCATCTTCCTCGTAATCCCTGTCCAGATATTCCTTCTGGAAGTTGCCGGGGGCCTGTTTCTTATCTACGATTTTATTTTTGTATTTGCGGAGCTGGCGCTCAATTACCTCTTCTACCAGGTCAATGGATACATACATATCATTGCTTACCTGCTCAGAACGGATGATATTGCCTTTCATCGGGATTGTGACTTCAATCTTCTGTCTTTCTTTTTCCACACTTAAAGTTACTACAACTTCGGTGTCAGGAGTGAAATACCTTTCCAGCTTCCCAAGCTTGTCTTCAACGGCTGTACGAAGCCCTTCAGAAACTGTAATATTTTTTCCGCTAATAATAAATTTCATGCTTCCATCCCCTTTGCTGTTTGATAAGCCTATTATATCACATCAGGGACAATTTTAACATCACTTTACAAAAAATTTATATTTAATCTGAATCTTTTTACGAAAATACTAAAAAATCCTGTCACCGTTTTTCACGTTCTCTGTGGGAACCAGAAGGACAACTCCCTGCTCTGACTCACTGCCGAGAATACGTACTTCACTCTTCACGCTGCCGATACGCATAGGTTCCAGGTTAATGCAGCATACCACCTGTCTTCCCACAAGCTCCTCCGGAGTATAAACCTCCGTGATCTGTGCGGATGAGGTCTTCGTACCAATCTCCTCCCCGAAATCAATCGTCAGCTTATACGCCGGCTTTCTGGCCCTTTTGTTGATGCCGGCTTCAATGATCGTACCCACGCGCACGTCTACTTTGTCAAAATCATCTACTGTAATGCTCATCTTACGTTCTTCCTTTCCAAAAACTTCATCTTTTCTATTTTACTATAAGCAGACCGGAAAGGGAAGACTCCTGTTTGCATCTCATTTTTTCTTTTCAGCCCACAGCTCTTCTGCTGCCTCAGCCCATTTGGCCGCATACTGTTCACATTTGCCGCAGAGATGTTCTGCAGATTCCGGTGACTGAAGGTCTGTGGAATGGGCACCGGTTTCCTTTACAAGGCGCTGCAGGATTTCCGGGTTTTCCAGCATCGGGCATGGACGCAGATGATTCTCATTAAACGGCTGGTTATCATGATAAGCCATAAACAGCGGCTGTTTCAGGATCTCCAGAACCGTATTTTCCCGAATATTCCCGTTGGAATAATGGATGAAAACACACGGCTCCGCATCACCGTTGGCATTGATGTGGAAGTAGTTTCTGCCTCCTGCAATACATCCGCCTACAAACTCTCCGTCGTTCTGGAAGTCCATGGTAAAAATACCGGGGCCTTTCTTCATGTTCCGGATCTCTCTTACCCGGTCATGCATGTAAAGACGCTGTTCCACAGAAGGAAGCAGTTCCACGGACGCATCGTTTCCGACAGGCATGTAGTGGAAATACAGGGAATAACGGCAGCCCTTTTCGATGATCATCTGAATAAATTCATCGCTGGTGACACTTTCGATATTCTGGCTTGTATAACAGATGGAGGTACCGAAAACAAGCCCATAGGACTTCAGCAGATCCATCGCATGCATGACTTTGCCGTAAACGCCCTCTCCTCTGCGCAGGTCATTGACTTCCGGCCTGCCCTCCAGGCTGATTGCCAGAAACAGATTGCCGACCTCCTGCATCTGTCTGCAAAGCTCCTCATCCACCAGCGTGCCGTTGGTATATGCCAGGAATACACAATCATGATGCTTCCGGCAAAGCTCAATGACATCCTTTTTGCGGACAAGCGGTTCGCCGCCCGTCAGCATATAGAAATAAACACCCAGTTCTTTTCCCTGGCGGATGACGGAGTCCATCTCATCAAGGGTCAGGTTCAGCTTGTTGCCGTATTCCGCAGCCCAGCATCCCGTACAATGAAGATTGCAGGCACTGGTCGGATCCATCAGAATAATCCAGGGAATGTTGCAGTTATGGATCTTGCGCATTTCACGGATCATCTTTGTTCCATGGAACAGTGCTTCATATCCGAGATTCAGGATCGTTGTCTTCAGAACATGAGGATGAATCTCATCTACGATGGAATTCACGTAGCGGTTCAGTGTATATTCCGGATTGCAGGCCATATCCCGCAGATAGTCCCAGTTTACTCCCAGATCCTCATCTGCCATATATTTCTCCGCAGTGTCCAAAAACTGTTTATAAGCATCCTCGCGTTTTTTGTCAGCTCTGTTTACAACATAATCTGCTATCCCGGAAAATACTTTACGTCCTGCAGCATGTGTGATTTTACCCATTGTTACTCCTCCTTTGTCAAACAGCTGTCTGTTCTCGTCTTTCTATCCTATTAAGACAAAAAACCTATCATTACAAAAATCATTCTATTTGCGCTAATTATGGTATTCCCTTATGGGTATTACAATTATACTGCGCATACAGTTTTTCTGATATGACCAAAAAAGTAACAATGGTTAAATTTTTATCATTCTTTCAAATTTGACTAAATTTGTCACAAAATGCCGAAAGTGTCCAATTTTCGGACACTTTCTAATTATCTGCAAAACGCCGGAGCATAGCTTTGCCTTCCCCCTGTATCAGGGCACAGATCATATCTATGAGTTCATCCGGTTCCTGCCGCATATCTTTTTCTATCCAGTCCATGACAATCCCGCCCAATCCATGGGTGTAAAACATTGCCACAAACTCTTTCTTCTCCTCGGATATCTCTATATCCTGCGATTCCATTTCCACTACATTCCGAATAAGAATGAAAATCTGCCGGATCATAAATTTTGTAAGATGCTCTTTGCTTGTAGAACGGAAGGTACCCATGATAAATTTTTTATTGTCAAGGGCATAGTCAAACAGAAACTTCATTCCCTGCTCCCAGGATTTTTCTGCCCTGGTCTTCTCCAGCACAGATTCCGTCTCACTTACAAAAATCCACTGTACCAGATCATAAATGTCCCTGAAATGATAGTAAAACGTATGGCGGTTAATTCCGCATTCCTGTGCCAGATCCGTGACTGTGATTTTGGACAGAGGCTTTTTTTCCATCATTTTTTTCAGGGAGGCAGCCAGTGCCCTTTTGGTTATCTGCGACATATGTATCACCTCAAATTCTTATCCTGTGCAGAACAAACAATCGCTCATCGAACATTTTTCAGAGTAAACGCTCTGGCATTTTCAAAGAAGATCTTATCTGTCAGAACTCTGCCAAAGCCTTCCCGTTCCATTGCCTCACGAATCAGGGGGATAGATTCTACTCCATAAAACCCTTTTGGAAAACGGTCGCTGCTTCCGTCCAGATCACCGCCGAAAGCCAGCACATCTTCTCCTCCCATCTCCAGGATCACATCCATATGGCGAAGCACATCCGTAATCTCAGGCTTCTCCCCCACAAACTCCGAAAACAGATTCATTCCAATCAGACCTTTTCTCCGGATCAGCTCCCGGATCTGTTCCTTCCGCAGGTTGCGCGGCTGGTCACACACAGCTCTTACATTCGAATGGGATGCCATTACCGGACGGTCTGTCATGCTGAAAATCTCCTCAGCTCCCGCATCGGACAGGTGGGAGATATCCAAAACGATATTCTGCTCAAGAAGCATCCGGACAGTATTCCTCCCCTGTTCCGTAAGCCCTTTGGACTGGTCTGTCGGAGAACCGCAGGCATACTGGTTTTCATAGTTCCAGGTGAGCATGGCAAAACGGATTCCAAAATCCCGGATCTGTTCCGCAAGATTTCCCATAATGGACAGATCCTCTATGGATAAAAAGGCAGCGGCCTTTCCGGCTTTATGCGCCAGTTCCATTTCTTCCCCGCTCCTGCACCAGGTTAGCCTGTCCGCCTCTGCCTGAAGAAGCGAAACGGCCCTGTCATACAGACGGCGGAAGTTCTCCTCCGGTTCCCTTCCCATTTCCTGATAATCCTTCCATATAGCAAATATCTGGGTATACCTCTCTGCGAAACCGCTGACTCTCTTCAGATCCACATTGCACCGGTTTTCCCCAAGCGTCCCCTGGCCTTCTTTCATATTGGTCAGTGTATCCGCATGGCAGTCAAAATAATGAAATCTATCCATATCAATCCCTTCTTCACTGTCCGCAGGGCATAAAATCACTGCAGCCTTTTTAAAGTTTCAAACGGAATGGTTCCCCCGAACAGATCCAGGGCGCTTCCTACTGTGACATCCAGGCGGGACTGCCCTGCACGCCGGAGGATTTCAATATCCTCCATGCTGCCGACTCCTCCTGCGTATGTGATCGGGCAATCATGATACTTCGCAAGCAGTTCGGCAAGTTCCGTCTCAATGCCGCGCGCTTTGCCCTCTACGTCTACGGCATGTACCAGAAATTCATCGCAGTAACTTCCAAGCGTCTTCATATTCTCCAAAGTTACCGGGACTTCCGTAAATTTCTGCCAACGGTCAGTTACAATATAATACCGCCCGTCCTTTTTGCGGCAGCTTAGATCCAGTACCAGATGCCTGCGGCCCACAGCCGCTTTCATCTTTTCAAGATTCTCCCAGGAGATCTTTCCGTTTTTAAATACATAGGAAGTGACGATCACATGGCTGGCTCCTGCATCCAGATAAACGGACGCATTCTCCGGGCAGACACCGCCGCCAAGCTGGAGTCCGCCCGGATATGTACGGAGTGCCAGGAGTGCCTGCTCTTTTGTCGCTTCAAAATAAGGGGAATCACTGCTGTTTAAGAGGATCACATGCCCTCCCCGGATTCCTGCATCTCTGTAAAGAGCTGCATAAAAAGAAGCATCCTGCTCCGATACAAAATTCTCCGTGGCCCGGTCCCCGGAATCCTTCAGGCTGCCTCCCACAATCTGCTTCACTTTTCCATTATGTATATCAATACATGGCCGAAATCTCATCTTTACCTCCGAAATCATTCATGTATTGATAATAACATTAAATCATCAGGCGCGCAATACTCATGCTCCTCTGCATAACGGATCCATTATCTTCCGTTTGCGGCATTATCTACTGCGTCACCTACATCTTCTACTGCATCGCCTACACCATCACCCAGATCCTTTACGCTGTTGCCAAGCTCACCGGATACGGTTCCGTCGTTGGTTGTGTCATCATTTACGCCATCTGTAGTATTATCGTCTACTGCATCATTGTTGTCTGCCATATTATCCTCGACCGCATTATCATCAACAGCCGTATTGCCGGCAGCAGTACCGTTATTATCATTTACAGCATTATTATTCGTGTTTGTTCCATTGCCTGTATTATTGGTATCGTCGTTTACCGTATTATCCTCTGATACATCATCATTTGTATTATCATTCGCATTATCCTCAGCTGCTGTACCGGATTCATCCGCGGCATTGTTTCCATTATCGGTTCCGCAGGCTGTCAGCATGCACAAAGCCAGCACCATCAGGGTGCTCATCAGAATTTTTTTCATTTTTTTCATTCTGTTTATCTCCTTTTCCTTGGATTTAAAATTTCTTGTAATGGTAATATGCACACTTTACAAAAATCCTATTCTGGAAGAAAAAGGAAATAAAATACCCCGCTGCAAGCAACGGGGTATGCCTTTCTTTATTCTTTTAATGATTTCTTTTATCCGTTAATGACATCGCTCATGTCATATCTTCCGGCTGGTTTTCCTGCAAGGAATTTCGCAGCCTCAATGGCACCCTTGCCAAAAACAGCTTTGGAATGTGCCGTATGCTTGAATTCGATCACTTCATCCGGGCCGGCAAAAATAACCTCGTGTTCACCTACGATTGTGCCACCGCGCACTGCAGACAGGCCGATTTCTTTGCTGTCACGCAGTTCTCTTCTCTGGCTGCGGTCATATACATAATGATATGCGCCGTCCATTGCCTCATTCAGGCTGTCTGCCAGAGCTAATGCCGTACCGCTCGGAGCGTCTAACTTCAGTTTATGATGGCGCTCTACGATCTCCATGTCAAAACCTGCTGCTGCCAGAACTTTTGCAGCATCCTGGATCAGTTTCATCAAAGTGTTGATACCAAGAGACATGTTGGCGGATTTCAGCACTGCCACCTTTCCTGCTGTCTCTTCAATCTTCGCAAGCTGAGCATCGCTTAAGCCCGTTGTACAGACAACCACCGGAATCCGGCGCTCCACGCTGTAATCCAGAAGGGCATCCACTGCTTTTGCTGAAGAAAAGTCAATGATCGCATCTGCTTCTACCTGACATGCATGAATATCTGTAAATACAGGATAGCTGTTCTTCCCCTGATCTGCAATATCAATTCCTGCCACAATCTCTACATCCGCATCCTGCTCTGCAAGACCCGAAATCACCTGGCCCATGTGGCCGTTGCAGCCGTGCATGATAATTCTAACCATGTTCCATCTCCTCTTCCTTATCTATAGTAAAACAAATCTCTGAAGCAAACTATTGGCTTCTATTGTTTGGCTTCTATTATTTTGCTTCTATTGTTTTGCTTATTTGCTTTTATTTGTTTTTGTATGCTTACTTCTGCTTTATGCAAGCTTAATGCCGAAATCTTTCATGGCTGCAGCCAGTTTTTCTTTATTGGCTTCTTCCATCTCACAAAGCGGCATACGAAGAGGGCCGACTTCCATTCCCATCAGATTCAGGGCAGTCTTTACAGGAATCGGGTTTACTTCGCAGAACAGTGCATTGATCAGCGGAATCGCATCAAGCTGGATCTTAGCTGCACCTGCGGTATCTCCTTCCAGGAACTTCATGACCATATCATGTGTTTCCTTAGGAGCAACGTTGGATAATACGGAAATAACACCAAGTCCGCCCAGGGAAAGAATCGGAACTACCTGGTCATCATTGCCGGAGTATAACTCCAGACATCCGTCAGCCATAGACATGGTCTTGGCAATCTGGGACAGATCTCCGCTGGCGGCTTTCAGACCGACAATATTCTTCACATTCTTAGCCAGTGCGACTGCTGTTGCAGGCTGAATGTTGCATCCTGTACGGCTCGGAACATTGTACATAATGATCGGAGTCTCCGGTACTGCATTGGCAATTGCGTTATAATGTGCGATCAGCCCTTTCTGGGTTGCCTTATTGTAGTATGGAGTTACGATCAGAAGAGCATCCGCACCATAGGAAGCGGCTTCCTTAGACATCATGATTGCAGTTTCCGTACAGTTAGAGCCGGTTCCCGCAATAACAGGAACACGCTTAGCAACTTTATCGATTGCATACTTAATTGTCTGGAGATGCTCTCCATGAGTCATCGTAGAAGATTCTCCTGTTGTTCCGCAGATAATAATCGCATCAGTGCTGTTCGCAATCTGAAATTCGATCAATTCTCCAAGTTTATCATAATTCACCTTACCATCATCATACATCGGTGTCACGATTGCGACGCCTGCGCCTTTAAAAACTGCCATTTGCATTCCTCCTTTATTCTTCCGTAAAACTTTTATTGGAATTTTCACATTCCGGGGTCTCCATTGGGGTTTCCATTGTCAGAGTTGTCACACAGTCAACATAGCTTCTCAGTGTCTCCGGCAGTTCCCGCCCCGTCATAATAATGTGCATGGGTTCCCTTTTCAGTTTCAGAATATCCGCCATAGTGTCTACCTCGGCGATTCCGCTGTCCAAAAGTCCAAGTATCTCATCCAGCACCAGAACATCACATTCCTGCGTAGCCACGACCTTCCTGGCAAAGTTCAGTCCATTGAGGATATTCTGCTTCTCTTCCGCCTTCTCCTGGTCATCAAGCTCATCATAGCAGATATCGCGCTTCTCAAAGCGGAAAATCTTAATATCCAGATCCTCCAGATTCTGCAGAAAATCCATTGCCTGCCGCTCTTTGCCTTTCATGAACTGAATGATGATCACACTCTGTCCTTCTGTCGCAGCCCTGAGACTCTGTCCCATAGCAAGGGTGGTTTTCCCTTTTGCGGTGCCGCAGTATACTTCTGTTAATCCTTTTTCCATAAAAATTCCTCTTATTGTTTATACCCATTCGGGCATCCCATTATTGGCGCACCAAATGCGCCGGACAAAATGTAACGCCTTACGCCGGAATCTCACGATTCCGCTATAGATTATCCATTGAAACCAAAGGCTCTCTTCGTTCGTGCCCGGTTTCCTTCCGATAATTCATATTACCTCAGATTGGCCGGAATTGCAAGCCCGGTGTTTATTTCCCGGAATTATTTTTTATCACTTTACCAGGAAAAAGTCTTTTAGGCTACTCAATATACTCCAGTTTACTGACGGAAACCTCATATGCCGTACGCTTTTCTGTCTCATTATCTCCGATCTTTTTCATGTATTCCCTGCTCTGGATACGTCCCCACAGCAGAACATGTCCCCCAACACTGAATGCGGATGCATATCGGGCATTTCGTCCCCAGCAGATGCACGGTATGTAATCGGATTTGCCATACGGCCGGTTTACTGCCAGAAGCAGGTCAGCAATTTCTCTGCCAAGAGGTGTCTTGCGGTATACGGGCGGCTTACAGATATATCCGTCCAGAAAAATCTGGTTCACAGTAATGGAATCATCCTCTTCTTCCACAAATTTCAGTTCCCGTGCAAACACAGAAAGCACCAGCCGGTTCCTCTTTTCCTCATGCCGGTTATAGGAGCGGAATTGCCCGTGAATCTCAATATACTCCCCTATATAATCCTGTGTCACATCCACCAGACGCTCCGATACCATGACCGGAATCCTGTCTTCGGAATCGCTCAGCCGCTTTACCAGAAGCTCCATCGTATAGAAGCCCTCCCCAAATACCTGGTGACTGAACGTAAAGCCTGTATCAATTCTCCCCATGATTGATACCTGATTGTTTTCAATGATTTTGTCTGCCATAATACAGTTCTCCTTCCTCTTTGGGTATTTTGTCTATACTATGTTTATGAGTACATGCCTGTATTTATGACTGAAATTAAAAAAAATTTTTCCAATGCCTTGTAATCTGCGAAAATTGTGGTAAACTGGATTGTCGTATCATGTTTGCTTAAAAACCATTAATATAGAAGAAACTGAAATTAGCGAAAGAAATTTAATTTAGAAAGGATTGCGATTTTATGAAAATCAAACGCGAAGACGTACGCAACGTAGCCATTATCGCCCACGTAGACCACGGCAAAACCACTCTTGTAGACCAGCTTCTGAAGCAAAGCGGTGTATTCCGTGAGAACCAGGAAGTACAGGAACGTGTCATGGACTCCAATGATATTGAACGTGAAAGAGGCATTACGATTCTCTCCAAAAATACAGCCGTTCATTACAACGGCGTTAAGATCAATATCATCGACACCCCGGGACATGCGGATTTCGGCGGTGAGGTAGAGCGTGTACTGAAAATGGTAGACGGCGTAATCCTTCTGGTAGATGCCTTTGAAGGAGCAATGCCCCAGACTAAATTTGTTCTGAAAAAAGCCCTGGAACTGGATCTTCATGTTATTGTCTGTATCAATAAGATTGACCGTCCGGAAGCACGACCGGATGAGGTCATTGACGAGGTACTGGAACTTCTCATGGATCTGGAGGCTTCCGACGAACAGCTCGACTGCCCGTTCCTCTATGCTTCCGCAAAAGCAGGCCATGCGGTTCTGGATCTGAAGGACACTCCTGAAAACATGGCTCCGCTGTTTGAAACAATTCTGAAATATATCCCGGCCCCGGAAGGTGACCCGGAAGCAGATACCCAGGTACTGATCAGCACCATTGATTATAACGAATATGTCGGCCGTATCGGTGTCGGCAAAGTAGAAAACGGCAAGATTGCCGTGAATCAGGAGCTTACCCTCCTCAATCACCACGATATAGACAAGCGCCAGAAAGTAAAGATCAGCAAGCTATACGAATTTGACGGACTGAATAAAATTGAAGTAAAGGAAGCTTCCGTAGGCTCTATTGTTGCGATTTCCGGTATTTCCGAAATTCATATCGGAGATACGCTCTGCGGCGGTGAAAATCCGGAAGCCATACCGTTCCAGAAAATTTCCGAACCTACCATTGCCATGAATTTCATTGTCAATGACAGCCCTCTGGCAGGCCAGGAAGGTAAATATATCACCTCCCGCCACCTGCGCGACCGTCTTTACAGGGAATTAAATACGGATGTCAGCCTTCGAGTAGAGGATACGGACAGCACCGAATGCTTCAAGGTTTCCGGCCGCGGAGAGCTTCATCTGTCCGTACTTATCGAAAATATGCGGCGTGAAGGCTACGAGTTTGCAGTCAGCAAACCCGAGGTTCTCTTCCGTTTTGACGAAAGAGGCAAAAAACTGGAGCCCATGGAAATCGCCTATGTAGATGTTCCGGAGGAATTTTCCGGTACAGTCATCCAGAAACTCAGTGAGCGCAAGGGCGAGCTGCAGGGCATGAGTACCGCAAGCGATGGCTCTGTTCGTCTGGAATTCCACATTCCATCCAGGGGACTGATCGGATTCCGCGGAGAATTCCTGACCTCCACTAAGGGAACTGGTATCCTGAATACCATTTTTGACGGCTACTCTCCGTATAAAGGAGATTTCCAGTACCGCAAGCAGGGTTCCCTGATTGCATTCGAGGCAGGCGAAGCCGTTACCTACGGCCTGTTTTCCGCCCAGGAGCGAGGCACCCTCTTTATCGGACCCGGGGAAAAGGTTTACAGCGGCATGGTCATCGGCCAGAACGGCAAGGCAGAGGATATCGAGCTGAATGTCTGCAAGACTAAGCATCTGACCAACACCCGTTCCTCTTCCGCTGACGAAGCCCTGAAGCTGACTCCGCCTAAAGTATTAAGCCTGGAACAGGCCATCGAATTCATCGACCGTGACGAGCTTCTGGAGGTAACACCCAAGAGCCTCCGTATCCGTAAGAGAATTCTGGATGCAAGAGACAGAAAGAGAGCGGCTTTCCGTAAAGAATAAACCACATGGCAATTCCCCGCAAAGATGTTGATCTATGCGGGGAATTCGTATATATATTCAACAGATTTTTTCATTTGTCTGTTCAGGCTTTTTACTCCTGTAAATTCTTCTTTGCTTTAATTTCTTTATACTTTTCCACCGTCAGCCCCAGCGTTTCACAGGCATTGTCCAAAGAAATGCCCATTTTCTCCACAATACGATCCACTGCATTTACCTGCACAGTTTCTGTATTTTCTTCTACGGCTGCACTCACCGCAGCATTTACTGCTTCTTTTACTGCAGCAGTTACTTCTGCATCAATTTCTGGTTTCATTAATTTTCGGAGTTCTTCGAACATCGGCTCATCCTCCTTAATTTTATCAAATACCTTTTCGTTAGCGTTCATCGCCAAATTCAATACTGCACTGGCATTGATCTTGTCATCTTTTTCAGTCAGGTTTTGGATTTTATATACCAGAGTCTCTGCTGTGGATTTTTCCATATTTCGGGTCAACGCCATTAGCCAAATATGAAGATCCTTATTCAATTTTCCGGAAACAATTACCTGCGCAGGAAAGAATCCTGCCTTTGTTACATAATAAATCCCCGGATACTCCTCTTCTATTATAAATCCTTTTTGCCGAAAATATTTCATAAGCTCTCTTGGGTATTCCTCTCTGACAAAAGAAAGTGTAACATCATTCTCTTTTATGCAATCCAGAGTTTCACCATTGGACTTATAGAAACATGCGTAACCCAATACTTTATAATATGTATCCACATTCAGTGCATCTCCTGGTGATTTATACTCCATAATATTATGTCCCCGGAAGATTTTGCCTATTTCATTATTAATCGAAACATCTTCCGTTTTCTTTATCACCAGCAGATCAATCTGCAAAGGTTTGGAATTGAGATTGTATTCTCTTTGAAAATCCACATCACCTTTATTCTCTACCAATTCTAATCTTACTGCCGAACAAAATGGTCCATGCCACTGTTTCTTTACTTCACTGTTCTCCACTTCAAATCTTCTCCTCTTATTGTTGTCTCGTTCTTTGGTATTTTTATAATCAGGGAAGATTCTTATTTTACCGAAATATTCCATAAAGGACGGTTATAAAAAATTAACTTTAGAACCCGTGAATATATTTATCTTTCGGCACTTTAACTGCTCTAAATAATCAATCAACTTAACTGAATCATTTTACTGGCAGCGCAGTTTTTTCTTTCGTATTCATAAACTGTTGAATATATTTATATTGTATCAAATTGCTGGTATGATGGCCAGTGTAAACACTTATTTCCGTCCGCTTTTCTCTAAATCTTATCAATCTTTTTCCTGATCTCCAGCATTTTCCGATCGAGATTTCCGATCACCTCAGCGCACTGGCGAAGTTCTTCGTCAATCAGCTCTGCCTCCTTCTTTCCCTTTTTATAACGAAGCTGATGATCCAGATTCGCCCAGTAATCCATTGCGGCTGTTCGGAGCTGGAGCTCCATCTTAATCCATTGAGTTCCGTTCTGAAATGCGATAGCAATCTCAAGAATCAGATGAAGACTCTGATATCCGGACTTCTTAGGCTCTTTAATATAATCCTTCTCTTTGATAATCCGAATATCTTTTTGCTTTTCCACCAGCTCAGCCACCCGGTAGATATCATCCACATAAGCGCATATCGCCCGTACGCCGATCAAATCATTCAGCTTCTCCACTGCTGTCTCAAAATTCAGCTCCAGACCTTTTTTCTGCATCTTTTTACAGACACTCTCATAGCTCTTCATCCGCCCGTTCTTCATCTGTATTACATTTCTTCCCGAATCGATCAGCAAAACCGTATTGATAATATCCAGTTTTGTCAGCAGAAGACTGATGGCACATTGCCCTTTGATACTGAATTCGCTGTCCGCCAGCATATCCCTTAAGCGTTCTTTTTCGTTTTTCTTTTTTTTCATTTCATCCTGCCCCAATTCTTACCCACCTTCTTATACTCATCCGGCAATTCCCTTATGCATCGCTATATGGGTTCCTCCCATGATGCACCTCTGAAGCAGGTGCCTGTGCAATACATTCGAATATACCACAATGAATACGCAATTACTTTGTCAGATATAAATTATATTATTCTACTATCCATATTATACCAGTATATGTGCTATAAAATTATTTTATTATTCACTTTCAACAACAAATCTTCTATCTTTTCCCTGTTAATTTTTCGTTAAAAACAGCCGTTTTTCTCCTTATTCCCGCATTGCAGAATCTCTTTATGCAAAACAGATAATTTCCTGTCTATAATCCCTTTATTTTTTGTTATTTTTTTATCAATCTTTTAATTGACAAATGATTAACAAAGGAATATAATAAAACCATCAAGATTGATAAATAATTAACGTTAATTGATTAACAATTCATTCCATGTACCCAATTATCATACCACATAAAAAAAATAAAAAAAGAAGCAGGAGGATTTCCCAATGGCAAAAACAGAAACACAGATTCCAACCATCATTGACACAGCGGAAGCTCTGGAAGCCAAGATGGCTGCGATGAAAGAAGCACAGAAACTTTTCGCCACCTACACACAGGAGCAGGTAGATAAGATTTTCAAGGCTGCCGCTACTGCTGCAGACAAAGCCCGTATCCCGCTTGCAAAAATGGCAGTTCAGGAAACAGGCATGGGTATTGTAGAAGATAAGGTTATCAAAAACCACTACGCATCCGAGTACATCTACAATGCTTACAAGAACACCAAAACCTGCGGTGTGATCGAAGAAGATACCGTATACGGCATCAAAAAAGTTGCTGAACCGATTGGTCTGATCGCAGCAGTTATCCCGACCACCAACCCGACCTCCACTGCAATCTTCAAGACCCTGATTGCCCTGAAGACCAGAAATGCCATCATCATCAGCCCGCATCCGCGTGCAAAAGCTTCTACCATCGAGGCAGCAAGAATCGTTCTGGAAGCAGCCGTTAAAGCAGGCGCACCGGAAGGCATCATTGGCTGGATCGATGTTCCAAGCCTTGAGCTGACCAACCTTGTTATGAAAGAAGCAGATATCATCCTTGCAACCGGCGGCCCCGGCATGGTAAAAGCAGCTTACTCCTCCGGAAAACCGGCACTTGGCGTAGGCGCTGGAAATACCCCTGTTATCATTGACGATACTGCTGACATCCGTCTTGCAGTAAACTCCATCATCCATTCCAAGACCTTTGACAATGGTATGATCTGTGCTTCCGAACAGTCCGTAACCGTTCTGGAAAGCGTTTATGAAGAAGTGAAGAAAGAATTCCTTTACAGAGGATGCTACTTCCTGAAGGAAGACGAAATCGAAAAAGTTAGAAAGACCATCATCATCAACGGCGCCCTGAATGCCAAGATCGTAGGCCAGAAGGCAGCTACCATCGCAGCAATGGCAGGTGTTACCGTTCCGGAAGAAACCAAGATCCTGATTGGTGAAGTAGAGTCCGTTGACATCAGCGAAGAATTTGCACACGAGAAACTTTCTCCTGTACTTGCTATGTACAAGGCTGCAACCTTTGACGAGGCAATCGCAAAAGCAGAACGTCTTGTAGCAGACGGCGGATACGGCCACACCTCTTCCCTTTACATCAACACCAATGAAAAAGAGAAAATGGCAAAACACGCTGCTGCAATGAAGACCTGCCGTATTCTGGTAAATACACCGTCTTCCCAGGGTGGTATCGGTGACTTATACAACTTTAAATTAGCTCCTTCTCTTACCCTTGGCTGCGGTTCCTGGGGCGGCAACTCTGTTTCCGAAAACGTAGGAGTAAAACACCTGATCAATATTAAAACCGTTGCAGAGAGGAGAGAGAACATGCTCTGGATGAGAACACCTGAAAAAGTTTACTTCAAGAAAGGCTGTACACCGGTTGCTCTGGATGAGCTTGGAACGATCATGGGCAAGAAACGCTGCTTTATCGTAACTGACTCCTTCCTTTACAGAAACGGCTACACCAAACCGATCGAAGACAAACTGGATCAGATGGGCATCGTTCACACCTGTTTCTCTGATGTAGAACCGGACCCGTCTCTGGCATCCGCAAAAGCAGGCGCTGCTGCTATGACAGCATTCCAGCCGGACTGCATCATCGCTCTTGGCGGCGGTTCCGCAATGGATGCAGGTAAGGTTATGTGGGTTCTTTATGAAAACCCGGATGCAGACTTCGATGATATGGCTATGGACTTCATGGACATCCGCAAGAGAATCTACACCTTCCCGAAAATGGGCAAAAAAGCTTACTTTGTAGCAATCCCGACCTCCTCCGGTACAGGTTCCGAGGTAACACCGTTCGCTATCATTACCGATAAAGAGACCGGTATCAAATGGCCTCTGGCAGATTATGAACTGATGCCGAACATGGCCATCGTAGACACTGACAACATGATGAGCGCACCGAAAGGACTGACCTGTGCTTCCGGTATCGACGTTATGACTCATGCAATCGAAGCATACGTTTCCATCATGGCTTCCGATTACACAGACAGCCTTGCTCTGAAAGCAATCAAGCTGGTATTTGACTATCTGCCGCGTGCATACAAAGACGGAAACGATGTAGAAGCAAGAGATCATATGGCAAACGCATCCTGCATGGCTGGTATGGCATTTGCAAACGCATTCCTTGGACTGAACCACTCCATGGCTCACAAACTTGGCGCTTTCCATCACCTGCCGCACGGTATCGCAAATGCAGTTGTGCTGACAGATGTGATCCGTTACAACAGCGCAGAAGTACCGACTAAGATGGGTACCTTCCCGCAGTATCAGTATCCGCATGCACTGGCTCGTTATGCTGAAATCGGCCGTTTTGTAGGCCTGACCGGCAAAGATGACCAGGAAGTTATGGAAAAACTGATCGGCAAACTGGAACAGCTTAAGAAAGATATTGAAATCAAGGATTCCATCAAAGCTTACGGCGTAGATGAAAAATACTTCCTGGAAACTCTGGACGACATGGTAGAGCAGGCATTCAATGACCAGTGTACAGGTGCAAACCCAAGATACCCGTTAATGTCCGAAATGAAAGAAATTTACCTGAATTGCTACTATGGCAAAGAAGGCAAAGAAGAGGCTTAAATCTGGCCAGAAAGCCTGAATGATGCTAAAATAAGTTTAGAGAAACTGTGTTTCTCACCTTTGCAGGAGGCAGACTTTCGCTGCTGTCCTCCTGCATGGTGAACTTATCGGACAAGGATTCATTAGTTATAGAAAGGATGTCTACCATGAATTTAAAAGATAAAAAAGTATTTCTTACCCGCCCGTATAAAGTTGTTTATAAAGATGGCGATCGTATCATTAAAGTATTCACCAACGAACACGGCAAAGCAAATGTATTTAATGAAGCTCTGTGTCAGGCACGCGTAGAAGAAAGCGGGCTGGATATCCCGGCAGTTCTGGAAGTAAGCCAGATTGACGGGGAATGGGCTCTTGCTATCGAATATGTAGAGGGCAAGACTCTTGAGCAGATCATGAATGAGGATCCTGCCAACCTGGAAAAATATATGGAGCAGTTCGTAGACCTGCAGCTTTCCATGCATTCCAAAAAGGCTCCCCGCCTGACTCTTCAGAAGGACAAATTTGCCCGCAAGATTTCCAGCCTGAAGGATGATGTGGATGCAACCACCCGTTATGAGCTTCACACAAGACTGGATTCCATGCCGAACCACACCAAGCTCTGCCACGGCGACTTTAACCCGAGCAATGTGATCGTAAGAGAAGACGGAACCATGACAATCGTTGACTGGGCACATGCAACTCAGGGCAATGCCAGCGGTGATGCTGCAATCACATATCTGGAATTTGCACTGAAAGACCAGAAGAAGGCAGATCTGTACCTGGATCTCTTCTGCAGGAAGAGCGATACTGCAAAACAGTACGTACAGAAATGGCTTCCGATCGCTGCAGCAGCACAGCTTACCAAAGGCGTTGAGGAAGAAAAAGAATTCCTCTCCCGCTGGATTGATATCATTGACTTCCAGTAAAGCTTTGTTACAGATACATCCATAAAACACGATCCCCCTGACGAACATTGGATTCCCGCTTCTGCGAAGCAGACAGCAGGCAGTTCCTATCGTAAATCAGGGGGATTGTGTTTGGTTTTTATGGTTTTTATGGTTTTTGTGGCTTTCTCGTATTAGATAAATTAGAAAAACATCTATTGAGTTTATTTGCTGACTATGCTATATTATAAACATAAAAGGAGTAACTGCCCACAAAGTGGTTAGCCTCCCTGGTTTGACTATAAGCCTACTTGTACCGGCCAAGTAACAAGGTAGGCTTATTTATTTTCGCTTATTCATCCTATTAATATAGGTAAGCAATGCAATGAGAAAAGAACCGCCCAAAAACATCAGGCTCAATACTTCGTATGTACTCATTTGCACCACCTCCCTTCTTTTTAAGTTAGGGAGATTTACCACCTTGCAACGCAATTACTCGTATAAACAATATAGAATCTTTTGTTCTAAAAGTCAATCCATATTATTCGACAATTCCTGCACTCTTAAGCAAACAGGGGCTCTGCATCTCACATACATACCCCTGTTTTTACTGTTCTTATGTTTTTTATGGATTCTATTTTTTATAATCCATATTCCGCTGCCAGCTTCTTAAATTCCGGCAGAGAATTTACGATGGTTTCGTAGGAAACACAGTAAGCAAGCCTTACATACCCCGGGCAGGCAAAGGAGCTTCCCGGTACCATGAGGATATTATATTTCTTACCTGCTTCGCAGAACTCTTTTTCATTGGCTACAGGAGATTTTACAAAGAGGTAAAAGGCTCCCTGGGGCTTGATGCACTCAAAGCCGCATTCTTTCAGGCCGTTATACAGAGTCGTACGGTTTTTGTCATAGGCTGCCACATCCACTTCTGCATCCACACACTTCATGATGACCTTCTGCATCAAAGACGGAGCATTGACGCTTCCCAGGATACGGTTGGCAATGGAAGCCGCTGTGATCACGGTTTCACTGTCCTCAAGCTCGTCCGGAATCACCAGATATCCAATACGTTCTCCCGGAAGAGAGAGGGACTTGCTGTAGGAATATCCCACTACCGTATTCTTATAATATTTCGTCAGATATGGAACCTCAACGCCGTCATAAGCCAGCTCTCTGTATGGTTCGTCGGAGATCAGATAGATTACGCTGCCAAATTCCTCCTGCTTCTTTTCCAGGATGACTGCCAGCTTTTGGATAGTTTCCTCAGAATAAACGACACCTGTCGGGTTGTGCGGTGTATTTACGATCACTGCCCTTGTATTGGCTGTGATCTTCTCTTCCAGTTCAGACAGATTTGGCTGGAAGGTTGCGGTATCCGGAGAGATTTCCACAAGTTTGCCGTCGTAATTCTTCACATATGCACCATATTCCAGGAAGTACGGTGCAAAAACGATCACTTCTTCTCCCGGATTCAGGATGGTTTTTAAAATGACATTCAGGCCGCTGGCCGCACCTACGGTCATGATCAGGTTTTTCGCTGCAAAAGCAGTGCCGAAACGGCGGTTCAGGGACTCTGCAATGGTCTGGCGCACATCCTCGAACCCTGCATTGCTCATATATCCGTGAAGGACAGTCGGTTCTTCTTCATTTACAAGGTCGATGATTGCTTCCCTTACGCAATCCGGTGCAGGAACGCTGGGGTTTCCAAGGCTGAAATCAAACACCTTATCCGCACCGTAAATGGACCGAAGGCGATTGCCTTCCTCAAACATCATACGGATGGCGGAATTGTTCTGCACAAAAGGTTTCATTTTTTCTGAAATCATAATTCTCACTCCTCTTCTGCCGGTCCGGGCTGTATCCCGGACAGCCTTTTTTCATTTTAAGCTGCTTTTGCAGCAGTTCACCTATTTCTTCTTTTTTCCGAAGCAGATCCATCCTACCAGTGCCAGCATCAGGACACCCACGATCATCCAGGGGATAAAGTAATTCATTCCCTTCGGGCGGAACATATCATAGTAACCCTTCAGATAGATTACCGCAACCACCAGCGGGATGACCGCAAACATGTACATCCGGATACCTGCCGGGAATTTCAGGCCGGATCCCGTATTGGCTTCCTTCAGGAAGTTCTTCCAGCCCCATCCGCGCTTTGAGGCACAAAACAGGACAAAGATTACGGAACCAAGAGGCAGGATATTATTGGATACAATAAAATCTTCCAGATCCATAATATTCGTTCCCTCTCCCAGCGGCTGGAAACCGGACCATACATTAAAGCCCAGCACCGCCGGCATGGAAAGAAGTATCACCAATACGATATTTACCATGACAGCTTTTCTACGCTCCCATCCCCATAAATCCATAGCGAAGGAAAGGATATTTTCAAATACGGCAATGACCGTAGACAATGCGGCAAAGGACATAAAGAGGAAGAACAGGGCGCCCCAGACTCTTCCACCCGCCATCTGGTTAAACACATTCGGCAGAGTGATAAATACCAGGCCGGGGCCTGCTCCCGGCTCCACACCAAAAGCAAAACATGCAGGAATGATGATAAGCCCCGCCATCAGAGCTACAAAGGTATCCAGAATCAAAATATTCAGGGATTCTCCTGCCAGAGAGCGTTCTTTTCCCAGGTAGCTGCCGAAAATCGTCATAGCACCGATTCCGATACTCAGGGTAAAAAATGCCTGAGACATAGCGCCAAAAATTACGTTTCCGATTCCCGCTTCTTTCATATTGCCGAGGTTGGGAATCAGGTAAAATTTTACGCCCTCCAAAGCGCCCTCCAGACGGACAGAATGCACGGCCAGAACGATGATCAGTGCCAGAAGACAGATCATCATCACCTTGGTGATCCGTTCCACACCCTTCTGAAGCCCAAGGGAACAGATACCGAAGGCCAGAATCACGGCTGCGATCATCCAGAATGTCATTGTCCCGGGAGATGTCTGAAGCTTTCCAAAAAACTCTGTCACCTGATCGGAGGATGCACCCTCAAGCTTGCCTGCTGCGGTAGCGTAGCAGTAATACATCATCCAGCCCGCTACCATAGTATAAAACATCATCAGCATATAGTTTCCGATCATGCCCATATAGCTGTAATTATGGAAATTGGATCCTTCCGGCTCCAGTGTATGAAAGGCCCGCGCCGTACTCTGGCGGCTGGCACGTCCGACAGAAAACTCACATACAAGGATCGGCAGGCCCAATACGATCAGGAACACCAGATAAATCAAAATAAATGCCGCTCCGCCGTATTTTCCGGTCATGTATGGAAATTTCCATACATTTCCCAATCCGATGGCACAGCCTGCGGAAACCAGGATAAATCCCAGCCGCGAGCCAAATTTTTCACGTTCTTTCAAAACTCTTGTTCCTCCCCTTTAACAGAATGGGAGCAGCTTCCGGCTGAAGAATCTCCGGTCAGAAGCTGCGCCTTTTCCGGCCGTTTCAGGCAACGGCCTCCATTCCTGTTTTTAAAGCTTTTTTGTTCAGTTCCAGGAACTGCGGTTTGATGTTGGCCTCAAGGATGGCTTCCCAGTTGATGTGCTCCAGGCCCATTGCTTTAATAATTGTTCCCAGAAGAATGATGTTGGCAGCCTTTTCGTTGCCAAGCTCTCTTGCAAGGCGGGTTGCATCTACCACCTTGGCTTTGACATGTTTTTCGATTTCCTCCAGTACGTCATCCGGGTAAGTTTCTTCTCCGGTGATGACAGACATGGACGGGATCTCCTCGTTGTTTACTACAAGGGTTCCGTCTTCCTTCAGGTAGTCCAGCGCGCGCAGGGCTTCCATTTTCTCAAAGGATACGATAATATCTGCTTTGCCCTTCTCGATCACAGGGGACATGACCTTTTCGCCGTAGCGCACCTGTGAAGAAACACTTCCTCCGCGCTGGGACATGCCGTGAATCTCGCTCATTTTTACATCATAGCCTGCTTCCATCAGGCCGTTTGTTAAGATCTTGCTGGCAAGGATGGTACCCTGACCGCCCACACCTACCAATAAAATGCTTTTTGTCATGGGATCAATCCTCCTTTACGATGGCATCTTTCGGGCAGACCTGTGTGCAGACATCGCAGCCTACGCACTGTGCACGATTGATGGTGACTTTTTTATTTGCTTTGTCATAGGACATAGCCGGGCAGCCTGCTTTGAGGCAGAGCTTACAGCCTACGCATTTTTCTGCATCTACCTTGTTCTTCGTGGTAAAGAGATTGTCAAACTCGCTCTTGTCTTCCTTTGAGAACTTTTTAAGGACGCAGGGCCAGCGGGTGATGATCACAGAAGGCTCTTCCAGGGCAAGGCATTTGTCCAGTGTGGTATCAACCTCTTCCAGATTATTCGGGTCGATCACATAAACATGCTTCACGCCGATGGCTTTTACAAGGTCTTCAATCTTAATCAGCGTTGTCTCTTCATCTTTGGCTGTATAGCCGGTTCCTGGATTATTTTGGTGGCCGGTCATACCTGTGATACGGTTATCCAGAATGATGTTCACCGTATTGCTCTTGTTGTAAACGGTATTGATCAAGGAGTTGATTCCCGTGTGGAAGAATGTGGAGTCTCCAAGTACCGTTACCACTCTGCGGCCATTGCCCTGTGCATTGAATGCTCTCTGGGCACCGTGGCCGAGGCTGATGCTGGCTCCCATACATACTGTAGAGTCCATCGCATTGTATGGTTTGCCTGCTGCAAGGGTGTAGCAGCCGATATCTCCGCTGATCATGATATCCTTGCGCTTGCCAAGACGGTAAAACAGGCCTCTGTGCGGACAGCCTGCACAAAAGGTAGGTGCACGGCCGATCAGCTTGGTTTTATCAAATTCGATGGTTTTGTTGGCGGTTCCTGTAACACAGGCACGGATGACATCCGGGGTCATCTCTCCGTAAGCCGGGAACAGATCCTTGCCGATGCATTCACAGCCCTGCTGCCTCACAAATTCTTCAATGTAAGGGTCGTTTTCTTCCAGAACATAAACCTTATCTACTTTGTAGCAGAAGTCTTTGATCAGGTTTGCCGGAAGCGGATTGGTAAAGCCCAGCTTCAGATAAGAAGCACCGTCACCGAATACTTCTTTTGCATAGTAATAGCATACTCCGGATGCAATAACACCGATCTTCGTATCACCCATTTCCACGCGGTTGAACGGGCACGTCTCACTGTATGCGGCAAGCTTTTCCATGCGCTCCTGGAGTTTGACACGGAGATTTCTGGCAATTGCCGGAAGACATACGTATTTTGCCGGATTTTTCTTCCATTCTTTGGATGGAACTTCGATTCTGTCTTTCAGTTCTACGATGGATTTGGAGTGACAGACACGGGTGGTCATGCGGATGATAAACGGAGTGTCGTATTCTTCTCCAAGCTCATAGGCAGCCTTTACCATATCAATGCATTCCTGGCTGTCTGACGGTTCCAACATGGCAATCTTGGCGGCTTTGGCATAGTTCCGGTTGTCCTGCTCGTTCTGGGAGGAAAACATTCCCGGCTCGTCCGCAGTAACAATGACGTTTCCTCCGTTTACCCCCATATACGCCCAGGTAAACATGGGGTCTGCTGCCACGTTCATTCCTACGTGCTTCATGGATACCATGCTGCGTTCTCCTGCAACAGATGCGCCGATCGCAGATTCCATGGCTACTTTTTCATTCGGTGCCCATTCTGCATAGATTTCTTTATATGTAGCAAGGTTTTCGAGTATTTCTGTACTTGGTGTGCCCGGGTATGCGGATGCATAGGTGACACCAGCTTCAAATGCCCCTCTGGCGATGGCCTCATCGCCGGTCATCAATTTCCTCATAGGTTACCTCCTCATAGGTTTTGCTAATACTTTATTGTAACCCTTATCAGGTTGGTGTGTCAACGCATTTATGCGGTGAAGCCCAAATGCAACAAACCATTTATGGGGTAAAGCCCAAATGCCTATAAGTCAAATGCCGCAGGAGCCAGGCCCCTGCGGCAAAAATTAATCGGTTCTTTTTTCCCTGTTCTTTTCTGAGAAGACTCCTGATAAAAGAAATCCTCCAAACAAAATCCCATTGACAAGCAAAGCCGGAATCAGAGCCGCCCAGGTAATTTCCTGATTTTCAAGCACGGAAGCGGTATAATTTCCTGTAATCACCGGAATCAGATTGTTATTTATGTAATGAAGAATTACCGGAACCCAGATATTATTTGTCTTCATATAGGCATAAGCAAAGAAGATTCCAAGGGTGATACAGGTAATCTGCTGTGATACGGCAGCCTGCAGGCCGCTTCCCGGACTATAATAAAAGAAATCCACCGGAAGGTGCCACAATCCCCAGACAATGCCAAGGATGAGCACGCCGCCGCGAAGTCCGAACCGCTTCTGAAGAAGAGGCTGCAGATAATACCGCCATCCATACTCCTCCCCAAAGAACGGAGCCATCACAAGAAAGAAATTTACAGGCATCACAGCAAGATAGATCCACGAATCCGGCTGAGCCATGATTTTAAAAAATGTCCTTGCCTCCCCTTCGCCAATATAAGACAGGAAGGTTCGGAAAAAATACAGAGCTACAAATAATAGAATCATCAGAATGGAAGTTTTCCATTGAGATCCAAAAAGCCCATACGCCCTTCGCCTCTCTTTGCCTGAGGCCAAAAGCAAAATCCAGTATAAAATACTGCCCGCCATCATTGCGATCTGCACGACATATGTCCATAATGGAACCATTGTCATTCCCACCATCATGATTTCATCCGGCATAACTATGGACAAAACAGCGCAGACAATCATCAATACTGTCAGGATAAGATAACCGACATAAAAAGCCCTGGGCATTTTTTTATCTCTGCCTGCTGTCAAAAGATAGGCAAACATTACGCCTGCTGCCGGATACATCATCTGCGCATTCGGAAATGCACTGACATCCAGCCCTTTTTTCTGACCGTACCACATAAAAATTCCCAGCACATAAGTGACGCCAAATGCAATGATGCAATATAAAAGTAACTGTTTCTTTTCTGTTTTATCCCATTCCATGCTTATCCTCCTGACTCCTTTGTCATCCTTCCGGTTACTTAATCAGAAACTGCACCAGCTCCATCCTCTCATCAAAGGCAATGGTAAATTGGATTTTGCCTTCTTCATATTCTCCTACCATCACCACGCCGCCGTAAGCTGCTCCTGTTTTGCTGTCCGTATTTCCCGCAAATACTTCTTTTACAATCTTCTGAAACTCCCCTCTTGTATCAAGAAAAGGATCTCCTGCCTCAGCAAACTGTTCCTCTGTAATAGATTTTTTTAGTTCTTCGCTTCCCATAGCAATGATGCTCTTATAATCCCTGTTATTAAAATATCCGATGGATTCCATGGCACTTTCCCGGATTTTCTCCTCATCAAAGCCTTCCGGAAGACCCGTCTGTCCGCACCCTGCAAGACAGGCTGCCAAAGCCAGGACTGCCAGGACTTTTGCAAATTTTGCAAAAATAATGTCTCTTTTCTTAATTCTCTTTCTTTCCATCATATTCCTCCCGCTTCATAGCTGTTCTCCTGTTTCTCTGTCATCCTCCAGGAAAAACCATAGTCACGGCAAATTCCTGATCTTCACATGCAATCTTTAATTCCCCATGATATTTTTCCACTGCTCCCTTTACATTCTGAAGCCCTATTCCTTCATGGCCTTTTTTCTCCGATTTTCCCGGCTGGTAATTTCCCCTGAAGGAGTTTCGGATTTTTACTACTGTAAAATCCTGAATCTGCTCTCCCCGGATTTTGATCCAGAATCCAGGATACGCCTCTGCTGCTTCTGCCGCATTATCCAGCAGATTGGCAAAAATAGTGGTAATGTCCACATCCGCCATAAAATCCAGGCTGATTCCTCCAAGATTGCATTCCACCTTATCCTGGGGTATACCTTTGAGCTTATCATTCAGAACAATATTCAGCATTTTGTTTTCGGAATAGAATTTAAGCCCAAGGGAATTCAGCATTCCGTGCAGGTCACAGAAATATTGCTTTTCATTCATTTTCCCGGACTCTTCCAGGACATGGAGATGATTTCTGATATCATGGATGATTTTTCTGGACGCGTTATAATTCTGTTCCATTTCCTCATAATACTGATGCGTAAGTACTGATTGCTGCTGCATAAGCTCCAGCCTGTGCTTCAATTCCTGATTCGCAGCCACATCATACCAGAAATAAAGGCAGTACACATTTATGACTATCAAAAGTACGCAGAAAAGAATAATCCACTCATACCCATACCGCACAAAGAAAACATCTCCGGAACATAGATAAAGAAACACCAGAACCATACTGAATACCGGAACCAGTACCATTCCCCGAAGCTTCAGCTTTTTGCAGTCCTGTACATACCGTCTGCGGATTACCGCAGAAATCATGATGGCAACGATTAGTGTCAGGGATTCTTTTGCCATTTCCAGCATATACCGGATGATCTGCGGTTCCAGGTCTGTTGCCTGAAAAAGCAGAAGCCCAATGATAATTCCAATCACCTGCGCCCCATACATTGCCATACAGTAAATTAGCTGGTAAAAAAGCCCGGTCCTGCTTCTGTGGTAGAGCACCCCTCCAATGAGCAGATAATAAAGGCTTGTAACAATCATGGTGATGACGTCATTCCAAAACAAATTTGGCAGAAGAAAACCAAGTCCGGCATAAATCACCCATGCCGCCATCCTTACCCATCGCGGAGACGCAGTCTCACAGGGAAGAGCACGAACTACCAGATATGCACTGAACGCATAAACCACCGCCAGCAGAATTGCAAAAAATACATCCACCACTGTCATAGCCTGCTCTCCTCTCCCTGCTGCTCAAGCCTTGCTGATAAATAGCCAAGCAGCTCCTGCTTCCATGCTTTCTGTTTCTTTTGGGACAATGGCACCTCCATCCCATTATCCATGATAATCTGCTGGCCTTTTACATTTTTCACATGGCGCATATTCACTACAAAACTCTGGTGAGGCATGGAAAATCCGAATTTCCGCAGATTTTTTTCAACGTTTCCTATTTTATCCGCCATATAATATACTTCTCTGGCAGTCAGAATTCGGATTCTTCTGTTTTCATATTCAAAAAAATAAATCTCGTTTACCGGAAGACATACAATCCCGTCCACCGTCTTAAAGCTCAAAACAACACTCTCCTCTGTCCGTCTCGTATATCGGAAGATTTCCTTCAGAACATCCCAAACAGCCTTTTTACTTACAGGCTTCAAAAGATATTGAAAAGCATGGACGCCAAAAGCCCCAGCCACATAATCTCTGTATGCAGTGAGATAGACAATTTTTGTCTCCATATCCATGCCTCGGATTTTTTTACCTGTTTCAATGCCATTCATTCCTGTCATATCAATATCCAGAAAAACCGCCTCATAGGAAATATAATGCTCTGTAAGGTCTTCCCCTGATGAAAAACAGTCTACCTGGATTTCGCTGTTCCATTCCCTGATCAGGGATTCGACTTCCTGCAAAGTATAGTCATCATCATCACAAACAGCAATTTTGTACATGGTTGTTTTCCTTTCCTATTATGTCTCTCATTATAATCTTCGGCTGAAAAAAGTAAACTGCTTCGGTATAAGAGACAGTTTTTATGTATTAACAGACAAAACCCCCGCCAGTTTCTGTTACACGGCGGGGGTAAGGATTTACTTCATGGATTTTACACGATTCTCAATATTCTGCTTAAAGTTCAGGACTTCATGTACATATTCTGTATTCATGTAGGAAGATGTAATGATAAAGTCCGCTGTGGACTTGTTGTTCGCCATTGGGATATCGTATACCTGAGCGATACGGAGAAGCGCCTTTACATCCGGGTCATGGGGCTGGGCTTCCAGGGGATCGGAGAAGAATACGACCAGGTCGATTCCTCCTTCTACGATCTTGGCTCCGATCTGCTGATCTCCGCCAAGCGGGCCGCTGTTATAGCCCTTTACCGGAAGTCCGGTGCATTCTGCGATCAGTCTGGCTGTGGTTCCTGTGCCGCAGAGGAAATGCTTCTGCAGGATTTCTTTATTCTTATCACACCAGTCGATCAGATCCTGCTTCTTGCCGTCATGGGCAATCAGCGCGATACGTTTCTGCTTTCCGATAGTAAATGGAATATATTCGTTATTCATAAATATTCTTGCCTCCTTATTTCATGATATTGCTGTTTTATTGTTTCATCCAATTTCTTATGTCCTGTCAATTAGCCTGTCTTCCTTTAAGACTATACCATATCTTTGACGAGTAGAACACCTTTTTCCAATTATTTCACATAACTTTAACGTTTGCTTTATGCTTATCCTGTCATTTATCGTTATTTATTTAACCCTTGCGTTTTATGTAGAGTAGTGTATGATACCTATAATCAATTATTTCTCAAGGCTATTCGCCATATTCTCCCATTTTTTGTAATAATTTTTTATTCACTAATTGCCACTATTCACAGATTCATATATAATAAGAAAGGAGAAACCTATATGAAATCCGTAAAGGATACCACTATGGCCATCCGGCCAAATCTAAAGAAAGAAGTGTATGGAACTATGGCATTAGATACCAAAAGACTTTACACTACAAAAGATATCATGGAGCTGCCTGAAGGAGTGCGGGCAGAGCTCATTGACGGAGAAATTTTTTACATGGCCACTCCGAACACGATTCACCAGGCACTGCTTAGGGAACTCAGCTATACATTTGTGACCTATCAAAAACAGAACAAAGGACGCTGCCAGACATTTTTTGCCCCCTATGCCGTATTCATCAACCGTGACGAATACAACTACCTGGAACCAGACCTTTTGATCATCTGCCCTCATGGCGAAGGGGATGACCGCCACCAGAAGGACGGCTGCCACGGCGGGCCGGATTTCGTACTGGAAATCGTATCTCCCTCCTCCAAACGGATGGATTACCTGAAAAAGCTGGAAAAATATGAAGCAGCCGGGGTAAGGGAATACTGGATTGTTGATCCCCAGACAGAACGTGTTCTGGTCTATGATTTTGAGAAGGACAACCTCCTCACCCAGTACACCTTTGAAGATACGATTCCCGTAGGAATCTACGGCGATTTCTCCATCGACTTCACGGAACTGGATTTCCGGATGTAATCCACTCTTATGTACAAAAGATAAAAAACACCTAAGATACATATACGAAAAGAAGCCTCCACCGGAGCTTCCTTTCGTATGATAGCAACATAAACGTTTAAGAGCAGCCCCGCAGGGCTGCCCTTAAACGCATAAACTATATTCTAATATAACTTAGTTTTACCTTATCTTTTATACAAATATATCTTAATACACTTTTCATTTAACAGCACACCGGCATTTTCAGCATTCCGTAAAATGCATCTGCCATGCTTTATATTCACCCATTACAACCGGAATCGGTACTCCTATTTCCATCAGAGCATTCCCGCTGTACACCCGGGTACTTCCTTCCCGGCAGTATTTTCCGTCCGCTTTCAGCCCTTTACATTTGATATAGGTCACAGGACTGTTGCAATGTGTATCAAGCGAAACCACGTTCAAAAGTACCTCCCTCTGATCTTCTGATGTAAAGTTCCAGGCTGCCATCTCCGTATCCTTTCCGGGGGTATGCAGACGATAATACTTTCCGTTATGAATCAGATTCCAATATTTTTTATAATCCCGAATCTGTTTTTTGACTTCCTTTTTCTCATCCTCTGATATCTTATTCAAATCCAATTCATATCCGAAGCTGCCAGCCATCGCAACGACACTTCTCGTATGAATATCTGTGATTCTTCCTGTCTGGTGGTTTGGCACTGCAGACACATGCGAACCTACTGCGGAGATAGGATACCCAAAGGAAGTTCCATGCTGGATCCGGATGCGCTCAATAGCATCCGTATTATCACTGCACCAGATCTGAGGTGTATAATAAAGCATTCCCGCATCAAATCTTCCGCCGCCACCTGCACATCCTTCGATTAACAATTTCGGATATCGTTTCAGCAGACGATCCAGAAACTCGTACACACCAAGAACATATTCATGCATGATCTTCCCGAAATTCTGCTGTCCTTCCACTGCACTGTAGACATCACAGATTCCCCTGTTCATATCCATCTTGATATATTCAATCTGTGCGGAGTCGATTACTTTAGTGATCTGGTCAAAAATACCACCCACCACTTCTTTTCTGGAAAAGTCAAGAACAAGCTGATTTCTTCCCCTGACCGGCAGCCGACCCGGTATGACAAATGCCCAATCCGGATGTTTCTCATACAGACGGCTGTTTTCATTTACCATCTCCGGCTCGATCCAAAGTCCAAACTTCATTCCCAAAGAATGAATCTTGTCTGAAAGTGCCGCCAATGAACCTCCCAGCTTCTTCTCGTTAACAGTCCAGTCGCCAAGCCCTCTGAAATCATCATTTCTTTCCCCAAACCATCCATCATCCAGAACAAGCATTTCCACACCCAGATCAGCAGCCTGTTTCGCAATATCCACAATTTTTTCCCCGGTAAAGTCAAGGTACGTAGCTTCCCAGTTGTTTATAAGAATCGGACGCCGCACTTCCTTATAGGCCCCTCTGCATACATGATACCGGATAAGCCGGTGGTAAGTCTGAGACAGGGCGGTCAGTCCATCCCGAGAATATACGAGGGCAGCCTCCGGTGTATAAAACTCTTCACCCGGCTTCAGAGGATACGCAAACATTTCATTATTAATACCGATTGCCATACGGATCTGGTTAAACTGATCCTTTTCAATTTCACAGTTAAAGTTACCGCTGTACAAAAGAGAAACGCCATAGCATGTACCATGATCCTCATTCGTCTCCGAATCTGCCAGAATAAAAAATGGATTATGCTGGTGACTGGACATTCCTCTCTTACTTCCATAGCTCTGAATACCGTGTACCACCGAATGCCGCTCCATATTTCTCTCCATACCATGTCTGCCGTAAAAATGCAGAACATCATAGTCTCCCTGCAGAAAATCAAGAGAGGCACTATATACTTTGTCGAGCACAATTTCTTCGTTACCCGTATTTTTTATTACCGCACTTCTGGTAATCACGTCAAGATCAGCAAGAATCCCGTATTTCAGCACTACTTCCACACCAACGGCACGATCTTCCAGAGTAATCTCTATCGTTTCTGCACGCCCTTTTTCCGCATAAACGGCCGGAAGCCCCGGAATCTGATACTTTTCTTCACTTCTGGAAAGGCTTCTGAAGCGCAGGTCACATCCATACACTCCCTGGCTGTTCTTTACATTGACGGCAGCCGTCCTGAAATCTCCGGTTCCATAACACGGATACTCCTGCGGAAGCACATCCAGTGAAAAAGTTCTGTCATTTCCTGCCTCATACGGATTCATTGCAAATCCCCTGTCATAGGCAGTCAGCAGGTACTCCATATTGCAATCTACTTTTTTTCCATAATACAGGTGGAGCAGAAAGCCATTTGGAGTAACCCCCATCTGATAAGTCGTATTCTTTGTCTGTAATGAAATGGTTTCCATATTTTCTCACTTTCCTCAGCCAGAGGACAGCCGGTAAGCTATCCTCTGCATTTTTTATTTTCCGCCGGTCATTGCCACACCTTCGATGAACTGTTTCTGGAAGAACAGATACAGAACTACCATCGGAAGCATTGCAAGCAGGGAGCCTGCCATAAGTACCGGGTAATTTGTACTGAACTGTCCGTTTAAACTGGATAAGCCTGCCGATAATGTGGTGGAATTGATATTTGTATTTGCCACCAACGGCCACATCAGGTCTGTATAAGCAAACACTGCCGTAAATACTGCCAATGCCGCAACAGATGCTTTTGTCAGCGGAAACATTACCTTTGTGAAGGTCTGCCAGCGATTGCAGCCATCCAGATAAGCGGCCTCCCCGATTTCATCCGGAATACCCATGTAAGCCTGTCTTAAAAAGAAGGTTCCGAAAGCGCTCACAACACCCGGAAATACCAGAGAAAACATGGTGTCTGTCATTCCAAGCTTCGCAACCATCTGATACTGCGGAATGATGAAAATCTGTCCCGGAATCATCTGCTGTACAATGATTAGCAGGAATAATGCATTTTTGCCCTTAAAATTCAATTTTGCAAATGCATAGCCTGCCATGGAGCAAAACAGAACCGCACATAATACACGCAGAAGTATCATAACTGCAGTATTGAAATAAAGATTTCCAAACGGCAGAAGATCCAATGCTTTTGTAAAAGAGCTGAAATTCCAGTTGGACGGAAGAATCGTCGGAGGTATCTGCATAACTTCCGCATTTGTCTTAAAAGATGTGAGCAGCATCCACACAAATGGGAAGATCATGATAACAGAGCCAAGGATCAATGCAATATAAATCAGTATCGTCGATATGTTCTTTTTCTGTTTCATTTTCTTCACCCCTACACTTCGTAATTAACCCACTTCTTCTGGCCAACGAACTGAATGGCCGTAACAACACCGATAATCAAAACAGTCCAGATAACAATTGCAGACGCATATCCTCTGTTGCCGGAAATAAACGATTCACGGTAAAACAGATAAATCAGGGACTGTGCCTTGCTCAGTGCAGGATTTCCTTCGCCTACCATCATATACAGCAGATCGTACACTTTCAGAGATGCCATCAAACGCATGATCAGTACAACAAATAGTGTCGGAGATACCATCGGAAGCGTGATATAACGGAACTGCTGAAGTTTCGTACATCCGTCCAGACTGGCTGCCTCGTAGTAACTTTTTGAGATATTCTGGATACCGGAAAGAAGAAGTACCGCATCATATCCTAAAGCACTCCAGATTGCTACGATTGCCACTGTAATGATGACGATGTTCGGATTTGTGATCCAGTTCACATTCAGGTGAAAGATCGTATTGATGATTCCGTATTCAGAGTTGAACATCCATTTCCAAACCATTGCCACTGCGGCAGGAGCAACTACCATCGGCAGGAAAAAAATCGCACGAAATGCTGTTTTGCCCTTAATCTTTGCATTCAAAAGGATTGCTATCACCAATGCCAGCAAAACGCCCAGCGGTACAGTCAGGATACAGAACAGGATGGTATTCCAGGTTGCTCTCCAAAACTCCGCATCAGAAAACATCTTTATGTAATTTTTTAATCCCACAAATTCATATCCGCCAAACACTTTGGTAGATGAAAAACTCAGAACAATCGTGTTAATAAAAGGATACACGTTCAGGACGAGAAGTCCTATAATTGTCGGGGCTACCATTAAATAGCCCCATTTGTGATCCTGGTCAAATCTTGCTTTTTTCTTCATCAAGAGTTCCCCCATTCACATAATTCTAATTGTCCGCAATCGCTTCCGTAACAATATCCTGCATCTTCTGGATACCTTCATCTACTGTTACGTTACCTCCGTAAATATCCAGCATAGTCTGTTCCACCTTTGGCTCCCAGGCAGATCTGGATGGATTATTTACATATTTCACACTGTAATCAAACATATCTACCACATTCTGCAGAGTCAGCTCATACCCCTGATCTGCGAAGGTCTGTACCCAGGTATCTTCCAATCCGTTATAGGCCGGAATTGCCGCACCGGATTCTCCCTGAATCTTCTGTCCTTCTTCAGAAGCGAGGAATTCCAGGAATTTCATCGCCAGTTCTTTATTCTTTCCTTCTGCTGCAGTCGCATAAGATACACTATTGGAAATAGAAGCACGGCCTTCTCCCTCTGCTGGATCCGGGCATTTCGGAAGCATGGCAACATCCCATTTTCCATTCATATCTGTATATGTGGTACACAGATTGACAAGCTCATAATTTCCTGCCAGATACATCGCACCCTCACCGGAGAAGAACATTTCGGAGGCTCCTGTATTTGCAAACTGTTCCTGTGTCGGGCACCAGTCATTATCCTGAATGCCTACATAATGCTTAATTGCATCTGCGGTTGCAGGCTCTGTATAGGCAGCTTCTGTACCATCCTCGTTCAGAATTCTTCCGCCATTCTGGTATACAAAGTTCCAGTATCCCAACTGATCATGGGAATAAGCCATGTATCCGTATTTTCCTGTTTTGTCATAAATCTCCGCGGATGCACTCTCCATATCGTCCCATGTCCAGTTCTCATCCGGATACGCAATACCGGCCGCATCAAAAAGCTCTTTATTGTAAAGAAGTACGATGATATCTTTATCCTTCGGTACACCGTATATTTTTCCATCGCTTCCTTTTGCATTTTCTACTGCAATTTCCGAATAATTTTTCTCGTCTACGATTTCTGAACAATCTGCTAGGATTCCATTGTCTGCATACTTATAAATCTGATTGGAATGCATCCAGAAAATATCCGGCATTGAGTTGCTGGTAGCGGCAGCCTCCAGCTTGGTCCAATATTCATCCCAGCCTGTGGCCTGTACTTCAATCGTCACATCCGGATTTTTCTCCATATACGCTTTTGCCATTGCTTCCATTCCGGCCTTCTGCCCCTGATCCCAGATCTGGAATACAAGATGTCCTTTGTCCGATGAACCATTTGACGATGAGCCGCATGCCGCAAGTCCCAAAGCCATTACTCCTGCCAGGGAAACAGCAAAGCCCCTCTTTACCCATTTGTTCATATTTCTTCCTCCCATTCATAAACGCAGTTTTAAAATATACCAAAATCACACATCTACATCTCTTGCATATCTATGTATGATTTTTGTGGTTCTCTCAAAAGAATCGGCCGAATTCCATTGAATTTTTGCCATTTCTTAGTCAATAGTGACAAAAAAACGGCATCTTTTTATCCATTCTGCTTGGATTAGTTAAAATTATATTTCGAAATGCACTTTATTGAAATATCCTGTATAATCCTCTTATATGGATAAATGCAACATTTTTTTCATTTTTATGCACTTTTGGTTGCATTTTGGTATATAATGTATCTGCAGTCCAAAAACTATCAGGTTTTTCTCTGAATCGGCCGGATTATATCCGCCCTTATTTCGTAAATCTGCAAAGGAGAAAACATATGAATGATTTGTTTAATGTTTTACAGAACCAGAATTTTATCGACCTTTGTATGTATCAATTCGGTTATGCACAGAATGATCCTCTTTCATCCTATGGACCACATGTACGTACCCACTATCTTTTTCACTATGTAATTTCCGGTGCCGGAATCCTGCAAGCCACGGATTCTAAGGGAGTGGATCATACCTACCATATTCACACAGGCCAGGGCTTTCTTATTGTCCCGGGACAGATCACGACCTATGCCGCTGATGAGCACCATCCCTGGGAATATACATGGATTGAATTCGACGGAATGCATGTAAAAGAATCTCTGATGTTGGCAGGCCTTTCCGCTAATAACCCTGTATATCGATCCATAGATAAATTCTATTCCGCCAAAATGAAAGACACCATGCTCTATATTGCCCACCATCCGGAAGAAACTACCTTTAATCTGATGTCTCACTTATATATGTTCATGGACTGCTTGATGCGTTCCAGCGCTTCCAGAACAGTTCCCACAAGCGGAGGAATGAGTAAATATTATCTGGAATGGGCATTTTCCTATATAGACCAGAATTTCCACAATGACATCACTGTAGCTGACATTGCTGAATCCTGTAAAATCCACCGGAACTATCTGGGAAAAATCTTCCGGGAATATCTCGGTACCAGTCCTCAGGAATTTTTAATCAATTACCGCATGAAAAAAGCCGTTCAGCTTATGCGTACGACCAAGTTGTCTATCAAGGATATCGGAAATGCAGTCGGTTATCCCAACCAGCTCCACTTTTCCAGGGCATTTAAAAAAGTATATGGCTCTTCCCCCACGCAATGGAGGAAGGAAAATATTGAGATTATCTCTACAGTCTTTTCTGACGCGGAAATACAGGATGAGCCTTTCCGAAAGTAAATATCTCCCTTTTTCAAGGCAAAAAAACAGCGCTGCCATCAACTGACTGCGCTGTTTTTATTACGCTTATTTTTCCAACTATCTTTTATTCTTTTACACTCAACCGAACCAGCGCTCTGTGGAGCTTGGCTTCTGCAATCTTGTATTCACGGTCGGTAAGTCCGCCTTTCGCAAGGAGGGCTTCCGCACGTTCTTTGGCTTTGGAAGCACGTTCCTCATCAATTTCTTCTTTCCACTCCCAGGTCGTTGCAAGCAGGCTGCACTCCCCGTCCATCATGGAAAGCATTCCTCCGATACAGGCGGCATGACGCCTGGTACCGTCCGCCATCACCACATGGGCTTCTCCCATGCCGAGGGCAGTACAGAAATTACAGTGTCCGGCTAAGATTGCCATATCTCCCGTAATGCTCCTGCATACAATACGCTCCACGTCACCCTCATACAGCAGGCCGTCCGGTGTTCCGATTCGTAATGGGAAGGTCCTCATAGACAGCCTCCTTTACTGATTCTTGGCTTTTTCAAAAACATCGTCAATAGTTCCGGCAAACAGGAAGCAGCTCTCCGGAATATCATCGCATTCGCCGTCAAGAATCATCTTAAATCCGCGCAGAGTCTCCTTCAGCGGCACATACTGGCCTGCCATACCGGTAAACTGCTCTGCAACGGAAAAGCTCTGGGACAGGAAACGCTGCACCTTACGGGCGCGGTTTACCGTCTGCTTGTCTTCCTCAGACAGCTCGTCCATACCCATGATGGCAATGATATCCTGAAGCTCTTTGTAACGCTGCAGCACCCTCTGGACTGCACGGGCAATTTCATAATGCTCTGTTCCTACAACCTCCGGTGAGAGGATACGGCTGGTGGAATCCAGCGGATCCACTGCAGGATAAATACCCTGGCTGGCAATATCACGGGACAATACCGTGGTGGCATCCAGATGGGTAAAGGTCGTTGCAGGAGCCGGGTCCGTCAAGTCATCGGCAGGCACATAAACGGCCTGAACGGATGTGATGGAACCTTTTCTGGTGGATGTGATACGCTCCTGGAGAGTACCCATCTCTGTTGCCAGGGTCGGCTGGTAACCTACTGCGGACGGCATACGTCCAAGCAGCGCGGAAACCTCGGAACCTGCCTGGGTAAAACGGAAAATATTATCAATAAACAGAAGCACGTCCTGATTCTTCACATCACGGAAATACTCTGCCATGGTCAGACCGGAAAGCCCCACACGCATACGTGCTCCCGGCGGCTCGTTCATCTGGCCGTAAACCAGAGCGGTCTTATCAATAACGCCGCTCTCTTTCATTTCGTTGTAAAGGTCATTTCCTTCACGGGTACGCTCACCAACGCCTGTGAATACGGAAAGTCCGCCGTGAGCTGTCGCAACGTTGTGGATCAGCTCCATGATCAGAACGGTCTTACCTACACCTGCACCGCCGAACAGACCGATCTTACCGCCCTTTGCGTACGGGCAGATCAGGTCAACGACCTTGATGCCTGTTTCCAAAATCTCCGTAGCCGGTGTCTGCTCTTCATAGGAAGGGGCCGGGCGGTGGATTGCCCAGTGTTCCTTCACTTCCGGTGCCGGAAGGTTATCTACCGGATTTCCCAGCAGGTTGAATACACGGCCCAGACATTCCTCTCCAACAGGAACCGCAATGGGTGCGCCGGTATCCACAGCCTTCGTGCCGCGAACCAGACCGTCTGTGGAATTCATGGCAATACAGCGCACTGTATTGTCACCGATCTGCTGAGCAACTTCGGCTGTCAGCTTTGCGCCATGATTATCAATTTCAATAGCATTGAGCAGTGCGGGCAGTTCATCGTGCGCAAAGCGGATGTCCAGAACAGGACCGGTGACCTGCACTACCTCGCCAATGTGTTTATCGCTCATTCTTCGAATCTCCTCTATTTTGATTCTCTAATTCTTACAGACCTTCTGCACCTCCGACAATTTCTGTGATTTCCTGCGTTATGCTGGCCTGACGCGCCCTGTTGTAATACAGGTTCAGCTTCTCGATCATCTCTTCCGCATTGCTGGTCGCTGCTTCCATGGCAGTCCTTCTGGCAGCAAGCTCACTGGCTACCGCCTCGCAGACACCGCCGTAAACAAGTCCCGCCAGATACTCCGGAACGATCGCGTCAAAGACTTCCATACTGTTCGGTTCATAGAGGATCAGATTACGGACCGCTTTCTTCTCATCCGTTTCTTCTTTTGCCAGATCACTCAGCGGCAGCATGGAAAATACATCCGGCTGCTGAGACAGCATGGAAATAAATCTTGTATAACATAACTCAATGTGGCCGAAACTGCCTTTCTTAAATTCCTCACACAGCAGATTGGACATTTCAAAGCAATCAGCCACGGAAATATCCGCTATTTCCGCGAACTGTTCCGTTATGCAGGGAATGCCCTTGCGGCGTGCATACTCCACAGCCTTCTTGCCAATGGGAAGAACCATGAAATCCTGTCCCGCGCTGGCAGCTTCCAGGCATTTGAAAAGATTTGCATTATAACCGCCTGCCAGACCTCTGTCTCCGGCAATCATTACATAACAGTATTTTTCGCTATTGGCTTCTTTGGCATATACGGAGGAAAAATCCGTATTTCCCTCTGCAATGTCCTGAAGTGTCCCGTGAAGTGTCTGGAAATAAGGGCGGCATGTTTCTGCACGTTCTTTGGCTTTACGCAGTTTGGAGGATGCTACAAGTTCCATTGCCTTGGTAATCTGCATGGTGCTCTGGACACTCTTAATACGCAGCTTTACCGATTTCATGTTTGCAGCCATATTGCGCCCTCCTAATCACTTTATTTCTCAGGTCTTGTATTCAGAAAATTCTCTGTATAATGATCCAGTACCTGTTTCAGTTTTTCTTCCGCAGCGGCTTCCAGTTTGCCTGTAGTACGGATTTCCTGCATCACTGCAGCACCTTCGGAATCGGTATCCAGGTGCGTAAACAATCCGGATTCATATGCACGGACATCTTCAACCGCAACGCGGGAAAGAATCCCCTTGGTAACTGCATAAAGAATCGCTACCTGCTTTTCTACAGGAACCGGGGCGTTCTGATTCTGCTTCAGAACCTCCACGATACGCGCACCCTGCTCCAGACGTGCCTTGGTATCGGCATCCAGGTCGGAGCCGAACTGTGCAAAGCTCTGCAGCTCGCGGTACTGGGAATAGATCAGCTTCAAAGTACCGGCAACCTTTTTCATTGCCTTAATCTGTGCATTACCGCCAACTCGGGATACGGAAATACCCGGGTTAACAGCCGGCATAACGCCGGAGTGGAAAAGCTCCGTTTCCAGGAAGATCTGACCGTCCGTAATGGAAATTACGTTGGTCGGGATATATGCGGAAACGTCACCCGCCTGTGTCTCAATGACAGGCAGAGCGGTCAGGGAACCGCCGCCGTGCTCATCATCCAGCTTGGCCGCACGCTCCAGAAGTCTGGAATGGAGATAGAAAACATCTCCCGGATACGCCTCACGTCCCGGCGGACGGCGGATCAGCAGGGAAAGTGCACGGTAAGCAACTGCATGCTTACTTAAATCATCATAGATGATCAGCACATGTTTGCCTTTGTACATAAAATATTCGCCCATTGCACATCCGGAATACGGTGCAATGTACTGCAGCGGGCTGGCTTCGGAAGCAGTTGCCGCTACAACGATGGTATAATCCATAGCGCCGTTTTTGGCAAGAGTTTCTACCAGCGTCGCTACGGTAGAACGCTTCTGGCCGATTGCCACATAAATACAGATTACATCCTGGCCTTTCTGGTTAATGATCGTATCCGCAGCCAGGGTGGTCTTACCGGTCTGGCGGTCACCGATAATCAGTTCTCGCTGGCCCCTTCCGATGGGTACCATGGAGTCGATGGCCTTGATACCGGTCTGCAGCGGCTCGTGTACGGATTTTCTTTCACAGATTCCCGGTGCCGGGCTTTCGATTGCCCTGTATTCGTCCGTTGCAATCGGTCCTGCACCGTCGATCGGCTGGCCAAGGGCATTGACAACACGTCCGATCATGGCCTCGCCTACCGGCACGGATACGACCTTGCCGGTACGTTTTACGGTCTGTCCTTCACCGATGTTCTCATCGGAACCAAATAATACGATAGATACGCTGTTTTCTTCCAGGTTCTGTGCCATACCGAAGCTGCCGTCCTCAAATTCCAGCAGCTCGCCTGCCATACAGTTCACAAGACCGCTGGCTCTGGCAATACCGTCACCTACCATTAAAACCGTACCTGTTTCATTCTGCTGAATTGCGTTGTCGTAATATTTGATCTGGCTGCGGATGACCTTGGATATTTCTTCAGGTTTTAATTGCATGATTTCCTCCAGCAGCGCATTTTCTGCGCAATTTATTCAGGTTCAGAGATGAATGAACTCATGGCTGCCCCAGGCAATTCTGCGGACAGCAATAAAACATCCATCAGACAATGATTTCATTAAGTTTCCTGGAAATACCGGACAGACGGCTCTGCACCGTTCCGTCAAGCTGTTTTCCTTCTATTTCCACACGCAGACCTGCCACAACGGAAGGATCTGTCTTCTGTACCAGAGAGACCTGTTTGCCGCTCAGTTTCTCAAGGCGTGCTTTCAGGGCTTCCATCTGGCTGCTGCTTAAAGCAACGGCACTTGTCACCACTGCTTCCGCAATATTATGGTCTGCATTGTAACGCCGTGTGAATTCCTCGCAGCATCCTGCGTATTCCCCTAAGAGATTCCTCTCACACAGCAGTTTTATAAAATTCACTAAATACCGCTCCGCCTGGGCACCAAAGGCATCTTCGATGAGCTTCGTCCGCTCTTCTTTCGGAATGGACGGCTCGCCAAGAAGCCGGAGATAATCCGGATTGTCCCGGAAAAGCTGCCGTACTTCCGTCATCTGCTCCATCACGGTACCCGTAAGCTGTTCTTCGGCAGCAAGATCATAAAGGCTGCCGCCATACAGTCTGGCAGTCTGTGTCATGATGCCTCACCTACATTCGAAATAAACTCGTCAATCAGTTTCGTATGGTCTTCCTCACAGATTTCCCTCTCGATCACTTTGCCGGCAATCTCAACTGCCATGCCGCCGATCTCATCTTTGATCTCATTGACAGCCTTTCTCTTCTCCTGAGCAATATCGTTCTCTGCCTTGGCCTTCATAGCCGCAGCCTGAGTGGAAGCTTCCAGAAGCATCTGCTCGCTCTGTGCAGCCGCAGTCTTCTGGGCTGTCATTACGATCTCATTGGCTTTTGTCTTCGCTTCCAGCATATTCTGCTCATATTCGGATTTGATGGCATTTGCTTCATCCTTGGCCTGGATGGCCTGCCGGATTTCCGCATCCGCCATGGCTCTGCGTTTTTCAAGCATCTCATTGACCGGCTTGAACAGAAAACGCTTCACAAGATAAACCTGAAGAAAAAGGTTGCAAATCTGTGCAATGAAGGTCCATGGTACAATACCAACTAACTGCTGTACATCCATGTCTGTAACCTCCTGTTCTCTTCTTATGCAGCCTGCGGTGATATACGCTGCCTTATCAGGCATACCATTACGTAAAAACCGCCTCACCGCATCCGTTTACTCTGACTACCGCTCAGGTCATTATCCCAGGAAGTTCATGAACATACCAGGTGCTACGAAGATCAGAAGCAGGCCTGTTACAAAGCCGTAAATACCTGTGGTCTCCGCAATCGCACATCCGAGAAGCATGGTAGATGTCACGTCACCCTTGCATTCCGGCTGACGTCCGATTGCTTCCAGAGCCTTGGCAACCGCATTACCTTCACCAATACCAGGGCCGATACCGGCGATCAGTGAACAACCAGCTCCAATTGCACAACCTGCAAGTGCAATACCTTTAGCAAGTACTGTAAAATCCATAATAAAATCCTCCTGTAAAATATAAATTTTTTCTTTTTTGTAATCGTTTCTTACTTTTACACAATAAAAAATGTTGCCCACGGGATTCCTCTATCCCTCTTCTGCCGCATTGGCAATGTACATGGTCGTCAGCATACAGAAAATAAATGCCTGCATAAATCCTGAGAACCAGTCAAAGTAGACAGACAGCACTGCCGGAATACCGACATCGAGAATCGGTATCTGGGACAGCAGATCGCCTACAACGCCGGGAATCAGTCCCAGCAGCGCCGAACTGGCAACAGCCAGTGCTCCGTAGAGCAGCGCATTGATTACGACACCTGAAAGGATATTTCCGAAATGACGGCATGCCATACTGATCGGCGTTGCCAGTTCCGAAAGGACATTAAACGGTGTCAAAATCGGAATCGGCTGTGTAAAGCCCTTCAAATAGCCGCCGACACCTCCTGCCTTGATCTTCTGATAAGTGATCATAATAAAGACCACTACTGCCCAGGCAGCCTCTGTAGACAAGTCCGCTGTCGGGCTTCGAAGCCCTATCAGGCTGATCAGATTCGACACTACGCTGGTAACAAAAAGCGCCGCTACAAATGGAATAAAATAACGGAACTTCTCGCCCATATTGCCTATTACAAAACTGTTGGCCTTTTCTACCAGAAGCTCTGCCACTGCCTGGCGCTTGGAAATATTCTCCACCTTCAGGTCATGGGTCAGCCAGATGCACAATCCTGTGATCAAAATCATGACGATCCAGCTTACAACTATGGTCTCACTTAGCTGAAACTTCCCCAATAAAGGAAAATCAAACGGAAAGGTAAAAAAGACCTTAGCTCCTGAAATATCTACCTCCATCTATGTTTCCACCTCCCATCCGAAGATTTAAAAAATCTTTTATTTTTTTATAATTCCCATTATCTTGATACCCATTCCCGGAAAAAGAAGCGGTACGATCCCTGCCACAAAATGAAAGCACGGTGCAACGATCGCTGCCACTATCCACAGCATCTGGATCATCATCCTCTGGGAGTAGCTTGCCTTCATCCTGGACCTGGCTGCATCTTCATTCTCCGTCGCTGCTACCTTCTGGACTGTAAGCCCCATCAGGAAAAAGTTCAGCACGGTAATGATTCCGCCGCAGATTCCGCCAAGAAATACCGTATAATCCAGCGGTACCTTACCCGGCATCATTCCATGAAGGACTGCATAGACAATCCACATAATGACAACACCGGTCACGGTACTGGCTGCAACTTTTTTTGTTTCTTTCTTTACAGCCGGCTGGACATTGTTCCAAAAACTGCTCATGTTCATTCCTTTCTGTCTCGTTGTATCTTAAGAATGTCTGTTGAAAGATACCCTGGACTTTTTCTTCTCTTTCTTCTGCCGGTTGGTGATGGACAGGTAGAATTTATAAGCAACCATCCCGGAACCGCCCATGCCGAAGAAAAACCCCAAAATAAAGACCCAGCCGCCTAATCCCATATGGGAATACAGCCACCAGCAGACTCCAAGGCAGACCAGAAGAGGAGTAATAAAGGAAAGCCCGAGCTGCGTCAGCATAGTGATATTCTTAATAATATCCGCCCAGTTTTTCAATCTTCTCACTCCTTCTCAGATTCTGTGAAAGTCTCCGTGCGGTCTTTTACAACATAGACAGATTTTACCATATGACACCCAAAAATACAATATATCTGTACAAAATGTTTAAAAAATCTTTAGGTGGCACTATTCATTTTTGTTGATTTTGACTTTTTTTTCACATATTATCCCTCATTAGAATGTTTCATTCCAACCTTTTTTATACATGCAGCACAGCCTTCTGCTGATTTCCTATGGCGTATTTTATTTCACAGGGACGTATCTTTAACAAAAAACAATACGGAGTACCGACCCATGAAATGCCTGTTTTCCTATATAAACTAAAAAGCGCATAGCAACAACCGGATTTACCGCAGTTCTGCTACACGCTGTTTTGTAAATATACTTAATTATATATGTAATTACTGTATTCTTCCTTCTCCAGACTGTCCAGAGTCAGCCATACCGGTTTCAGCAGCACTTCCTTCTCAATCTCAACCTCTGCTTCCTTCGGCGCTGTGGCCATCAATGCGGTCCAGATGGTCTGGTATCCCATTGTGCGCGGATCCTGCGAAATCACACCGATCTCCTCACCATCCGAAATCGCCTCCTGCTGCCGTGTGGTACAATCCACGCCAACCATCGCGATCCTGCCGTTCTCTTCGTTCTTATCCATATCCAGATACAGCTCCGCAACATCCGCATTGGTACAGAAGACACCGTCCAGATTCGGATACTTCTCCAGAACCTCCTGCATGGCTGTTTCCATGTCCTCCACCTGATCCTGATAAATCACTTCCACAACTTTAATATCTGAATAATTTGCAATAAATTCCAGGAAGCCCTCTACACGGTTCTTGGCACTCTCGGTCTTCTCCTGTGCGGAAAAAACCGCTATATTGCCCATTTTCCCAATCGCCCTGCCAAGACGGTAGGCGGCCATTTTTCCAACCTGCACATTATCTGTGGCACGAAATGCACTGATCAGCTTCGTATCCGTTACATTAGAGTCGAATACGACAACCGGAATCCCATTCTCCCGCGCCGCTTCAAGCTGAGCCTGGCAGGAGTCCATATCTCCGACAGAAAGGCAAAGAACATCCGGATTCTCAGCAATCACCGCATCCAGAATATTGATCTGCTCTTCCACGTTCTGCTCATCATCCGGGCCTTCAAAGGTCATTGTAATCTTATCCTCTTTTTCAAAACCGTATGCTTCATTTACCGCTTCTACGGCCTCTTCCATTCCTGCATGAATCAGGTCCCAGAATTCTCCTTTGGTATTCTTGCTCACTACAGCAATCCTGGCGCCTGCATGAATGGGGATCTCGGTATCAATTTCTGAAAGGAGCTGCTCAGGCTCCACCTCTTCTGCTGATTCTGTCTCTTCTTTCTCAAGCACCTCTGCCACAAGCGGCTGAATCGCCTCTTCCACCTCTTCTTTGCGGCATCCGGACAATACTGCAGAAACTGCCAAAATTCCCGCCGCGGCAACTGCTGCTCTTCTCATCTCGCATTCTCCTCTTCCATTAACATAGAATTAACCTGAACTTAACATGAACCCTTTGCTTTTTTACATTATACACTTTTTGTGCGTTCCGTCCATAGATTTCATAATTTTTTCATTTTTTAATCCCAAATATCCCACTCTTTTCCAATTTCATAGACCGTAGAAAATGCCAATGGTCCCAAAATCACTCCCCATCCGCCATAAAGCAATACGCCAAGATAAACTGCTGCCACAACTGCGATCGGTGATATGCCGAGCTTTTCTCCCAAAAGTCTCGGTTCCAGAACTTCCCGCAGAATACTCGTGATAATATCAAGCAGGACACAACCCACTGCAATCCCGGCCTGTCCGCGAATCAGAAAAACAACTGCTGCAGGATACAAAAAGGTCCCTGTCCCAATCAACGGGATTGCATCCAATACCCCCAATGCAATTCCAAGAATGAGAAAGTACGGACTTTTCATCATCCAAAAGCCTGCGGCACAGACTGCGGCCACCAATGCCATAAGAATCACCTGTGCCTTTAAATAAGTAACTGTTGTTTTCTGCAGTCTGCGCACCACACGCCTGATTCCCACCAGCCAGGAATAGTCCCAGATTTTCTTCTGAATATTTTCCATATCACTTATGATGAGGATTACTGAAATCAGGGTCACAATAACCGCTGACAAAAGAAGCAGCATATTCTCCGCACCATGGAACAACGCGGTCATTGTTCCCGGGCTTAATGCCGCAAGAACCTGCTCCTGCATTCCTTCGAAGCTTTGCAGCAGATACGCTCTGCTTTTGGCCGCTTGAATTCCTGTTATCTCCTCAAGTGTTCCGCAGCACCGGTCAAGAAGCACAGCACACCATTCCTGCAGTACCTGATAATGGGAAACCGCTGTTTTTATCTGAGAAAACAGTTCCAGAACACCTTTATACAGAAGGAATCCGGCAATACCGCAAAGAACGGCCAAAAGTACAGTACCCGTAATTGTCTTTTTTATTTTTGTTTTCTTTTCAATTTTCATAGAGATCGGATACAGCCATACGGCCAGTATCCAGGCTGTCAAAAAGGGAAGAACCGCCGGCAGCAGATACCTGTATCCCAGATAGACACCCACTGCAATTCCTGCGATCATTCCCCGTCTTTTCCATTCTATATGCAAAAATCCCACCACACTTTTTTCCCTTTAGTATGGCAGGATTCCGGTTAATTATGCATAGCTGATTCCCGGGGTACAAATCCCCGGAAAGTTTCTCCCTTTGGGAAAATTTCAAATTTCATTTTTTTCTTTTTATCCGGATGGATAAAGGCCAGTACACAGGAGCAAAGGCCAAGCGGCAGATCTGTCTTCTCTCCGGAATGATACTTCCGGTCTCCCAGAAGCGGCATTCCCGCATGAGCCATTTGTACACGAATCTGATGATGCCTTCCTGTATCCAGGTGGATTTCCAGAAGATAACGCTTCCCGCTCACCGTCCTGTCATCTATTATCTCCTGAAGAATCCTGTAGGTCAGCCTTGCCTCCTTACTGCCCGGTGTTCCTTTGGGAACTACGGCCGAAGTATTGGTTTTACTTTCTTTTTTTAGATAGTCTGTCAAATCCCTTTCCTTCATATCCCAGAAAACAGGAAGGGCTTCGGCAAAACCCTCCCCGGCATCATGCAGAGATTTCTGTTCCTGCTCTGTTTTCAGCTCTTGCGGTATCTGCGAAGTTACTGCCAGGTATCTCTTATCCATTTCTCCGCCTGATATCTGACGGTTCAATTCTTTTGCAGCACCAGGTGTTTTGGCGAATACAATGGCACCTTCCACAGGCTGATCCAATCTGTGGATGACAGCAAGATAGGGAATCTTCCCTGGTCTTTTTGCTGCCAGATAGTTCTTCAGCGCACTCTCCAGATCCATGCTGCCGCATCTGGCATTCTGTACTGCAATCCCTGCAGGCTTGTGACATACCAGAATCTCTTTATCCTCATATAAAATCGTATCTTCTATTCTGAAATTACGCATAAAAAAAACTCCCTTCCTATGGGAGAAGTATATCGTAAAATGATTTTTCTGGCAATATAGGACTACTAATAAAGTACACTCTAAGCGGGATATTACCTGTGAACAGTAACAGACGGTCATCACTTTTTACTTATTTTCAAAAATGATGACCGTCTTAAAATTCTTCATTATTCAATTTTTTAATCCTCTTTATTCTTTATAAAGGTATTTTTACTGTTCTTTTGAATTTTCTCGTTAAATGTAGTTTCGAATTCTCTATATTCAGTTTTTTGTTTTGTATCTTATATATTTACATATCTTTTATTATTTCCTGCTCATAACCGATATGATTTTATTATCATTCGATATACTTAGAAAGTTTATAGAATTTTGAATTATAATTTCACGGCTTATAATTCTTTTTCTTTAAAGAAATAACGGATATACGTTTCCTATTATATATAATCTGTATTTCTATAGAGGATATATATGGTATATAAACAATCCTGAACTTAACTTCTTAAATTTAAAATTGCTTATGCGTTTTAGGAAAAGTTCTTAGTTTATTTCTTTTCTTAATAATACCTTTTGTAAGAAGATATTATTCTGATGCAAAGCTTCAATTCATATTCTAATGGATCAATATGGATTTCAAAATATTCTTTTCTGCTTATCTATGATCGGAATACTTCAAATCTCTTCTTCTGAACGAATTCCTAAGATAAGGAAGATATTCTTTTTAAAAATGTTTCTTTACACATTTTTAAAAATCTTTGTATCAGGTTCGTGATAGTTATTCAATATGAGAAATCGTTTCTATACCTTGGATACTTTCTCTTATTTACCGGTGTTCTTTTAAAAATTGCTTCCGGATAAATCTGCTTTTCTTTTATACGTATGTATCAGGTCTTTCTTGCAGGAAATACGATTCCTATCACTGACTCATATTGATGATTGTCAGGTTACGTTCCCACTGGAATCACCTTATCCTTTCTTTCTTATTTCATCCTTTTCATGTAACATTTATACTATGAATTGAATGATTTTCTTAATTGTGTTTGTTTCTGTCGTTCTTTGTTTTGATGAATTTATAATACCACTAAGGTTTTGTTTTGTCAACACATTTTTGAAATATTTTTAAAATTAATTATTTATTGTTCTATATTCTTGTTTTAAAACTGTTATTTATTTGAATATTTTATAAATTTCTGACTATTTAATCTTTATAAACAAAAGCAGCCGTATCGCATTCCGGGACTTTGCAGTAAATGCAGCAGAGCAGCACATAAGCCTGCCGGCTCCGTGCTGCTCTGCGCTCTCTGCAATTTACAACTGCTGCAGGATCCCATCTTCTGCTGCAGTATCTTATCTTCTGTTGTAGTTGATCAAACATCCTTTCAGGATGATTTCCCGTTCATCATCTGTCAGTTCGCCCAGAGTTACCTCAAATTCTTTCAGGCCGTCCTCTTTTACAACATAACCCTTGATGATGTCAGCCTTCTCTTCCACGGCTCTGCGGATTTCCGGGAAGAAAAGATAATCGTCATTGTGGAACGGAAGCTCACCCTCCTGAATCAGGAATGGAAGCATTCCCCAGTTGATCAGGTTAGAACGGTAACGCTTTGTAGCATACTCATTTGCAATATTGGCCCATCCGCCCAGAACCTTCTGACAGGATGCGGCCTGCTCACGGGCTGAACCATCACCTGGCTTTACTGCAAAAATAGTGCTTCCGACACCAAGATTTCCTTCTCCTGCGTCCGGGAACTGTGTATGGATCACATCCATGACCGGTTTCAGTTCTGCCAGAGCATCCAGCGGACATTTGCCGTCCTGGATCGCCTGCTGTGCTTTCTGTACTTCCTTGGCACGTCCCACATATGCAGGATCCTTTCTGGAAAGCGTGAATTCTGCAAGCCCAAGCGGGTTGGAACGATAGGAAGACGTCTCACCGGAAGGAATCAGTTCATCTGTAGTGGTAACCGGGTCATGAATTTCGGAAACCACCTTCAGAACCAGATTCTCTGCCAGAGGTGCCATCTTTGGCCAGTCCTTGATATTCGGGCCAAAATGAATCTCCACATCAGGATCTGCCACACCTTTACTGTCAAATACACGGTTATCGTAAATCGTTTTGTCAAAGTAATATTTCTGGTTCGTGTAAGAACCGGTATACTCCTCTGCGGAAGTCAGGAAGCCCTTATTCGCTGCTGTTGCTGCAATAGAGCGGGCATCCATCAGCGCTACGGAAGAAATCTGGCCGTTCTGGATCTTGGAGCCTTCACGGTTCGGGAAGTTTCTGGTAGTATGACGGATACTGAATGCTTTATTAGCCGGAGTATCGCCTGCACCGAAGCACGGTCCGCAGAATGCGGTCTTCACAACTGCGCCTGTTGCCAGAAGATCAGCCAGAACTCCATTCTTAGCAAGCTCCATATAAATCGGCGTACTTGCCGGATAGACACTTAACGTAAACGCATCTGCTCCAATGCTGGTTCCCTTTAAAATATCTGCTGCCGCACAAATATTCTCAAAGCCGCCGCCCGCACAGCCTGCGATAATTCCCTGGTCAACATAAAAACGGCCGTCTACCACTTTTTCTCTTAAGGAGAACGGAATCTTGCCATCCAGGCTTACCTGTGCCTTTTTCTCAACGTCAGCCAGGATGTCATCCAGATTTGCCTTTAATTCGTCAATTGTGTAAGTATTGCTTGGGTGGAACGGCATCGCGATCATTGGCTTGATCTCGCTGAGGTCAATTTCCACACAACCGTCATAATATGCTACCGCCCCCGGCTTCAGAGCTTTGTATTCTTCGCTTCTGCCGTGGATTGTATAGAATTCTTCAATCTTGTCATCTGTCTGCCAGATGGAGGACAGACATGTTGTTTCCGTAGTCATAACATCTACGCCGATACGGAAATCAGCGCTTAAGGATGCAACGCCGGGACCGACAAATTCCATTACTTTATTCTTCACATAGCCGTTTGCAAAAACCTTGCCGATGATGGCAAGTGCAACGTCCTGAGGACCAACACCAGGACGCGGTTCGCCTTTCAGATAAATTGCCACAACACCCGGCATGTTAATATCATATGTCTGGGAAAGAAGCTGTTTTACCAGCTCCGGTCCGCCTTCGCCCATAGCCATGGTGCCAAGCGCACCGTAACGTGTATGGCTGTCGGAACCAAGGATCATCTTGCCGCCTCCCGCAAGCATCTCGCGGGCAAACTGGTGAATGACTGCCTGATGAGGCGGTACATAGACACCGCCGTATTTTTTGGCACAGGTCAGGCCAAACATGTGGTCATCTTCATTGATAGTACCGCCTACTGCGCAAAGAGAGTTATGGCAGTTAGTCAGTACATAAGGTACAGGAAACTTTTCCAGTCCTGAAGCGCGGGCTGTCTGGATAATGCCTACAAAAGTAATATCATGGGATGTCAGCTTGTCAAATTTAATCTGCAGCTTTTCCATATTTCCGGAAGTATTGTGCGCTTCCAGAATCCCATAAGCAATCGTATTCTTCGCTGCCTCTGCCTTAGACACCGGCAGATCTGCATGCGCTTCTTCCACGATATCATGGCCATTTACCAGAAAAATACCACTGTCGTACAGTTTCATAATAATCTCCTCCATTCTGTGATACACAAAATTTTTGTATTTTATTATAGTCGGTTTCACCAAAATACGCAATGATAAATAATTTTGTCTGCATAAAAATGCATTTTGCAGGTTACTACTCACTCCCAGGCCTTGCACCCGGGACTTTATGTTGATGCTCTTTTAAAATAACATATTTTAGATCTTGTTGCCTGTCGTCAAAT
>JAUNGM010000005.1 GCA_030524545.1 Eubacteriales bacterium
GTCATAATCACCATCATCATTGCCGCTGCCGTCATAATCTCCGTCATCATTGCCGCCATCCGTATTACCGTCCGAATCCCCCTCACCGGAATCTTCTGACTCCTCACTGGTGATTCCTCTTACACCGGTCGTGTTGCAGACGCTGTCATAAATCGACCGCATACTGTCTGTAAGTACGTCCTCATGGACATTCTGGATCGCCAGCGCCGCACTGTCATACTCTTCCTGAAGAAGATAGGCATATGCGGTAAGCAAAGCCTCATAGCTTGTACTCTTATTCTTCTCCGTCTCAATCTGTTTGGCAGCCGCCTCTGCCGTACTGTCGGACTCCTCTGCTTTTCCTTTTGCTCTGGTAAGCTCTGCCCCCTGGCTTGCAAGGGATTCGCTGTACCGTACAATCTGCTGGTTAGCCTCCCTATAGATATTCTGCCTGATTGCCGGCACTGCCAGAAGCCAGAACGCCGCAGCTCCCGCAGCCAGCCCTACTACCAGTGTAAAAAACAACGGCAGCCTGGATTTTTCTTTATAAACCTGTGAATTTACTACATACTCCGTACCTGTCACGTCCTCTTCCTTTTCAGCGGAACCAGAACGGAAAAAGCCTTTTTTCTGCTTCTCAAGGCGGGTGGTCACACCTGTTCTCTCATCTACTTCCCTCAGAAAACGCAAAGTGGTAGTATTCGTCTTATCAATACGGATTGCCTTCTTCAGCGTCCTGCGTGCTTTATTCCATTCCTCATCTTTAATCTGGATCAATGCAAGAAGATGATATCCCTTGATCAGTTTGGAATTCTGGGAAAGAATCTTACGCAGCTGAATGGCAGCCATGTCTTCATGTCCTTCCCTGCACAAAAACAGGGCATGGTTATATTTTCGGATCGTTTCATTGATTGCTTCCAGTTTATTGGGGTTGGCCTGAAGCTTGCCTATATATTCGGAAGCCAGATTTCTGGTCGGCTGCAGGTTCTTGCTGATGACCCACTCACTCAAAGCGGCCACCACTTCCCCTGTCTCAAAATAAACAAGCCCAAGCAGATTTCGGGCCGGAATATTCAGTTTATTGTATGCCAGACTCTGCTTCAGGCAGGTAATAGCACCTGACAGATCACGTATGCTGGCTTTTTCCAGTCCCTGATTGTAATAGTATTTGGAAATATAATCCACCTTTTTCTGAATCAGCACATTGCATCCGCAGTGAGGGCAGTAATCCAGATCCATATCTGTCAGGAATGCGCCGCAATTCATACAATTCATTCGTGTATCTCCTTATCTCGCACGTTTGCCGCTCTTAGCTTCCCTAAGCACTTCCTGAAGCACATCCAGAATATCCGTAAATTCCCGGTCATAGATTGCACCCTCAGCATCTGTCACATCCAGACACGGCTCAAACTTCCTAAGTTCCTCTTCATAATCAATCATAATTACCTCTCCTATGCCGCACTTGCTGCGGCAATCATGGTATGGTCTTGACCATTTCCTCCGCTCAGTTTCTTTTTCGGATCACACTCTTGATTTCCCCCACAAGATAGAGGGAACCCACACAGAACAGAAGCCCGTCCTCTCCGCGCAGTTCCAGCGCATGTGTAAAAGCATCCGAAATCTCCGGGAAGGCTTTTACATCCTCATATCCTTCTTTTTTGAAAATATCAGCCAGCACCTCTGCAGGCACCATACGGTATCCGCCCACCTGAGTTACCACCACATTCCGGAAGCGAATTTTCTCACAGACCGTATGGATCATGTCCGTATAATCCTTATCATCCACAGCAGAAAACAACAGTGTCAAAGGATATTCCTCCTGGAAATGGGCAGCCGTCTCCACAAATTTCGCTACGCCGTCCTCATTATGGGCCCCGTCCACAATAACCCCCGGCAGGATTGTCTCCATACGTCCCTGCCAGCGTGTTTCCAGCATTCCCTTCTGAATCGTCTCCATAGATGCCGGAATGGTTTCTTTCAGCACCTCCATGGTCTTAAGAGCCAGGGCACCGTTCATCACCTGATATCTGGCGACAAACGGAATTTGAAATACCGTATCCCCATAATACTCATTCTTCAGCGAAAAATCAATGCCCGCCCGGGTAATTTGATGAATTTCCGTATTTTCCCTTGTCACTCCGTAAGCCGGGCTGCCAAGCTCCTGCGCCCTTGCACAGATCACTGCCGCTGCCCTTTCATCATTGCCGTCATAGATCACAGGTACCCCCGGAACAATGATGCCAGCTTTTTCTCCGGCAATTTCCTCGATGGTATTTCCCAGATACTGCATATGGTCAAAGCTGATAGACGCAATGACACACGCCACCGGATTCTCCACCGCCGTAGTCGCATCCAGCCTTCCTCCAAGCCCGGTCTCCAGGGTTACATAATCCACACCTGCATCAGCAAAGATCACCATTCCCATCAGAAACAGCATCTCAAAATACGTCGGATGGTAATTTCCCTCCGCCACCAGCTCATCTGAAAGCTTCTTCACTTTCTGAAAAGCTTTCAGGAACGTATCATTATCGATATTTACCTCATTAATCTGAAATCTCTCGTTGATCTCCACCAGATGCGGAGAGGTAAAAAGTCCGCAGGAATATCCTGCTTCCCGCAAAATAGAGGTTAAAAAGGCACAGGTACTTCCCTTGCCGTTCGTTCCTGCCACATGGATGACACGGAACTTTTCCTGGGGATTCCCCAGTCTCCTTAAACATTCTTTTGTATGCTCCAGTTTATTCTTGGTTGTAAACTTGGGAGTCTCCTCAATATAAGCAACTGCTTCTTCGTAATTCATAAAAAAATCACCACTTTATCTAATGTATTCGCAAAGGCTTCAGGGAGCGGGCCATGCCGTCCCTGAAAAACCGTTACGATATCATTATATATGAGTGGTGAAAGATGTCCAGTACCAATCGTAAGTTTTTATTTGACAAAGTGTTTCAAAACTTACTCATTCGCCGGCAATTTCCATTTATTTTCACTGAAAAGGGCATAGCAGGCGCGGTCATAGCTCTTGCTCAATGCCTTTCTTGTAGAGCTGTTGCTCCGCATCACTGCAGCAATCCTGTCAAAATCATTCAGCTCTTTTCCTGTGATCATCAGTGTGGTAGGACTGATATAAACCGTATCGTACCACTCCTGGTTGATCTGAATCTCCGTAGAAGGTGTAAAATTCGTCCCCCTGATATAGTAAGTATAGTCTGCCGCAGAAACCAGTTCCATGGAATCCAGTGTAATATCATACAGACCCAGACGCATTTTCATACGCTTAAACGGACTTTCTCCGTCATAGGCATACCTCTCTCCATAAAGAAGGTCATACTGCAGCGTTTCCAGATCCACCTGATAATTCTTGGTGTTGCGTCTTGCCTGATGATAGCGGAAAATCGTTCCGTCATGGATTCCTACCCGATCCATCACTTCTGCTGCAATCTGATACGATGCCAGATTCACATCCTTCTTTTTCAGTCCAAAATTGTCCCATATCACATATTGTGTCTGGAACAGATATTTGTTCTCCAGATCCTCCGCGGAAAGCCCCATCGTAGGAAGATGATCCCCATACATCACAAGAACCACATCCTCCGGATAGTCTGACAGGGTTTCTACAAGTTCCTTTACAAACTGGTCCATTTCATGAATCTGATTAACATAATATTCCCATTGATTATTGCTTTCTTCCGTCAGTGCACCGGAAACCGTAATCTCCGGATCCTCCAGAATCGGTTCGCTGGGATATGCCCCGTGCCCCTGCACAGAAATCGTATAAACATAATCCGGCTCTTCCGTAGACTCCAGGCATTTCATGATCTCATCTGTCAAAATACTGTCCTTAACCCATCCCAGTTCATTCTTCTGATTCTCCTGGGGCATATACTCCTCTGAAGTAAAGGTATCAAATCCCAGGTTCGGAAAAATCGTTCTTCTGCCGTAGAAATTCGCTTCATGATTATGTATGGCATGAGTGGAATATCCTAAATTTTTCAGTACGTACGGTGCACTTTCGCAGGTAGTTTCCTTCAGAATACTTTTATACGGATATTCCCCGGGACCGAAATAATGCATGCTCATTCCCGTAATAGATTCAAACTCCGTATTCGCCGTACCCGCTCCTACAGAAGGAACCTTGTAATATCCGGAAGAATATTCCTTCATCAGCTTTCGGAAGGTCGGAATCGGATCTTCCGAAATTTTCAGGTAATTTACCAGCGTCGGATCAAAAAACGATTCCAGCTGCAGGAAAAGGATATTCGGATAATCTCCTTCCTTCGTTTCAGGAAGATTCTCTTCCGTACGCTCAATCCTCTTAATCTCTCTGTCCGAATAATCTCTCGGCTCACTGATACCGGTATTAAAAATCGTTGTGGCAAGGCAGTACGGGTATCCGTAATCCTCATAGGCAAACGCAATATTTCCGAAATAATTGGAAAGCACTCTCTTTTCCAATGCAAGCTGTGTCACACCTGCAAATGCCACAAAGCCGGCCAGTACAAGAGGAAGGTTCCAGCGGTATTTCAGTTTTCCCCGGTACTTCGGCCCTTTGATCAAAAGCCAGAGCAAAAGCAGCACCAGAATACCGAAAAGCACACAGACAGCCACCACGCCTGCCATCGGCAGATACCGGTTTGCCAGCTTGAGGGCATCCGTGATCAGATGCAGGTCCGGCCCGGTAAAAGGCGTTACCCTGGTGGTCAGAAGAACACCATTGATGATTCCCAGTGTCAGCCAGAAAATCGATATCAGAATTCGCCAGAAGCACCTTCTCCGAAACAGGTAGACAATCAGCGTAGTTGTAAAAATGAACGCCGTGTTATAGGCAAATACCAGCGGTCTTCCTGTCATATACTCCCACGCTTCCAGGAAAGAGTGGCGGGACATTGCCTCGATCAGGAAATATCCTGCCGCACTTCCAAGCGCATGAAGCAGAAGGGAAATTCTATTGAAAAATTTGTACCACTTCATCCAAACGCTCCTTTTATTTCATCATCTGCTCAAGCTGCAGGGTTACCTTTTCCATCATTTCTTTATATTTCTGAAGCTTCTCTTTCTCTGCGTTCACCTTCGCTTCCGGAGCTTTGTTCACGAAGTTCGGGTTGCCCAGCATTCCCTCGCAGCGGCTGATTTCTTTTGTCAGGCGCTCCTTCTCTTTGCCAAGGCGCTCCAGTTCTTTTTCTCTGTCAACCAGGTCCTCCAGCGGCAGATAAACAACTGCATTGGAAACAACGATGGATACCGCATCCTCTCCAATGCCCTCTTTTGTTTCCTGTACATGGATTTCTTTTGCATAGGCAAGATTTACAAAGGATTTGCTGCTTTTCTCGTACATTTTGCATACATCTGAATTTTTGCCGATGATGTAAACACTGGTTCTGCGGTTCTGCGGTACGTTCATTCCTGTTCTTGTATTTCGGATACCTCTTACCACTTCTTTAAAGCTTTCCACTGCTGTTTCCGCGTCTTTGAAACACCATGCATCTTTATATTCCGGCCAATTGGAGACCATGATAGAATCCTCCTCCGGAAGCAGGGTACAGTAGATTTCTTCCGTAATGAACGGCATAAACGGATGAAGCAGCTTCAGGCCTTCTGTCAGTGCTGTGCGCAGTGTCCACAATGCCTCGTTTGCAGCCTTCGGATCCTCCTCTGCCTTCCACAGGCGTACTTTTGCAAGCTCAATATACCAGTCGCAGAGCTCATCCCAAAGGAAATCGTATACCTTCTGTACGGCAATACCAAGCTCATATTTTTCCATGTTTTCAGTTACTTCCCGAATCACGGTGTTCAGGTGGGAAAGGATCCATTTGTCCTCCGCACACAGCGCATCCATATCTTCCGGTTCGGTCACAGTCTTGCCTTCCAGGTTCATCATAATGAAACGGGAAGCATTCCAGATCTTATTTGCAAAGTTACGGCTGGACTCTACACGCTCCCAGTAGAAACGCATGTCATTGCCAGGCGCATTTCCGGTGATCAAAGTCAGGCGAAGGGCATCTGCGCCGTATTTGTCGATTACTTCCAGAGGGTCAATGCCGTTTCCTAGGGACTTGCTCATCTTGCGTCCTAAAGAGTCACGTACCAGGCCATGAATCAGTACATGGTGGAACGGAGACTTTCCGGTCTGCTCCAAAGCAGAGAATACCATGCGGATTACCCAGAAGAAAATGATATCATAACCTGTTACCAGAACATCTGTCGGATAGAAATAGTTCATCTCTTCAGTGTTTTCCGGCCAGCCAAGTGTAGAGAACGGCCACAGGGCGGAACTGAACCAGGTATCCAGTGTATCCTCATCCTGATGAAGATGGGTACATCCGCATTTCGGACATTTTTCCGGCATTTCACGGGCAACCACTACTTCACCGCACTCATCACAGTAATAAGCCGGGATACGGTGTCCCCACCATAACTGACGGGAAATACACCAGTCACGGATATTTTCCAGCCAGTGAAGATAAGTCTTTCCAAAGCTTGCCGGAACAAATTCCAGCTCTCCGGTATTTAATACTTCAATCGCAGCCTTTGCCATTTCATCCATCTTTACAAACCACTGCGGTTTGATCATCGGTTCTACGGTAGTGCCGCAGCGGTCATGGGTTCCTACGCTGTGATTATGCGGAACTACTTTTACCAGAAGCCCCAGTTCTTCCAGGTCGGCTACCATCGCTTTACGTGCTTCATAACGATCCATGCCCGCATATTTGCCGCCAAGGGAGTTGATGGTGGCATCATCATTCATGATGTTGATCTCCGGCAGGTTATGACGTCTGCCTACCTCAAAATCGTTAGGGTCGTGGGCCGGTGTGATCTTTACGCAGCCGGTTCCGAATTCCTTATCTACATACTCATCCGCGATTACCGGAATCTCTCTGTCTGTCAGAGGCAGCTTCAGCATTTTGCCGATCAGGTCTTTGTATCTTTCATCGTCCGGATTTACGGCTACCGCAGTATCGCCAAGCAGAGTTTCCGGACGGGTGGTGGCGATTTCCACAAAGCGTCCCTCTTCTCCTACGATCGGGTAATTGATATGCCAGAAAAATCCGTCCTGATCCTCATGCTCTACCTCTGCATCAGAAATAGATGTCTGGCATACAGGACACCAGTTGATGATTCTGGAGCCTTTGTAAATATAACCTTTTTCGTACAATTTGATAAATACTTCCTGAACTGCTTTAGAGCATCCTTCATCCATGGTGAAGCGTTCTCTTTCCCAGTCTGCGGAAGCGCCCAGCTTCTTTAACTGGTTGATGATCTTTCCGCCGTATTCCTCTTTCCATGCCCAGGCATGTTTTAAGAATTCCTCACGGCCGATCTCGTTTTTGTCAATACCTTCTTTTTTCAGTTTTTCGATAACCTTAACCTCGGTTGCAATAGCCGCATGGTCGGTTCCCGGCTGCCACAGAGCCTCATAGCCCTGCATTCTCTTGAAACGGATCAAAATGTCCTGCATGGTCTCATCCAGGGCATGTCCCATGTGAAGCTGTCCTGTTACGTTTGGCGGGGGCATTACGATGGTAAACGGCTTCTTATCCGGATTTACTTTGGCATGGAAGTATCCGTTGTCCATCCATTTCTGATAAAGACGTTCTTCAATGCCCTTGGGGTCATAGGTTTTTGCGAGTTCTTTGCTCATATTGTCCTCCTGTTACGAATATAAAATGTGATTGGGTTTGTGTAAGCAGCTTTTCTATTACAGTCTGTTCTATGAAAAAAGCCCCTCACACATGCGTGTGAAGGGCGATCTATACCGCGGTACCACCTTCATTATGCAGAAACCTGCACATCTCATTCACCTTTAACGCAGGAATACGTGAAAGCTTACTTGCCATTCATCGCTGCCCGGAATTCCCGGCAGTTAATGTCCGTCCTTTTCAGCTTCCCGGCTCCAAAGCTACCTTCGGCAATCTCTTCCTTAAAACACCTTCCAGCCAGCGGGCGTCTCTCTCTGTCAGGGACAATTGCTTACTCCTCTTCTTCTCAGCCTTTGTATAGGCTTTACTATAATTGGATTTTTTGCAATTGTCAAGCACGATTCCCGGATTTTCACAGTTATTCCACACTTTTCAGCGATTCCACCATATCGATTTTTTTCAGTTTAAAGTGCATGGCTCCGTTGACTACCGCGGAAAATACGCAGGTCAGTACGGCACAGTACAGGAAGCTGACCGGACGTATGTTGCGTCCGAACATGACCGAATCTACTTCCACGGTAACAATGATAAACCGGTGAAGCACAATTCCGAACCCCGAACCGAAAATCACTCCCAAAATGGTCAGCAGGATATTTTCCCTTAACACATACTGGGAAACTTCTCCGTCAAAGAAGCCCAGAACCTTCAGTGTGGCAAGCTCCCGTTTACGCTCGGTGATGTTGATGTTGTTCAGGTTATAAAGAACAACAAACGCAAGCATTCCCGCAGAAACGATCAGAACGACGATGACCAGCCCCAGGGTTCCCAGCATACGGTTCACCTGTTCCGCAATGGTAGTGGTATAGGTGATACTCAAAGCTGCCGGATACTTCAGGATTTCCTGTCCGATGGTTTCGGCTTCTTCCTTATACTCTTCTTTGAGGGTAAATTCAATGTCCGGATAATCCGGTTTTTCTCCAAAGGTTTCCTCATAAACCTTCGGTGTCATATAAACGTAATGTCCCAGATAATTCTCCGTGATCACTGCGATTTTTACCTGATACTGCTGATTATCGTGTTCCAGCGGCAGTATGTCTCCTACCTTGAGATTCATAAGACTGGCTGTCTTTTCGCAGATTACAGCTCCATCGTCTGTCAGCTCATACTGCTCTCCTGTCACACGGCCTTTTAGGGTTACATCCTTCCGGAAATTGTCCATATTTTCCGGTACATAAACATAGGTGCTGAGATTGGAGGTTCCCCTCGGAATGGTCATGGTACTAAACTCAACCTTGGTAAAACGGTCAATCTTTTCATTGTTTTCCAGATATTCCAGGAGTTCTTCCCTGTCCTCGTCATCGGCGTCCTCATCGTCAATAATTGTTCCGTCATAATGCTGCAGCTCCTGGTACTGCCGGACAGGAATATCACTGATAGAATCCCGGATACCAAACCCCACCAGCATCAGCCCCATGCTGCCGGAAATGCCGAATATCGTCATAAACAGGCGCTTCTTATAGCGGAACAGGTTTCTTAAGCAGGATTTCCAGGTAAAATTCAGGTGCTTCCACAAAAACGTCATCCGCTCGATCAGAACGCGCTTGCCCTCCTTCGGTGCAGGCGGACGCATCAGGGAGGCCGGAGTCTCCGCAAGTACCCGGTAGCAGGAAGACACGGTTGCCCCTACGGTGCAGACTACGGCAGCCACGGAAGCGATCAGGGCATATTTCAGCTCATAAACGATCACAAGGTTGCTCGCCATATTGTGATACATGATTCCATAGGCCTTAATAATGATATACGGCAGAATCTTTTCTCCGATCAAAATACCGCAGATGCTTCCGCCAACCGTAGCAAAAAACGCATAGTTCAGATATTTGGAAGCAATGGCGTACTTGCCGTATCCTAGGGCCTTCAGCGTACCGATCTGGGTTCTCTGTTCCTCGACCATTCTGGTCATGGTCGTCAGGCTGATCAAAGCAGCTACCAAGAAGAATATTACAGGGAAAACTTCACCGATATTGCGGATTCGGTCCGCATTGTCACCGTAATCGGAATATTCCGGCAGGTCCGAACGATCCGTCACATACCACTTTGGCATCTTCAGATCATCAATCTCCTTCCGGGCATCAGCAATTTTTTCCTCACCCTCAGCGATTTCCTCTTCAGCCTCTTTCTTTCCGTCTTCATATTCTTTCCAGCCATCCGCCAGTTCTTTCTCGGCATCTTTAATGTCTTTTTCGGCGTCTTTCAGCTTCTGTTCATTTTCTTTGATTTCTTTTTCACCGTCGGCAAGCTTCTGCTCATTTTCTGCAATTTCCCGCTCGCCATCCGCAAGCTTCTGCTCATTTTCTGCAATTTCCCGCTCACCGTCGGCAAGCTTCTGTTCATTGGCAGAAATCTCTGCCTGGGCGGATACAAGCTTCGCTTCACTTGCATTGACGGTATCCTGGGCAGCGGCAAGGGTCTGATAATTCTTCTGTAATTCTTCCCTGCCTGCAGCTATCTCCTGCTCTTTGGCAGCAATCGTCTTTTCTGCTTCTGCAAGGACAGCCTCCTGCTCTTCCAGCTGTGCCCGGCCCTGGTCAATTTCCTTCTGTCCTGCCGCAAGCGCTGCTTCATTTTCGGCAAGCTCCGTTTTTTTCTGCTCAATCTGGGCAAGACCGGATTCAATTGATGCAAGGCCGGATTCCAGTTCTGCTCTCTTGGCAGAAAGCTCTCCTGTAAGACTCTGAAGCTGTTCTGCCAGAGCAGCAGCGGATGCATTGGCTTCCGCCAGGCCTCCCTGGGCTTCCGTAAGAACAGCGGCTGCAGTATCCAGATCTTCCTGAGCAAGATTTCCTGCCTCCACTTCCTGGCTGATCCGGTCATATTCTGCCTGGGCAGCATCTGCGGCCGCCTGCGCCTGGGCTGCTGCTGCCGATGCTGCATCTGCCGCACTCTGCAATTCCGGAATCTGCCCTTCTGCCGCCGCAACCTGTTCAAGTCCAGCCTGGCACTGCTGTTTCTGTTCATTCAGCTGAGCCTCTGTCTGTTCAAGCTCTGTCCTGCCGGATGCGATCTGCGTTTTCGCCGCATCCACTTCTGTCTGTTTCGCTTCCAGAGTAGACTTGCCGTCAGCGATGGCCTTTTTCCCATCCTCCACTTCCTGCTTTTTGGCGGCAAGCTGGGACGCTCCTTCTTCAAGCTCCGCTTCTCCGTCATGGTACTGCTGCCAGGCGGAAGCAAGCTTTGTCTTCTCCGGATTCAGCTGTGCCCATCCGTCGGAAACCTGTGCTTTTGCATCTGCTAACTGCGCCCTTCCGCTCTCAAGCTCGCTGCGGGCATCGGAAAGCTGACTCCTTCCGTCCTCGATCTCTTTGCGGGCATCTTCCAGTTCTTTTTTGCCGTCGGCAATCTCCTTTTTCGCATCCGCTAATTCTTTCTTACCGTCATTGTACTCTTTTTTGCCGTCTTCCAGCTCCTTCTCGCCGTCTTTCAGCTCTTTCTCGGCCTTCTGCAGTTCTTCTTCGGCTTCTTTTCTGCCGTCTTCCAGCTCTTTTTCGGCATCCTCCAGTTCCTCTTCTGCTTCTGCCACCACACTGTCATAGCGTATCCGGCACTGCACTTCCTCAATGCCTTCCACCCTATTCCGGATTTTATCCACAAGATTGTCATAAGCATCTGTATAGCTGATCATCTCATCCGCATGATGCACCCGCAGATAAATCTGTGTATAAACCTCCTGGTCAAAATCTTCCGGAAGCACATAAACAAATCCATTGATCTCGCCGGAGCCAAGTGTCGTATTTCCCCGATTAAAGGATATGTAAAGAGGACTGCTGCCGATTCCCACGACCGTAAATTCCTCTTTCTTTAAAAGCTCGCTGTCCCCATCCTGACGGAATTTCAGGGTATCTCCCACCTGATAGCCGCGCTTGGATGCAAAAACACTGTCCAGAAGACATTCACCGCTTTTTTCCGGAAGACGCCCCTCTGTGGCCGTTACCAGATTCACTCGGTCATCCATACATTCCACATGGACAACCTTATGCTCATTCTCCTCACCGCAGTAGACATCCGCAGAAAAAGAACCGATTGCCTCTTCCACGCCATCCACGGCCTCCAGCGCCTGAATATCCTCCTCCGTAAGCCCCAGTGTACCCACAACTTTCATATCCATCAGCTTCGCAGCATCATAATAAGCATCCCCGGAAAACCGCATATCCGGAGAAGTGGCCTGTATTCCCGAGAAAAAAGCGACTCCCAGCGCCACAATAATAAAAATAGAAATAAATCTCGCCTTGTTCTTTCGGATCTCCATCCAAAAATCTTTATGCAATGCTTTTTTCATCTGACCACCTACCACTCGATTTCTTCTACCGGAGTAGGATGTTCATTCTCCGCCATGCCGGATACCCTGCCGTTTTTGATCCGAATAACCCGGTCCGCCATTGGAGTCAGGGCGGAATTATGGGTGATGACGATTACAGTCATCCCGCGTTCCCTGCACATATCCTGAAGAAGCTTCAGGATGGCCTTCCCCGTCTGATAATCCAAAGCACCTGTCGGCTCATCGCACAAAAGCAGCTTCGGATTCTTGGCAAGGGCACGGGCAATGGAAACTCTCTGCTGCTCGCCGCCGGATAACTGGGCCGGAAAATTGCCCAGGCGGTCCTTCAATCCCACCTCTTCCAGAACTGTCCTGGCATCCAGCGGATCTTTACAGATCTGAAGCGCCAGTTCCACATTCTCCAGCGCTGTCAGGTTCGGCACCAGATTATAAAACTGGAACACAAATCCGATATCCTCCCTGCGGTAGCCGGTAAGCTGTCTGCTGCTGTATTTTGCAACATTATTTCCGTCCACCCAGACCTCCCCGGAGGTGGCCGTATCCATTCCTCCCAGGATATTCAGAACAGTAGTCTTGCCCGCACCGCTCGGGCCTACGATCACCACAAATTCACCCTTGGCGATCTGAAAGCTGATCTCATCTACAGCAATGATCTTTACCTCTTTGGAACCATAAATCTTGGAAACTTTTTCTAACTTTACATAATCTTTTCTGCGTTCGTTCATTCAGTCAACTCCTGTATTCATTTGTACCACTGCTTTATCCCCCCCTGACAGTCATACCGGCTTTGGCCTCAGACAAGACTTGATGCAGAACTGCAGCCGATCCTGTCGCATCCGGCCTCCAGATATTCCTCCATTGCTTCTGCCGTACGGATGCCGCCCGCTGCCTTCATCTTTACATCCGGGCCGATATGTGCCCGAAACAGCCGGATATCCTCAAGGGTTGCCCCTGCTGTCCCAAATCCGGTGGATGTCTTGATATAATCAGCGCCTGCCTCCGTAATGATCCTGCACAGTTCAATCTTTTCTTCTTCCGTGAGATAGCAGGTTTCAATGATCACCTTCAGGATATGGGTGCCTGCTGCTTCCCGGATGCTTCTGATCTCACTTTCCACAGCATCAAAGTCATGATTTTTTACATCACAGATGTTCACCACCATATCAATTTCATCTGCGCCGTCCTGCAGAGCTTTTTTTACTTCTGCCACTTTTGCCTCCGTCACACTGTAGCCCAGCGGAAAACCCACCACCGTGCAGATACGTACCTGATCCTGAAAAGTCTCCCGGATCTTGGAAATATAGCACGGCGGTACGCAGACGGAAGCTGTTTTCAGTTCGATCGCTTCCTGACACAGCCGGATGATATCCTCCCAGGTCGCATACGCTTTTAGCTGAGTATGATCTACATGTGATAAAATTTCTGTTTTATTCATAATCGCATCTCCTTCAAACTAACATGGTATCTGTTCCTCTAAAATTTCTCTATTCCTTCTCTGCGGACTCTTGCATAGAGCAAAGGCTGTTTGCCGGGCCGCTCCGCAGATATACGGACTGCTTCCAGAAATTTCTGCTCTGCTGCCTGAAACAGTTCTTCCCGGGATGCATGCAGCACTGCAAGAACATCACCTTTGCTGACATAGTCTCCGGGCTTTTTTTTCAGTACGATTCCGGCACTGTAATCGAGAACACTGTCCTTTGTCTCACGTCCTGCCCCAAGCAGCATGGAAGCAATTCCACAGGCTTCCGTATCCATATGTGCAACATAGCCTTCTTCCCGTGCTCGTACCTCATAGGTCAAAGGTGCTGACGGAAGCTTATCCGTATCAAGAATACATGAAATATCCCCGCCCTGGGCCTCCACCATATTAAGGAAGCACCGGAATGCACTTCCGTCCTTCAGAGATCCGGCTGCCATTTCCGCGCACTCCTCCAAAGTACCCTTATCTGCCAGATACAGCATATTTCCGGCAAGCTCCACGCAAACCTCCGTCAGATCTTCCGGGCCTGCATCCTTCAGGGTCGCCACCGCTTCTTTTACTTCCAGCGCATTGCCGATGTAATTTCCAAGAGGCACATCCATATTGGTAATCAGCGCCGCAGTTCGTTTGCCCGCATTTTCTCCAATGGCTACCATACAGCGGGCAAGCTGGACGGAACCCTCCAGAGTCTTCATAAATGCACCGCTTCCGGTCTTGACATCCAGAAGAATGCTGTCATTCCCCGCTGCCAGCTTCTTGCCCATAATAGACGCGGCGATCAGAGGAATGCTGTCCACCGTGGCCGTTACGTCTCTGAGCGCATACATCTTCTTATCTGCCGGAGCCAGATTGCCGGACTGGCCGATCACGCTGACGCCCACACGGTTTACCGTGTCAAAAAACTCTTCTCTGGTAAGTGTCGTACGAAATCCCGGAATGGATTCCAGCTTATCGATCGTCCCTCCCGTATGTCCCAGACCCCTGCCGGACATTTTGGCTACCTTTGCCCCGCACGCAGCAACTATGGGTGCCACGATCAGGGTCGTCTTATCTCCCACGCCTCCGGTGGAATGCTTATCCACCTTCACGCCTTCTATTCCGGACAGGTCTACAGTTTCTCCGGAATGTGCCACCAGATCCGTCATCACGGAAATTTCCCGATCCGTCATTCCCTGAAAATAAATCGCCATAAGAAAAGCCGACATCTGGTAATCCGGCATTTCTCCTTTTACATATGAAGAAATCATATAACGAATCTCTTCATCTGACAACTCTTCTCCGTCTCTTTTTTTTCTGATACAGTCATATGCACGCATAATTTCCTCCTTATTGCTGCATTTACTGCAGCAATGTTCCTCTGATACGCTTATGTGTTCAAAGCACTTCCGGTAAATCCCAGAGGCAGAAGTTCTTCTAAACGATAGATCTGATATTCCTCTTCTGACTTTGCCAGAATAATCTTAAAAGTCTCCGGAGTGCAAAACTCTGCCATCACCTGTCTGCAGATGCCGCAGGGAGCACAGTAATCAAATTTTTCTGCATTATTGGGCTTGCCTACAATGGCAATTGCCCGGAAATCCCGTTCTCCTTCGTACACTGCACGGAAAAAAGCGGTTCTCTCCGCACAGTTGGAAGCACCGTAGGAAGCATTTTCAATATTGCAGCCCTCATAGATCCTGCCATCCGCCGTAAGAAGCGCCGCTCCCACCAGAAAGCCGGAATATGGTGCATACGCCTTTTTCTGTGCTGAAAATGCACTTACGATCAGTTCTCTTCTTTTTTCTTCTGTCATCCACTGTCACTTCCCTTTTCTGTACTTTTACAAACCTCTGATTCATTGTACTAGTATAGCACAAAAAGGCACTGCCTGGAAATCCCCTGGCAATGCCTTTTCACTTATTTTTCATAAGTTTCGCTTTTTCTTTTGCGGGTCATAAGACCGCCGATCCGCCCGGTTTCTTTTGCAGACAGGCTTTTCCAGCCGCCCTCCAGAACCTTGTCAAGAAGTCCAAGTTCCCGGGCAATCTCATATTTCATTTCTTCTTCCCTTGGAAGCTCTCCCTTTCGGAATGCTTCCACTTCCTTATCTTTATTCAATGTCTTCACACTCCTTTTTTTCTTTCTTTTGGAGTATGGACATTTTAGGATAAGATTATACCTTCCATATTCAGGAATCCAGCAGACAAAAATATTTTTATTTCGGGATTACGATCGCAGCAATGATATAAGCCCAAATGCCTGCACCGCCGAAGCAGGTAAAGATAATCCATGCCAGACGTACCAGGGTCGGATCAATGTTGAAATATTCTGCGATTCCTCCGCAGACACCGCACAGCATGCAATTTACTGAAGATTTGTAAAGTCGTTTGTCACTCATATTTTTTTCCTCTCTTTCTATCATCCTTATAAAATTTTATAAATTTATTTCTTCGTCCGCCTATCAATTCATGGCTTTCCGGACGGACTCTTACACTATATTGTATGCCCTTCCTGAAATCCCATAATTCATGCTCCTTTGAAGCAGAGGATTCCGCGATAAGGGATATTTCCTTTCCTGCTTTATTTTATCCTCTTACGGAATATATTTTATTCAAATTCAATCTCAATTTCACCAATACCGCATTCCAGATCAATCTCTCCGGAAGCGCCCGGATTGGTAATCTTCTTCTCTCTCGCAAAGCCGCTGTAGCTTTCATCTCCAATAGAGATATCGCCAATGCCGCATTCCAGTTTGTAATTGTAGTCAGTCTGCTCCCCTTTAATGGAAAGGAAAAGAGAACCAATGCCGCATTCTCCATCTATCTTTTTGGCACTTACACCTGTAATATCCGCTTCACCGGCACCGACCTCAACCTTCAGAGTTTCTGCGGTAATAGAAGCATCATTGGCAAATTCTCCCGCGCCGATTTCCACATCCAGTTCATCTGCCAAAAGATCATCCTCTGCCGAAACATTTCCTGCACCTACATTGATATCCATTTTGGAAAACTTTCGGCCAGCCGGATAGGAAACAGTAATACGGCGGTTGTTTTTCTTTTTTGTACTCTTGATCTTCAGCTTGTTGGATGAAGATTCTACTTTTACATTTCCGGAAGTGTCATTTTCCACACTTACCAAAATAGTGTCTTCTGCATGTGTCTTAAGAATCAGTTCGTCATAACGAAGATCTATTTCTATTTCATCCACAGCTTCTACCGGATACGTGCGCACATTTTCATCATTCTGTACCCAATTAGCTTCACTGTATCCTGCTTCATCATCGTCATCATTCCAGTCAAAATCCCAGTCATTATTCCCAAATACCATATTCTTCATCCTTCTGGCACCGTCTCTGAAATCTCCCGAAAAATCCATCTCTTCCATAGAGGCACCCATGGCTGCTCCGGCAACGGAAAATCCAAGTCCTACTGCCAGAAACACACACGCCAGGATCAACATTCCTTTTGTAAATTTTTTCATAAGCCGGCACCATCCTTTCTTCTGTTTAAGATTCTCTGGCAAAGATCCGTAAATTTACGAACCAGTCTTGGAATAATCCGGCCTGCAAGCCAAACAGTAAAGACACCGATTATAATTCCAAGTGCCATCAGCAGGCAGCCGACTCCAATCGTAAGAATTCCTCCTGCAGGATTTGAAAAACAGATTCCAATGCCTCCTGCAACTGTTCCCACAGCCCCTGCGATCACGCCTACTGCCGCTGCCCCAAATGCAAAGATCAGCAGAAACGGAAGAAACAGGATCGTAATCACAACACCGAGAATCCCGCCTGCGGCACCTGCAATGAATGGTGATGCAAATACCAGAAGGATCAGAAGGAGGATGACTCCCGTATGATTTTTCCGGTTATCTGCATGATAGCCTCGTTCTGCACGGCTGTTGGCACGTTCGTATCGGTTCCCTGCTCTTCTGTCGGCACGCTCCCGCCGCTCTTCTGCCCTGCTTCTGGCACGGTTAAACTGCTCCTCCGCACGGCCGCAGGCCTGGTCAAATTGTTCCCCTGCACGGCTAAAGGCTTCATTCATCTGTTCTCCGGCTTTGCTGAACTGCTCTCCTGCACGGCTGCGGGCCTGGTCGAACTGCTCCCCTGCCTGATTCAATGCCTGGTCAAACTGTTCACCTGCGCGGTTAAAAGCCTGATCCATCTGCTCTCCGGCCCTGCTGAATGCCTGTTCAAAACGTCCCCTTGCCCTGTCTCTGCCAAATTTGCGCTCCGTTCCACTGTTATTCCCAGCGCCTTCGTATGTCTGATCCCGGCCGGTGCTTTTATCAGATTCCTTCCTGCCGGATCCGGCACTCCTGCCCGTTCTGGCAAGTGCCGTATATTTGTCCGGCATCTGCCCCGGTTCTCTGGTGCGGGTGTCTTCATAGCCAAGCTCCGTATACTCTGCGTAACGGTCATTGCTCTCCTTCAGATCGGCTTTGATGATGGCTGCTACCTTCCCGGGACTTCCAAGCTCACGGATCACATCTGCTTCCTGTTCTTCTCCCGCATCATCAAAATAACTCTCATAATAGTCAAGCGCTTCCTGCCGTTCATCCTCGGAGATGTCAACAAGCAGCCTTTCCAACTGCTGCATAAACTGCGCTCTGTCCATATTCTATATTCCTCCCTCGAACATCTTCGTAATCTTAGATGAATAGTTTTTCCATTCTATTTTATATAGGTTGAGCTGCGCGGCTCCTTTTTCTGTCAGCTTGTAGTAGCGGCGGTTTCTTCCGGCATGGGCCATGTCGTAGGTCTCCAGACAGTCATCTTTCTGCAGACGGCGCAGCACCGGATACAGGGTGGATTCGGATACCTCCAGAACACTTCGTACATCCTGGGTAATCTTGTAACCGTAGGTACCTTCCTGCTCTTTGGAGACTACCGCTAGGACGATTGCGTCCAGAAGGGCGGCTCCTGTGTTGAATATCATGGAATCACTTCCTTTTTTATTTTATTTATATTATTGTATGAGACAACAATATTGTTTTGTTGATGATATTATATATTGTATAATATCATTTTGTCAATAGTATTTTTTGATATTATTTTATGAATTATAATGGATGGTGGAATGTGACGCAACCGGTACATAAAATACTGGTGGCCGCAGGTGGGGAGAATGCATGCGAAAAGTTATCGGTTAAGATGGTGTTGGGATATTGCGATCATATATAGATAAAATAATAAAGAGATGGAGATGAAAAAATGGATAGGGAATTAAAGCTGCCGGCGGCGTTTCTGGAAAGGATGAAGGGGATGCTTGGGGCGGAGTTTGAGGAATTTATTGAAAGTTATGAGAGGAAACGGACGTTTGGGCTTCGGGTGAATACGGCGAAGATTTCCTGTGAAGAGTTTGAACGGATTGTGCCATTTGAGGTACAGAAGATTCCGTGGGTGGAGAACGGGTATTTTTATGGGGAAGAAAGCAGGCCTGCACGGTGTCCTCTTTATCAGGCCGGGCTTTATTATCTGCAGGAGCCAAGTGCCATGACTCCTGCTTCCAGAATTCCTGTGGAGCCGGGAGAATTTGTATTGGATTTGTGTGCTGCCCCGGGAGGGAAGGCTACTGCATTGGGGGCTGCTCTTTTGGGGAAAGGACTTTTGGTGGCAAATGATATCAGCACCTCCAGGTCAAGGGCGCTTCTGCGTAATCTGGAATTGTTTGGAGTTTCGAATAGTTTTGTAGCAAACGAGACACCCGGAAAGCTTGTAAAGGCTTTTCCGGAATTTTTTCATAAGATCGTTCTGGATGCGCCCTGCTCCGGGGAAGGGATGTTTCGTAAGGAGGAGGCTCTGGCAAGGGACTGGACACCGGAAAAGTCCGCAGAGTTGGCAAGGGTTCAGAGAGAACTGATCATGCAGGCTGTGGATATGCTGCGGCCCGGCGGACTTTTGCTGTACTCTACCTGTACGTTCGCGCCTGAAGAGGATGAAGGGACGATTTCTTACCTTTTGGGACAGCATCCGGATATGGAACTTGTGGATATGCCAGGATATAAAGGCTTTTCTCAAGGGGTTCCTTCATGGGGAAACGGGGATGAACGGCTGAAAAAATGTATCCGCCTCTTTCCTCATAAAATGAACGGGGAAGGGCATTTTCTTGCGCTTCTGAAAAAGCCCGGCGATGCCCTTGACCCGTCCCCTGCTGTACAGGTACGGCCGGATAAAAACACAAGAAAGTGGGTTGAAGAATTCTTTCAGGAAATCGGCCTGAAATCTTTTCAGGGTGAAACTTTTGACTGGAACCGGATGGAGACGCGCGGGGATAAGGTTTATTATCTCCCTCCTGCGGGCGGGAATTTCCGGGGACTGACCTTTCTGAGAAACGGCCTGTATCTGGGGGATCTGAAAAAGAATCGCTTTGAGCCAAGCCAGCCTTTTGCCCTGGCTCTCCATAAAGGAGACGCAGAGGCAGTCATTTCCCTGCAGGTCACTGATGAGAGACTGACCCGTTATCTGAAAGGAGAAACACTTCTGATAGAGCCGGAAGAAGCTTCTCACAAAAAAGGATGGCATCTTCTCTGTGCAGAAGGCTATCCCATCGGCTTCGGCAAGCTGGTGAATCAGACGCTGAAAAATAAATATCCGGCAGGCTGGAGAGTTTAACTCTTAATCATATAAAAAGCACCTGTACTGTATTCTGTTCGTTCAGAGACACGGCACAGGTGTTTTTTTCATCAGAAAATTACTTCTTATGGTTCTGCACAGGAATGTATTCCTATGAATCTTAATCGTCTACAGCAGAATTTCCTTGTGCAAAGTGAAGGAATAAATGTAAATCTCCTTTACTTTCTTATTCAGCATACGTTCCAGTGCTTTGGCGTAATCTTCCAACTGGATGTGGTACAGGTCGATCAGTTTCTGTTCCTCGCCGGGCCGGACTTTGTCTGTTTTATAATCCACCAGGACGATTTCCTCTCCTTCCAGGAAATAGGCATCTATGATTCCCTGCACCAGTACCGCTTCTTTTTCCGGCCAGGCAGGATTCAGTTCGGATGCACCTATGGAAATGACAAAAGGCTGCTCCCTGTAAAGGCGGCCGCAAAGCGTTGCCTGCTGCATCCGCTTTCCAAGGGAGGAAACAGCAAAATCCAGGATATCCTTTTCGGCAATGCATTCCGCTTCCGCAGCTTCCATCTTCTGCCGGCCCAGAAGGAAATCAATCTGGATGCGGATTGCTTCTTCCGAATCCACATGGGCATAATCCAGGCATTCCATCAGACGGTGGTATGCCGTTCCTCTGGCAGCACCTACGTACTCCTCTTCCCTGTCCTCTGCAAATCTCGGAATCAGCGGGATGATATCCGGCTCAAAGAATATGCTCTCTTCTTTATCATAGTCTCCCGCATAACTTCTTTTCTTCAGCTCCGAGACACTGACTTTTACCGGAAGTTCCTTCAGATAGCCATAGGGATACTGATAACTGAAGCGTTCCTCAAGAATCTTCCTGGTCTGTTCATCATAGGTCTGCTCCGGGTTCCAATCCTTCAGAAACTCCTCCTGCATCTGGCTGCCGGCCTGATACAGGACTTCCTCCCTGGTCAGATCCAAAGCGGTAATCTTTCTGAAGCAGAATTCCGCCTCTTCTTTGCTGTTCATCCTGTGGCTGCCGGGAATCAAACCGTATTCCTTGTAAAATTCGTCCATACAGGCATGTCCTGCAAGGGCAGGCAATACATAGTCCCAGTAGCTTCTTGCCTTCATGCGCATTCCAATAGGAAGAAGCCATTCTTCTCTGTCCTTATATCTGGACAGTGACAGTATCAGCTTATCCAGCTTGCCGGCAGTTCCGGTGAGGATCAGTTTCTCTTTTGCCCTGGTGAGAGCTACATATAATACACGCAATTCCTCTCCAAGGCTTTCTTTTTGAAGTTCCCTGCGGATGATCTGTTTATGGAGGGTCGGAACGACCACTCGCTTCTCCGGGAAAATTGCATCCGCACCAAATCCCATTTCCGGATGAATCAGAAGTCTGGCGTTCATGTCCCGGAAATTGAACTGTTTTCCCATACCTGCCGCAAATACAATCGGAAATTCCAGCCCCTTGCTCTTATGGATGGTCATGATCTGAACGGAAGATGCCCCTCCTCCGGACAGGTTCACTTCGCCAAAATCCACCTCATACTTCTGCAGGCTCTCAATATAACGGATAAAATTAAACAGGCCGCGGTAGCTGGTTTTTTCATAGTCCGTGGCTTTTTCCACCAGCATCTGAAGATTTGCGCTTCTCTGTTCTCCGCCCGGAAGCGCTCTCGCATAATCTCCGTAGCCCGTAGCCTTCAGGACAGACAGAATCAACTGATGGATGGGCGTATAGGAAGCCATATCCCGGATTTTTTCCAAAAGAGCCAGAAAATCCCTCAGTTTTTCTTTGAGGGCTTCTTTCTCCTTGTCCGGGAACAGCAGCATCTGGCCATCTTCCACATAGCGGCAGACACTCTCATAAAGCATTCCTCCCGGACAGTCGCAGCGGAGCATGGCAAGCTCCTGAGAGGTGCAGTGTACGATCGGGGAGCGGAGCACACCTGCCAGAGGGATATCCTGCAGGGGATTGTCCGCAATGCGCAGGAAATTCAGGACAGTCACCACTTCCAGCGCGGAAAAATAACCTGTCTTCGATGCCGTATAAGCCGGGATTCCCTGGGAGGCAAGCACTTCTGTAAATGTCTCCGCCCATCCTGATGCTGTCCGAAGCAAAATAGCAATATCGCCGTACTCCGCAGGCCGGTATTCCCCGGTTTCCCGGTCAAGAACCTTTTCCTTTCCCAAAATTTTCCGAATCGACTGGGCGATGGCAAGCGCTTCCAGCTCCTGGGCGCTCTGCCCGGAATTTTCCTCCGCAAGCTCCTCCCCGTCCTTTTCCACCAGCAGAACCTCTGTCTTTACAAAGGCTTCCTCGTGTCCTTCCGGGAAAGAAGCCCCGGGATACAGGGCAGCCGCATCGTCATAGGCGATTCCCCCAAGGTCCTCCCCCATGATCCGGCGGAAAAGATAATTGACACTATGAAGCACCTCTGCACGGCTCCGGAAATTTTTATGGAGGTCGATTCTCTGTTCCGGCCCGTCGGTCAGGGTATAACGTTTGTATTTATCCATAAACAGCTCCGGCCTTGCCAGACGGAAGCGGTAAATACTCTGCTTAACATCTCCTACCATGAAGATATTTTTCCTGTTCTTCGCCCAGCCGGAGACGCAGTTGGTCAAAAGCTCCTGTACCAGGTTGCTGTCCTGATATTCGTCCACCAGAACTTCTTCGTATTTTTCCGAAAGCTCCCTGGCCGCCTGGGTCATTGTCACCCCGTTTTCCGTCTTTTGTATCAGGATTTCCAGCGCGAAATGCTCCATATCCGTAAAATCCAGCACATTCTTTTCCCGTTTCTTTTCCCCAAAGCGTTCTTTGAATGCAAGTGCCAGCTCCACAAGAGTCTCCATCGGCTCCCTGCAGCTTTTCAGCAAAAGGGCCAGGTTCTCTTCTTTCCATGCAAAATAACGGGCACCCAGTTCTTTCAGGATTTCTTTTTCCTCTTCGCGAAGGGACTTTACCTGTTCTTTCAGATGGTCATCCACTCCCTCGGCCTTTTTGGCGGAAAGCCGGGCAAAAGACGGCTTACGCAGGCAATCGGCAATGGCATCGTAATCTTCCTCTGCTGCAAAACCTTTCAGCTTTTTGATCAGGAGAAGGTCACTGTCCAGCGCCTCCTCATATAAATACGGGCCGCCTTCTTCAAGACAGAGGGCTTTCGCCTCCCCGGCGATGCTTTCCGCCTCATTCAGTTCCTCTATGCAGGCCTCCCACAGCAGTTTCATCCATTTTGCATCTTTCAGCTCTTCCTCATTTTCCATCCGGTAAATATCCAGGCACTCCTGCAGCCATTCCTCCGGATAAGGATGGCTCATGGCTGCTTCATAAACATCCAGGATCAGATCCTTGATGCCCTCATCTGTTTTTCCGGATGCATAGCATTCCACAAAGTCCTCAAACTTCTTATCTTCGGAAGCATACCGGTCTTCTATGAGATTCTTCAGCACATCTTCCCGCAGAAGCTTCAGCTCCCCCTCATCTGCAGTCCGGTATCCCGGATCCAGGCCGATGAGATGGAAATAATTTCGGATCACATAGGCGCAGAAACCGTCAATGGTAGTGATCTGCGCCGTATGGATCAGCGTCATCTGCCTCTGCAGATGTTCATTATCCGGGTCTTCATACAGGGCCTGTTCCAGTGCACGGGAGATTCGTTCCCGCATTTCTCCGGCTGCTGCTCTTGTAAAAGTCATGATCAGCATACGGTCAATGTCTATCGGATTCGTACGGTCCATGATTCTTCCCAAAATACGCTGAACCAATACTGCCGTTTTTCCGGAACCTGCGGCAGCACTTACCAGGATATTCCTGTCACGCAGGGAAATGACTTTCTGCTGCTCCTCTGTCCACTTCACACCCACTTCACTGCACCTCCTCTGCAAATGCCTTCCACAGCTCCTCATCGGAAAAGTTCTTCAGCCTTCTGTATTCATAACCGGGCATCTTTTTGTCAAAGCCGCATACGTTCTGGTAAGGACAATACGTACAGGCATTTCTTCTGCCGAGCTCGTAAGGGGACACCTCCGCTTCTCCTGCCAGGATTGCTTCCTGGATTCCTGCGATTTTTTTCTTTACATAGCGGTTCAGAATGGCAAACTGCTCTCTGCTGGCCACAGATGCTGTCTTTCGGAAGCTGCCGTCCTTATTAAATGCCACCGGTATGGAAGAAAGACTTCTGTCCATCCGGACAGCCACCTCCCGGTCTGCCTGCACAAGCCCGTTCATCTTCAGCTCTTTCAGGATCTTACCAGTTACCTGTTCCACGTCTGCTTCGATCGTTTCCTGAATCATGGGATCTTTTACATTGTAATAAAAAATTCCGGCAGGCTCCACCTCTTTTCCCGGGTATTTCTTCTTTTCCACCTGGACTGCAGCATCCAGATAGATCATCAATTGGAGCTGCAGTCCATGGTAAAGGGCTACCAGGTCAAAGGAGGTGTTTCCTGTTTTATAATCAATCACCTTTACAAGGATCTTATCGTCCTCCTCCAAAACATCCACACGGTCAATCCGGCCGCCTCCGAAAGAAACCTCAAATCCCTCCGGCTGGAAATCCCCCTGCTTTAGCTGCTCCTGAAGCGCCCAGACAGTTCTGTGCAGGATCCTTCTGGTACGTTCGATCATGTAGGTATTGCGGGCGCTGCTCTGCAGGATGGTATTTCCGTAATCCGGAGCAATCCGGTTCAGGCATTCATCAGCCAGACGGTTCCGATCCTCCTCTCCGATCGTCCTCCAATCCAGTCCGTTTTTGCGGACTTCCACAGCAAAATCTTCCAGGGAACGATGGATGATATTCCCCATGTCCATAGCACGGAATTCATATTCCGCACGCTCTGTGACCTGCAGGCCATAGCGCAGGAAATGGGCAAAGGCACAGGCGGCAAACCGTTCCAGCCTTGTGGCGCTGTGCGGAGAAACCTCCCCATAAAGAACCTTTGCCACACTCTTGCTGATGCAGTCCGCAGGTTTTCTGTAAAAAGCCGCATCTGTCAGGCTGCGAACCACAGGTCTATATTCCGGACTCCGAAGATACCAGCTATACAACTCCCGAAAGACAGGATCCTCTCTGCTTCCCTCAGTCAGCCCTTCCAGAAAATAATCCAGGCTTGTTCCCGGAGTCTCCAGATAATCCAGAGGATTGTCCTGGTCTTCCGCCTGAACGACAGACAAAGACGGGTACAGATTTCGAACAGACCCAATCAGATAGGCCGGGCCTGCGGCTTCCCCCTTGCCGTTGGAACGGCTGTAGGACAGACAGAGATACTCACTTGGTTTGGTAAGATTTAGATACAGATAAAAACGCTGGATGTTCATCTGTTCTCGGGGACTTGGAGCCAGCTCTACCCCCTGCTCCGTAAAAAAATCCCGGTCCATCTCCGTCAAAATTCCTCCTGCATCTGTGTTTTTGGGGATGCTTCCTTCGTTTACCCCAATAAAGAATAAGGCTTTGATGTCTTTTAACCGGGTCCGCTCCATATCTCCGATCACAACCTGATCCATGCTCGGCGGAATCAGGGCGACCTTGGCTTCCGAAAGCCCTGTCTCCAAAAGCTGCTGGAATTCCTGGCGGGTAACGGTTTCTTCTCCAAGGATTTCCACCATCTTGTCCAGAAGGTTCATAATGATGCCGTAGATCTGCGCATACTCTTTTTCCATGGCCTTATCTCCTGCCCCGGCAAAGAGCCGCTCCTGTCTTTTCAGTTTTTCCTGGATGCCGCATTTTACAATAAATTCATAAAGGCACCGGCAATATTCCCGGATGGTCTTCTTTTCTCCCCCAAAGCCCTCCGCAAGCTCCTGCACCTCTTCCGTAAAACGCCCGCGGATCTCGTTGATTTCCTGAATCGCTTCCGGTGCCATTCCCTGATAAATCCGCACCCACTTTTCCGACCAGCGGCGGTATCCGCGGATTCCCAGAGCAATGACGTAGTTTTCCAGGCGGTCTGCTTCATCCCGCCTGATATCGGACATTCCGCAGCGAAGATACCGGAATACACTTTCATAAGGGAACCCCTTCACCACCATTTCCAGTGCTGCACGGAGGTATTCTACAAAGGGGTTCATAAGTACCGTATGCTTTTCATCCAGAAAATAAGGAATCCCTGCTTCTTCAAACACCTGACCTGCAAGGCTTGCATATTCCTCCAGATTACCGGTGATCACTGCAACCTCTCCGTAACGGTACCCGCGCTCCCGCACCAGCCTGACAATTCGTCTGGCTGTTTCCTCCATTTCCTTTAACGGATTTTTAGCAGAAAAGAGACAAATTTCATCCTGTTCTTTCTCATAGGAGGCTTTTCGGTAGCGGAACAGATGCTGTTCCATAAAGCCAAGGGCAGGGGAATGGGCAAACCGTGAATTCTCTCCTCTTGAGATCAGGATCGGTTCCTCTACATCACGGGTCAGTTCTGCAAGTGTATGGATCATTTTGCGGCTCATATAAAAAAGCTGGTGAGGTTTGCCGACGGCAAAGGGATTTTCACGCTCATCCAGGGTGACGGTTACGTATACTTTTTTGCAGATGGCCAGCAATTCCCGGATTACCTTGTTCTGGATGGGAGTAAATCCGGTGAAACCATCCAGAAGCAGAACGCTGTCTTTGATTTTTGAGGACAGGGGCAGGACATTCAGGAGAACATCCAGGACCTCCTCTCCTGTCATATAATGGCCCTCCAGATAGTCCCGGAATGCCTGATAGAGGGTTCCTACGTCTCTCAATTTCATCCGGAGCAGTTTTCTGTCCTCTGTTTGGGACAGCATTTTGTCAAGCTCTTCCTCCCGGACATCATACTGCATAAATTCGGAGATCAGGGATTTCACCTCATCCAGGTATCCGGGCTTTTTCATCTGGTTTCCCAGATAGGGAAGTTCTTTCTGATGAAGCTGGACCATTTTCTGAAGTACCATGCTCTTGCCTGTTTCTTCCAGGAGCCTCCGGTTATCCCCTCCCACTTCCTCGAATACACGGTAAGCCAGGCGCTCGAAGCTCAAAATATCAATATTCAGGATTCCTCCGGAAGGATGCATTTCCACCAGGGTCTTCTGGGTCTGCATAGTAAACTGCTCCGGAACAATGACATAATAATTCGCCTCCGGATGGCATACTGACTCGTCAATGATCTTTTTATATGCGTAATAAGACTTCCCGGCTCCCGAGCTGCCGATGATAAATTGTAATGACATAGGTACCTCCCAAAATAGAAACACAAACACTAAGTGTCCTTATTATATCAAATCATCGGAGGAATGTCTAACTTCATCATCGTATGTCTCGGGATTATAAAATCAAGAATAAATTTCCATTTCCCGTAATAGGATATAGAAAGTAAGACAGGAGGCGCGTGCCATGAGTTCCAAAACAAAAATTGTTGTACTACATATGAAGGAAGTAGTCTATACGGCTATCTTTCTGCTTCTCGCCATTGCCCTTGGCATGCTTGTTTTTTTTATGTTCGGCCCTGGGAAAAGCATGACAGCTTCTTCGGACGCGGCAGGCCGGTATACTCCCGGTGTTTACCGCTCCTCCATTGAGCTGAACAGCAATACGTTTGATGTGGAAGTGACTGTCGATGCCGACAGGATCAAGTCCATCCAGCTCGTCAATCTGAGCGAAAGCACTTCCGCCATGTTTCCGCTAATGAAACCCGCTCTGGCGTCTCTTGCCAGCCAGATTTATTCCTCACAGTCCCTGGAAGGAATCCAGTATTCCTCAGACCAGAAGTATACCTCCATGATGCTGCTGGATGCCATTGAGGATGCAGTCAGAAAAGCGGCACCAAAATAACGGAAGATATTCCTGTGCCTTTTTTGTATCATAGAAAAGACCCGGTGTATATTGCTTTTACACCGGGTCATTTTCTGAAGTTTATTCCAGGCCTTCCACCTGATTTAGCCAGTGCTTCGCACAGGCATCGCTTGGCATACGCAGGTCTCCTCTCGGAGACACTGCCACGCTTCCCACCTTAGGGCCGTCCGGCAAACAGGAGCGTTTGAACTGCTGCTGGAAAAATCTTCTGTAAAAAATCTTTATCCATTTCAGAATTGTCTCATTGTCGTATTCCCCAGCGAAAGCGATCTGTGCCATGCGGTAGATTTTCTTCGGAGGGAAGGTCCAGCGAAGCATATAGTACAGGAAGAAGTCATGCAGCTCATAAGGGCCTACCAGATCTTCCGTCTTCTGGGAGATCACCCCATCCTTCGGCGGCAGAAGCTCCGGGCTGACCGGGGTATCCAGAATGTCCAGAAGCACCTCCGATAATTTCCCGTCACCGCAGGTATCTGCAAAATACTGTACCAGATGGCGCACCAGCGTTTTTGGTACGGAGCAGTTGACCGCATACATGGACATGTGATCCCCGTTATAGGTTGCCCAGCCAAGCGCCAGTTCTGACAGGTCTCCTGTACCGATCACAATACCGCCGGACTGATTGGCAATATCCATCAAAATCTGCGTCCGTTCCCGTGCCTGGCCGTTCTCATAAGTCACATCATGCTTCTCCGGGTCATGCCCGATATCGCGGAAATGGATGTTCACCGCTTCTTTGATATTCACTTCCTTCAGCGTAGTTCCAAGACGTTCGCTCAGGATACATGCATTATTGTATGTCCTGTCCGTAGTCCCAAAGCAGGGCATAGTCACGGCTGTAATCTTCTTCCGGTCCATCCCCAGCATGTCAAAAGCACGCACCGTTACCAGCAGTGCCAGAGTAGAATCCAGGCCGCCGGAAAGACCGATTACCGCATTCTGGCAGCGAATATGGGCAAGGCGTTTTTTCAGGCCCATTGCCTGGATATTCAGAATCTCGTCGCAGCGTCTGTCTCGCTCTTCCTTCACACCAGGGACAAAGGGACGGGAATCGAATTCTCTGGATAGCTTTGTTTCCTCCACTTCCAGATCAAAAAACATTTCCTCATAAAATGGCTCCTCATCTCCCTCTTCTTTATCGGAGGAGAACTGATAAGTCGTCATACGTCTTCTTTCATTGACCAGTCTCTGAATATCCAGATCCCCGTAAGTAATACCATTGACAAAACGTCTGCTTTCCGCAAGAATTGTTCCGTTCTCTGCGATCAGGTTCTGTCCTCCGTAAACCACATCCTGGGTAGACTCCCCTTCTCCTGCAGTAGCATAGATATATCCGCAGATCAAACGTGCAGACTGGCTGCTTACCAGGCTTCTTCTGTAGGAATCCTTCCCTACTACTTCGTCACTTGCAGAAAGATTGACGATCAGGTTTGCCCCATGATAGGCATGTCCAACGCTCGGCGGGTTCGGTGCCCACAGATCCTCGCAGATTTCCACAGCGATCTTCAGTTTCGGCATCCTGGAACAGGTAAACATCATGTAGGGAGAAATGGAAACCTCGCAGTTCAAAAATTCATCCTCGTCTTCCGGTTCCTCCTCTTCTTCCTCCCCGTCCTCGAATATCTCTTCCTCTTCCAGTTCCTCGTCAAAATCTCCGAAGCCAAACTCCACGATCGGCCCGTCAGCAGTAACCAAATCAGGTTCTTCCACTTCCGGCTGCTGCTTCAGCGTAACCGTACCATCCACACCTGCTCCGGAAGTAAAGTATCTTGCCTCGTAAAATTCATTATAATTCGGAAGATAAATCTTCGGCACAATGCCAAGAATCTCCCCGTGGCTGATTCCTGCTGCCACGTTATATAATTTCCCCTTATATTCCAGCGGAAGCCCCACAAAAAGAATGGCATCCACATCTGCAGTTTCCTTTGCAATGCGAAGAAGCTGCGCCTTCGCCTCGTCCAGCAAAAGCTCCTGCCAGAACAGATCCCCGCAGGTATAAGAAGTAATACAAAGCTCCGGCATAACAATGACCCTGGCTCCCTGAGCCCCGGCCTCATGTGCCATGCGGATGATCTCATCCGCGTTATACTCACAATCCGCCACTCTCACATTGGGGGTGCAGGCGGCTACCTTGATAAATCCGTCTTTCATAACCCTTTCCTCTCTTTCCTGCAGCCATTCATACTTTCCCTGTTTCCGGCCGCAGAAGTCTGGTTTTCGTTCCATTCATAAAACGTATTTCTGTTATTTTTTGCTTTTTCGGAGAATTTCTTTCAATTCTTCCACACTGAATACATAATTGCTGTTGCAGAAATGACAGTTCAGCTCTACGTCCTTTCCTTCCTGGATCAGCTCGTTTAAATCCTTACGGCCAATGCTGATCAATGCCTTTTCCACACGGCTTTTGCTGCAGTTGCAGTAAAATTCCGCAGGCATGCGGTCACTGATCTCCAGGTCAAAGCCCTCCAGGACTTTTTCCAGAAGGCTCTCCGGCGTATGGCCTTCCTCCAGAAGGCTGGTCACGGAACTGATATTCTGAACATTTCGTTCCAGCCTGTCAATCGCTGCATCCTCTGCAAAGGGCATTACCTGTACGATAAATCCTCCTGCCTGACGCACCGTATTATCTTTATTCATCAGAACCCCAAGGCCTACTGCGGAAGGAACCTGTTCGCTGGTAGCAAAATAGTAAGTCAGATCTTCTGCGATCTCACTGGTCTGCAGAGCCACCTGGCCAAGGTACGGCTCTTTCATTCCCAGATCCTTGATGACATTCATAAAACCAACACCGACGGCTCCGGCCACATCAAGCTTGCCTTTGGCATTTGCAGGAATGCAGACATTGGGGTTGCCTACATAGCCCTTCACCCTTCCTTTGGAATCCGCAGTGACCGTAATTCCTTCCAAAGGGCCTCCGGCCTTGATCTGCAGGGTGAGAATATCCTTCTCTCCCTTCATCATGACGCCCATCATGGCGCCCCCCGTCAGGAGCCGGCCAAGGGCAGCCGTTGCCACAGGGCTTGTATTGTGGGCCTTTCTCGCAGTCTCCACAACATCTCTTGTCACGGCAGCAAATGCCCGGATCTGCTGATTCGCCGCCATTGCTCTGACAATATAATCACTCATATTCTCTGTACCTCTTCTATTCTCTTATCTATCTCTTTTCTATCTTTTTTCTATCTCTTTCTCTGCATTTCTCTATATCTGCAAATGGGATGCTTTTCCCTGCTCCCTGGCTATGAAGGTCAAACGCTCGCTGTCAGCCCTCGGCGGCTCCAGCGTATAGGCATCATAAACATGCAGAAGCTCCATGCCGGCCTGTGCGATCAGCTCTTTCAGCCGTTCCGCAGGATATGCCCTCTGGTAATGGACTTCCTCGTCTTTTTCGTAAAGTCCGTCCTCCCGCGGCAGGAATAAAGCCAGCTCATAAACGTTGATCCCGGTTTCCGGATCATAGCTGTTTTCCCAGATAAAGCTGCCGTCCTCCCGGTTCTCCGCAATGGTGCGCTCTCCCATGATCTCCTGATATTTGTACACCGTATTGACATCAAAGATCAGGATTCCGCCCGGATCAAGATAGTTATTGGCAAGCCGGAATACCTCAAGCAGGTCTTCCTCCTCTGTCAGATAATTCAGACTGTCGCACACACTTATGATTGCCCGCACCGTTCCGTATAATTCAAACTCCTGCATATCCTGCAGAAGATACAGGATGTCATGGCCGGATTCCACACGCTTCTCCATAGCCTCTGCCAGCATTTCCTCTGAATTATCCACACCGATCATATCGTATCCGGCCTCTGCCAGCATTTCCGTCATAGTCCCGGTACCGCAGCCCAGCTCCAGCACCAGCCCGTCACAAATCCCGTACTCTTTCAGCCTGCTGACCAGGTAGTCACACCATTCTCTATAGTCTAAATTATCCATGAACATATCATAGACTTTCGCAAAATCTCCATATGCTTCCATTCGTATCCTCCCGGTACCTCCCGCATGCGGTCTGATCATCTCATTGTATCACAGGACAGAAGAACTTGCAAACAGCAGAAAAGCATCAGCAAAGGCTGAATCACTGCTTCCCTGCTGATGCTTATTCCTTCCTATCATGTTCTTATTCCACAGGCATATAGTATACGTCCGCACCTTCGCCGTGGTAGTAATAATCTACGCCGTCCTGGTCGTAAACATCTTCATCATTTACAAACTCATAGACATTTCCGTCAAAATCACTCCAGGAACCGTCTCCGTTCGGGGTAATTACGAGAGGATGTCCGTCAGAATTGCGGTAAATGGTTCTTGTCTGGTTCGTATCAGTAAGCTGCTCCTGTGTAAATCCTGCAGAATTCGGAATCGTATAGCTGTCACCGCCGTCGGAATATCCGTCATCGGAATAGCCACTGTCGGAATATCCGTCGTCCGTATAGCCGCCGTCGGAATATCCTCCATCTGTGTAACCGCTGTCTGTATTCTCACCGCCGGTCCCCTGCGTGCCGCCCTGACTCTGACCGTCAGTGCCCTGCGTACCTGCTGCATTCTGTCCGTCTGCACCAGACTCGCCTTCATTACCGGAACTTCCCTGCGGAGCAGCACTCTTCAAAGTAGAATCACCAAGGATCGCAAAGGATTCCACAGCTTCCTTAATTCCGGCAAGCGCATCTTCTGTCTTGACAGAACCGGCAATATTATAATATTCCTCATCATTGGCAAATACTTTATTCACTACATATGCATATCCGCCGCTCTTCTCCGTATTCAGCATCTTGGTCACATAGCTGTAAACATTCGCTCCTTCTACCTGTGTTGCCGAATAATCCTGGATTTCAAAATCAGTTCCCTGTTCCAGATCTGCAGCCTGCTCCAGTGATACTGCCATATCCTGGGTGCTCGGAAGCACGGCAACTGACATATCCGCCTCCCCTGCTCCATGAGTGATCAGAATCCTTCCCTGCTCCGGGGATTCAAAGCTTAACATATCTGTTTCATCTGTCTTGTTGTCCCAAGTAGCATCCGGGAGCTTAATGGATACATTCTTATCCTTGGATGTATAAATATTGGTCTGTGCGTTCGGTGCGATAGTCGGAGTAGGATCCGGCGCTTCTGTCGGTTCCGGTGTAGGAGTGACCTCTGCTACCACCTGTTCTTCGTCCTCGCCTCCGCCAAATAAGCCGCATGCGCTGAACACACAGGACATGGAAATCGTCATTGCAAGTATTGCCAGTACTTTTCTATTCTTCATAGTGGCCTCCTTAAATTATCATCTACAGTACCTTGGTGTATATTTTACAATTTTATTACAAATATGTCAACAAATTTCCAGAGAGCATTGTGAAAATCCTATGAACTGTTATTACTGTCCACAGGCAATATCCCGCTGGGAGCTGTTCACGCCTTTGGCATAAACAGCAGCGAACTCTTTTCTGTTAGTCTTCCCTGATTTTTGGATAAATACACCTGACCTGCCATATTTTCTTCAGGCATTATATCTTATTTGATAAGGCATTCTGTAATTTCATTTTCTCATGATCCCACTTTTCTGCGATATTCCTTTCCGGTTTTCAGAGCAATGCATTCCGTAATCTCTTCGTATAGCACCGTACAATCCTTATTCTTTTCTGAAAAAAGGCCAAATTCTGTTATCCTTCCTTTTTCCCAACACATTTCCACCTGAATGCCGCCTCTTGCCCGGAGTCCTTTCACATATCCGTTCTCCCATTCCTTTGGCAATGCCGGAAGAAGCCGGATGGTTCCACCATGACTTTGGAGAAGCATCTCTGCAATGCCGGAAGTGAGCCCTGTATTGCCGTCCAGTTCATACACATGGCCAAAATCATCCTCAAAAACGGTTCCCCGTGTAGGCGGATGATAAATCATTCCGTTTGGTTCCGAGAGCTCATTCATCATACTTTTTACATGAAACCAGGCCTGTTCTCCGTCGTGAAGCCTGGCAGCATATAATACCAGAAGGGATCTTGCCCATCCCGTATCCTCCCATTGCTCATAAGGTGTAAGTTTTGCCCGGATAGAGGCACTTGCCGCCCGGGCAAGCTTCGGCGTTTCCTCCGGTGTGATCTGTGAAAACGGAAAAAGTCCCAGAAGATGACTGGTATGGCGGTGCTGCGGATCCCGGGCCGGAAAATCATGCTCCCACTCCGCCAGTGTACCATCCTCCCTGATGCGGAACGGAGGAAGCTTTGGAAGCAGTTCCCGTACCTTCTTTACCAGTCCCTCATCCGGACGGACTTTGCATGAAAACTCCAGATACCGCTGAAACAGTTCCCGGATCATCATAATCTCGTAAGTACATCCGTTGCTGATCTGATAAGACTTGCCGTTTACTATAAAACTGTTTTCCGCAGAAATTGACGGACCGCAGCTAAGTATCCCCTCTTCCGTTTCAAAAACATAATCCGCAAAGAATCGCACTGCCTCCTGTGTCAGAGGATAAACCGTCTCTTTCAGAAACCCCTCATCTTCCGTATAATCCACATGATCCCAAAGACCGGAAAGCAGCCAGACTCCTCCTGTCGGATAAGGAGAAATAGCAGTTGTCCAATACGGCGCACTGTAGCACCATGCATTGGAGACCAGCTCGGCAATCCACCCCGGCAGCCCGTAAGATTCCTTTGCGCTCCTGCGTCCGCTCTCTGCCAGGTTTTCCAGCCAATGCGCCAATGGCGGCAATACTTCGGAAAGTCCGGTCACGTCCGCAGGCCAGTAATTCATCTGTGTATTGATATCCAGATGCATATCACAGGTCCAGCCGATCCTGCAGGCCACATCATCATTCCAGATTCCCTGGAGATGCGCCGGAAGCCGGGAATCCTCCCTGGAGCTGGAAAGAAGCAGATAACGGCCGTACTGGAACATTTCCGCAGCCTTTTGTGCATCTCCGTCCAGCTTCAGCTCTACGCGCGACATCAGATTTTTTACATCTGCCATGTGGCGTTTCTTTATTGTCTGATAGGTTTGCTGTAAAAGAGCGGCACTCTTTTGCTTTAAAGCAGCCCGGATGTTCTTTTCAGCTTCCAGATCCTCCTCCGGATGTTCTTTCATCAGATTCAGATAGTCTGTTCCGCAATGAAGATATAAGGTGATTTCCTTTGCACCGGAAATGTACATTTCTCCGTCAGACCAGATGCGCCTGCCGTCCGTAAGAGCTTCGCAGCTTCCGTACAGGCTGACACCGCAGGGCTCGTCACAATGTACGTCTTCTATTGCCTTTGCGGAATAAAAAAATCCCGTTTCTGTTCCTGTCCTCCCGCCGTTCCCGTGGTAAGGCATCCACTGTACGGATACATCCAGAGTATCCTCGCTCTCCATATGCCACACCAGCACATGATCCGGGTGAGAAGCAAATAACTCCGTACGGATCCGGCTGTCTGCTGCCTGAAATTCCGTCTGCACAAGCCCGCATCCATAGTCCAGGCACCGCTGATACTCCCTGATCGTCCCGTTATCCTTCCGAAAGGTGATTCTCACATCCCCGGCAGGCAGGTTCGTTCCGTAATTATGGCGTACTCCCTGAAATCCTTTGGCAGCCCTGTGTGCCGCCTCATATTCTCCCCGTCTCAGAAGCTCCCGCATTTCCCGGAATGCACGGTCTGCTCCCGGCTGATTATTTTCCCTGCTCCTGCTTCCGCTGAAAAAGGTATTCTCCGTAATGGTAATCTTTTCTACAGGAAAGGAGCCGTAAACAACGGCTCCCATCTGTCCATTTCCCACAGGATAAGCCTCCCCGAATCTTCCGGCAGGGCTGTTCGCTGTAAATTTCATCATTCTTTTACTGCTCCTGAAGTCATTCCGCCGACAATGTATTTCTGGCCGATCATATATACAATGATAACCGGAATACAGGTCAGCACAATGTCTGCAAAAATATAGTTCCAGTTGTTCTTGTTCTTTCCGAAGAACTGATATACCGCCATGGTCATCGGGAAGAGCTTGCTCTTGCTGGATAAATACAGCGGAGTCAGGAAGTCGCTCCATACACCCATAAACTGCAGGATAAAGCATGTTACCAGTGTCGGTTTGAGAAGCGGCATGATGATCTTAAAAAACAGGCTGATCGGGCCGGCACCGTCAATGACCGCAGCCTCATCCAGCTCAACGGGAACCGATGTCACAAAGTTTCGGATCGTAAAGACACAGAACGGAATCATGGCACTGGTAAATACCAGAATAATACCTGTACGTGTATCTGTCAGATGTGCCGCAGAAAGTACCCGCACCAGAGTTACGTAGTTTACCGGGAAAAACAATCCGCAAAGCACGAAATAGTATAAAAATACGTTTAACTTCGTACGCTTCCGGCACATAACAAACGCTGCCATGGAACACAGCACAACGCCGAGGAAGGTTGCCACAAGCGCATAGGTAAGGCTGTTGATAAATCCCTGTACCAGTTTGCCCTGTTCAATAACTTCCAGATAGTTGCTGAAAAGCCACTCTGACGGAAGAGACAGGTTCATTCTTGCAGCCTCTGCCTTTGGTTTAAAGGAGTTGATCAAAACCATGTAGAATGGTGCCAGCACCAGGATACACAGGATGATACAGACAACATGCTTTAATATGGTCTGGACATTTTTCTTCATTACTGCTGCACCTCCTGTTTTCCTAACGTCTTAACAATAAATACGCCGACGATCGCCGTGATGATCAAAAGCACGGTATTCAATGCGGAAGACATGCCGTACTGACCTCTGGAATACAACTGGAATGCGTAGGTGGTCAGAACCTCTGTTGCATGTCCCGGGCCGCCGTTGGTAAGTACGTAAACGATATCGAAGACTTTCAGTCCGTATGTAATACCGAATACCAGGTTGATCATGATGGAGCCTGTAAGCATCGGAAGGGTTACATAGCGGAGTCTCTGCCAGAAGTTGGCGCCGTCGATCTGTGCCGCTTCATAGTAGGACTTCGGAATCGTGTTCAGTCCTGCCAGGAAGATCGTCATAACATAGCCGATACCTCTCCAGGCGTCCACACCAATGATGGATTTCCAGACCACATTCAGGTCTGACAGCCATTTCAGCTTAAAGATATCCAGGTGAACCGCTTCAAAAAACATATTCAGAAGACCATTGTTGTAATTCAGAATGGACTTGAAAATAAGACCGATGATCACGAACGGAAGAATGGACGGCAGATAAAGCACCGTGCGGTAAAAGCCCTGTCCGCGGAGTCCCTCCTGAAGCATAATGGCGATCAGAAGAGCCGGGATCAGCTTCACGATATTGGAAACGATGGTAAACATCAGGGTATGTCCGATACCGGAAAGATAATTTTTATCGGACAGAAAGATTTCCTTGTAATTATCAAGTCCTACAAAGTTCACACCTGTCAGGACGCTTCTGGAATTCCAGTCTGTTACGGAATATCCCACACCCATGATACTGGGAAGCAGGAAAAAGATAATATACAGTGCCAGCGGCAGTATCAAAAACCACTGGGGATAGATACGTTTTTTGTTCATAAAAAAAGCACCTCCGTGTTTAGAAGAAATGGTGCGGAGGAGATTCTCCGCACCATCACTATGTCACATTATATCTCACTCATTCATCTGCTGAGGATTATTCCCAGGCAGGGTCGCCTGCAACTTTTGCAGCTTCCGCACGGTTGGTATCCATGTTTGCAAGAACGTCGTTTGCTTCCATTTCGCCCAGGCAGAAGGAAACCATATCCTGTCCGAAGTTCATCCAGTAATCATTGGTGTATTTGGTACCATTCTGAAGAACGGATACAGCCATTTTTTCTTCCGGAATCGTTGCCATGAACTCTTCCTCTTCCGGCAGCCAGTGCTGTTCTACAGCGTCATCATTTGCATGAATGTTGGTGTAGGCCGGGGAGTTGTCCAGGATTTCCTGTAAGCTTTCGGTCTGTGCTACAAAGTTGAAGAATTCTTTTACCAGTTCCGGATGTTCGCTTCCGTTGTAGCCGAACATGGTCGGGCCGGCCGGGCTGGACGGGAACCAGGTATTGTCGCCAAGAGGCTCAAGGAACAGGCCGAATTCATCTTCTGTGCCTGTATCTTCTTTGATCTGTTTGATGTAACTGGAGTTTGCCAGTGCCATTGCACAGTTTCTGTCTGCAAATTCATTTGCCATATTGGTGCTGTCTGTACCGATCCAGTCTTCTCCGAAGTATCCTGCATCAGAGAATTCTTTGTACTGGTTCAGAACTTCCAGCATTTTTTCGTTATCAGCAAAAGTAGCTGTATTGTTGTTCAGTGCTTCATATAATCCTGGCTGTGCTTCCTCATAAACACCGCCGATCTGGAAGAATGCAAGCTGATGCTGCCATCCGTCTGCACCAGGCATAAACCACGGAGTGATTCCTGCTTCCAGGATCTCTGCACAGAGAGCTTTCAGTTCTTCATAATTTGTCGGAACTTCCCAGCCGTTTTCCTCAAATAAGGTCTTGTTATAAACCATTACATACTCCGGAGAGTTGTGCCACAACTGCATACCATATAACTTATCGTTATATTTACATGCATCCAGTCTTACTTCCGGAATCTTGGATTCCCACTCAGCGCCTGTAAAGTCGATACAATATTTCTCCGGGTCTACGATCACGGATTCAATTGCAAACGGATTGGACTGAATCCAGAAAATATCCGTACAGGAATCTGTTGCAAGTTTGGAAAGCAGCAGATCGGAATACTGGTCTGCAGGAATGGTCTGCAGGTCAACTGTCACGTCATAGGTCTCTTCAAAACGTGCGATGGTTGCATCATAACGATTGTCCATCCAGCCTGCGGATACGAGAATGCTCAGCTCTTCCCCTGCAAATTCATCTGTTGCAGCAGATACATTCACTGCCATCCCTGCTGTCATGGAAGCCACCATAGCAGCCGTCAATACTGCTGATAAAGCCTTTTTCTTCATTTCATTTCCTCCTTTTAAGGTTTTGTTTCCGATTCATTTGATGGTATTAGTTTATCAGACATATTTTTCGAAATCCATGGACTTTTCGGTTTAGTTTTTGTACTTTTTTCACAACTTTCTCTACTATTTTACTAGGTTTTTATTGCTAAACGGATATCTTTCCACAAAAAACGGGTCTGATTTTTATGGACTTTTCACAAAGATATGATATACTATACTAATAGATCATAAAGGCGTCCTGCATCATTTTCATCAGATATGATACAGCATACCCTGCCGTAAAGGAGGAATCAAGCTTGAAAAAAGCAAAACTGCAGTCCAAATTATTCCGTGCTTACCTGTTTCTGGCATGTCTGGTGCTTTTTTCATTTGCCATTTTCTTTTTGGTCTTTGTTTCCAGACAGCAGACCAACAGCCAGATTCAGGCTATGAACACGCTCAATGACAGTTTTCAGAATCAGGTAGACGCCGCCCTGAAAAGCCTGGATATGGTTTCCGCCAATATCAATTACAGCAATATGTCCAAAGACACACTGGATAGTTCCTTTAACCTGAATATTTCCTATGATATGCTGGAAGAAATGGCCGACCTCTTTATCTCCATCAGCGGAACGGAACTGAAGGCGGATCAGGTAAATCTCTATGACTTTTCCGGAAATGTCCTTCAGGCCGGTATGTCCACCATGGTAAAAAAAGCCGCGGACGACCAGATTGCATGGGCAGAACAGGCGCAGGCCCTTGCCGGAACCAAGCTCATTACCCCGCCCTACCGGACAGACGCTTACTCCAAGTCCACCAAGTCCAGGCAGTGGTTCATCTCCCTGTACCGTACCTTTTATAATCAATACGGACGTTCCGTAGGCACCATCGAAACAGTCAAGCAGTGCAAATCTATCTTTAAAAGCATCATTTCTTATGAGAAGAAAAACAGGGATCATGCGGCCAGCATCTATATTTTTGATAAAAATGAAAATCTGGTCTATCCTTATGATGTAACGGCAGAGGAAGCCGCGGAAATGCAGAAATATTTTGGTGCTGCCATGGATTCCGGTGAACCATTTTTAAGTCCTGTCACTCTGAATCGGGAGTATGCAGCCCGGACCATATCCACTTATTCCGGTTATACCTATTTAACCGTGCAGCCGGAATCCGTTATTTTAAGCCCTGTTTATGACCTTTTAAAGGTTCTGCTGGCTGTAGTGACTCTTTTCCTTTGTATTTCAGCGCTGATCTCCTACCGTCTTTCCCGCTCCCTGGTAAAGCCGATCAAGCATCTGAAACATATCATCCAGCGCATGGAGCTGGATACCCTCGGACAGGAAAAAGCCACCTCTTACCCTGTTTCCGTCAATGAGCTGGATGAGCTCTACCAGGCCTTCCAGAATATGAGCGATAACCTGAAGGATTCCATGAATCTGCTGATCGAAGCCCAGGAACAGGAGCTGAAATCCAGGACACTGGCCCTGCAGAGCCAGATCAACCCGCATTTTTATTACAACTCCCTCTCCAGCATCATTGTCCTTGCAGAAAACGGAGATTCGGATGTTGTTATTAAAATGTGCCGGAATCTTTCCAATATTATGCGGTATATCACGGACACCTCCACGACAACCGTCACGCTGCGCCAGGAAATTGATTATGTCAAAAAGTATCTCTATTGTATGAAGGTCCGCTATCAATCCAGTTTGAATTATGATATCCTCATCGACGAGTCCCTGATGGACGAAAAAGTTCCAAAGCTGCTCATCCAGCCAATCGTCGAGAATGCAATCAAATATGGTTCCGACTGCCAGCCTCCATGGTATATCACGATTCAGAGCAGCATAACAGAGGACCGCTGGCAGATCGATGTCATTGATTCCGGCAACGGCTTTTCTCCGGAAGCCATAGATAAAATCACCCGAAACATTCAGGATGCTTTAAAAAATCCCGGAATGCCTGCGTTAAAAATCAATGGCCTTGGCACACTGAATGTATATCTGCGCTGGAAACTTTTCTGTAAAGATGATATAATTTTTACATATGGAAATACACCGGAAGGACACGGTATCGTTTCAATCGGACGTTATTTCCCAAAAGACGCGGAGAATGGGGAAAAGCTATGAAATATACAGTCGTTATTGCAGAAGACGAAGAATTATTACTGAACAACCTTGCTGCCAAAGTCCGGAAAGCGGATCCGGATTTTGAAGTAGTGGGTAAAGCCCAGACCGGCAGCCAGGCTTATGAGCTTGTTGAGCAATTAAGCCCGGATGTCCTGATCACGGATATCCGTATGCCTGTCATGGACGGGATGGTTCTTCTCACAAAAGTACGGGAGCAGTTCCCTTTGGTAAAGTTTGTCATCACAAGCGGATTCTCCGATTTTGAGTATGCCAAAAAAGCCATCAGCCTGAAAGTATCCGACTATCTGCTCAAGCCGATCGACCCGGATGAGCTTCAGGCAGTCCTTCAGAAAATAAAAAAAGAATTTATGCTTACCAAGAACACTTACGAAGAAATCTTCAATCCCGGCACCACCAGGATGCCGCCCGCACAGATTGCAGAGCTTCTGAAGGATTTCCTCGTAGAGAATTACAGCCAGGATATCAACCTGAACCTGATTGCCAACAATATGAACTACAGTTCCAGTTATCTCACCAGGATTTTCTGCCAGGTCTACGACTGTACCCCGTCCAGATACATCACCAACCTGCGGATGAGCCATGCACAGAAAATGCTCCTTCACAACCCGGAATTCTCTATCAAACAGATCGGGGAAGCCGTAGGCTACCATGACCAGGGCTATTTCAGCCGAATTTTTAAGAAGCAGACAGGCAAAAGCCCTATTGAATTCCGGGAAGAGAGTGAAGGATAAAAATTCAAAAAAGCAGATGAATGATGTCATCTGCTTTTTTTGTGTTCTTTATGGTATTCATACATATGAAGCTCATGGAGCGCCCTGGTAGCTGCAATGTACCGGGCCTGCTCTGCCAGAGGGGTCGTGTCCTCTTTTGGGAAGAGGGAAAATACCTGGTCAAACTCCAGACCTTTTGCCAGATAAAAGGTAGTCACGGTCAGCCCCTTACGGAAATTGGAGCTGTTGCGGTCCAGATAGGTAAGCTGCTGTTCCGTATCAAATCCATTTCTCTGCATTTCTTCCTGTAAAAACGTGTATGCAGCCAGTGCTTCTGCTTCCGTGCGCAGGATGACTGCCGCAGTTTCAAAGGCATCCTCACCGATCTCCAGATACTTCACCGCATCTTCCAGGGCTTTACCCATGGACGGATACTCCTGTTCCGAAACCGGCTTTCCGTGGCGCTCAAACAGCTCCATGCCGGTGATTCCTGCAAGACGGTTGGCATATTCGGCAATCTCCACAGTATTGCGGTAGCTTTTATTCATTACGACTCTGCAGATGTCCCTTCCAAAAATCCCCGGAAGAAAGGTACATACATCATGGGCCTTCTCATCCATCGTCTGGGCCTTATCGCCCAGGATGGTCATCCTGCATGGAAACATCTTCTTCAGGATCAGATACTGCAGTCTGGAATAGTCCTGCATCTCGTCTACCACCAGATGCTTGATATGGCTGTCCTCTTTTTGTTTCAGGAGGCTGTATTTCATATAAAGCACCGGATAGACATCCTCATAGCGAAGCTTCCTCTTCTCAAAGGAGACTCTCGGAAGTGCAGGATAGCCTTCACGCTTCAGAAAATGGCTGTAGAGTACATAGAGATCTCTCGTTTCATACATTTTCATGAATTTCTCCATGACCACATCCCGTTCTTCCTCCGGCAGGTCGCCGCCACGGAGGGTCTCCACTTCATCAATAAAATATTCTGCCACAGCTTCCATTCTGGAAAGCAGCGGAATATCCGTAAATTTAAAATAAAACAGCTCGATGATTTCTTTCTCAGTCTTGCAGAATCCCCTGTATTCCACATCCTGAAAACGCATCAGCTCATCTTCCATTTCCAGGAAGAATCGTTCCATGCTGTTTAAAAACTCCGCAGACTGCTTCTCCTGATAAAGATTGCGTCTGCCCGGATGGGCAAGCGTCCTCTCAATCTGGTCATAGCGGTCTTCACAGTCAGGCACCACATCCTTCAATTCCCTATATGCATACAGGTCAAAGCTCATTTCCCGGATATTTTCTTCCCCCAGTTCCGGAAGGATATGGGAAATATAGTCCGCAAAGACACTGTTCGGGGACAGGATCAGAATATTGGAGGACTTCAGATTCTTCCTGTCATGATAGAGGAGATAGGCGATCCTGTGCAGGGCTATGGAAGTCTTGCCGCTTCCTGCCGCACCCTGAATGACCAGAATCCTGTCTTTGGTGTTCCGGATGATGGCATTCTGTTCCTTCTGGATGGTACGGATGATGCTTTTCAGCTGTACCTCTCCATTGCTGCCTAACTCACTTTTCAGAATTTCATCGTCAATCTTAATGTCGCTCTCAAATTCATAGAGCATTTTTCCGCCGCGGATCTTATACTGCCATTTGGAAGTAATCTCTCCTGTGATTTCTCCTGCAGGAGCCGTATAGGATGCCGGACCCTTATCGTAGTCATAAAAAAGTCCGCTGATGGGTGCACGCCAGTCATAGACTAAGGGAATGCCGCCTGTTTTTTCTGCAAAGTTGCCGATGCCGATATAAAAGGATTCCGGTTCCTCCTCATCTTCAAAGCAGAAATCCACTCTTCCGAAAAACGGGGAATCCAGCATCTTTCGGAAGCGGTGGCGGCGCTGCATTTCTTCCTGGTTGGCATTTACCTGATGGAGGAGCGCCTGCTGGTTATCAAAGTTTTCGTATCCATACTGATCCATTTCGGTATAGTTTTCCCAGTAGTATTCATGCATACTCTCGATTTCTTTCTGTCCCTCTGCAATGGACTCCTCGATTTCTGCGATTCTTCTGTGAAGGCTCGCAAGGACCCGTTCCAGATACTTCCTGCTCTCTGTCATTGGGGTTAATCCCTCACTCATGCCACAACAACTGCCGTTCCGCTGGCGGTCACCATCAGCATTCCATTGTCTGCACCAAGCACCTCGTAATCAATATCTACACCGATCACCGCATTAGCTCCGCGCTCTGCTGCTCTCTGCTCCAGCTCCCGAAGTGCAGCGTCCCTTGCGGACATCAGCTCCTGCTCATAAGTGGCAGACCTTCCGCCGAAGAAGTTGCGCATGCCTGCTGCAATATCTTTCAGTGCATTTACGCCGGAGATAACTTCTCCGAATACGATGCCTTTATATTCCTGTACGGTTTTTCCTTCAATATTGTTGGTTGTTGTAATGATCATAGGGACTGCCTCCTTCAAAAAATTCTTCCTTTATACACATTCCGTTACGCATCCGGCGCAGCAAATAACTTCTCTCCGCCAGGGTATTTTTTATTATACCCCATCTCGGCCGAAAAGTATAGAAAGAATGTAACTATTCAGCAGGATGGCTCGTAACTGTGAAGGTACTGAACAGTTACGAAAGAATATGCAAAGAACCTACCACCGGATGATCTCCACCGTATATTCCAGTTCTTCCATGCCCGGATAGCTGCCTTTTCTTTCGCCGCCTGTCAGTTTCTGTTCCCGGTCATTCCAGGTGAATTCCGTTACTGCAAAGGCACCCTGTTCAAATGCGTAGTTATTTCCTTCATCCTCATACAGTTTAAAATAAGCATCCGCACCCGGATATACCAGAAGCTTCAGCGGTTTTTCCGGTTTCTGGGATGCGTACTGAAGTCCCTCTGCCACAGGCAGGATCGTTCCTGCTTTTACGAAAACGGGCATCCGGTCAATTGGAGCATCCACAGTCACATACCGTCCGCCCTCATAGCAGGTGTTTGTCCAGTAATCATACCATTTGCAGCCTGCAGGAAGATAGCAGTTCCAGGTTTTTTCTCTGTCAAGTACCCGGCTGTCTGCTTCATAATACATAGGCTCTGTCACAGGGCAGATCAGAAGGGATGGGCCGAACATGAACTCATCTCCGATGCCCTGCGCTGTTTTGTCCTCCGGAAAATCAAAGAGAAGGCTGCGCATGATGGTGCTGTCCTCAAAATGTACGGCTGCTGCCAGGGAATAGATGTACGGCATCAGATGATAACGCAGCTTGATAAATTTCTCAATGGCATCATAGAACATGGTTCCTTTTTCTCCGAAATTCCAGATTTCCCTGGGCGTATCGGTTCCATGGGAACGGAACATGGGAAGAAATGCCCCCATCTCCAGCCAGCGTGTATAAAGCTCGCAGTATCCTTTGTCACGGATGCCTTCTTCATAGCCGCCCTGCCAGAACCACTTCGGTGTCGGATCCGTATTGCAGCCGCAGCCGCGGTTCTGCCATTTTTCCCGGACAGTAAAGAACGCACCAATGTCCAGGGTCCAGTAGGGATAACCGCTCATGCACATATTCAGGCCCTCTGCGATCTGGATCCTGAAATTCTCCCAGGTGGCACAGGTATCGCCTGACCACAGCATCGCACTGTATTTCTGCCCGGACGCATAGCCGGAACGGGTCAGGTTCAGGACACGCATGTCTTCCCGGTCTCTGCGCTGGTTCTCATAAATACCTTTGGCATGCATCAGGGCAAAGGCATTTGCTTCGGCAGCATCCAGATATTTTTTATGCTCGTTCCCAACGAGAACATATCGTTCCCAGGGTTCCCGTTTTACCTCTCCTCCCCAGTCCGGGCCGGAGAAGGGTTCCGTGGAGTCGCACCACCAGGAATCAAAACCGCCGTCAAACAGCTCTGCTTTCGCCTGCTTCCAGTAAATCTCCCTTGCCTTTTCATCAAAGGCATTATAGGTGGAATAATCATTCAGCATATATCCTGCGCCAAACAATTCCGTGTGGTTTTCACATCCGGTATTCATATTCGGCCATACGGAAACCATGGTATGGGCATTCATGGCATGGATTTCGTCCATGCAGGCTTTCAGATTGCCGTAGCGGGTTTTATCCACGATCTTGTTGCCCCATTTTCCCGGTTCCCAGGTGTTCCAGTCCTGTACCACACAATCCAGAGGTACCTGAATTTCCCGGTAATGCTTTACAATGTCTACCAGCTCCTGATCGGTATAATACTGCTCCTTGGACTGTACATAGCCATAAGCCCATTTGGGAAGCATCTGGGCTTTGCCTGTAAGGTAACGGTAATCCCTGACGATTCCGTCCATAGTGTTTCCGCCAAGAAAATAATAATCAATCTGGTCCACCGTATCCAGAAACAGATAGGAACGGCTTCCTTCGTCATTAAAGGTCATCAGGGAACAGCAGTCTGCCAGGATGCCGTAGCCTTCGGAGGATACAAACATAGGCATAGGAATGCGCATGTTATGCTGGTAGAGATACTGGTTATGTCCTCTGTAGTTGTAAATCCCCTCTTCCGCCTGGCCAAGGCCGTAGATTCCTTCTCCTTCCTTCCACTGATAAAACAGTCTCGCACGATAGGCCTTTCTGTCTGCCACTTCCTTGAGATTCTGAATAAAGTTACGCTCGCCGTCTACGGTCTTCACACGTTTGATAATGGGTTCTTCATCACCTGTGGAATAATGGATGACGTCGATTTCTGTCAGGTCACGGCCTTTTTCCACAAGCCACTCGCTTCCGTCCGGACGCAGCCAGGTGAATTCCCCGTTTTGTAGGTTGATGCGCACCTGGACTTTTGCTGTTTTTAACAGGATGGCGCCCTCCTGCTCCTCAGCCTGAAATTCTACAGGCGCATGTTCCTTTTTTTCGATGATCAGAGAATCCGGCTGTTCACAGATTTCTTTCTTTGAGATGATGCAGCGGACGATTTCTTCTGTGATCGGAATCAGGCGGTAATGCAATTGCCCGAGCTGCAGTTCGATTCCTTTGTGATCCATTTTCATGTTCCCCATAGCTTCTGCCATTTTCTTTTTACCTCCCAATATACTGCTTCCTGATTTAATTAAAACGCACAGGAAGAATCCCCCTATGCGCAAAAAACCCTGCTGTCAGGTTATCTACATCCTAACATCAGGGTTTTTTACTGTCTATGACAAATCTTCTCAGGAATTTATACTTTTTTCACTTTTTGTGTCCATGGCGCCGGTGTCTTTTTCCCGTGGCGGCCTGCCTACGTGTTTTTTATATAATCGGTAAAAGTTGGAAATGTTATGGAATCCGCATTCCATCGCAATATCCGTCACGCTGCGGTCCGTATCCCGCAGAAGCTCCCTGGCATGAAAGATCCGGAGCCTTGTCACATAATCGCTGAAGCTCACATTCATTACCTTTCGGAAATAAGAAGAAAAATAGTTGGAGCTCATATAGGCTGCCGCAGCCGCATCATCCAGTGCTATCTTCTCGCAGTAGTGTGCATCAATGTACGCCAGAGCCTGCTCCAGACGCTTCATGGCAGTTTTCTTTTCTTTCAGCATAGCATCGGATTTGCTGTCATCCTGATATGCACGGATCAGCATGGTCAGGATCCGCAGAACATTGGCTTTGATCATCAGGGGGTAGCCTTCTCTGCGTTCTTCCCACTCCGATTTGATCTCACGGATGCCCTTGCGAATCTCGTGGCTCACAGGCTCCTCGCTGCCGATGCGGTTTTTAAAATTACTTCCCCGCTCCACAAAGGGCTTCAGATATTCATAATCAAAGAAATTCATCTTCTCTGCAATAAACTCCGGTGCAAACACCATTACGATCAGGTGCATATCCTGTTCCAGGAGGCTCCAGCCATGGGGTTCTACATTATTAAAAATAATGATATCCCCTTCGGACATGGTATATTCCTGCCCGTTTACAAAGTACCTGCCCCGGCCCTTCCGCACATACGTAATTTCAAAATAGCTGTGCCAATGGAAGGTATCCGGATGGCTGTTCTCATTATTTAAGATGATTTCTGATATCTGAAAAGGAAAATCCCTGTCAAGAGGGATGGTATCCCGCACTAATTTCATGGATCTGCAAACATCCTTTCGGTAGTTTTATCCGCAGCCTGTATCCCTGTATGCCAGGCTTCTTTACGGCCTCTTTTATGCTTTTTATGCCCCTGCCTTATCAAACTGGCTGTTGTAAAGATCCGCATAAAAGCCTTTCCTTGCAAGCAGCTCCTCGTGATTTCCCTGCTCAATGATGTCTCCGTCCTTCATGACAAGGATCAGATCCGCATCTTTAATGGTAGAAAGCCGATGGGCAATGACAAAGCTGGTTCTGCCCTTCATGAGGTTATCCATGGCCTTCTGGATGCGCACCTCGGTTCTTGTATCTACGGAGGATGTAGCTTCGTCCAGGATCAGGATCTTGTTATTGGCAAGGATGGCTCTGGCAATGGTCAGAAGCTGCTTCTGTCCCTGGGAAACATTGCTCGTTTCCTCATCCAGCACCATATCATAACCTCCCGGCTGCTGCATGATAAAGTTGTGGATATGGGCTGCCTTCGCCGCCGCAATCACCTCTTCATCCGTAGCATCCAGACGTCCGTAACGGATATTTTCCATGATTGTTCCGGAAAACAGCCAGGTATCCTGAAGTACCATGCCGAACATTTCACGAAGCCGGCTTCTGTTAAAGTCCTTTACATTATGTCCGTCCACCTTAATGGCGCCGCCGTTTACGTCGTAGAAGCGCATCAGCAATTTTACCATCGTGGTCTTTCCGGCACCGGTCGGACCTACAATGGCAATCTTCTGCCCGTCCTTCACATCAGCGGAAAAATCATGGATAATGATCTTATCCGGGTTATATCCGAACTGTACATGTTCAAACTCCACATTGCCGTTTAAATTGGTGATATCCACAGGGTCTGCTGCCTCCTGCTCCTCCTCCGGTTCTTCCAGGAACTCAAATACACGCTCGGAAGCGGCTGCCGAAGACTGCAGCAGGTTTGTTACCTGGGCAATCTGCTGGATCGGCTGGGTAAAATTCCGGATATACTGGAAAAAGGACTGGATTTCACCAACCTCAATGGTTCCTTTGATGGCAAAAATACCGCCAAGGAGCGCTACCATCACATATCCCAGGTTTCCCACAAACTGCATGACAGGCATCATTATACCAGAAAAGAACTGAGATTTCCATGCAGATTCATAAAGCTTTTGGTTATCTTTTTCAAATTCTTCTACTACGTCATTTTCTTTATTGAATACTCTGACTACATTGTGGCCGCCGAAATTCTCCTCAATCTGACCGTTGACCTCGCCCAGATATTTCTGCTGGTCCCGGAAATATTTCTGGGAATGCTTCATAACGATATTGATGATCGTCATGGACAGGGGCAGGATCAAAAGTGCTACCAGAGTCATCCATACATTGATCGAAAGCATCATCACAAGGACACCGATCAGGGTCGTCACAGAGGTGATGAGCTGCGTCATACTCTGGTTCAGGCTCATCTGCAGGGTATCTACGTCATTTGTCACACGGGAAAGAATTTCTCCGTTTGTCCTGCTCTCAAAGTAGTTCAGCGGAAGCCTGTTGATCTTTTGGGAAATATCTTTTCTCAGACTGTAGGTAACGTCATTGGAAATTCCTGTCATGATGATTCCCTGGATAAAGGAAAAACAGGCACTGCACACATACAGGGACATGGTCCAGAGCAGGATCTGCCCGATACGCCCGAAATCAATCCCGCCTGTGCCGTTTACCTTTGCGATCAGTCCGTTAAACAGCTCTGTCGTAGCTTTTCCCAGGATCTTAGGTCCCACAATATTGAAGATGGTACCTGCTACTGCAAAAAGGAACATCAGCACAAAACGGAATTTATATCGTCCCATATACCGGAACAGTTTTTTCATTGCGCCTTTGAAGTCCTTGGCTTTTTCGCCGGGCCGCATGCCGCGGCCGTGTCCGCCCATAGGGCCTCTTCTTCTCTGCTCACTCATGCCAATTCCTCCTCTGATAACTGTGACATTGCAATCTGACGGTAGACCTCGCAGTTTTGCATCAGTTCCTTATGGGTTCCGATGCCTGCCATATGTCCGTCATCCAGAACAATGATCTGGTCTGCATTTAAAATGGTACTGATTCTCTGGGCAACGATAATGGTCGTCGCCTCTTTGGTATGCTCTTTCAGGGCTTTGCGGAGCCGGCTGTCCGTCTTGAAATCCAGTGCGGAAAAGCTGTCATCGAAAATAAAGATCTCCGGATCTTTCGCAATGGCTCTGGCAATGGAGAGACGCTGCTTCTGTCCGCCTGAGACGTTCGTTCCGCCCTGAGCGATTGGAGAATGGTAAGCCGCTTGTTTTCCTTCAATAAACTCTGCCGCCTGGGCAACGGCTGCTGCCTCCTTTACCCGAGCCTCGCTGATATCTGTCTTTCCGTACCGGATATTGGAATCAATGGTACCGGAGAAGAGAACGCCTTTCTGGGGTACATAGCCCAGCAGGTCACGCAGTTCCTTCTGCGTCATATCCCTGACATCCACGCCGTCCACACGGACAGATCCTTTTGTCACATCATAAAATCTGGGGATCAGATTTACCAGGGTACTCTTGCCGCTTCCGGTACTTCCGATGACCGCCACCGTTTCCCCTTTCTTTGCTTTAAAGGAAATATCCGTCAGGACATTTTCTCCTGCATCCGGATAGGCAAAGGATACATGATCAAATTCTACACAGCCCTTCTGTTCCTTCACCGGATGAACCGGATCTTCCGGATCCTCAATACTTACCTCGGTCTCCAGAATTTCAATAATACGCAATGCCGCCACATTGGCTCTCGGAAGCATAATGGACATGGCTGTGATCATCAGGAAGGACATGATGATCTGCATGGCATACTGAATGAATGCCATAACATTTCCCACCTGCATGGTTCCGCTGTCTACCGCATGGGCACCGGAATAGATGATCAGTACGGAGATTCCGTTCATAATCAGCATCATGACCGGCATCATAAATGTCATGCAGCGATTGACAAACAGGTTTGTTTTCGTTAAATCCAGATTGGCCTTTTCAAACCGCTCTTCCTCATGTTTCTCACGGCTGAATGCACGGATGACCGGAATTCCCGTAAGAATTTCCCTGGTTACCAGGTTCAGGCGGTCGATCAGGGTCTGCAGCTTTGTAAATTTCGGCATTGCTACCTTAAATAGTACAAATATCACCATGAGGATCAGCACAACTGCCACTGCAAGAATCCAGGTCATGGAGGAATCCGTCTGAAGCACCCTTATGACACCGCCGATTCCAAGGATCGGGGCATAAAGAACGATCCGGAACATCATAGCCATAACCTGCTGCACCTGCTGCACATCATTGGTGCTTCTGGTAATCAGGGAAGCAGTGGAAAATTTATGATACTCCCTGCTGGAAAAGCCCATGACCTTACGGTAGATGCTGCTTCGCAGATCATGTCCGAGACCTGCCGCCACTCTTGCGGAAAGAAAGGTCACACTCACTGCCGCAGCCATAATCACGAACGCCATAAGGATCATGCGGATTCCGGCGGTTCTGATATAATTCATCTGAATAGCATCCACATCCTCTCCCATGGCTTCGTACTCTGCCCGCACAAAGGATACCGCAGCCTGGGTCAGAATGGATTCCGGCATGTCGGACAGCTTCTCCTCCATAGCTTCCAGCATTCCAATGCGTGCTTCCTTTGGCATCTGCGCCATGACCTCCATGGGATCTGCCCCTTCCGGGATTCCCATCTGTGCAAGGATTTCCTGCCCGTCACCGCTGGTAAGCCCGTATACCATCATCATCGGTTTACAGAATGCATTGTTCAGTTCTTCTCTTGCCGTGCCGGAAATCTCTTCCTTCAGAACATAGATGTCTCCGTCCAGCATGTAGGAATCTGCCACGTTCTCTGCTATCTCCGTATCCATAAACAATTGCAGGCTTTCCATTGTGGACCGCCTGATTTTTTGGGGTACACCGTCCTCGATTCCCCGCTGCTGGATTCCCACATTGATGATTTTTGATGTGTAATCCGGAAGGGATAAGTCACAGTAGGCCTGAAGAAACAGCAGGCCTACGATAAGGACAATGTATCCTGCTGACTTTTTCAGGTATTTCATCAGTTTGATCATTGTTTTCGTCCTTCTTTCTGTCTGATTCACTGTCATGAATGTTTATAAACCGCAAGGTCCTGCCGGTGATCCGGGAATATGTTCCATATTCTCCAGAATCTGCAGGAAAAACCGCCGCAGCAGACACAGCTCCGTCTCACTGAAATTTTCAAACATTTTCTCTTCCATTTCATGGAAACGTGCACTCAGAACAGCTACGGTCTCTTTTCCTTTTTCCGTAAGGCAGACACGCATGATACGCTGGTCCTTCTCATCACGCCTGCGGTATACAATGCCGGCTTTCTCCAGGCGCTGTATGCTTACATTCACTGTAGACGGCTTATTTCTGAGAAACTCCGCCATGCTGCGCTGGCTGCAGCCGTCAGACCGGGACAGGATCATGATAATCGGAATCTGGCCCGGCTGAAGCCCCAGTTCCCGAAGCTGCCCGAAACACTTTTCCGCATAATGCCGGTTGATATCCATATACAGCGACTGCATGGATTTCTCCTCTGGTTTATCCGAATAAAGCTCCAACATTATATCGCCTCCTTTTTATTAGCCTGGCTAATTATATATGATATGCATTTGCACAAAAAAATCAAGTGCTTTTTATGCACTTTATATTTTTTTAAGATTTAATTGCCGAAATTTCCAAGGTGTATTATCCATTATTTTATTTGTCAGACTAATTTTTTTGTTTTGTTGTTTTATCAGAACAAAAATGTGCTTCGCACATCCTCGCGGTTTCCATTTCTTCCAAAGAAGCTCATTTTTGCCGCGCCGAGCACGATTGCGAAGCAATATTTTCCTCTCGTGCGAGTGTGCATCATTGCACGAAGTGCTTTTTTATGATATAGGAAAGTGAAAACTTTCCTATATCATGAAAAAAGTCTTCCGAAATATTTCTATTCCGAAAGACTTTTCCGTATACTGCCGTATGCTGCATAACCGCCATTGCGGGACTTTGTTCCAAAGCAACAGAAATTATACAAACTGATTGGTATGCTCATCATAGTGGTAATCTATGGAGTCCATCTTCTCAACCAGTTCCTTTTTCTTTAATCCTCTGCAGGTACAGAGTGCTTCCAGGGAATCATAGTAATCCCGAAGCTGGGTATTTACATAGCTTAGCAGTATCATAGGATCTTTGGGTATCATGCGTTTCCATCCTTTATTCTTGTAATGAATTCCCCTTTCTCCACATCCAGCACAATAGTGTCTCCGGCGTGAACGTCTCCGGACAGAATCTGCCGTGCTGCAAGGGTCTCCACATATTTCTGCAGATAACGCTTCAGCGGACGGGCTCCGTAAACCGGATCGTATCCTTCTTCAATCGCCTGATTCTTGGCTGCATCGGTCAGTTCCAGGGAAAGTTCCTGGCTGGAAAGACGTCTGTTCAAATCCTTCACCAGTAAGTCTACTATCTTACCAATATTGTCTTTTGTCAAGGGTTTAAATAAAATTGTTTCATCAAGACGGTTCAAAAATTCAGGACGGAAGTGGTTTCTCAGGTCATTCATAACCTGCGCTTCCGCCTCCGGCTTGATCTCCCCATTCTCATCAATGCCCTCAAGCAGGTAAGGCGAACCAATATTGGAGGTCATGATTAAAATGGTATTTTTAAAATCTACGGTTCTTCCCTGGGAATCGGTGATTCGTCCGTCATCCAGTACCTGCAGGAGAACATTGAACACATCCGGGTGGGCCTTTTCAATCTCATCGAACAGAACAACGCTGTACGGTTTTCTCCGGACTGCTTCTGTAAGCTGGCCGCCCTCTTCATATCCTACGTATCCGGGAGGAGCTCCGATCAATCTGGATACGGAGTATTTCTCCATGTATTCACTCATATCAATACGAACCATGTTCTGTTCATCGTCAAACAGATTTTCCGCAAGGGTCTTGGCAAGTTCCGTCTTACCTACACCGGTAGGTCCGAGGAACAGGAAGGAGCCGATCGGTTTGGTCGGGTCTTTGATTCCTGCTTTGGAACGGAGGATAGCATCTGTCACACGGCGGACACCTTCATCCTGGCCGATGACACGTTTATGAAGCTGGTCTTCCAGGCCAAGGAGCTTGGTCCGCTCGCCTTCTGTCAGCCTTGTCACCGGAATACCGGTCCAGCGGGAAATGATCCTGGCAATTTCATCATCCGTCACTGCTTCGTGAACCAGTCTGCGGTCGCTCTCTTTTACATTTCTCTCTTCAATCTCAAGCTGCTGCTGCAGTCGCGGCAGTTCGCCATACTGAAGCTCTGCTGCTTTTTCCAGGTCGTAATTCTGCTGGGCTTTCTGGATCTGTTTGTTGACATCTTCAATCTGCTCGCGGAGCTTCTGAAGCTTTTCTACGGAATGCTTCTCGTTATCCCACTGGGCCTTCTGAGTATTGAAGGCATCACGCATTTCCGCCAGTTCTTTCTGAATGTCTTCCAGGCGGTCTTTGCTTAAGCTGTCCGTCTCTTTTTTCAGGGCGGACTCTTCAATCTCAAGCTGCATGATCTTTCGGCGCTGTTCGTCCAGCTCGGTAGGCATCGAATCCAATTCGGTCTTGATCAGGGCACATGCTTCATCTACAAGGTCAATGGCCTTATCCGGAAGGAAACGATCGGAAATATAACGGTGGGACAGGGTTGCCGCTGCCACCAGGGCGCTGTCGGTGATCTTTACACCGTGGTAAACCTCATAGCGCTCTTTCAGACCACGGAGGATGGAAATGGTATCCTCCACCGTCGGCTCGTCCACCATAACCGGCTGGAAACGCCGCTCCAGAGCAGCATCCTTCTCAATATACTGGCGGTACTCGTCCAGAGTGGTAGCTCCGATACAGTGCAGCTCTCCTCTTGCAAGCATGGGCTTGAGCATGTTGCCTGCATCCATGGCACCGTCGGTCTTGCCGGCACCTACGATCAGGTGAAGCTCATCAATGAAAAGGATGATATTTCCTTCACTCTTCTTGACTTCTTCCAGAACGGCTTTCAGACGTTCCTCGAATTCGCCTCTGTATTTGGCACCTGCTACGAGAGCACCCATATCCAGGGCAAAAATCTTCTTATTCTTCAGGCCTTCCGGTACATCGCCGCCTGCAATACGCTGGGCAAGTCCCTCGATAGCCGCCGTCTTACCGACGCCGGGTTCACCGATCAGAACAGGATTGTTCTTGGTCTTTCTGGAAAGGATCCGGATAATGTTGCGGATCTCCGCATCACGGCCGATGACCGGGTCAAGCTTCTGGTTTCTGGCTTTCTCCACCAGCTCCTCGCCGTATTTGTTCAAGGTATCGTAAGTAGCTTCCGGGTTGTCGCTGACAACTCTCTGGTTGCCTCTGACAGTCGATAATGCCTGCAGGAAACGCTCCGTGGTGATGCCGAATTCATTGAAAATCTTCTTTACGCCCGGGCTCGGCTGCTTCAGGACGGACAGAAACAGGTGTTCCACGGAAACGTATTCGTCTCCCATAGCCTTTGCCTCGTCCTCTGCGTTTACAAGCGCTTTATTCAAATACTGACCGAAACGGAGTTCTCCGCCGGATACCTTTACCCTGGCATCCAATGCCTTCTTAACCACATTCAGGAAATATTCCTTATTAATTTCCATCTTCTCAATAAGCTTGAGGATCAGGCTGTCTTCCTGGGTCAGCAGGGAATACAGCAGATGCTCCTGTTCGATTTCCTGGTTGCCGTATTCATAAGCGACTTTTTCCAGGTTCTGGACAGCCTCGATGGATTTCTGTGTGAATTTACTGATATTCATAGGCTTTCCTCCTTTTTTATAAGAAACGTATTTTACTATAAAAGTCCCGGACATACTTTTATTTATAATGATGTCTGCGCAAGCAGACATGTCCTTCAAAATACTGTTGTTTTCCTTGTTCTAGTGGGAATATAACACTTTTTATTCCTGTTGTCAAGGGTTTTGTTAGCACTTTCTTTTGGTGAGTGCTAATTCATTTGTGAAGAAAGTGTGAAATAGGAAAGTACATACAACCGACAAAGAAGAGGTTTTAATCTTAGAAAGCTTGATAAATTAGCGATATAACCTCGAAATAGGCAGTTTTGGGCTTTATTGGCTAAGTTCTATGGCTTATATCATAAAACGGCTATACGGAGCAAATAGAGCGTTACGTGGGCGCATAATTATTGTTGCTTGATCAAAAATCATATGCTATACTTTGGAAATGGGAAACCATAGAGCCGGGCGGCTTACCCTCTTTGATCGGAGGGGCTAACCCTCCAGACTACAAAGGAAGGAGGGCGTTGCCAATGGTTACATATTCTGATCTGATTCAGTTTTGTATCTTCATTGTTGCCCTTGTTGGTCTGTGCTATCAGATATTCAAGGGGAAACGAAAATAGCCGCCACTACTGCCAATAGTGACGACTAAACATTATAAAATGCTTTAACTTGTTGTTTTGGAGGGTAGGCCGCTTCTATGGCTTTCCCTTTTTTGTATCTTAAATATAGCATATCTGGCGAAAGGATTCAAGAGATTTATTGCGTCCGGCTATTTAGAATTCACATGTCATTAACTTTTATCGAGTGTTAATTTATAAAATAAAGAAGCAGAGCTCCACCCTTTTCGGATAGACTCTGCTTCTTTGTTTTTATTGGCTAAAAATATATGGCCTAGAAATGCAATACTCCAAGAACCACACCTGCGATCAGGCAGATAATGCTGACGCCCCAGATCCACGGGAAGCTTGTTTTGATGTGATCCTTGATTTCTACTCCGGCAAGGCCTACGCCAAGGAACGTGGCAGGTACGACCGGGCTGATAAAGGTGGCACAGTTACGGCAGACAACCATGGCAATGGCTGTATGTGCGGGATTTACGCCAAAGGCATCTCCGATTCCGATAAGAACCGGCAGAAGTCCGAAGAAATAAGAATCTGTACAGAACATCAGGGTCAGCGGCACGGACAGGATTCCGATGATAAGCGGAAGGAAACGGCCCATAGACTGCGGAATAAAGGATGCCAGTACGTTTGCCATATGTACCATGATCTCACTCTCTTCCAGAACACCCAGGAATACGCCTGCGGCAAGGATGGTAGATGCCATCATAAGTGCCGGACCGGAATGAGATTTGATGATTTTATTCTGAAGCTTTGCTCCCGGATAGTTAACAAAAAGGGCAACTGCACAGCCGATCATGAATACATAGTAAGACGGCACATCCAGGAAAATCAGACATACGATCACGATCAGAGTAAGAACGATATTAAATCCAAACAGGTTCGGTCTTGCCAGATCGCTAAGTTCAGAACTGCCTGTTTCACCTGCGGTTTCTTCCGCAGCTTCAGCCATGGCATCTGACTCCGCTGAGGATCCTGCACCTCTCTTTTTCTCGATATTTCCCCAGATAAAAGCTGTGGCAAGTGCAATGACAATACCAACGATCTGCATTGGCAGAAGATCCATCCACAGTTCATTCGGGTCAATGCCAAGGACGGTTGCGGAACGCATGGTCGGGCCGCCCCAGGGAAGCAGATTCATAACGCCCATTGCAGTCACACAGATCAAAAGCAGAGTTGTGGGGCGCATCTTCAGGCGTTTGTAGACCGGAAGCATAGCCGGTATCGTGATCAGGAAGGTGGATGCTCCGCCGCCGTCAAGATGTCCGATCATGGCGATGATGCATGTCATCAATGCAACTCCTACTACGTTGTTTCCCACTCTCTTCATCAGTGCATTGATGATTTTATCAAACATTCCGGCATCTGTCATGATTCCGAAAAACAATACGGAAAAGATGAATAATGCGGCAGTGGAATGCACTCCCGATACACCTGCACTGATAAAGTCTCCCATCTCTGCCACGGTAAATGTTCCGGTTGCCACTAAGACAGCGGCTGTCACTGTAGATACCCCGATGAATGCCAGGGCCGGAACTGTCACGTTCTTCAGCAGCAGGACGATGATCATGATGATGGTTGCGAACCCCAGAAGGGCAAGCATGGTTTCGTTCATTTTCTGGTTCCTCCTTCATTTTGCTGCTGTCCGTGCCGGTCTCTTCTGCTCTTAAATGCTTCAGCTTCGAATAGCAGCTTCGTTTTGTTAAGTGATGAGTACAGTATAAAAGCCCAACCTTACATGCCTAAGTTTTCTTCCTTAAAGTTCATTAAGAAAGACCTTTAAACATGTTAAGGCTGAGCCTTTTTCTCATCCGTGCTGCTTACAGCCCGGCAGCCGTAAACAGCACTCTCTTATCAAATCGTCCTGCTCTGCCGGCAGCTTCGGATTGCTTCCAGAATTGTTGTATCGGATACCGGTTTTTCCACGTAACCGTCAATCACCTTCTTCTGCTTGGCTTCTGCAATTTCCCTGGTAATGTAATCTGCCATGATGATCTTCAGCATATCCGGATATTTTCCCTGCATTGCCATGCAGAAATCCACACCGCTCCCATCTTCCAGGCTCTCATCGATCACCAGGACATCTACCTTCTGATCTGCCAGAATTGACTGTAATTCCGTCTTTGTTCTGCATACGGTAACAGGAAGATCTATCTTTGCAAAATTCCTTTCCAGAAGCTTCAGAATCTTTGCATTATCATCTGCAATCAGAAGCTGCAGATCCCCGCTGCCTTCTTTCCATACCGGTTCCTGTCCTGTTTCCTCCTCCAAAACAGGTAACAATATGGTAAATACTGTCCCCTTTCCCACTTCACTTTCCGCATAGAGATATCCCTTATGAGAGTGAATGATTTGCTCCGCAAGTGAAAGCCCCAGTCCGGTTCCCTCTCCGCCTTTCTTTGTTGTAAAAAAGGGGTCAAAAATCCGCTTCAGGGTATCCTGTTCCATTCCGCATCCATTGTCCTTTATTTCTATTTTCAGGTATCTGCTCCATGCATCCGGAATCTCCACTGCCTCGAGTACGGGGACCCGTTCCAGCGTCTCCTTTGCTGCACAGGATGCGCGGATCAGGATTTCTCCCTCTTTTTTGCCGATTGCATGAACTGCATTTACACAGATATTCAGGATGACCTGGTTAATCTGTGTCGTATTTCCCAGAATGGATTCTCCCTGAAGATTTAGCTCTTTTTTCATATGGATATTTGCAGGACAGACGGATTCCGCCATCTTCAATGCCCTTTGAAGCATCTTTTCCGCCGGTATGGTCTTATATACGGTTTCCACATTCCGTCTGCTCAGGGAAGAAATCTGGCGGATGACATCCTTGGCCTTTTCCGATGCTTCGTAGATTTCTTTTGCACTGTCGTATTCCTCGGATTCTTCATCCAGCTCCATCATCAGAAGCTCCGCATATCCCATAATGGGTGTCAGGAAATTATTAAATTCGTGGGCGATTCCTCCTGTCATGGTGCCCATGATCTGCAGCCTCTGCTGATGGGCAATGCTTTCTTCTCCCCGCCGTACTTCTTCCAAAAGAGTATTTAATTCTCTCAGGTAGACAATCTCTTTTGTGGCCTTTCGCTGGTCGTTCAGCAGCTTCATGATACAAAAGATCATTCCCAGCAGGATGACAAGGCCGCATGCAAAAATTACTCCGAGCTTCTTCAGCCCCTCTACTATGGGCGTATAAAAATCCTCATAGTCGATCACTGCACTGACCACCCAGAAGTCATCTCCGATCACAGCCGGGGCATATGCACTGATTTTTTTTACGCGGGGAATCTCCGGATCTGTCCACCAGTAGGAATAGTATTCCGAAAGTCCCGCGTTTCCGCTGCACTGCTCCTTTACCATGGCCTCCAGGCTGGAATAATCCAGGTTCGGATACATTTCCCTGCGCCCTTCGATTACCATGATCCCCCACTGCTCCGGTTCCGGATGCATCAGAATACGGCCGCCGGAATTTTTGATCATCACATATCCGTTCGTTCCGATATGAATGTCCGAAATTAGTTTTTGATAGTATTTTTCTTCATCCACTACGAGGCAGAGAGAGTTTCCGTCATCCTGTTTTTTCTTAAAAACAAGGTATTTTTTCTCCTGCTCATCCTCATACTGCCAGATACTTTTGTTTTCTCCGGTCTCGGAGATCAGCAGAGGATTCTGCAGTTTCCGGTCATAGATCCACTCTTGAGGGATTCCATTCTCATCTTCCGAAAAAATATTGGCTTCAAAACTCTCCTGTATATCCAAAAACTGCCGGTAAGTCTCCCGTTTCTCTTTTTCACTGCCGGAAAGACCGCTTAAAAAGTCCAGGTCATTCTCATATTCCAACAGCGTTACTCCCATATTTTCTCCCAGAATCTTTGCCGTAAGCAGCATCTGCTCCTTCTGGTTCTGCACCAGCGTCTCGCGGTAGTCTGTCCATACTCTGAAAGCCGTACTGATCAGGTAGATCAGCAATATACCAAGCTGCAAAATGACAAGCAGGCGCACCCTGCTTTTCTCTGATCCGTTCTCTGTTTTCATTTCCCGCCTCCTTCCATTTATCCTCCTTCACAGCGAAATGGCTGGTCACTGTTCACTCTCAAGCCTTACACCGGCTGCAAACATCCCTTCAAATTCTTCCCTGAATTTCTTTACAGATTTGTCTGTTTTGATTATAATATTATTATGTTTTTTCCACAATGTACAGTTCTTTTGTACGATTCTACATTTTTGGGGGACCGATCTATGGCCGATAAAGTACTGATTGCAGATGATGATCCGGCAATCTGCAAGCTTCTGGAAAAAGTAATGCGTAGCAACGAGCTGGAAACCACTGTCGTAACATCCGGCGCAGAAGCGTTATCTATCATAAAAACACATACCTTTGATATTATACTGATGGATATCATGCTCGGTGATATGGAAGGCTTTGAAGTAATCAAAAGAATCCGCGGACAGGGAATCTCCACCCCTATTATGGTGGTCAGCGGAAGGAATGAAGATTACGATTCCCTTTATGGATTATCACTGGGTGCTGACGATTATATCACCAAGCCTTTTCGTCCTCTTGTACTCGGCGCTAAGGTAAAGGCCTTGATCCGCCGGAATAAGAACCTGGTACTGGACAGCTCCAACACACTGGAATGCGGTCCGTTTTCCTACGATACTTCTACCATGCGGTTTTATAAAAACGGCGAAGAACTGATCCTTTCTTCCAAAGAAAGCACGCTCCTTTTGCTGTTTATGAAGCATCCGCAGCAGGTATTTACCAAGGATATGATCTACGAGCATGTCTGGGGAAATACCATTGCCGTTGACGACAACGCCATCATGGTATACATTAACCGGCTCCGCGGCAAGATTGAAGAAAACCGGCAGAATCCTGCACATATCATTACCGTCCGGGGTCTTGGATATCGCTTTGTTCCATAATTGAAGCCGCAGCCTGTCACAAACAAAAAAAATACAAAATCACCATAAAGAACAGCCAAAGGGCAGCTATCCGTTTACGTATGGATAACCTGCCCCTGTTTTTTTTGCTTCATATTTACGATTCCGTCCGGAATTCTTTTGCTTCCTGCATGAGATACTTATATACTGCATCCGGTACCAATTCTTTTACCCGGTCATTTTCTTTCCTTTCCAGACATCTTCTGACTTCCGATGCACTGACCGGAGTTCCTTCCTGCTCCATACGCTCCATTTCTTCTACTATGATTCCATAAGACGGAAGAATTCTTTTCATTTCCATGTTATATGTGCCTGTTACCTGACAAAACGGTTCTGTTCCTACAAAACGTTTTGTGATGTGAAGATGCGGTGCGATCCTGGCTGCAAAAAGCTCCAGATCCAGCCTGCAGTTAGCCTTTTTCCCCTTGGCCTGGTCTTTGAAAAAATAAGTAGGAAATGTGGAAGAAGATATCATATAATCAGAAGTTCTGTGCAGGATCACCCGATCCAGCCCATGAATCCCCCTCTTTACCATCTCATAGCGATCCTCAGCAGAAAACGTGCTTCTGTCATCCGAAAGTACAAACAGATGCAGGTAATCGCACTTTTTTAATGCCTCTTCAATCAGGAACCGGTGTCCGTTGGTAAAAGGGTTACAATTGGCTACGATTGCCCCTGCCAGCCCTTCCTTTTCCAGGGCTTTCCGGGGAGATTCGCTTTGAAGCTCCTTTAGGAATTTTGCAAAACCCTCTCTTCTGTTTTCCATAAAAAGAATCTCTTTTGTCTCTACAATCGTATAGAATCCCATGTCTGCAAACATCCGCAGATTTTTCGGCTTTGTATAGATAAATATATGGGAGCGCCCCTTCTCAAACTCATACTGAACCAATTGCGAAATAATCGATGCGGACAAACCCTGTCCCTGATATTCCGGGTCAATTGCCACGCATTTGATCACATTTCCGTCTACGGAGCCTGTGCCGATGATGTCGTACTCTTCATTTAAAATACAGGCGGAGTATTCGATTTCTTCATCATATTCCAGTTCCATTCTCTTAAGAAACTGCTTCAGGCTTTCCAGTTCTTTTCCTTTCAGCGGTTTTCCTTCTAACAGCATTTTTTCTCCTTCACTTAAAAGCAGTTCCATTTAATAACATTTCAATAAAGACAGCGGCAGCAAGCAAGTCCGCACAGCCTCCGGCGCTGATATTCCGACGGATGTATTCCCCATCCATGCGGCACAGTTTTTCAATCGCATTTTCCCCATATGCACCGCCTTTTTGCAGAAAGGATCCGGCCTCTCTCTGTACTTCTTCAAGCACAGCCGGGTTATTTCTCGCCAAAATATTAGAGTCCTCAATTCCTTCCATCAGTACAAAAAATGTCTGAAGCTTGACCCGGTTCCAGTCTCTGCGCTCCCGGATACCTGCCTGCAGTACGGGAAGCGCCAGATTCCAGATTCCAGGATAGCCTGCCAGGGCTTCGCCGCGGATACCTGCGGTTCCATATTTCTGAAGATTCCTCTCTCCATGGCTTCCGGCTTTTTTCCGGCCTATCGCTTTTATCTCTTTTTGAAGAATCCGGCCGGTCATCTGTATCTGCATATCAGCCAGATCCCGGGCCGTGATCTTTCCGTTTTCCCTCATACAGCGGCCTGCTGCCGCACTGAAAATCCCTATGGTAAAGATCAGGCCCTTATGCGTATTCACACCGTCTGTCGCACGGTACATCGCCTGCTCCGCCTCTATTCCTGTCTTTCGGATTTCCGAAAACAGAGCTTCCGGAGTACATCTGAGAAGATATCCCTGTTCTGCCATACGCACAAAATACGGATATAATGCTTCCGCACTTTTTTCAAATGTCCGGACATCCATATCGTCATGCGCCCCGCAGGAATACAGATCCACAAGCCCTGGTTTCGGTGTTGTATAAACCTCCTCCAAAAGTGCCCTCCTGGCCTTTGCTCCAATGGCTTTTGCAATACCGCCTGCTGCATATGTGATCGAGTACGCTGCCGCATTTCCTGTCATCTCATTCCTCCCGCTTCCATGCCCCAATGATTTCCAGTACCTTATCCTGAAGTTCCTTCACACTATGTGTCCGGTTCCTTCCGCAGGCTTTTGCTTCCTTCCCGCAGATCAGGCAGGTTCTTTTTCCGGTGCCTGCCTGCACTCTCGACATGAGTCTTCCATCCTGCCCCTCGACATCAATATCGAAAAGCCTCCCAAGGGCATGTGATTCTTCCAGAAACACCGCTTCCTTTTTCAGCATTCCTCCATCCGCGCCGGACAGGAAATATATGGCTGCATACCCGGCGTTTTCTTCCAATACAGCCATTTGCATGACCTTCCCCTGCTGTGTTTTAAGCATTCCTTCCAAACTGCGTTTTCCTTCTAAAAACGCTTCATAAAACAATGGACCGCTTTTTACAGGCCCGGGGATGTTCATGCCAAGGCTGACCACGATTCCGCCCGGGCACTGCGCACGCATCTCTGCCTGAATCCCTGCTTTTTTCTCTCTGAAATCCAGAACTTCATAAAGAGTTACTTCTCTGTTTTCCACGGCCCATCCTCCTTATCTTTGTTTTTAATTTCTACTCTTCTTCCGCAAATTCAAACGGTTTGATCTGGCGTACGACATCCATGATCGTTCCGTCACGGCTTTCAATAATCCCTACCACTCTGTCCGCAAACGCTACTCTCTGGGGTTCTCCTGCAATGGAATATGCAATATCGCGAAGCTCCTCGATCGTTTTAAAAGGAAGATCCACATCCTTCATGGCCTCGATCAGATCCTGTCTTCTCGGGTTGATGGCAATGCCGTAATCCGTGATCACTACGTCAATACTCTCTCCGGGGGTGGTGACCGTTGTAACCTCCGTACAGATTGCAGGGATTCTACCCTGAAGGAGAGGTGCAATAACAATGGAACATTTTGCCCCTGCCGCCGTATCCGGATGACCGCCCTGTGCTCCTGTGATCATTCCATCGGAGCCTACCACAACATTACAGTTAAAGTTGACGTCTACTTCCAGTGCTGCAAGGATTACGAAATCCAGCTTATTGACAACAGCGCCTTTATTGAAGGGATCTGCATATTCTCCTGCGCTGATGCGGAAATGATTCAGATTTTTTACAGATTCCACTGCCGCAAGGTCAAAGTCCTGGGTATCCAGAAGACAGTCTACCTGGCCGTTGATCAGCAGGTCGCACATAGGTTTTGTCAGGCCGCCTACGCCGAATTTCATACGTACGTTTCTCTCTTTCATGATCTTTGCCAGAGAGATGGTTGAGGCAATAGACGCTCCGCCCACACCTGTCTGATAGGAAAAACCATCTTTAAAATACGGTGTATTTACTACAAACTGAGTGCAGTAATCTGCCATCATCAGCTTTCTCATATCTGTGGTAGGTTTTGCGGCTCCGGTTGCAATCTTCTTGGGATCACCAATGGCATCTACCTCTACCACATAGTCCACCTTTGTCATGCTGATATGGGCAGGGAAGTTCGGAAACGGCACCAGGCAGTCTGTGATCGCAACTACTTTATCCGCATAATCTCCGTCTACCATGGCATAGGATAATACACCGCAGTTGCTTTTTCCGCCGATACCGCGGCAGTTTCCGTAATCGTCACAGGTAGGGGTTCCGATAAAGGCAATATCGATTCTTGTTTCCCCCGATTCAATGGCTCTGACACGTCCGCCGTGAGATCTCATGATCGCCAGTCCCTTAAGCTTTCCGTTGGAGATTGCTTCTCCGATCTTGCCGCGCACACCGGAGGACTGGATGTTGGTAATTGTCCCGTCTTCAATATAAGGAACGATAGGATCATGGGCTTTTCCAAGAGAGCTTGCGCAGATCGTAATGTCCTTGATTCCCATCTTATGTACTTCTTCCATGACCATATTTACAATGTAATCACCCTCGCGGAAATGATGATGGAAGCCAAGGGTCATGCCGTCTTTGATACCGCATTTTACAAGCGCATCATGAATACTGTCTACCAGCTTGCTGCCATTGGAGTTGATGACACATTTTGTCTTTGGGCCGTCTTTTTTGTACTCATATCCATCATAATAATGGTTTCCATGAAATACTTCTTTTCCTGTCATTTCCAGGATTTCTTCCGGTATCTCTCTGCCAACTGCATTTATCATTTTACAAATCCCCCTTATATACACCTGAAGCTTTAGCAAGCTCGATGGTTCTCTTTGCTCCATCGTAGAATGCAATGTCGATCATTTTGCCGTCTACTGTAAATACGCCGATCCCCTGTGCTTTCTTGGTATCAATTTCTTTCACTACCTTTTCCGCAAAGATAATATCCTTCTCTGACGGGGTGAAAATTTCATGTACAATGTTGATCTGCCGGGGATTGATGATGGATTTTCCGTCAAATCCCATTAAGTGGATGTTCTGTACATCCTGGCGAAAGCCGTCCATATTGTTCAGATCCGTATATACCGTATCAAAGCACTGAACCCCTGCCGCACGGGCTGCGATCACCAGGTTCTGTCTTGCTCCCATAAGCTCAATTCCGGTACCTGTGATGTGTGTCTGAAGGTCTTTTGTGTAATCTCCTCCGGACAATGCAATCCCAAAAAGCCGTTCGGATGCTTCGCAGATTTCCAGCGCTTTCATCACGCCTCTGGCTGATTCAATGGCTGCCATGATCAGGACGCTGCCCTTAGGACGTCCGAATTCCCTTTCCGCAAAATCAACGGCATCTTCCACCAGCCTGACGTCATTGGCACATTCGGTTTTGGGAATGCGGATGGCATCGCAGCCTCCTGCTACAGCGCACCGGATGTCTTCTTTCCAGTAAGGAGTATCCAGGGCATTGATTCGTACCACACGCTCCACACCGCGGTAATCAATTTCCTGCAGTGCATGATAAAGGGAAAATCTCGCCGCATCTTTCTGGTTTTCCGCAACGGCATCCTCCAGGTCCAGCATAATGGAGTCCGGTTTGTAAATATAAGGATCTTTGATCAGCCCCGGTTTCTGGGCGTTCAAAAACATCATCGTTCTTCTCAATCGTTTCTTATTCGGATTCATCATCGGATGGCACCTCCCCACGGCAAATGTTCTGTCTGTTCCAGCGAACGGAAAACAGCTCCTTCTACACGCGCCTTGATGGTACAGTCCAGAGCACCTTTATCCACAACGGAAATCCTTACATTTTTAATTCCCAGGTTTTCCAGTGTTTCAAATACAACTTTGCGGATCTGGTTTCCGTACTGGTTGATAACCGCACTGTCCAGTGTAAAATCAATGCTTCCTTCTCCTGCTTCCACCGTAACCTGGCAGTCGCTGGATTCCAGCGTTCCTGCCATTGCAGGTTTTTTTATCTCCATCTCGTAGTCCTCCTTTGTTTTATATGCTTTCTTTGCTTTTTGGCTTTCTTTTTGGTTTTCTTTGCTTTGTTGAGACTATGATAAAATAGAAACCTTACAGCAGTCAGTGCCTTTTCCTTAATATTTGTTAAGGTTAAAAACAATAGAAAAACCGGTACGTCAAAGTACCGGCATCCGAAAAATCATTCCATATAATATGACTCCAAGCCCTGCCGAACATCCGATAACTTTCGGCACGGACCATTTTCGTTTTTGAATGAGATAGAGCATTCCCAGGCCGATCCCGATTCCGATCAGGTCCGGTTTTCCATCTGTTATATAGTTTTCCCTGCTTAATGTAAGAATCACGGCCAGGATCATGGCAATACAGATTGGCTTCACGTAACTCATGATTTTTTCCATGAGCCTGCTTTTGCGGAACTTTGTAAAAAAGACGGCAACGAGCAGTGTCAGGGTAAAAGCCGGCATCAGTACGCCTGTCACTGCGATGATCCCGCCCGGTACTCCTGCTGTCTGCATTCCTGCAAAGGTTGCGCAGTTGATTCCCAACGGCCCCGGAGTCATCTCCGCTATGGCTACCAGATTCGTCAGATCTTCCGCACTCATCCAGCGATGTGTCTGCATTTCCTCAAGGATCAAAGGTATCATGGACATTCCTCCAAAGCTGGTAAATCCTATCTTCATAAAGGACAGGAATAATTCAAGATACTCCATGTTTCGCCGCCTCCTTTGCATTTTTGATCTTCTCTTTCATTTTTTCTATTTGGCCGTCAGGTATGAGAAGCGCTGCCACGATTCCTATAAGCACCATTACGACATTGCTGATATCCGTAAAGAGACAGAACAAAAATGCTGCGCCGCATACAACCCGTCCTTTTGTTGTACGGAAAATTTCTTTCCCAAGGGAGAGTGCTGCACTGCCGATAATAGGAACCACAGCCGTCCGGATACCCTCCAGCGCACAATGGCACCAGTAATTGGATTTCAGAGAATCATATCCATAAGCCACTGCGGATAAGATCAGCACTGCCGGGCAGGTAATCCCAAGCACCGCACAGACACCGCCGAACCATCCTCCGATCTGATATCCGAACAGCATACTGATGTTGGTGATCATAATCCCGGGAACGGATTTTCCCACGGCTGTCAAATCCAGCAGCTCTTCTTTTGTAATCCATTTCTTTTTATTAACAAATTCCTGCTCCATCTGTGCAAGAATGCTCCATCCGCCTCCGAAGGTAAAGCAGCCGATTTTGAAAAAGAAGCCAAACAGCAGCAGGCCGTTCTTTACATTCTGGTTTTTCCGATTTATCGTCTCCATTCATCTATCCTCCTTTTCTTAAACTCTATCACCGCAGTTGACATTTGTAAAATATATGTACTATTATAGATTTAATAGGTTTTAACTATGGAGGTTGTTATGAACTGGAATCAATTACAATATGTTATCACCATTGCCCAGGAAAAAAGCATTACGAAAGCTGCCAAAAAGCTTTTTATTTCCCAGCCGTCCCTGACACTCAGCATCCAGTCTCTGGAAAAGGAAACCGGAATCCTTCTTTTTGAACGAAAACGCGGAGAGATGATCCTGACCTATGGAGGACAATTATTTTATGAATGGGCGGTTTCCACTCTCCGCTCCAATCAGCAGCTAAAGCTGAAGCTCAACGACATTTCCGAAAAAACGCGGCATCTTATCCGTATTGGGATCAGTCCGCACCGAAGCTGCATCATGCTTCCGGACATTTTGCGGCGTTTTTATAACGACTATCCCAACTGTGAGATTCATATTATGGAAAAGCCGACCTTTCTTCTGAAAAAACTTCTGGAGGAGCATGAAATCGATCTGCTCATTGATGTGGCTCACCCGGATACGATCAGCTACCAGAGCGATGTTTTGCTCAAGGAAGAGATTCTTCTTGCGGTTCCCGAAACTTTGGCACCGCCTCTGCAGGAAGCGGATGCCCTGTCTCCCACATCCTCCATTTTATTGGAGGAATTCTCAACACTTCCGTTCCTGATGCTTTCCGAAGATCATGTGCTTGGAAGCATGAGCCGTAAAATGTGTGAGGCTGCCGCCTTTCATCCGGATATCCGGCTTATCTGCAGCAATATCGAAACTGCCCTTGCCCTTGTCAATAAGCAGCTTGGTATCACCTTTGTGCCGGAAATCTTTGCAAAACAGAAACGTTTTCATCCCAATGTACGCTATTATTCTATCCGGCAGTTTCATGATGCGCGTCAGGTCTGCCTGATTTACCATAAAAATATGTACCGGCACACAGCATTGTCCGCACTTATCCGTATATTCCAGGAAACCACACCGGCATTATACAACTAATGCTTTTTCCGTCATAGCTTCTCAAGAATCACCTGTACTTTCTTTCCGATTTATGATAAAATTGATACACTTCGTCCCTCCCAAACAGCTCATCTGCACTGCGGAGGGATGCATCATACAACAGATAGGAAGGTTTTATATGTTACAGGCAATTGAACAAATCAACAGTGTTGTCAACAATTTCATCTGGGGCGTTCCTGCCATGATCTGTATTATTGGTGTCGGGCTTTATTTAAGCTTCCGGACCGGCTTTATACAGATCCGCAAGTTTTCTTATGCCATGAAGTGCACAATAGGCAGAATGTTCCGTAAAAAGGAAGCGGCGGACGGGGCGCTGACTCCTTTCCAGGCGGTCTGTACGGCCCTTGCCGCAACAGTCGGTACCGGAAATATTGCCGGAGTTGCGGGCGCTATTGCCATCGGCGGTCCGGGAGCGGTTTTCTGGATGTGGGTTTCCGCGCTTCTGGGCATGTGCACCAAGTTTACGGAAGTCACTCTCGCCGTTCATTTCCGCGAGAAAAATAAGCAGGGGGATCTGGTAGGCGGCCCTATGTACTACATCAAAAACGGCCTCGGCCAAAAATGGATCTGGCTTGCCTATATGTTCTCTCTCTTCGGTGTACTTGCCGTATTCGGTACGGGCAATGCCACACAGGTTAATACGATTACTGCAGCCATTAATTCTGCCCTCACCAATTACCGGGTAATTCCGGAATCCGCTGTCAATATCAGCAGCCTGATCATCGGTATCATCATTACCATTCTTGTCGGGCTGATCCTGCTCGGAGGAATCAAGCGTATCGGAAAGGTAACGGAAAAGCTGGTTCCCATCATGGCGCTTTTATATATCATACTTGCATTTGGTATTATCATTCTGAATATCAATCGTGTCCCCGGCGTACTTGGTTCCATCATACAGGGTGCATTCCGTCCATCCGCTGTTACAGGCGGTATTGTCGGAAGCTTCTTCCTCAGCATGAAAAAGGGGGTATCCCGCGGTATCTTCTCCAATGAAGCAGGCCTTGGTACAGGCTCCATTGCACACGCATGTGCAGATACCCAAAAACCGGTGAAGCAGGGACTTTTCGGTATCTTTGAAGTGTTTATGGATACCATTGTGATCTGTACCCTGACGGCACTTGTCATTCTTTTAAGCGGTGTCGAGGTTCCTTACGGCTCTGCTGCCGGCGCAGAACTGACGATCGCAGGCTTTACCAGCGTTTATGGAAACTGGGTTTCCATCTTTACTGCAGTTGCCATGTGCTGCTTTGCCTTTTCCACCATCATCGGCTGGGGACTTTACGGAGCACGCTGCATGGAATTTCTGCTGGGCACCAAGACCATCAAGCCGTTTATGGTGGTATATTCTCTGGTTGCCATTGTCGGCGCAACCGTGGATCTCGGATTAATCTGGAGTATTGCGGAAACCTTTAACGGACTGATGGCAATCCCGAACCTGATTGCACTGTTTTTGCTGGCACCGACTGCTGTACAGCTTACCAAAGAATATTTCCGGAACGAAGGAAAATAAAATTACTTATACAAAATCCGGAAGAGTACGATTTTTCCTGCGTATCTCTTCCGGATTTTGTATCATAAACCAGCAAACAATTACTTTTACATCAAAAAACGCACCAGAGGATCCAAAAGCCAGATCACGGTTCTCAGAGACTTTCCAAAAATCGATTTCTCACTGCCATAGATTTCTTTCCTCTTATCCTCTGACAATTCTGCCTCCTGCGCATCCTCCTGGTATGCGGCCAGATTCCGGGAAAGTGCTTCATTGACTTCCCTGCTGTGAATCACCAGCATCAGTTCCGTATCCTGATAGACACTCTTCATGTCCATATTAAAGGAACCTACAATGGAAATGTCATCATCCATCACCAGACTCTTGCCGTGATAGGAGATGCCTCCGTTATATTCCAGGATCTGAAGCCCTGTATCCAGTATTTTTTCTTTGTTGAGGACAAAATCTACGGCCCCAAAGGCGTTTCCGTTATTCTCTGCAGAATTGGTCATCAAAGTGACAGGGATGTCTCCGGCACATATTTGTGCAAACGTGCGGTACATCATCTCATTGCACATAATATACGGAGTATGGATCACCACCCGTTCCTTTGCCTGGCTCATAAGCTCTCCAAGGGCGTAGAATACCTGCGGTTCTTTGGAATAAAGATGCGTTGGATTGGAAAGGAGGGTAATCCGATTGACAGGCAGGGTATCTTTTTCATAATCCCGCTCACCAAACCAGCCGCTGTGTTCCGCCTTCATGTTTCCGTATATTTCATGAAGTTCCCCGGATGCATTTTTTACACTGGCTGTTCCTGCGATCCATCCTGCCGGATTCCATGGACTGCAAAGATCCTGCTCCCATAGATTTTCAAAATAATCCATCACCTGATATAGGGAACTCTCCGCTCCTCCCGTGTTGTATACCAGTACATCTCTGTCATAATTCTTATGGCTTTTCTGGCTGCCCAGAAAATAATTAAAGGTATTGCGGCCTCCGAGGATATATGCCGTTTCGTCTGCAATGATGTACTTGTCATGCATTCTGCTCATGGCCTTCCAGGGGGTCAGAAGATTCACGGGATTGTATACCCTGATCTCCACATTCTCTGTCTCTGCCAGTGCATAAAAATAAGGATTCCCGTCCATCTGTAATAAGAAATTGAATCCATCCATCAGAATCTGCACCCGAACGCCACGTTCTGCGGCTGACATCAGGGCAGCGATCATCTGCTTCCCCGCTGTATCCGAGCGGAAATCAAAGGTTGACAGGATCACGCTTTCCTCTGCCTGCCCGATCAGGCGAATCCGCTCCGCCAGCGCATCCCCGTTCTTTTCAATCACTGCTGCCCTGTCGCAGGAAGCCTCATCGGAGTAAAACCTGCTGGCATCAAACTCCTGCCGGTACGTTTCACTGACTTCCGGCTGCTTCAGATAAGGAAGGGCGCCGCCCAAAATCAGATATAAGGCAGCAGCCAGTACCAAAAGTCCCCATCGAATCTTTCTGCCCGGCTGCTTCCCCTTCTCTCCCCTGACTGCGGTAATATGAAATCTCACATAATTCATCAGCGAAAAGAACATAAATGCCATCATTACCAGAATGACGATATTGGCTTTCTTATAGGGCAGCTCAGGAAACAGCAGAAGTGCTGCGATCCCCACATCAATCACCGCCGTACAGATTTTCCCGTACCATTGTGCCCCATTCCTGATATTTTTCTTTTTGATCAGGTAAAGCCCCATAGCGGACATATAAATCTCTTTCAGAAGAAACAATATCAGGAAGCTTCCCATGAACGGATACTGGAGTGCAACCGCGATTGCAAGAACACCCTGCGTAAGTTTATCCGCCACCGGATCCAGAATCTTGCCGAAATCCGTTACCATATCAAATTTTCTGGCGATTTTTCCATCAAAAAAATCAGTAAGCAGGGATACGGCCAGTATCAGAAATGCAATCCCGTATTCTTCTCCGGTTTCTGCCCTGTAGTAACTAAAAAGAAACACCGGCAGCATCAATATCCGGAAATATCCCATCAGATTGGGAATGCTAAAGTATTCTTTCTTCATTTTTTCACCATTTGTTCCAAATCATTTCCGTCCTCATAATCGGGACTTTTATTGGTTATCTTTACGTTTCATTATATTGATTTGATATAAAAATGTCAATTGGCGTACGGGAAGAACATCATGTTACTGTTTATGCCGAAGGCGTAAACAGTAAGAACGTAATTCCATTTTCCTTAGTGGCTTGACATCTATTTTGGACAATTTTATAATAAACCCATAAAAAACACCTGGAGGTACATTATGAATACGATCGATCCGCAGTTCTGGAAACAGGAGCTGGAAGCTTTTAAAGAAAAGACAGCCGCCTTTTACAAAGGTGAAATAAAGAAAAACGAATATAAGGGATTCTCCGGCCTGTACGGAAGCTATGCCCAGAAGGGCGGACAGGCCAGTATGCTGCGTTTGAGAATGACTGCCGGACGGGTAACAAAAGAAAAGCTTGCTTTTACGGCAGATGCTATCCGGCGTTTTGACATCAAACGTGTCCATTTTACCACCTGTCAGACCATTCAGCTCCACGACCTTCAGCCGGATACGATATACGCTGTCATGGAAGGCGCTCTGTCCTGCGGAATCGTCACCATGGGCGGCGGCGGTGATTATCCGCGTAATGTCATGTGTTCTCCGCTTTCCGGTGTGGAAAAAGATGAGTATTTCGATGTCCTTCCCTATGCGGAAGCCGCCGGAGAATATTTGATGAACTTTATCAAAGCAGAAAAGATGCCCAGAAAGCTCAAGGTCTGCTTCTCCAACTCTCCGAAAAATATTCCTCATGCCACATACCGCGATCTTGGTTTCACAGCAAGGGAAGACGGCAGATTTGACGTCTACAGCGCCGGCGGCCTGGGAAACAATCCGCGCTTCGGAGTAAAGGTTGCAGAAGGCATCGAAGGAGAAAAAATCCTTTATTATATCAAAGCCATGTGGCTTACTTTCCGCGCATACGGCAATTATGACAACCGTGCCAAAGCCAGAACCCGTTATATGCAGGATACCCTGGACGGTGCGGAAAATTATGTAAAAGCCTATAATGAAAAACTGGCCGAGGTTTTTGCCTCCGGAGAAGATCTGGACATTTCCGTGTCCGCCCCGGTCTGCACCAAGACCGGAGACTGTACCGCCGTAACGAATTCCCGTGCAATTCCCCAGAAGCAGGACGGTCTTTACACAGTTGCATGGCATCCGATCGGCGGTCAGCCTTCCGCGGAAACCTTATGCAAACTCAGTGACCTGCTTGCAGAAATTCCGGGAACAGAAATGCGTCTTACCCCGGACGAAGGTGCATATATCCTCAATCTTACCGGAGCGGAAGCAGAAAAAGTCCTTACACTTACCAGTGACGGCGCACAGACTCTGTTCGAAACCTCCGTAAGCTGTATCGGTGCAAGCATCTGCCAGGTAGGCCTTCGTGATTCCCAGGCACTTTTGCAGGAATGTGTCAAGGCAGTGAGAGAGGCCGGCATTCCCGACGGTGCGCTCCCCCAGATCCATATCTCCGGATGCCCGTCTTCCTGCGGGACACATCAGACCGGAGCTCTTGGATTCCGCGGTGCTGCCAAATCCGTCAACGGCAAATCCCAGCCTGCTTTCGTTCTCTTTATCAACGGAAGGGAAGAACAGGGCAAGGAAGCTTTCGGCCATGAAGCCGGAACTATCCTTCAGGCTGACATCCCTGCCTTCCTTACAGAACTCGGACAGACAGTCGCTGCATCAGGCAGGGACTTTGCTTCCTGGATCGCTGATGATGAGCAGGCAGTAGACCGGGTTGCAGCCAAATACCTGGTATAATCCCTCACCCCAAAAAGTCCGCCGGACATTCTTTATCGTATCCTTTTCAATACAAAAGCGGTTCCTCTGAGCCATATATATGGCACCAGGAACCGCTTTCTTTTTTATTCTTATATTACATAGTCTCCGCCGTCTTCTGTTTCTGCCAGAAGATCCCTGAGGGTGATTCCGTCAAAATAATCCTCAATCAGCTTATACAGCCCTTCCCACATTTTCAGAGTCCTGCATATGCCGACCCTCGGACATTGGTTCGGCTCGTCCTCCAGACAGGCGATCGGTGCCAGAGAACCTTCCGCCAGCTTCAGGATACTGCCGATCGTATATTCCTCGGGCAGCCTGGCAAGCTTATAACCGCCGCCTTTGCCACGCAGGGAAATGACATATCCCTGTTTACTGAAAACTGCTATGATCGCTTCCAGATACTTCTCGGAAATCTCCTGCCTTCTGGCAATATCCATCAGTGGAATATATTCTCCCTGATTATGCTCCGCAAGATCCAGCATCACCCGGATCGCATAACGTCCTCTCGTTGATATCTTCATGGTAACCCTCCATCATTTATAACCCCGTCTGTTACTGTTCACTCCGTGACCGCTGACACGCTCCGCATCAGAAACAGAATTCCCGGAAGAAATCGCATTCCGTATCATTACACTGGGCTGCATCTACTGTTTTGATATCGCAGTGGAATACATGGCCCAATTGGTTGATTTTATCTCCAAATACACGGTACACAAACGGAACCTGATTCTCTGTAAGCTTCCCGATCAAAGCAGGGGCCTGCATCTTCTGGAAATCATTCACTGCAGTCATGCAGAACACAGGCGGATAAACATCTGTGATCCGATTCAAAACATTAATCTTTTCCAGTTCTTCATCCGTTCCGCCCTCCGGCAGAAAATCCTTCATCAGTCCCATGGTAAGCTCGTCCGCAGTTTCTCTCGAAATAGCATATACACCGCAGTTCAGTGCGATCGCGGTCAGCGCAAAATTCTCCGGCACCTCGAATTCGTACCCCGCGGCATAATCCGGATTGGTGCAGATGCCTGCATAAAGGCCGAGAAGATGTGCCCCTGCGGAATCTCCTACTGCAAAAATACGCTCCGTATCAAAATGATACCTGCGTGCACGTTTCATGATCCATTTACATACCAGATTCAGGTCTTCCAGAGGTGCCGGGAATTTATGCTCCGGTGCAAGGCGATAGGTAAAGTTTACAACAGCAAAGCCTCTCTGTGCAAGGCTCATGCAATAATACTGGTAACGTTCCTTATCTCCGTATACCCAGCCGCCTCCATGGACACTGATGATCACCGGCAGATCCTCATCTTCTGCCTGCTTCGGGCGGTAGACATCCAGCACCTGGACCTTCCGGTCAATATGCCCATATACTATATTATCAAACCGCTCCACGTCCTCGGGAGTTGACATCAGTGCATCCCTCACATCATCTCCCTCTTTAAATTCTCTTCTGATTTTGTCACTGATCTCAGACATGTTATTCCTCCGTATCTTCCTGATTTCGTTTTTTCAGGGTGGAAGCACCGGGCAGCCTCCGCATCTCTTTCCTGATCAGAAGCGATCGTCACTTCTCTTCCCTGATCTTCTCCCCTTAGTATAACGGATTCGCCATAAGATTACAAATTAATTTATTGATTCTCTTGACAACACTAACGTTCTAGTGTACTATTTACATAGTACACTAATACAAGGAGGTAAGACATGGATTTCAAAACAGAACTTCCGATTTATCTTCAGGTAATGACATCCATTAAGCGTGACATCGTTACAGGTACGCTTTCCCCCGGGCAGAAGCTTCCCTCTGTAAGAGAACTGGCTGTCCGCTATACCATCAATCCCAATACAGCAGGCCGCGTATACCGGGAGCTGGAAGGAGAGTCTGTTTGCTTTACCCGCAGGGGAATGGGAACTTTCGTCACAGACAATGCGGAAAGGATCAGAGAAATGAAAGAAGAAATGGCACAGGAATTGATTCACCAGTTTCTGGAAGGAATGTCCCGGCTCGGATATACTCTCGAAGAAACCATAGACCTTATCGAAACCACAAGGAAAGGAGAAGCATAAAATGCTGGAATGTAAAAATATCACCAAAAAATACGGCTCAAAGACCGCTGTAGACTCCATCTCCCTGAAGATCGAACCAGGAAGGATCTACGCTCTTTTAGGGCCTAACGGAAGCGGCAAGACCACACTGATGAAAATGGCCATCGGACTTGTGAAGCCGACAGCCGGAGATTTTTATTACAAGGAACAGAAGATCGGCCCGGACAGCCGAAGAGAAATCGCCTACATGTCTACGGAACCCTATTTTTATCCCTGGATGACCGCAGGGGACGTGGGAGCCTATTATCAGGATTTTTTTGAGGATTTCTCCATGGAACAGTATGAACATCTCCTTGAACGGATGCAGCTGGATAAGAGCATGAAGGTAAAATCCCTCTCCTCCGGTATGATGGCCAAACTGAAGATCGCTGTCACAATGGCACGCAGGGCGAAAGTTTATCTCCTGGATGAGCCGCTGAACGGCATCGACCTTCTGGCAAGAGATGAGATCATGACCAGTATTATCGAAGCAGCCGAAGAAGATGTCGCCATTGTTCTCTCCAGCCATCTGGTAGATGAACTGGAAAAAGTGATCGATACCGCATACTTCATCAAGGACGGCCATCTGGTCAAGACCAGCCTTGTAGAGGAGCTTCGCTTCACAGAGGGTAAATCCATTGTAGATGAATATCGTGAGATTTATGGACAGGGAGGTACCGTATCATGGGAAAACTGATGAAATATGAATTCCGTAAGACAAGAATGTCCCGGCTGATTTTGCTGCTCGTAACCCTATTGTCGGAGATCCTGTTTCTGGCAGGGCTCTTTATCGAATGGGAAGACGGTATTTTCTGGGGTATCCTGTTATTGACACTGTGTGCCTCATTCGGCATCTTTTATCTCGGAATCGAGAGTATCCTGGTCTTTTCCAAAGACATGAATTCCAAACAGAGTTATATGCTGTTTATGACACCCCAGAACAGCTACCGGATTCTCGGCGCCAAAGTCCTGGAAAATCTGATCAGCATCATAGCCGCAGGGTTCCTCTTTGGACTGATTGCCTTTGCAGATGCTTCCCTTGCGATCATCCGTCTGGACGGTTTGAATCAGCTTGTGGAACGCCTGCACTATATCCTGAAGTCCATGTTTCAGGATCTGCCTTCCTGGCCGGAGGTTGCCGCAGCCGTCGCACTGGTCCTGCTCGGCTGGTTCATGACGATTACGATCGGATATCTCGCTGTCACACTTTCTGCCACCGTCCTGGCCGGCAAACGTTTCAGCGGGTTGATCAGCTTCGTGCTGTTTCTCGTTATTTCCTGGCTGGTAGAAGTAATCATGAGATACCTCCCCAACTTCCAGACCCTGACCATGGACTATATCCTGGAATACACTGTAACTCTCCTGTTCTCCGCCGCCTTTTATCTGATATCCGGCTGGATCCTGGAACGCAAGCTCAGCCTGTAAGGACCGCTTTTGTAATAGTCCGGCAAACAAAACATCCCGGTTAAAAAGCCCTCAAATATGCTTCTTAATCGGGATGTATCATTTTTATTATTTATAGTCCTCCACATCAAATTCCCGGTCTTTGTAATAATATTTCCGGTCATCCTCTGTGATCTCCCGAATCACTCTGCAGGGACTTCCCACTGCGATCACATTATCCGGAAGATCCCTGGAAACCACGCTTCCTGCACCGATCACTACATTATTCCCAATGGTAACCCCGGGAAGGATCACCGTATTTCCGCCGATCCATACATTGTCTCCGATCGTGATCGGAATTCCGTATTCATAACCGGAATTCCGGCTGTCCGGGTGAAGGGGATGACCTGCCGTATAAATCGAAACATTTGGTGCGATCTGGACGTTTTTGCCGATGGTCACTTTGCCCACATCCAGAATCGTAAGGTTGTAGTTGGCAAAAAAATTCTCACCCACTTCAATATTCCATCCGTAATCACAGTGAAACGGTGCTTCGATCCAGATATTCTCTCCTGTTTTTCCAATGAGGGCTTTCAGGAGCTTCGGTATCTCCGCACGCCTGTCAGGGGACAGCATATTAAACTCATAAATCTTCCTTTTACATTCCTCTCTCTCTTCTTCCAGGCCGTCCAGCCAGGCTTTGTACGGCAGTCCTGCCAGCATTCTCTCTTTTTGATTCATAATCTTATACTCCTTTTTTTTTCGTTAAGTCCCTTTTTCCCAGTATTGGGCAGCAAACATGCTGGTTCCTATCCAGACATCTGTTGCCTATCTGATCGACTACCGCCTGAAAACAGGCATGGAACTGCTCAGCTCCACGGAACTTCCCATCACGGAAATCTGTCTGGAAATCGGATTTGCCAGTCCCAGTTATTTTACAGAAACATTCCGCAGCCATTTTGGCTGCAGTCCTAAGGAATACCGCCAAAAACGCAGGAATCTCTGATTCCGGAAAATATTTTTTATGCCGCAGGCAGTTCCCCCTTTTTTATTTTTCGGGCAGATTCTTTTACACAGGCAAAACACATGGGTGTGATGTAGCAGCATGCCGTGATCCATGCTGTCTGATCTGCAAAACAAATGGCCGTATAGCCGAAGGCTTTCACAAAGACAAGACTGACCAGAATCCTGGCAAACATTTCTGTAACGCCTGAGAAAACAGCCCGTCCGGAATATCCCAGCCCCTGGGTACTCATACGGCAGATATTGAGGATACCAAGCGCCCAGTAGAAAAATCCCATACAGCGCAGGTATTTGGCAGAGGCATCCAGCACGTCCGCAGCCGAACTGCTGACAAAGATCATGGACAATGCCCTTCCTCCAAGAATCAGCACAAGTCCTGCCGCAAGCCCATATCCAACAGCAATGGCCAGCCCTTCAAAGATACCTTTACGAATCCGGTCCGCTCTGCCTGCGCCAAGATTCTGTCCGCAGAAGACAGACACTGCTGTTCCAACCGCATCAAACGGGCACATGGTAAACTGCTTGATTCTCATACCTGCCGTGAACCCGGACACATAAACACTTCCCAGCCCATTATTTGCAGCCTGCATCACCATACTTCCGATCGCCGTGATCGAAAACTGAAGTCCCATCGGAACACCCATTACCAGCAGTTCTTTTGATACGGTGCCCTGCAGCCGGCAATTTTCCCCGGACGGACGCAGAATTTCCACATGTCCGGCAATAAAGGCCAGGCATAAGATCCCGCTCACTGCCTGAGACGCGATCGTTGCGATCGCAGCACCTGCACAGCCCCATTTCAGTACAATAATACAAAACAAATCCAGAAAAATATTCAAAACCGTAGAAATAACCAGAAAGAAAAATGGTGTCCTGCTGTCCCCGATGGACCGCAGAATGCCGGACAGAAAATTATACAGCAGCGTAAACGGAAGCCCCAGGAAGATCACGAACAGATACCGGTAAGCATTCTCATAAATATCTTCCGGTACCGACAGCATATGTAAGATCCACGGACAAAGCACCGTACACAGGACAGTCATCACCGCGGCCAGCACGGCTGTCAGAACTGCTCCGTTAAAGATATAATCCTTCATCCGCCCAAGCCTCCCTGCGCCGAAATACTTCGCCACAGGTACCCCAAATCCTGCGCAGGAACCAATACAAAAGCCCAATACCAGAAACTGCACGCTGCTGGATGCCCCCACGCTTGCCAGCGCCTCTGTTCCCAGAACTCTTCCCACGATCGCTGCATCAATGATGTTGTAGGTCTGCTGCAGTAAATTTCCAATTAACAGAGGCAGCGCAAACTGCAGCATCAATTTCAGCGGCCTGCCCTCCGTCATACTTGTTGTCACAAAACTCACCCTTTGCTGTTTTTTCCTTACATTCTATCACATGATTCTAAAATGTTCCATTGCCGTCCATGCAAAAATCTGCTTTCTTTTCTTTCAGAGTTCATCATAATGCACAGATGCGGCATCTGCCCAAAAATAAAAGCCGTATACTGAATCCAATCAGCACACAGCCCTTACAAGCACTCTTCATATAAAACTATGTTATTTTACACTGTCCGGTAATACATCAAACGGGTTTTATACAGCAGCAAGAAACGGGGTAATTTTTTCCAGAATACATTTGTCGTCGGAATCATAGGTTAACATCTGTGGTTTGGTCAGATCAAGCCCGAACACGCCAATTACTGACTTGGCATCTACCGTACGGGATCCTGAGCCCAGGTCAAAATCACCATCCATCTTCTCAATGATGCTGATAAATTTCCTCACCTGCTCGACGTCTTCAAATTGTACATATACCTGCTGCATAATAATCACCCTTTCCCGTATTTCTGCATCCCGGAATCCTTTCATACCTCTGATAAAATCTTGTGATATCGTTTTCATTTTTCATGCACATTATATACCCTGCATTCCTCAATGTAAATTGTCATTTTGGCGAATGTTTGATTCTTTCTTTGTGCGGGATGACAATACCGTTTACCGTAAGTATTCCCCTGTTTTCGTAAATTATGCAGACTATTCCATAAATCAGAAAATTTTTTCGACACGCTGCAGCTCTTTCACCTGTGCTTTCCGCAGCAGAGACACGGCATCGATCAGCTGAATACGGTAAGTCCCGGTTCCGCCGCGGACTTCTCTTGTGCGGTGACGAGCAAGCTCTCCGCAGATTCCCATAACCCCGCAGGATGCTGCTGCAGATTCCAGCGTATTCTCCACACTCAAAAATGCACCTAAAAGAACGGACTCCATGCACCCGGATCCGGTAATCTTTGCCATCATACTGCTTCCGTTATGAACGGCATATACATTCTTCCCGTCAGAAACCAAATCTGTTTCTCCTGATGCAGCAATAATCGTCCGTCGTTCTTCGGCAAATCTGCGTACCAATTCTGCCGTTTCCTCCAAAGCTCCTCCGCAAAGCATATCCTCTTTTGCTGCATCTACTCCCGAAGCTGTGCTGCTGTCTGTAGCCAGAGCTTTGATCTCGGACAGGTTCCCTCTGATGCAGGAAGGCGTTATCTGATGCAGCAGTTCAAAACAGAGCTTTCTTCGGAAAGAGGAGCCTGCTGCACCCACAGGATCCACCACCACCGCATGATTCAGCTCAAAAGCCCTTTTTCCTGCTGCCACCATTGCTTCAAAGGATTCGGTTGCACCCAGGTTGCAGACAAGGCTGCTGCAGCCCTCCGTCACTTCTGCTGCTTCCAGCGGATGATGGGCCATCGTGGGCGAAGCCCCTGCTGCAAGAAGAATGTTGGCACAGTCATTCACTGTAACGATATTCGTAATGCAGTGAACCAGAGGTCTTTTCTCCTGTATTGCTGTCCATAGATCCCATATTTTTTCTGCGGTGATTTCTGCCATATCCGACATTCCTTCCCAAATAAAAATGATTCTCTATCTGCTCTGCGGCCTCCCGGAAATACTGACTCCCGAACAGCCGCGGAGCATTCTGCGTTTCGTTGTGCGTTTAGTTATGCGTTCAACTGTGCTTTCATGTTTTCAAGGACACCAACATTCTTCAGCGCCACAGTAATCACAATGGCAATGAGAGTTCCGCCCGCCGTACTGATCAGGAACGGAACTACAAATGTAAAGAGAGCTGCATTTTCGTTCCCAAGGATCAATGCGGAAATGGGGTAGGAAAGCATTCCGCCGATCACGGCTGTTCCGAATACTTCACCCACATACGCCGCCGGAAGCATTTTCATATGCTTATACAAAAATCCGGCAAGAAATGCACCGCACATGCTTCCCGGAAATGCCAGAAGCGTGCCAAGGCCAAGAAGATTGCGGATGAGGCTCGCAATAAATGCTGCCGCCAGTGCCCACCACGGTCCCAGCAAAATACCGCAGAGAACATTCACCAAATGCTGTACAGGCGCACATTTGGAACCGAATACAGGAATGGAGAAGGTTGAGCCGACTACTGCGATTGCGGCAAAGATTGCGGTTAATGCGATTTTTTTGGTGTTTGAATTGTTCATACTGTCCTCTTTTCTGCTCCCTTCCACACGGGAGCTGATATTTTATCTGACTTCCCCAAAGGTCTTCCGGTTTCGCAGAGCAGGACAATATGCCGGGGCCGCATGCAGGAGACAGACATTTATAGTGAAACAAGGTACTAAAGAACCTCCGGCTGCTCTGCAGAGAAGGATTTCTCCATTTCCTGTCACGCCGGCTGAGCCGGACAGACTTTCCTCCCGTTCGGTTCTCCCCGCAGGATACCATCTGCCTGTTCTGCTCATCTTCCGGCGCCTTCACCGGGAAACTCCCGGTGATCACTAATGCAGCGGTGTTTTCAGTACCTCTAAATGTTCCTCTTGCATTATTTTTTTATAGCGGCCCAAGGTGGTGCCCCCAATTTGCCGCTCGTCAGCACAAAAAAATACGCAAAACACCAAAACAGGTATTTTACGCAAAAACGAATTGCTGTCTATTTCCCTACGTTGGCATTATCCAAATCAGGTTATGGGTTAAAAGCTTCCGCTTTCTCTCAGCCCATTGCTATGAGCACCCCGTTCATTTTTATTTTTTTATTATACCAGATATGAGAAGTTTTGCAACCCCTAAATCATCCCTCTTTTTTTCTGAAAAAAGCGTATAGCCGACATTGAGCCATGCTCCGCAGCTACACGCTTTCTATCAGCCAGACAAACCCTTACTATATACATGGCGGATGCCATTCCGGTATCCCTTTAGGGATTTTCTTAATACAGCTCCCTGATTACCTCTACGCATTTTTCGATTCCCAGGGCACCGCTGTCCAGGGCTATATGGTAATTCTGTGCTTTTCCCCACTCCATATTCGTGTAGAACTGGTAATAGGATTTACGTCTTTTGTCCTTATCCTGTACACGCTTTTTCGGGCTCTCCCCGGTTTCACCGTATACTTTCACAATACGTTCTGCTCGTTTCTCCATATCTGCATGAATGAAAACCTTCAGGCAGTCCGCATTGTCGCTCAGGATATAATCTGCACAGCGTCCCACAATAACACAGGATTCTTTTTCAGCCAGTTCCTCAATGACCTGTCTCTGAACAGACCACAGATAATCCTGAGTAGAGTTTCCGTAAAAGGATCTTTCAGAGGAAAACGCATTTGCCAGCCAGCTTCCGTGAACTGCATGTTCCCCTCTCTCTTCAATATATTCTTTTGTCAGGCCGCTCTCTTCTGCAATTTTTTCAATCAACTCGGAATCATAGCAGGGGATTCCAAGCTTCTCTGCTGTCATCCTGCCAATTGTTCTGCCCCCGCTGCCAAATTCACGGCTGATCGTAATAATTCTGTTGCTCATAATTACCTCTCTTTCTGCCGCACTTGCTGCGGCAATATTGGGATACCCTTGGGTATTACCTCACTTTCTGCCGCACTTGCTGCGGCAATATTGGGATGCCCTTGGGCATTACCTCTCTAGTTTTTCAAAGTTTTATATGTGTATGCAATCACGATTGCCGAAATCACAAATGTAAGGATATCTGATACAGGCATGGAGTACAGCACGCCGTTCAATCCGAAGAAAACCGGCAGGATCAAAGCAAATCCCACGCCGAACACTACTTCACGCACCAGAGAAAGCATAGTGGAGAGGAATGCCTTTCCCAGAGACTGCAGGTAAATAAAAGTTGCTTTGTTCACGGTTGCCAGAGGCATCAGGCAAAGGTAAATACGGAAGCATTTGATTGCAAAATCTGTGTAATAAGTACTTTCATTGGATGCACCGAAAATACCGATAAGCTGACGCGGGAACAGTTCTACAATAAACAACGCAGCAAGCCCTACCAGAAATTCCGCGATCAGCAGCCTGGTAAAGAGCTGGCTTGCCCTGTCTTTGCGTCCTGCACCAACGTTATACCCTACAATCGGGATACAGCCGGCAGACATACCTACTGCGATGGAGATGACGATCTGGAAGAATTTCATAACGATGCCAAGTACAGCCATAGGAATCTGTGCATACTCAGTCTGTCCGAAGATCGGATCCAGCGCGCCGTATTTCAGTGTCATGTTCTGGATGGCCGCCATCGCAGCTACCAGGGAAATCTGTGACAGGAAGCTGCAGATACCGAGCGGAAGATATTTCTTCGCCAGTTTTCCGTGGATACCAAAGCTGCTCTTTTCCAGTTTCACAGCTTTCATATGGAGCAGATACCAGATGGATAAAATTGCTGTCAGGATCTGGCCAAGGATCGTTGCTACTGCTGCACCCATCATGCCCCATTTGAAAATGAAAATAAAAATCGGATCCAGGATAATGTTTGTCAACGCGCCTCCAAGTGTGGCAAACATGGCAAACTTCGGGCTTCCGTCTGAACGGATGATCGGATTCATGGCCTGGCCGAACATATAAAACGGTACACCTATCGTAATCCAGAAAAAGTATTCCTTTGCATGATAGAAGGTATCTTCATTGACACGGCCTCCGAACATGGTCAGGATCTGTTCCTGAAAGATCAGATAAACAGCCGTCAGAATCACACTGATGATCACGCAGAGTACAACTGCACTTCCGATACTCTTATGTGCATCCTGCTTTTTGTTGGCACCAAGGCTGATACTGACAAATGCACAGCAGCCGTCACCAATCATAACAGCCAGCGAAAGTGCTACGACTGTCAGCGGAAACACAACCGTATTGGCTGCATTTCCATAAGACCCCAGATAATCCGCATTTGCAATAAAAATCTGGTCAACTATATTGTACAGCGCTGCTACCAGCAGCGAAATAATACACGGCACTGCATATTTTCTCATCAATGTGCCAAGCGGTTCTGTTTCCAGAAAGGTATTTGACTTTTTTTCCATTTTGAACTCCTCCAAAACTTTTTTATTACTTATTTTATAACAACAAAAAAAGCGGGTAACGACAACTGGATTTACGCAGTTACGCTACTCGCTTCTTTATTATAATACTATTTTTTTTATTAAAAAGTCAATATTTTTTTTCATCAATCCAGGTAATTTCCAACCGGCGATGTATTATATTGTTTTTTAATCTCGATCATCACAGAGCCATCCTCCAGCTCTTTTTCAGAAAGGATTTTATATTTTGTTCCGTTCTTATCAAGACCGGTTTTGTATTTTTTGACTTCCTCCTGCACAACTTTTACCGCATAGTCGTGCCCCAGATCCTCTTTCAGAAGAAAATGTAGTGTCTGTGTGATGCATGCTGCTTTTACACGTTTCATATGATATCAACCTCTTTCCGGCGCATGATAAATGCCAGTTGTGTCTACCGGCCTTTATATTGCTCCTATTTACTATTATTTTAACAATTTGGCCAAAATTTTGTAAGTATTTTTTTGATTATTAAAAAATTTCAGAAAAATGAACAAAATCTGCCGCCGCTCCTTCTGTGCAAAATGTCCAGAGTAAAAATCCCTTGTTTTCCATCACTTAAAATGCTAGAATGAATAATGATTTTACGCTGATTATTGTAAATACAGTGACATTTTTTAAAGAAAGAGGGATACATACGATGCAGTTTTCCAAAAGATTGGATTTGTTTGGAGATGAAATTTTTGCTGCTCTGAATGACCGGCGTCTGGAACTGGAAGAGCAGGGAATGAAGATTTATAATATGAGCGTGGGAACTCCTGATTTTCACACGCCTGATCATATCAAGAAAGCATTGATGGATGCGGCTGCAGACGATGCCAACTGGAGGTACAGCCTGCGTGATCTGCCGGAACTTCTCGAGGCTGTCTGCTCCTATTATCAGCGCCGTTTTCAGGTGGAGATCACCCCTGATATGGTCATGTCCGTATACGGCAGCCAGGAAGGAATGGGCCATCTGGGAATGACACTCTGCGACGAGGGAGATCTTGTGCTGCTCCCCGACCCCTGCTATCCCGTTTTTGCGGCAGGAAGCAAACTTGGCGGAGCAATTCCTTACTATTATCCTCTGACAGCAGAGCATGATTTTCTTCCCTACGTTGCCGAAATCCCGGAAGAGATCGCACGCAAAGCAAAATATATGGTAGTCTCCCTTCCGTCGAATCCTGTGGGCAGCATCGCCACCCCCGGATTGTATGAGGAAATCATTGCTTTTGCAAAGAAATATGACATTCTTATCATTCATGATAATGCATACAGTGACATTATTTTTGACGGAGCATACGGCGGAAGCTTCCTTTCCACTCCCGGTGCAAGAGAAGTAGGCGTAGAATTTTTCAGCCTTTCCAAGTCCTTCAATGTAACCGGTGCCAGAATCAGTTTTCTTGTGGGACGCCCGGATGTGATCGCGGCCCTGCGCAAGCTCCGAAGCCAGATTGACTTCGGAATGTTCCTTCCCATACAGAAGGCAGCCATTGCGGCCCTGAACGGCCCCCTGGAAAGTGTGAAGGAACAGTGCCGGGACTATGAGGAACGGCGAAATGCTCTCTGTGACGGACTGCGCAGCATCGGCTGGGATCTGCCCAATGGCAAGGGAACCATGTTTGTATGGGCAAGGCTTCCCGGCGGACGTACAGACAGCATGAACTTCTGTATGGAATTAATGGAAAAAGCCGGTGTCATTGTCACTCCGGGAGCCAGCTTCGGGCCTCATGGAGAAGGTTACGTCCGGTTCGCTCTGGTGCTTCCTCCTGACAAGATCCGGGAAGTAATTGAAGCAATCCGTAGAAGCGGATTATAAAAATGACTAAAAGCCCCTGCCGGACAGCTTTTGGGATAAATAATTTTATCCTGTCAGACCATCCGCAGGGGCTTTTTTCATTTGTAATTTGTAACTGTTCAGGCTCGTCACAGTTACTGCTTAATGAACAGTTACGATAATTTTACTTATTTTCTCTCCCCGATCGGTACGAAATCCGTATGATGTCCCACATATTTATAAGCAGGACGGATGATCTTGCTGGCATTGAGCAGTTCTTCCAGACGATGGGCACTCCATCCGGGAATACGCGCAATAGCAAAGATCGGGGTGAACAGTTCCTTGGGAATGCCAAGCATGGTATATACAAATCCGCTGTAGAAATCCACATTTGCGCAGACATTCTTAAACAGCTTACGCTGTTCCATGATCAGTCTGCCCGCCAGCCGCTCAACCAGTTCATAAAGGGCAAATTCATCATTCAGGCCCTTTTCCTCTGCAAGCTGTCCCGCAAATTTCTTCAGGATCACTTCACGAGGGTCAGACAGGGTATAAACTGCATGTCCCATACCGTAGATCAGGCCGGAACGGTCAAACGCCTGTTTATCCAGAATCTTATGAAGATATGCCTCCACTTCTTCCTCATTGGTCCAGTCTTCAATATGAGCTTTGATATCTTCGAACATATCCTGTACCTTCAGATTTGCACCGCCATGCCGCGGTCCCTTCAGGGAACCGATGGAGGCTGCCACTGAAGAATAAGTATCTGTTCCGGAGGAGGTGACAACATGGGTGGTAAAGGTAGAGTTATTACCGCCGCCGTGCTCTGCATGAAGGATCAGTGCAATATCCAGGACTTTTGCTTCCAGTTCCGTATATTTCCCATCCGGGCGGAGCATCAGCAGAATATTCTCAGCAAGAGAAAGCCCTTTCTCCGGATTACGGATGAACAGTGTTTCGTCCTTACGGAAATGGCGGTAGGAATGGTAGGAATACACTGCGATCAAAGGAAGCTTGGCAATCAATTCCAGACACTGACGCAGCACATTGCATGCGGAAATATCCTCCGGATTGGAATCATATGTATAAAGAGTCAGGATACAGCGCTGCATGGAGTTCATGATATTGGCGTTGGAAGCCTTCATGACAACGTCACGGACAAAACGTCCGCTTAAGGTTTCCAGTTCAAACATCACATCCACAAACTTCCTCAGTTCTTCCTCACTTGGCAATCTGCCGAACAAAAGCAGATAAACAGTCTCTTCAAAACCAAATTTGCGGCCGTTCAGTCCTTTTACCAGATCATAAATATTATATCCCTGATAATACAGGCTTCCTTCTGCAGGAATCTTACGGCCATTGATCAGGTCATAGGCATTTACATCGGAAACCTCTGTCAGTCCGGTAAGAACACCCTTACCTGCAGAATCACGAAGACCTCTTTTTACATCATATTCCACATACAGATTCGGATCAATGCGGTGATTCTTCAACAATTCATCCTGCAGCTGCAGAATGGAATGCTTCAGCTCGCCCATCTCATCCAGGTTCATCATTTCATTTTCAGTCATAATAATTCCTCCTTCTGTTTGGTTCGGCTATTTTTCCAAATACCCTTTCCAAATGTTCTTTCCCAAAATAATTCCTTTTGTTTGTAAAACAGAAATATATACAAAAAAACACCTCTTGCGATACATCTTCGTAATCGGTGCTAAAAATGACTATTGAATTGTTCCTGTAATATTTTACTATATTACACGACTAAAGGAAAAATTGCAATCCTTTTTTTATCTTTTCTTTTTTATATTTTGTTTCTGTTCGTTTTCTTTTTGTCATTTTCACTTCAGCCAATAGCCAACCGAAAGAAAGAACAACCCGGGCTGTTCTTTTCTTCGGTGTCTCTCTCACTTCACGCTACTTCTTGTCCGGCCGCCCTGGTCTGCAGGAGCATCCGATTCCCAGTGCCCCGGCTCCTGTATGGCAGCAAACTCCAAGGGACAGATAATCACACATCACCTTATGGCCTGGAAATGCCTCTTCAATCTCATGTACCCATTGTTCTGTTTCTTCCGCTGAAGCCGCAGATGCAGCCATAAGACAGATTTCTCCTCTGTCATACCATTCCTTAAAACGGGTATCCAGATCCTCCCTCAGAGCCTCGATCATAATCTTTCTTGCTTTTGCAAATCCTCTGCATTTCTTATAGCTATCCAGTTTCCCCACATCCAGCTGAAGAACCGGCTTAATGTGCAGCACACTTCCGATGGCGGCTGCCGCAGGAGTAACTCTCCCGCCTTTTTTCAGATATTCCAGCGTATCTACGCCAATATAAATCGACATTTTGTCTCTGGCATCCTCGATGATTTCCTTAATCTGTGCAGCACCGTAGCCTTCTTCAATCAATTCAAGAGAATCCAGGATAGAACGGTGCAGCGGCGTAGCCGTTCTTCCATGATCGACCACAAATACCTTATCTCTGTATTTCTCTTCCTCGGCTATCGCTGCCGCCGTCATATAGGAACCACTCAGCCCGCTGCTCAGAGGCATGTACAGAATCTGCTTATATTCTGCAAGTGCCTCATCCCATATATTCATTACGTCAGCCGGGGAGGGTTGGGAAGTGGAAACATCCGCACCTCCTTCAAGCTTCTCAAAAAACGCTTCTCTTGACAGCGTAACACCCTCGTAAAAACATTCCCCATCAATATAAAACGGCATAGGAAGCACCCGAATCCCTATTTTCTTCGCCTCTTCCTGAGAAATGCTGCTGTGGCTGTCTGTTACAATTCCAATCTCTTTCATATAATCGCCTTTCAAAGTTATATCTCCAAAATACTTCCTGCTGACAGATAGTGAATCTGGCTGCCCATTTCTTCGCGGAGCATTTCGTATGCTTCCACGCTCGTACAGTGGCAGGTATAATATTTGCAGGGATGATTTTTCAGTTTCTCTGCCATACCGGTACAGAACATTTTCTGCTCCTCCTGCCGGGGATAGGCTTTCATCAGGTGCATTCCTCCTATGACATACTGAATACCTGACGGTGCAAATGTCTCAGCTTTTTTCAGGATATTAACGATGCCATTGTGGGCACAGCCGGCAAACAGTACCATCTTGTCCCCTTCCTTCAATAGCAGGTTCTGTTCATGCATAAACAGATCAGGAATATGATGCCCGTTCATAGAAGCAAACAGGCTGTCATTCGCAGGGGAATAGCATTCTCTTCCCGTAACTCCTGCAAAAATCCGGATTCCCGCATCCAATTGATAATCTCCCGTATGCGTCACCACTCTGGGATTCTCCCTCCACTGCGGCGGCAGACCGATATAGCGGTTGACTCCGTCCGGGTCATGGGCATAAAACTCTCCCAACGCCTTTTTCTGGATATGTATCTCTGCCTGGGAATTAGCCTTCAGGAAGGCTGCAATCCCGCCTCCATGGTCATAATGTCCATGGGAAAGAATCGCCAGGTCAACGCTTCCAATATCCACACCGAGTTTCTTCGCATTCTCCAGAAACCCTCCGTCCTGGCCCATATCAAACAGTATCTTATGACCTCTTGTCTCAATGTAAAAGCTCAGTCCATGGCTGCATACAAACTCCTGTGAAACAGCCGTGTTTTCCATTAACGTAACAATACGCATTCGGCTTACTCCCCTTTCCCCTACTATCATACCCTCCAAAAATAGGATTTACAATAGAAATTTGATAAATTTTCCCTTTTGCATTATAATAAAAAATAGTGAAGCTATTCGCTGCGGTGCGATTTGTAAAGCAAATTACAGAGGTTCCCGCAGTTTTATGAAGTGCGAAATGAACTGAATGAATATCATAGACCATATGCAGGAGGATTGAACGAACATTTATGGAAACTAAAGATACAACACAGTGGCTGGACACCTCTGACCCTCAGAAATTTATAGAAAATACTGCAAAGTTTAATAATCTGATGATGATGTACCGGTGTGCCATCCGTGAGGTCCGCACCAAGCTGGAGGTCCTGAATGATGAGTTTTCCGTAGAAAACAAGCGTAACCCTATTTCCTTCATCAAAACCAGAATTAAAAAGCCGGAGAGCATTTACCGGAAGCTCCAGAAAACCGGCCATGCATTTACTCCCGAAAACATCAGCACACAGCTCAACGACGTAGCCGGCATACGTGTGGTGTGTGCGTTTGTAGATGATATCTATACGATCGCAGATCTGTTGTCAGGCCAGGATGATATCACAGTCCTGAAGATCAAAGACTATATTAAAAACCCCAAGCCTAACGGCTACCGCAGTTATCACATGATCGTAGAAATCCCCGTGTTTTTCTCCAAAGGCAAAACACCTATGAAGGTGGAGATCCAGATCCGCACCAATGGGATGGACTTCTGGGCAACTCTGGAACACCAGCTCCGGTACAAAAAAGGAATTGAGGAGATGGACGGATATGAGGAGGTGAGCAAGGAGCTTCTGGAATGTGCTGCTGCCGTTATCAGTATGGACAATGAACTGCAGATAATCAAAGATAAGATCGGTGAATTTCACGATATTTGAAGACGTTGTTTCCCGAGAAATACGGCATTTTCCGGCACTGATTTTTTTTCGGATTTTCAGTGTTTTTGTCATATTTTCAGATAAGTTCGATTATATTACTCTATTTTTTATTAAAATATACAAAATATTCTGTTGAAACTTTGTGCAATATAGAATATATTATATTTTTAGGTAATATGATACAATAATTTCAGATGATATTATAAATACTAGAGAATTTCTACAAAAGATACGAATATAGACTTCTCGCCTGCATAATTCTATGATTTCTGGCGTATTTCTTTCTGGAGTTCCCGTACTCTGACTTCTAAAGAAAAAAATAAAGTCTGCAAAAACGCCCTTTCCAATGCCTGGCTGCATTGAGAAAGGGCATTTTGTTGCACCTGTTCTATCTTCCTAATTTTTCACAGAAAGATCCCTTGACATCGCTCCAGTTCTTATCCGCATAATCCAGCAGATATTCCGCCTGCTCCATGGACATTTCCGGGAACAGAAGGAATAAGCTGTGGGAACCGTATTTCTGAACAATACGATCTACATTCTTAATCCAGTCCTCGAATTCTCCTGAGTAAACTTTTACCCAGATGGACTTGCCTGCGGCGATAGCCTTGTCATAGATCACATCCCAGTCCGGGAGGGTTCCGTCCGGGCCTGCGTCACCGCTGGTCCACTGCAGCGCATCAATTCCGTCAATTTCCATTAACGCGTCCATATGCTTGATGGCAGCCGGTCCGTCCAGATGATACAGCACATGGTCTGCTTTTTCCGCCTGAGTCCGCAGTGACGGCTGGATGTACGCACGGAAATCCTCCGGTGACATCATGGCTGAGAAATCGCACTGCAGCTTCACGGTCTTGCCCGGTCCCCAGATCTGGAATACGGTATAAGCATTGCCACCTTCCTCATCCTTGATGATATCGTAGAAACGGTCATAGTATTCATAGTAAATGTCAGTAACTTCCCGGATACGTTCCCCGATCATTTCGCCCTCGTCCAGAAGATCAAACAGGATATCCTGTGCCCCTCTTAAAGAAGCAAGTACATCGATGTTTTCCATCAGGTCAGGCATATCTACATAGAAATCATTTCCGGCCAGTTCACGGCAGTCTTTGGCAAGCCGGATATGCTTTTTAAACCATTTATTTTCCGGGTCAAAAGTCAGCTTCGGAACACCGTCCCAGCTATCCAGGCATTTATTAAACCATACGGTATCTTCCTTAAAGCCGATTTCCGATCCAAGATAGGAAGCCAGGGAACCGGGACCAAAATCAATGTTCAGGTTCGGGAAGCTCTCTCCCAGGAAGTAATGCGTATCGCAGAAATAACGGTAGCGATCCACGATTCTCTGGGCATTCTGGTATTTGTCTTCCATATCCTTCCATTTCAGTTCTTCCGGCATATTGTAATATTTGCCCTGGCAGATCTGATCCAGATAGCCGCCTTCCACCGGAGTTCCATCGGAATACTGCTCTACCTCCGGTTTTCTCGCAATGACGCACATCAGCGGACGTCCTGTATTTTTATGCTTCCAGTAGTTTGTAAATTTCTCCTTGGTACCTTCCCAGTCAGCCTTATATCCTTCTCCGGGTCCCGGCAGACGGACGGATTTTACAGGGCCGTCAACCTTGAAGGATTTCTTTTCCTCCGCAGCTTCTGCCTTTGTTTGTTCTACAGCTTTTTCCTCTGCTTTTGCTTCTTCCTGTACAGGTGCGTCAAATTCTCCTGCTGCAGCTCTTGCACAGAAGCCGGATTCCGCATATTTTCTTGCCTGCTCTGCCGCGGAAGCCGCATCCTCCGTATAGGAATCCGCACCAATTTCATCCGCAAATTCCTGAGAGATCGGAGCGCCGCCTACCATGATCTTGATTCTGTTTCGGAACGGCTGTTTCAAGAGTGCGGCAACCGTATCGCGAAGAGACGGCATAGTAGTGGTTAAAAGAGCGGAAAGTCCGACAATGGTTGCCTCTTTATGCTCTTCAATGGTTTTTACAAAGGTTTCGATCGGTACATCGACACCAAGGTCGATCACCTCAAAGCCGGCGCTTTCAAACATCATGCCCACCAGGTTTTTGCCGATATCATGAAGGTCGCCTGCAACGGTACCGAGAATGATGGTTCCCGCACTTCCTGCTTCACCAGTTGCAAGATACGGCTTCAGCACTTCCACTCCGGCTTTCATGGCACGGGCTGCTGCCAGCATCTGCGGCACGAAGATAATCTCTTTTTTGAAATTCTCGCCTACCACAGCCATAGCTCCGATCATGCCGTCATTGAGAATCGCTGTGGGATCACAGCCTGCATCAATGGCTTCCTGCACATATTTGCCGATCTCTTTGTTTTTGCCGTCCTGGGTAGCCTTGAAAACGGCCTGCATCTTTTCATCCATCGGAGTAGCCGGAGCTGCTTCGGCGGGAGCTTCTTCAGCCGGTTTCTCCTGAAATGCATTGATGTAGTTCAGACAGAACTCATCTCTTTCCAGAAGAGCATTGGTCGCATGAATCATACCGATCATGTTTTTATTGGTAGGGTCTACAATGGCACTGTCCATACCTGCATTCATGGCAAGTACCATGAAGGCCTGATTGATGTTCTTTCTGGCAGGAAGGCCAAAGGAAATATTGGAAAGACCGCTGGTAATATGGATGTCCGGATACTCGGCCTTGATCCTGCGGCAGCACTCAGCAAATACGGTCAGTGCTGTCTGGTCTGTGGACAGGGTAACTACCAGCGGATCGATATGTAATCTGCCTGGTGCAATCTTGTATTCTTTTGCTTTTTCCATGATTCCATGGAATACTTTCATACGGCGCTCTACGGAATCCGGGATTCCGTCGTTATCACACAAAAGTGCCACGCATTCCCAGTCCGTATCTGCAATAACAGGGAAAATCGTATCAATCTTGTCCCCTTCCAGGGAAACAGAGTTTACAAGACCCGGCCGTTTACAGAACGGAATGGCTGCAACGCAGGAACGGGCACTTGGACTGTCCACACAGATGGGGGTATCGGTCACTTCCTGTACCAGACCGATCATCCATTTCAGAGTTTCTACCTCCACTTCCTCTTCTACAGAGGCACATACGTCCAGAAATGTGGCTCCCGCTTCCGCCTGTTTTCTGGCTCTTTCTTTGATAAGTTCCGCATCCTTATCAGCAATTGCTCTTGCAACTGAAGGGATAGACCCGTTCAGTTTTTCCCCAATGATTATCATGGCATTTTCCTCCTTGGCTAAACCAATATTCCATTTTTTCCGGTCAGGTGATTCTCCGCAATCCCTGATCAGAATCCGCTGTTTTCATACAATCGGAAATCCCGCCGAATTTCCTGCTGTATTGATATTCCTATTTTATCTCAGCAGCCTGTGTACATGCATCTGTTATTTTGGGATGTTTCTATCTTATTTTACGAAAAAAAACGGCTTCTTTAGAGAAACCGTTTTTTAATCTCTTCATATTTTTCTGCGGTGAGAAGGGCATCTTCTTTGCGGCCCGTAAAGCGGACAACATAGGTCCATCGGCCGTAAGGTTCGATTTTACGGATTCTGGACAGGTTAATGATATAAGACTTATGGCTGCGCAGAAACTGCTCAGGATCCAGCTTTTTTTCCAGGTCTGCCAGGCTGGCAGAGGTTGCATAGCTGTCCTTCTCCGTATAAATGACCGTTGCATTATGTTCTCTCTGGATGAGCACGATTTCCGGTATGTCCACAAAGCTCATGCTCTCCTTTCCTTTAACAAGAAGCTTATCGCGCCGGTATCCGGATTTTACCACCTTTTCCTCAGCTTCATACCCGGAAGCAGATTCCAGGGCTGCGATCCTGTCCAGCGTCTTATTGACACGTTCTATGGAAAATGGCTTTACCAGATAGTCAAATGCATACAGTTCAAAAGCTTCCGGCATATATTCCGCATGGGCAGTGGCAAAAATAATCTTGACCTTCGGATTCAGGTCTGTCAGGATTCTGGCACAGTCCACTCCGTTCTGTCCCTTGATCCCGATATCCAGAAAAACCACCTCCGGGTCCTCTCTCCGGAACTGGATCACTGCATCCGCAAGTTCCTCACACTCCGCTGCCACCTGGAATTCTTCATGTTTTTCGATAATCTTCCGGAGAAGAAGGCGGACACCCGCCTCATCTTCTACCAGCATAACCTTGATTGCCATATCCTTGCCTCATTCTTGTTTTTCTGCGTTTCCGTGAGACCGGATCTCCCAGAATCTCCGCCCAGACGACTGCTTCCTGAAGATTGATAGAAGAAGCCGCCGGCTTCCCGTCAGGCATCCGCCTTTCTCTGCATCTTCCGGTCTCTTCCGAAGACTTTCCGATTTCTTCAGCCGTCTGATCTTCAGGCATTATGCCGTCTTCTTCGTATTGCTCCGTAATCTCTTCCGTCTGTTCCTTCTCTGTTTCTTCCTCTTCCGGATGCATGTGCTGCCTTCTATCCGGCTTCATCCCCGGTGATTTCCGCGGAAAAGAAAGCACAGGTTTTTTTGAAAATGGATACAGGGCCGGATTCCCGAACGGATTGGAATGAAGCCTGCTCAGATTCCCCATGCTCATTCCAAGATTTAACAGATTTCTGCCCATCAGGCTCCCTCCCTTCCGTTAATCCATGATCTTCTTTTCCGGGTTTCCGTTTCCGATCGTTTCCCGCATTTCCGTGTCAGCTTTCAGATTCTGTAATTCATAATAATCCATCACACCAATCTTTCCTTCACGCAGTGCATAGGCCATCGCCTTTGGAACCTCTGCTTCTGCCTCCACTACATAGGCACGCATTTCCTGTTCCTTTGCCACCGCCATAGCACGGCGTTCCTCTGCCTTGGCCTGGGCAATATTCTTATCCGCTTCTGCCTGAAGACTCTGAAGCTGGGCCCCGATGTTCCTGCCTACGTCAATATCTGCAATATCGATGGAAAGGATCTCAAACGCCGTACCGGAATCCAGTCCCTTGGTCAGCACGCGCTTGGAAATATCATCCGGGTTTTCCAGAACTTCTTTATGGGACAGTGCAGAACCTACGGTGGTAACGATTCCTTCACCGATTCTTGCAAGGATCGTCGCTTCTCCTGCGCCGCCTACCAGACGTTCCAGATCTGCCCTGACGGTTACTCTTGCTTTTACCAGAAGTTCAATGCCGTCTTTCGCTACTGCAGAAACATTGCTTGTTTCAATCACCTTGGGATTTACGCTCATCTTTACTGCCTCCAGGACATTTCGTCCTGCCAGGTCAATGGCTGCTGCCTTTTCAAATTTCAGTTCAATTCCGGCCCGTTCAGATGCGATCAATGCATTCACCACATTATCCACATTTCCGCCTGCCAGAAAGTGTGCCTCCAATTGGTTTACGCCTAAATCCAGCCCGGCCTTTCTGGCCTTGATCAGCGGCATAACGATCTTGGCCGGCTTTACTCTTCGAAGCCTCATACCGACCATATTAAAAATACTGATCTTTACATTTGCCGCCAGAGAGGAAACCCAAAGCCCTACAGGCACAAATACAAAGAATAACACCACCAGTAATCCGATAATTCCTAAAAGAACGATCCATAAAATATTCTGATTCATCACGCTTCCTCCTTTACAATCAATTTTGAGCCTTCCACTTTGATAATGGTGATCCCGGTATCTTTGGATATGTAGTTTCCTTCTGAGATCACATCAAAGTTGATTCCGTCAATCTCGCCTACTCCTGTGGGCCTTAAATCTGTTTTGGCGACTCCTTTTTTTCCCAGGAGATACTTAAGGTCACTGGAGCTTAAATAACCCTCTGACTTTTTTTGTTCTTCTTCCAGAATGATCGGCGAACGGAACCTTCCTTTTGATAAGAGCCATAACACCAATGCCATCAGAATTCCCATAAGAGCCAGAATCACAACTGTGATAAATACGCCTTCCATAATGGAGTCTGCCAGAAGAAATACGCCTGCTACCAAACAGATGATTGCACTGATCCCGGGAATGGAAAATCCCGGCAGCACCATTTCAATTCCTGCCAAAATGAATCCGGCGATCAGAAGCAAAATCCCCAGGATTGTCAAAGTATCCATCGCCGTCCCTCCTTTCTATTTCCTTTTTTTCTTCATTTTAGTCGGTTTTGTAAAAAAGAAAAGGTGAAATCCGCCATTTATACATTTTGGGGGTTATCTTGTCATTTTTGCCCGCGGAAATGACAGGGGCTTTCGGACAGCTTTCGGTACTGTTACGATAAAGACCGTTTCATTGTGATCGCTCTCAAATCGAATCCCGCCTTTGGCTTCCTTCAGTACAGAAGCGACAATGGCAAGCCCCATTCCATGCCCCTCTTCCTTCTTTGTGGTAAAGCCCTGATTAAAGATCTGTTTCCTGTGCTGTTCCGGAATCTCCGGGCCGTTGTTTCGCACGGCTATCTGGTAAAATTCCTTTGCTTCCCGCATATCCAGAGAAATCCTCCGCTCTCCCGGAAGACCGGAGACTGCAGTAACCGCATTATCGATCAGATTCCCCAGAACCTTGCAGAGTTCCCATGGTTCCATTGCCAGATCAGACAATTGGGTACCCACTTCCAGATAAAAGTCAATGCCCTGCTTTTCTGCCGTTTCCATCTTTGCCTGCAGAAGGGCGTTGACTGCCGGCTGCGCAGTTTTTAAAGCCCGGTTTACTTTCATGATATCCTTAAACACCGGACGCATATAATCCCTGGCATCCTCATATTCCCCCAGCTCCAGAAGCCCGTATACGATCTGAATCTGGTTCAGATAATCATGGCGCTGTTCCCGAAGCCTGCTGTTCAGATTTTCGAGATTCTGCATGCTCTCTCTGTAGCTCTGATTCTGATATCTGGTAACGGAAAACAGGCCTCCGATCGACAGAAGGCTGCTGAGCAGCATCAGCCCCATTGCCAGGTCAAGCACAAAATCCGCCTGCTGAAATACATCCTTCCAAAGTCCCGCTAAAATTCCTATACACAGCAAAAACTGCATACCATTAATGGCAAACAGCATTTTTGCCAGTTTTCGTATTGTCACAACTTCTCCTTCTTTCTTCTGTCACAATCTTACCCGAGATTCTCCATGATGTTTGATCCGAAAAGCCCGCGGTGTCATATTATAACGTTCTTTGAACACACGGTGAAAATAACTGTTGTTTTCGTATCCAACTGCTGCAATAATATCGCTGATGGGCAGATCCGTGTCACACATCAGCTCAACGGCCTTATTCAGGCGTTTTCGCTGAAGAAGCTCTTTAAAATTAAACCCCGTGGACTTTTTGATCATCCGGCTCAGCATGTGCATAGGCAGATGCAGCTTATCACAAAGCTCCGTAAGCGTGGCGGTTCTGTACTGCTGTTCAATATAATCCAGAGTCGTCATGGTTATCATGTTTTCATACTGATCCGGAACGCGCATTTCCACATACTGTACGGAATCCAGCAGATACAGGAAGATCAGGCCCATTGTGGTCTGATTAATACGGCTTTGGTCACCCTTGCCTGTTACAAGGGAATAGATGATATTCTCCAGAAGATTCTGGATCTGAAGAACCTCTGCCACTTTAAAATGGAGATATTCTCCCCGTTCCTCATCCTGACGGAGGACATTTACCAGAAAATCCGCAAGTACATTATTACTTCCCGCCATGGAATATGCCACATCAAAAAATTCCGGAAGCACCATAAAATTAATCGCAATATCACTTTCCCCTGCCGGAAGAATCTCATGGGTGGTAAACTGATTTAAAAACAGAAGCTCTCCCTTGCGCACAACCACCTGCCTGCCGTCAATGATATTCGTCAAATGCCCCTCGCAAACATAAAGCACCTCGATAAAATTATGCCTGTGTGCCGGAAAATGCACAAACCGGGTATGGGTCCGCACTGCGATCAGCTTCCCCTCCTCCAGCATCTTCCTGCTGTCCACAGTAAAGTCCTTCCCCGATGTGTAAAGATCTTTATCAACCTCCGCCACCCCGTCCAGAATTCTCTGCTCCTCTTTTGAAATTTTCCTTAAATGCTTCAATAGTGTCTGCTGCATAAGCACCCTGCCTTATTTTCTTTGTACTGGTTTCTCTTCAAATTATAACATCTGAATCCGATTTACGCCACCGACAAAATAAGGACGGGGCATACGCCCCGTCCCTGTTATAAAAGGATTATCATTTAAAGTACAATTGCATCAGCAAATCTTAGTACAGTTTAGCCATTTCCTCGATATTTTCGGAGTTGAATTCCAGAGGCAGGCCAAGAACGATTTCTGTACCGCCGTCATCAGCTTCTGTGATGGTGTAATCGCCAAGATCTCCGGCTGTGAAGGTCTCATCCAGAGCACCTGTGATTTCATCGTTAGCAAGTGCGATTGTTGCATAAGCGCTGAGTTTTCCAAGGCCCTGCATATCCCACAGATAGAAGTACGGGCAGGAATGTGCATCATCAGCACCTGTGTACTCGATCATTTCGGACGGAAGTCCAAGACCTGTCAGCTTGCAAGCGGATTCGTTATCCTGAAGGTATTTAGCAGCTGCAGCGATACCAACAGTTGTCGGTGCGCAGATTACTTTCAGATCCGGATAGTTCTGAAGAAGAGCTGCTGTCTGGTCTGTGGATTTCTGCGGCTCGTCATCACCATAAGCAACTTCTACCAGTTCCAGTTTGCTGTATTTCTCATCGCTTTCCATGATGGATTTCATAGCGTCGATCCAAGCGTTCTGGTTAGCAGCCTGAGAGGTTGCGGAAAGGATTGCCCACTGGCCTTCTCCGCCGGAGATATCCAGAACTGCATCCATCAGAGCCTGTCCAACAGCCTGTGTACCAGCCTGGTTTACGAATACCTGACGGCTGTCAGCGTTCGGAGCAGAGTCAAAGGAAGATACTTTAATTCCGGCGTCCATAGCTTCTTCCAGTTTTGCCTGAAGAGCGTTTACGTCATTTGCAGAAATACAGATTGCATCATAGTCCTGAGAAATCAGGTTGTCAAGAACCTTGATCTGAGCATCTGCTGTAGCTGCTTCCGGATAAACAACGTCTACTGTGCCGCCTTCAGCTTCAACTGTTTCTTTGTAGGAAGCTGCTGCGATTTCGAAGAATGCGTTACCTGCAGATTTTCCAACCAGTGCGATTTTCTTTCCGTCTGCCACACCAGCAAATACCGGGCAAGCTGCTCCAACGATCATTGTTCCGCAAAGAACTGCGCTTACTAATTTTTTGTTCATGTTTTTTCCTCCCTTAGGATATAGTTTTTATTTTGCAACTGCCTTCCCTTCAAAGAAGGCAGCTAACAACATAGTTTACAATATTCCGTTATGAATAAAATATTATTTTTTTATCGCTCTCTTCACCTGTCCGATGATATTCGGAAGGGCAACTGCACCGATCAGCAGCAAACCTACGATCAAAAGGATCACCTGTGCATGTACGTTTCTCTGGCCAAGGCCTACACGCAGACACACAATGATAAATGCGGAAATTACACCGCCTGCCAGGTTACCTTTACCGCCTGTAGAGGAAATACCTCCGAATACTGCCATCGCGATAGCGTCCATCTCAAAACCGTTACCTGTTGTAGTATTTGCTCCATAAGAAGATGATACCAGAAACAGTGCACAAAGTCCAGAAACAGTTCCCATAACTGTGTAAATAATAAAGCGAATCTTCTGAACATGGATACCGGAATAATATGCTGTCAGACGGTTTGTTCCGATTGCATACACTCTGCGGCCAAATGTGCTCTTTCCTAAGATCACTGCAAAGATAACTGCCAGGATCAATACAAGGAACAGAATATATGGTACGCTTCCCACTTTGCCGCCGATCATACGGAATCCATCTGTGTTGGTAGCAGAAATACTTCCGCCGCTTCCAAGTACGATTTCAGCAATACCGCGGAAAATGATCTGTGTAGCCAGTGTAACGATCATTGGCGGCAGCTCTTCAAATCTTGTCAGGATAAATGCATTTACCGCACCGCAGAGAGTTCCGACAACCAGTGCAGTAAGCACTACTACGATAAAAGGAGCTCCTGTATTGCAGACAATACAGCTCATTGTCGCAGAAAGGCAGACAATGGAACCTACGGAAATATCAATCTCTCCCAATACCAGAATATACGCCATTGGAAGCATCAGGAATACTTCTGCCAGATAAACCGGCATCTGACGGAGCAGATTCTTTAAATTATAAAATTCTGAAAACCATGCACAAAAAAGATTGACTAAAATGAATACGATAACCAAAATGCCTTCCCAACTGAAAATCGTCCGTTTGATCGGACTTTCCGGCACATTGTTGATACTTCTTCCAGATTTTCCGGCCATGATTACATCTCCCTTCCTTTTAATGCACTTCTGTCAGCAACACGCTGTAAAACAACGTTTGCAACAACAACAACAAGAATCAAGACACCTTTGATGGTGTTCTGCCATAATGCGTCAAAACCTACCAGAGGAAGGGCTTTCGCGATCGTAGCCAGGATCAGGGAACCAAGCAGTGCTCCAAGAACGGTACCGCGGCCGCCGCTCATGCTTACACCGCCGATAACGCAGGCTGCAATAACGTCCATCTCTCCGCCCTGCTGCATATCCGGCATGGCAGAAGCATAAACAGACACCTGAAGGGCGCCGCCCAAACCGGAAAGGATACCCATGATCACATAAACCATAAGTTTAATATTCTTTACATTGATACCGGAAACTTCTGCTGCGTTTGCATTACTTCCTACTGCATAAATCTTACGTCCTGTTCTGGTCCACTTCATAAAGAAGAAGAAAAGGACATAGCAGATGATGATCACCCAGATCACACAGCTCATTCCCAGTATTTTGGTGGTCGCAAAGTCTTTAAAGCTTCCCAGTGCTGCTGCACTTGCCCACTCACCGCCGTTGGAAATCAGATAACCCATTGCACGGTATACATACATAAAGCCCATAGTTGCGATGATCGGCGGAACATCTGCCCTTGAAATAACAAGACCTACTACTAATCCGCATGCAGCACCAATCGCAAGCGCGATCACGAATGCTACAAATGTGTTGGAAATATGGTTGTATTTCAGCAGCATACCGATTGCCATACCGGACAATGCCAGTGTGGACATAATGGAAATATCAATACCGCCTACCAGCATGACACAAAGCATACCAAGTGACATTACCATAGTAACCGCATTGTTTTTCAGCATATCCATGATGGACTTCGGAGTCAGGAAAGACGGGCTGATCACGGTAACGATTGCAAAAAGCAGGATCAAAATGACTGCAAGCAGGGCCTCACGGGAGCCTGTGATTTTTTTCAATACAGATTTCTCTTTCATTATTTAGCGGCCTCCTTTCCTGTTGTCTGTCCCTTTTCCATAGCAAGCTCAAGGATACGCTCCTGAGTTGCTTCTTCCCTGGACAGTTCTCCGGTCTTGCGGCCGTTGCACATAACAATGATTCTGTCACTCATACCAAGGATCTCCGGCATTTCGGAAGAGATCAGGATGATGGCATATCCTTTCAGTGCAAGATCACCCATGATGGCATAAATTTCTGCCTTGGCACCTACGTCAACGCCCTTGGTAGGCTCATCCATGATAACAACTTTCATTTCCTGGCTCAAAGCCTTGGCAACAACCACCTTCTGCTGGTTACCGCCGGACAGAGAGCTTGCCGGCTGGAAAATATCCACAGCCTTGGTATCGACTTCTTCCAAAAGCTTCTTGGAAAGATCACGCTCTTCTTTTTCTCCGCAGATACCGTTCTTTGCATATTTGCTGATAGTAGGAAGGGTTACGTTTCTTCCCAGTCCCCAGCTCATGATCAGGCCTTCCTTCTGACGGTCTTCAGGAAGAAGGATGATACCTTTTTCCATTGCCTCTGAAGGCTGTTTGATGTATACTTCCTTACCCTCCAGATAGACTTTGCCTTCGTCCGGTCTGGTGATTCCGCAGACACTTTCCACGACTTCTGTACGTCCTGCACCTACCAGGCCGGTAAGTCCGACGATTTCGCCTGCATGTACATTAAAGGAAACATTTTTATAATAGCCAACACGGGAAAGTCCCTCGATTCTCAGCATTTCCTTGCCGATCTTTACTTCCGGTTTCGGGAACAGATCCTTGATCTCACGGCCAACCATCGCCTTGATCAGGTCGGCATTCGTAATCCCGTCAACATCATAAGTTCCGATGTACTGGGAATCACGGAATACGGTAACACGGCTTGCCAGACGGTACATATCCTCAAAGCGGTGGGAAATGAAGATGATAGATACACCCTCGGCTTTCAGCTTATCTACGATACGGTACAGTTCCTCGGACTCGCTCCTTGTAAGACATGCGGTCGGCTCATCCAGGATGATAATCTTTGCATTGGTGGAAAGTGCTTTTGCAATTTCTACCATCTGCTGCTGTGCAACACTTAAGGTACCCATCTCAGCAGTCGCATCAAAGTCCGCATTTAATTCTTTCAGAAGCTTGTTTGCCTCACTGTTCATGGCTTTCCACTGGATCATGTGGTTCTTGATGATCTCATGTCCCATGAAAATATTTTCTGCAACTGTCAGATGCGGATAGGATGTGGGATGCTGGTAAACGGCTGCAATACCTGCTGCCTGTGCATCCTTCGGCCCCTTAAAATCAACCTTCTGTCCGTCCAGGAACATCTCGCCTTCTTCTGCCTTATGTACACCGGTGATTACCTTAATAAAGGTAGATTTACCGGCACCGTTTTCACCCATAAGTGCATGAACTTCACCGGGTTTTAACTGGAACTGTACATTATTCAGCGCCTTTACGCCCGGGAAAATCTTGGTAATGCCTTTTAACTCAAGAACATATTCAGACACGGCTCTTTCTCCTCCCTTGATTTCTTTCTCGTTTAAGTCAAGTATATTTTATCATTTATAATTTTTTTAGGAAATGGGAATATTTTTTGAATCTGGGTAAAATCTTTTCCAGTTATCTGCATAAAACAACCGATGATTTTCCTCGTATTTATGTTATATTTGTGGTATAATGTGAACACTTAATAAAAATTTCTTATTTTTATATTGGAGAAAACAATGAAATTACTGATTGTAGATGACGAAGAGCTGACCCGCACCGGTGTCATATCTTCTATAGACTGGAAGGCCCTTGGAATTGAAGAGGTACTTCAGGCGGACGACGGAATTCACGGTCTGGAAGCTGCCCGGATGTACAAGCCGGAGATCATTCTCTGTGATGTGCGGATGCCGCGCATGGACGGTATTTCTATGCTGGAACGTCTGGAGAGTATCCTTCCGGATACGGTCGCCATTTTTATGAGCGGTTATTCGGATAAAGAATATCTGAAGGCAGCAATTAAGCTGAAAGCAGTCAATTATATCGAAAAACCTCTTGACCCCGGGGAAATCCGGGATGCTGTTCTGGAAGCCAAACAATTATACATCCAAAAGCTGCATTCCCACCGGGGAGAAACCCTGCACTCCATGGAAACAGCTTCCCGCCTTGCCCTGCAGCTTACGGTTCCCTACGGTACCAACAGCGAAATTATCGGGCAGCTTGCAGGAGAGCTCTCACTCCGATCAATGCCGGGTACTTATTTTACTGCATTTATCGTGAAGCTGGATGCCGCTTTCGAGATGGCAGAGCCGTCCATTGGGGATATTTATCAGGACATGGAAGAATTTTTGAAGTTCTATCACCTGAGCTGTATCCATGTGGAAAAAAGGATTCAGTATCTGGTCTATTTTGTATTCGGTACTTCCAGGCCCTCCCAGCCTGTGCTCCAGGCCATCGGCCAGTTTCTGGGCCGCCGCTACGGGGAATTCGGCAGATATTTTATTGCTGCAGGAGAAAGCTTTTCCGGAATATCCAGGGCGTATCAGTCTTATGCTTCGGCTGTAATCCTTCTGCAGAGCAGCTTCTTTTTTCCGGAAAACACATTTTTGACGGAGAGCATTCTGCAGGACTCTTCTTCCAATCATCAGTCCTCACTTCCTGCATCTGCGGTCAGCATTTTCAGTGAAGCGCTTTCTTCCAGAAATGAAAGCGCCTGCCTGGATCTTTTCCGGCTGCTTACAGAATACTTTGACAAAAATACGGCACTTCTGCAGAACCAGGTGAAGGATTTTTACTATAAACTTCTCCTCATCCTGGATGATTCCCGCAGACAGCAAAAGGTCACCAGCTCTTCTTCTCCTGACGAAGCAAGTATCGCAGAAGAAATGGAGCACTGCTTTACTTTCCGGGATCTCCACCAGGTCCTGGAGTCCAAAACTGCGCAGTTTTTCCGGGATGCTGCTGCTTCCACGGATGAAAACCCCACCATTTTTCTTATTAAAGATTATATCAGCAAGAATTATATGAAAGAGACGCTTTCCGTAAAGGATATCAGTGCCCATGTATTCTTATCCACATCCTATGTTTGTACCTTTTTTAAGAATGAAACCGGGCAGACGCTGAATCAATATATGACGGAATACAGGATGGAACGGGCCAAGCAGCTTCTGGGGGATTCCCGCTACAAAATTGCGGATATCTCCTCCAAAGTCGGCTACAGTGACGGTAATTATTTTGGCAAAAGCTTCAAAAAATACAGCGGGCTTTCCCCGTCCGAATACAGGGAGAGGATAACACAATGAAGCGGTTTTTTCGTAAATTCAGCCAAGCCTATGGGGACATGAAACTGCAGTCCAAATTCACGCTGGCCCTGATGCTGGCTGTTACGCTCCCCATGCTGATGCTTGGACTGTTTTTTTACGGCAGACTCTATGATATGACAGTTTCTTATACGATCAGGCGTGAACAGGATTTTTCCTCAAAAACCGCTCCTTTGATCGAGGATACGGTACAGAAGGTACTGGACACTTACACGGAACTGTCAGAGTTTCCATTTTACCAGACGCTGTTTCATATGCCTGTAAACGATCCGTTTTCTTCATTGACCCAATCCGCACAGGCAGAGGAATTTAAGAAACAGGTAGATGAGATCATAGACGGAGAGCTGATTACGGATATCCAGATTTATATAGATATTCCCCAGAATTCCTCCAGTCTCTTCTCAAGCTCCAGTACCGGCGAAATTTTTAAGCCTATGCTCAATGCCAAAGGAACATACTGGCACGGCATTTTCCAGAGCAGCTCCGTTCCTTCCGGCCTGTTCTGTCCATCCTTTTATCTGGGCACCCAGGAACGGCAGGCTCACGGCGATCTTGCCTATATCAGGGCCGGCTCCATGTATTATCACGGCACCTCCTATCCCAGCTATACTGCCATTTATTATTCCCCGGCACCGCTTAGGGATATCCTGTCGGATAATCTGGCGCTGGAAGGAAGCGTCTCCTACATTATGAACGAACGTAATGCACTGGTAGCTTCCTCCGATGAATCTCTTTCCGGAATTTACTGGCTGGACTATCAAACCATTCAGGACTCTTTTATGTCCTCCAACAACTTTATTGAGCGTACCATTCTGGATGAAAAGATTTATGCCGGGTTTTATAATATTTCCCAGCCCGGCTGGTATATGGTGACGGTCCTTCCCTCGGCGCCCCTTCTGCAGCAGAGCCATAAGATCATGATGCAGTACATTTTACTGTATATCGGTTTTCTCATTCTGGCACTTTGTCTGGCGTCCGTACTGGCACGTTCCATTACAAACCGGATTTCCTCTGTGATCAGTCAGATGCAGCAGGTACGCAAGGGGCCTCCAGTCCCTATGGACAGCCCCAGATTTCATGATGAGGTAGGCAATCTTATTGATACCTATAATTATATGACCAGAAAAATGGGCGACCTGATGGAAGAACAGCGTCAGGCTGCGGAGGATCTGCGTATTGCAGAATTTAATTCCCTGCAGGCGCAGATCAATCCCCATTTTCTCTACAATACCATGGATATGATCAACTGGCTGGCACAGCAGGGACGGACCTCCGAGGTCAGCAATGCCGTACAGAATCTCTCCAGATTTTACAAGCTGACCTTAAGCCGGAGGCAGAGCATCAGCACCATTGCCAAAGAGGAAGAACATGTTTCCATTTATATCCGCCTGCAGAATATGCGTTATCACGACAATATCGCCTTTGTTTCTGATATTCCCGATGAGCTGATGGAATACCAGATTCCCAAGCTGACTCTTCAGCCGGTCATTGAAAATGCCATTCTTCACGGGATTCTGGAAAAAGACAGCAAAACAGGAACCATTGTCCTCACAGGCTGGATGGAGGATGAGGATATCGTGCTTCTGATCTCGGATGACGGTGTAGGCATTTCTCCCGAGAAGCTGGCCACTATCCTGTCCGGTACCGGAAAAAGTTCTTCCGGCGGCACTAATATCGCCGTATACAATACACACCGAAGGCTTCAGATTCTCTACGGCAGCAAATACGGGCTTTCTTATTCCAGTAAACCTGGCTGCGGTACGGAAGTAACGATCCGCCTTCCTGCCCATAAAGAAAAAGAAACTTAGTTTTTTAGGAGGAACCATATGTTTATACAACCTCAGGTGTTACTTTATAATTTTTCCCCGGATGACAGAACACGGGCAATCCGGCGTTATCTGAACCGGGATGGAATCCTCATACATGAGGTACAGGCTGCAGAGTTTCTGCATCCCCTTGGTTATTTATTCCGGCTTCCGGGATTTGAACCGGATCCCCGGTTTAACCTTGGCGGGAATTTCCATGAAGAAATGCTGGTTTTGAAGGATTTTTCCAACACACAGTTAGATGCCTTTCTCCGGTTCTTCCGGGAAAACCAGCTTTCTCCGGTGGACTTGAAGGCAGTTCTCACTCCTGTAACACAGCACTGGAATTCTCTGGAGCTTTATACGGAACTGAAAAAGGAGCATGAAACAATGAAAAGGCCCTGACCTCAGTATTCATCAATGCAGACCGGTTCTCCGAGAACTTCCCTGGATACGCAGAGGGTCAGATCCTCTCTGGCTGACATGCTCCATTTTACCAGGGTCATGCATCTGTTTTGAATTTCTATCCCTGTGATTCCGGAGGGGTGAATACAGCTCCCTGTATTACAGTACGGGGAGTTTTTTGTTCCGATCATTGGGTGGTGGGTGTGGCCGCAAATCAGAATACGGCCGTTTTCCTGCGCCCACCGGGTCAGGATCTTTTCGGATTTCTTCTTTTTTGTATTGTTTTTGGCAGCACTTGTGGGATCCGGAACTCCAAGGTCTTCCAATATCCTCCAGATATAACGAACCAGAAAACGGGAAAGACGCCAGAGCGTACTGTTCAGGACATCTGCCTGATGTCCATGCGTCAGATATAAATCTTTTTTCTGTTTTTCATCTTCCAGAATGATCCCTGAACAGGAAACAGGCATTTCTGAAAGATTCTTTTTTTGAAATCCCCGGTATTTTTTTATCATGTCATGATTTCCGTACACTGCATACATCCGACCTTCATGGTGAAACTTTTCCAACATTTCAAAGCACTCCGGATGCATTTCCCGGATACATTTCATAGATCGGTTTTCCCACAGCTCATCCCCGTCTCCAAGCTCCAGATAAGTAAATCCATGGTCAAAATAATATCCCAGTGCTGCCAGATATAAGTATTCATTTTTCAGGAAATTATCGTTTGCGGTTCCGCAGCCTCTGTGGCAGTCACTGAACAGGATATACCTGGATTCCTTTTTTAAAGGCAGGCGGAGCGCTTCCTCAAATGCGCCTGAAATTCTTGTGCTGCTGCTCATATCCGTCTCCTCCGTTTCTGCTTCGGCAGTTCCATTCTGCGGAAGCGCAGCATATGCCTGCATACATCCGGCAGCAGGAAATAAAGAAACAGGAGCTTATCTAATGTACAGGAAAACGGGGATGTGACAAACTGATAAATCCGACAGAACATCAGATTCAGGCACTGCTGCCATCTTCCTTTGCCGGGTGCGAAGCGACGCGGCTGCCTGGAGTGCGGTGTCTTTACCTGAAAAAAGACAGTCCTGCAGCCTATACAAATATCACAATCCCAATATCCCAGGTTCCGGAGGCTTTCCACAAAACACTGAAGCATTTCTTCCTTCGGGAAAGTAAGGGAAACCTGAAGGATCAATTCCTCCGGCTCACTGTATTGTCCCACGCAGAATCCCGTCAGCCACCAGTGTTTGCGCATCAGGCCAAACTGCTTTTTCCCGTTTTTATACAGTTCTGCAGAGATGGGAAACAATTCCGAATCCGGAACGCTCTGAAATATCGCCGTTCTTCTTTCTCCCGGATTCAGCAGGGTATCCGACCGGTAAATGCCCACTTCCCCTCCTGTATTAAGTCCGTACTGTCCCTTCCAGAATTCAATCAGCCAGGTTCTTCCGTCATAATCAAAATAGATCGGCTCACAGTCAAATACCATCTGAAAATGTACTGCTGTTTCATCAAAAAATGCACAGTACCCAAATTCTCTCTGCCAGGCATCCACTGTGGTGGTGATGATATCCTCTCCCTTCACATAACGGAATCCAAAAGGATTCAGAAGTTTATTCAGGCGGCAGATTTTTTCACATTGATCCATTCTGCATACTTTGGCGATCATCTTTTTTCGCCGGAAATAACAGAATATAGAAAAGAAAACACATAAAATCAGCAACAGACCTATCAAAAAATACATAAATTGCTCCATTTTCTGTTTACCTTAGTATATGTTTTCTCTCCGGGCAGGAACACCTCCGGCTGTACAAAACGGGAGCCTGCGGACAGGCTCCCGTTTCTGTGAATATGTGTATAAAAGATAGGTTAGAAGGCTAATAAAAATAATCTGTTTACCTGGTAATAATATCAACCGGCACGTCAAAAATCTTTGCTACCTTCAGGATGGTATCAATATGTCTTCCGGATGCTGCAGCCATATGATGCGTCGGGCCTGCTTCACTCCATCTGTTGACAAACTCTCTCGCACCGCAGGTGAATCTGGTTCTCATATTGGTATCTCCAAAGGAAAGAATCTTTCCTTCTTCATTGATTCCTTCTGCAACGACAAACTTAAACCGTCCGTCTCCATCCTGGGTAATTCCCAGATAGGTAACAGGTCCAAGATGCGGATAGAACTGAGTCAGGTATCCGCCGCCGGTTTTGCCATGGAATACCTTTACGATCTTCATGGTAGGCTTTTTCGCGGAAATATCGGCGTCTCCGGAGCCGCTGTGTCCAATGATACAGATATCTTCATTAAAATCAATGGAGTACATCTCGGAAAGCTGTCCTGTTCCGGAAATGGTCTTTAAGATACTCATGGCCATAGCAACCTTCATATCTCCTTCTACCGCACAGGCAGTTCCCTGCTTGATCAACATGGAGAATGCAGGAATCAGCATACTATCCAGCACGCCTGCCTTTCCCTGTGCAAATCCGTCATAGTGGGAAGCAACCAGGCCCAACTGTTCGTCTTTGACCCATTTCTCAAAGGCAACCACATAACGTGCCATTTCCCATACTTCTTCGATGCTTCCGCCGCCTTCAATGTCAAATGTATCGAGAATATCCTGTGCTTTCTCACGGATCGTCTCTTCATCTGTCACGTCATCTGCGATCGCCCACATCTTTTCCCAGTCAAACTGCTTTGTATACAGATTCATCCGTCTGTACAGATTTGTCTCGTCAATATAAAGATCCATCATGCCCGGATATGGTCTTCCGATCTGCGCAATATTGGTGTCACGGAATCTTCTTCTGCACTGAGCTGCACGGCACCACTCATCGATCTCATGCTGAACGCCCTCATCGCCGCCTTCCACAACGCCGGTGATGACTGCATGACGTTTGCCGAAACGTTCCAGATCGGCCACTGCCTCGCCCACTGCTCCGCAGGCGTAACCCTCGCCAAGCCAGGAAGCGATATCTGTATGGTCATAGTCAAGCGCTTTTAATTTCTGCACATTGACAAGTACCACAGGAACATCCAGATCCCGTACGGCCGGAAGCATATTATAAGATGTTGCGTAGGTCAGCATCTGTACAAATACCAGATCCACATCCGCAGCACGGAATAATTTTCCTGCCTCCATAGACTGTTCCTTGGTGGTAATGATGCCGCCGTCAATAATATTTACTGTATCCGGAAGGGTTTTCTTAAACGCATCATACTGGCTTTCAAATTCCGGAACCAGAGATGGGAACTGCGGCAGATATGCCCCCAGTGCAACAGCAAACAAACCGATATTGGCTTTTGTATTAACTAACATGTTGATACCTCCTGTTTTTTTTATAAGTAAACAGATCTTTTCATCTGTTTCACTGTTCATTCATTGAGACTGCGGCTTATTCAGCCTTATAAATTTTGATACCAAAAGATTCATGGATTACCGTACGTGCCTCTTCTACTGTTGCAAACTCACCGGCTTTGATCATCTGAGCAGTAATGTTGCCGATCGCAGTTGCTTCGCCCGGGCCTGCATGAACTTCTTTGCCGGTTGCCCTGGCTGTCAGTTCATTCAGATATCCTGCATTGGAGCCGCCGCCTACTACGTGGATACGGCTGTAGGTTCTGCCTGTCATCTCTTCCAGCTCCTTAGCCGTTCTTGCATAGCATTCTGCAAGGCTGGTGTAGATCACGGTTGCGATCTCGCCCATGGTCTCAGGAACCTGCTGTCCTGTTCTGCGGCAGTAATCCTTCACTTCTTCCGTCATATTCTCCGGTGACAGGAAGCATTCGTCATTGGCATCTACCCTGGACGGGAAATTCTTGGCTTCCTCAGCCATGGAGCAGATTTCTGCAAAGCTGTATTTGTCATTTACTTCATGGCGGACGGACTGGATCATCCACAGGCCCATGATATTCTTCAGATAACGGAAACGGCCTTCGTATCCGCCTTCATTTGTCAGGTTCATTTCGCAGCTCTTTTTGGAGCAGTCAGGCTCTTTTCTTTCCAGACCCATTAAGGACCATGTTCCTGAGCTGATGTAGATAAAGTCATCATCATTGGCCGGTACGGCAAGTACTGCGGAGCCGGTATCATGTGTAGCAGGCGCTACCACTTCCAGGTCAAAGCCGACCTCTTCCTTAACTGCCTCACTGAAATGGCCGATGCTGGTTCCCGGCATGATCAGCTTCTGGAAGATTTTTCTCGGATAGCCCAGCATATCGATCAGTTCATAGTCCCAATCCTTGGTATATGGATTTACAAGCTGTCCTGTCGTTGCTTCCGTGTACTCGCAGGTCTTCTGTCCTGTCAGGAGATAGTGGAAGTAATCCGGCACGTGCAGCAGAGTCTCTGCCTGCTCTAAATATTCCGGATGTTTTTTCTTAACTGCCATTAACTGATAGATCGTATTGAAGATTGCTTTCTGGATACCGGTTCTTTCATAAAGGTCTTCCAGGGAAATGATCTTATAAACCTCTTCATCCATACCGTCCGTACGGTGATCGCGGTAGCCAACGGTATTTCCAAGAACCTTCCCGTCCTTGTCCAGAAGTACGAAGTCCACGCCCCATGTATCTACGCCCATACTTACCGGAATCTTGCCCATTTCTTTACATTTTTTGAGAGCTGTCTTAATTTCTTCAAAAATTCTGTCAAACTCCCAGCAGAGTTCTCCGTCCTTCTTTACCATACCGTTTTCAAAACGGTGAATCTCTTCCAGAACCATCTTTCCGTTTTCCAGATGTCCGAGGATCAGTCTTCCACTGGATGCCCCCATATCTACCGCTGCATAATACTTTGTCATTTTTAAAAACCCTCCTAAATATGTAAGATTACAAATACAGATGCTTATGTGCAGGCACAACACATCCGCCTTTGTAATCTGCCGCACGGCTGAATTGTGCATTTTGCTGTTTTCACGTGTCTTCTTTCATATTTGATAATAACATATTACTATATATTTCAGCAAGAGTGAAGAACCTTGTTTGTCAAAAAAAGTGTCCTTATTTGCAATTCATCTGGTTATTTATAGTTCACTCAAATCTTTCCGGCTTAGCTGCAAGAAGGGGCCTTGCACCGCTTCTAGGTGCAAGACCCCTTCTTGATTAGTTTATCCTATAATAGACTCACCTGTAATAGATTAGTCATAAAGGTTCGGAGCGATTGTCTCGTCGTCGATATTGGTTGCATCATACCAGTAACCATCTGTAGGAACGTCAGAAACTTCCTGTCCGTTAGCTGCTGCGGTAAGAGCGTAGATTGCGTAGTAGCCCATCATCAGAGGAGACTGTGTAACTGCACCAAGGAATGTGCCATCCTGTACGGCTGCTTTAATGATAGAACCAGCGTCAAAACCAACACCGATTACATCGCCTGCTGCTGCATCGGAACCAAGAACGTTCAGGTTTGCATTAGCTGCAAGAACACCTTCTGCTGCTGTCTGGTTGGAACCGAAGATTGCGATACAGTTTTCTTTGGAAAGAATAGCCTGAGCTTCTGTGGAGCAAAGCTCTACAGTTGTCTGTGCCGGAACTGCTACCTGGATAACAACGTCTGCATCAGCTTCTGTTGCATCAGCGGTTGTTGCTGCGTTTACATAGAATTCGTTGCCGGCTACTGCAACTGTTTTTCCGTCTGCCTGAAGAAGCTCGATCATCTTGTCAATGAAACCGCCGCCACGCTGCTGAATATTCAGAGCTGTTGCATCCTGGTTAACTTCACCGATGATAACCTGTCCTTCTGCGTTTGCTACAACATCTTTAATTGCTGCATACATGTTTTCAGCAGCTACAGAACCAGCCTGTGCATTGTCTGTACAAACCTCTGCTACTACGGAGCCTTCCGGAGCATCAGCAACACCGGTATCAAAGGTAACTACCGGGATTCCCTTGTCTGCACATGTCTGAAGAGCTTCCAGTACGGAAGAAGTATCGCATGCTGCAAGACCAAGACCAGCCGGGCTTGTTCCGATTGCTGTGTTGATCATGTTTACCTGGTCAGCGATATCGGACTCGCTGTTCGGTCCCTGTGCTTTGTAGGTAACACCAAGTTCCTCTGCAGCCATATCCATACCTTTCATAGCTGCTTCCCAGTATGTAGACTGGAAGGATTTTACCATCATTGGGAATTCATAAGCTTCGTTAGCTGTCAGTCCCTCGAACTGAGCTGTCGGATCCTCTGCTGCAAGTACCGGTGTAACGGCCATACCTGCTACCATTGCTGTGCTGATTCCCAGTGCGATCACTTTTTTGATTGTCATTTCTTTGTCCTCCTTTTAATTGGTATACCTTGGTTTTATGCTAAAACGTTTACCGTTTCACATACCTGATAAGATTTATTTTGCTCCTTTTTTCTCTTTCAGAATATCGATCAGTACCGCTACGATCAGTACGATACCTGTGATAATCTGCTGCCAGTTTGCCTGAAGCCCGATATAAGGAAGACCGGTCTTCAAAAGCATGATTACATAAATACCTACAAATGTTCCAAGTACGGATCCATATCCGCCTGATGCTGCAACACCGCCTACGAATACGCCGCCGATGGCATCCATCTCAAGTCCTGCACCGGTACCCGGCTGTACAGTAGGAGTAACTGCTGCATATGCTGTTGCTGCAAGACCTGTAAACAGACCGCAGACAACGTATACCATAACATGGTAAAACTTCACGTTGATTCCGGAAAGAGCTGCTGCTTCTTTGTTGGAACCAATGGCGATCGTGTAACGACCAAATTTTGTGTGGTTCAGAACGAACTCCATCAGAAGAACCAGAAGGATCATCCAAAGGAAACCGATCGGATAACGGTCAGCGCTTCTTCCTGTACCAATGGTGAGCTTATAGATGGAATGGAACCATCCGCCCTCCTGCGTAAGACCCGGCCATGGAGTCGCACTGTAAAGGGAGCCGATACCACGGGTGATCATACAGGTACAAAGGGTAGCCAGGAATGGGGGAAGATTCATAACACCGATCAGAGTACCGTTCACTGCACCGATCACAACACCGAGCAGCACGCATACCAGCATTGCAATGATAACAGGACACCCGTTGTTTCTGATCAGGGTTCCGCCGATCAGCGCGTAACAAACCATTCCGGTTCCGATTGACAGGTCTACACCGCCTGTAATAAGCGGGAAAGTAACACCGATTGCCATCAGAAGGTCATAGTAGGAAAAATCCAGCAGGCTCAGCATGGTATTGTACTGCCTGAACTCCTTACTCATCATTGAGAATACTGCTGTCAATGCAATAACAACCAACAAAACAATAAATCTCTGATCACTTAAAATACTTTTATTTTTCTTAGTCATGACTGTCCTCCTTAATCGATATTCCGTGTAGCCTTATTCATAATGTTTTCCTGGGTTGCTTCAGAAATATCAATATTTCCTGTAACTTTCCCCTCGCACATAATGATGATACGGTCACTCATACGGAGAACTTCTGTCATCTCAGAAGAAATCATGATGATTGATTTACCCTCAGATGCCAGTTTGTTCATTAATTTATAAATTTCGTTCTTGGCGCCAACGTCGATACCTCTGGTAGGCTCATCAAAGATCAGGATGTCACTGTCTCTTGTAAGCCACTTGGCAATAACGACTTTCTGCTGGTTACCGCCGGAAAGATTTACAACAAGCTGATCTGCGGTAGGCGTCTTGGTTGCAAGTTCCTTGATATATCTCTCAGTTACCTCTTTTTCTTTGGCTGAGTTGATCAGCAGGCCGCTGGTATACTGTTCCATCGTTGCCAGAGTCGTGTTTTCAATACAGGACTTCTGTACAACACATCCGTATCTTCTTCTGTCCTCTGACAGGTAACCGATGCCATATTTAACCGCATCCTGCGGGCTGTTGATGGTCACCTCGTGAAGCTGGCCGTCTTTTCCCATAACAGAAATCTTTCCGCTCTGCTTTGGATCCGCACCAAACAGCGCTCTGGCTGTCTCTGTACGTCCGGCACCCATCAGTCCGGAGAAGCCAAGAATCTCGCCCTTGCGAAGCTCAAAGCTGACATTCTGAACCATCTTGCCTGCATTAAGATTCTCTACCTTAAGAACTACAGGGGCATCCGGTGCAACCATACTGTGCTGCTTCGGATCCTCGTAAATGACACGGCCAACCATCATGTTGATGATATCTTCCTTGGTACTCTCTGCTGTTACCAGAGTTCCTACATAACCGCCGTCTCGCATGACTGTTACACGGTCTGTGATAACCTTGATCTCATCCATACGATGTGAAATATAAACGATTCCCAGACCCTTTTCACGAAGGTCACGGATGATCACAAATAAATCCGCGATCTCTTTCTCTGTCAGAGCTGCTGAAGGCTCATCGAAGATAATAACCTCCGCCTTATGGGAAATCGCTTTTGCAATCTCACACATCTGCTGTTTACCAACCGTAAGATTGTGCATCTTCTCTCTCGGATCGATTTCAATATTCAATTCCCGGAAAAGCTTCCTGGAATCTTCGATCATTTTTTTATCATCAATGCGGAAACCTTTCTTAGGCTCACGTCCGATGAAAATATTCTGAGCGACTGTAAGATCACCCACCATGTTTAATTCCTGATGTACGATTACAACACCTGCATCCTGTGCCTCTCTTGTGTTGTGGAATTCCACCTCTTTCCCTTTGTAGGTGATCGAACCGGAATCCTTCTGGTAAATACCGGTAAGAACCTTCATCAGTGTGGACTTTCCGGCACCGTTTTCTCCCATAAGAGCATGTACTTCACCGCGTTTCACCTCGAAATTAACGTGATCCAAAGCATGAACTCCAGGAAAGGACTTATCAATGCCTTCCATAGTCAGAATAACTTCACCCATTGCTGCATCCTCCCTTCACATTAATTCTTTCTGCGTCTTGCAGAAACATCGGCATAAACTGCTACGATTACGATGATACCGGTAATGATCATCTGCTGTCCCTTACCAAGACCGAAGGCCATGATGCCCTGCTGTAAAAGAGAAATGATACATACGCCGATCACTGTACCGCCGATGGATGCAAGTCCGCCGACCATGGAGGTACCGCCCATAACGCAGCCTGCAATAGCCTCGTTGTTGTACTGGTCACCATATCCCGGCTGAACTGTTGTATAAGTAGCTACGAAGAACAGAGCTGCAATTCCTGCCATCATTCCGCAGATGATGTATGCAAGCATACGCCATTTCTTTGTGTTGACGCCGGAAAGACGGACTGCCTCACTGTTGGAACCAAGGCAAAGGATGTAACGTCCAGGTTTCGTACGGTAAAGAACAATACCGCAGATAACAGCAGCACCCAGGAAGATCACAAGACCTACCGGGAAGCCGTTATAGGAAACAATATTTCTGAACCAGCCATTCACAGGATCATTGCCTAACGGCCAGCTTACAGACTGTGTCTTGGTAAACACAGATGCAATACCTTTTGCAATGTTCATAGATGCCATGGATACGATAAACGGCGGTACAGACATATAGGATACAAGCCATCCGTTGAAGACACCAAAGCAGATACCGACCAGAACACAGATTACCATAGCCAATGCGCAGGAAACGCCGTAGCTGGTCATGCAGTAACCGGAAATCAGTGCACAGCAGAACATTACCGGTCCTATGGAGAAATCAATTCCTCCCGTAGCAATTACAAATGTAACGCCAAGTGACAAAAAGCCCAGGAAATATACATAGTTCAGAGTAGACCTGATACTGTCAACAGCCGGAAATTTACTTCCCAGTGCAACTCTGAAAACTACGAACATAATAATCAGAATCCCCACCAGCAGGATTCTGTTCAGTCCGAGCTTTTTTATGATTGGATTTTGTTTCAGCTTTTCCAACTTTTTTCCCTCCCTATATTTTTTTACATTTCTGTGTTTTCTTTTCATAATAATAACTTGAAATTCTTCTGATGAAAATGGAAAATCTTATAGAAAAAGGTTAAAAATTTACGATACCGTAATTTTTTAACCTTTTTAGTGTAACTTCTATATACCGCCAAAAGGAAACAGAAGCTTTTCAATTTCACTGGTGTACATGTTCTCCGGCGTTACCAGCTCAGAACCGGAGTCCGTATTCTTTTCTACTTCTTCTCCCTTAAGCATCCGTACCGTTTCCTTCACTCCCAGATATCCCATCTTAAATGCCTTCTGCACCACAATTCCCTGAAATATCCCCTGTTCCATCAGTCCCACAGCTTCCTGCGAGCTATCAACGCCAACCACCTTTACACGGTTCTCCGCACCGCAGTCCTTTACGGCTCTTGCTGCGCCTACAGAAGAATACTCGTTCAGCCCTGCGATCAGTTCCAGATCCGGATACTTTTCCAAAAGTTCTTTTGTCAGATTATATGATTTTTCATAAAGAGAATCACAGTAGACAACCTCCACTATATTCTCTGCAAGTTTACCAAGGCCTTCCCGAAAGCCCTTTTCCCGCTCAACAGCAGTAGAAACTCCTTTTACATGGCCCACAACTGCGAGCCTGCTGTTTTCATCCAGCAGTCCCGTCGTATATTCGCCCAGCTTCCGCCCTACCTCAAGATTATCCGTGGCCACTGTCAGATCCTGAATTTCGTTCTCCGTATAGGAATCCACATAGGTCACAAATATCCCCTGTGCCTTTGCCTCTTTTAAAAGCTCCTCAGATTCTGTAAAGCTGGAGGGCGAAATCAGGATTGCATCCGGCCTTTTCTCAACAGCCACTGCAAGGAGTTCATTCTGCTGCTTCACATCCTGCTCCCTGGCCGGCGCAAGAATTTCCAGGGAAACGCCGTATTCTTTTGCTGCTATCCGTGTACCTGCAATCAGGGAAGTCCAGAAGTCATTGGTTCCATCCTCCGTCTTGGGAATGTAGATCAGGGAGAATGTTTTATTTGCCTTACTCTCCTTCCAGCAGTGAAGACACAAAACCAGAGCAATGGCTGCAGCCACAGCGGTCATGAGTATCATCCATTTTTTATACTGTTTCATGAGCAACCTCCTGATCCATCGGTATGGTAATCGTAGCCTTTGTCCCCTGGCCCGTCCGGCTTTCGTAAGCAATACCATACTCTTTTCCATAATAGAGCTGCAGACGCTTCTGTACGTTATAAACACCCACGCCATTGGAGTGATAGTTCACCTTATGCTGCTCAAAAATATGCTCCAGTGTCTCCTGATCCATGCCCACGCCATTGTCAATGACCTCCAGCACGGCATTGTTTCCGTCCCTGTAGCCGTGTACGACCAGAAGCCCCCTGCTTTCTTTATACTTCAGGCCATGGTATATGGCATTTTCGATGATTGGCTGCAGAACCAGCTTGATGATCTGCACTCCACAGATTTCCGGAGCAACATCAATCTGGAATTCCAACTTGTCCTTATAGCGCATTTTCTGGATCGTAAGGTAACTCCTGGCATATTCCACTTCCTGCCCCACTGACACCAGTTCATCCTCATTGCTGATACTCTGGCGCAGAAGGCGTGCCAGTGATGCGGTCATCAGAACCACTTCTTCATTCTTTTTGCCCTCTGCCATCCAGATGATGGAATCCAGCGTATTATACAAAAAATGCGGATTGATCTGGGACTGAAGGGCCTTCAGCTCACTCTTTCGCTTTTCCTCCTGTTCATAGATGTTCTGCTCCATCAGTTCCTGTATACGGTGAGTCATCACATTAAAAGACGTAGTCAGGCTTCCGATCTCATTTTCGGAGACTACCTCCACATCCGCTGCTTCAAAATCCCCCACCTGCACCCTGGCCATGGAATCCCGCAGCCGCTGGATAGGAAGCGTGATATTTCTTGCAATGGCGCTGGAAATCAGAAGGGAACCGATTACAAGAACGATCGCTGTGAGAAGATAGATGCTCTGTGCCTGCCTGCTGCGCTTCAGAAGTTCCCCCACATTCGTGCATCCTACAACTGTCCACCCGGTCTTTTCGGAGCGTGAAATCGTATACAGTTTTCCATTATCCCCGTCATCCGTAAGCACCGTATCGGAATCCGCATTCATAACAATCTCTATATTCTCTGTCTGAAGTTCGTTATAAAGCTGCTGCTGCTGAGGATGATAGACAATGTTCCCTTCTGCATCCAGAATAAATACATAGCCTTTTTCTCCGATACTGTTCTGGTCACACAATTCGCTGATCGCACTGTAGTTCAGGTCAATAAAGAATACGCCGTCTTCGCCGCCTGAAGCTTCCATGGTATTGGGAATCCTGCGGCTCAGAGTGATCACCCACGGACGTTCCCCCGCAATTGCATGCTGCACATGAGAGGAAGTAAGTCCTGATTCCCCATCAGATTTCATAGCTTCCTGATACCATTCCTGCGCTTCTATATCAAGATTCGCATTTAACTGCTGAGTCCCCTCGTTGATCAGATATTTTCCTCCAATCCTGAGGATTCCCAGATTCTTAATATCATCACGCCCCTTCAAGATCGCTGCATACTGGCTCAGAAGACGGCTCCTGTTCTCCCCGCTCTCCAGATCTGAGAACAGATAATACTGGGCATCCTCACTTTCTGCCAGCATAGAAGCAATATTATCCATATAATTAATATAGGAATCAATATTCTGGTTCATCTGATGGATGATCGTCCTCGTATACACAACGGAATTTTCAAAAATAGAGGAACGGGTATATTTCATGGAAACTGCAGTTACGATCAGGACCGCACTCAATACCAGTATTGATACTGCCGCAAAAATAGCATTCTGGATACTTTTCATTTTTCCAAGAACACGCCCGTACTTATTGCTCTTTTTCATTTACGATACTCCCTGGCATATTCCGTAGGGGTCTTTCCGGTCATCTTTTTGAATGAAATTCCAAAATAGTGGGAATCGGAAAAGCCTACTTTTTCTGCAATCTCATAGTTTTTGAGGGTTGTGTTTTTAAGAAGTTCTTTTGCCTTATCCATCCGGGTCCGGATCAGCATTTCCATAAAGGTACCGCCTGTAACTTCTTTAAAAATGGTGCTGAAATAGCTGGTACTGATGCCGAGATAAGAGCAGATTTCATTCAGGCTCAGATCCGGATCCATATAATTATTCTGTATATAATCCAGGGCCAGCAATGCCTGACGCTGCCCGCTGGAACTGTTCAGATTTGACAGCTCCTCAAATACTTTTTCCGCGTACTCCTTTACCAATCCGATGGCCTGCTGGAAGGTACTCTGCTCTGTTACCTTCCTAAGAAGTACCTCCATATCCTTTACAGTCTCGTCCCTGTCCGTCTGGATGGAATCGCAGGCACTTCCAATGGCACGGATGATCTGCTGAAGATACATACAGGCACGGCTTTTCCCCACAAAAGCTCCTTTTATCTCCTGTTCCATCCGTGCAAGGCACAGCTCCATCGTTTCTTTTTTTCCTGTTTTCAGACTGTCTGTGAGCTGGTCCAGTGTCTCGTACAGAGAAATTTCTCCGTTTTCCTGGTTTTCTTCCATATCCAGAAGAAGACAGCCGCCCAAGAGATACCGGTACTGAATGGCTTTGGCAGCCGTATCATGGGAGATCAGAAGTTCTTCAGGGCTTCTCACCCATCTTCCGATTCCCACGGAAAGATCGATTCCAATGACTTCCTTTACCTTCTGTTGTATTTCCCGGCAAATACTCCTGATCTTATTGGAAAATTCCTTAGTCCGCGTTCCCTGAAAAAGAACGCATACACGATTGCTGCCCTCCTGGTAGGCAAGACCGGCGGATTCTCTCTCTACGATCTCATTGCTGACATTATATACCACAAATGCCATCAGGGCACTCTCCTGCCTCTTCTCCACATCAATCGGGTACATGCCGGAATACAGGTCAATATCAAAAACTGCTACACGGTAATTGGAGGCTTCCAATTCGATTCCCATAGTCCGAAGCTGCTCCAGGCTTTCCTTCACATCTCTGGAACATGTGACCAGTGCCTCTATCGCTTTAGAACGGATGATCTGGGCGTTCCTGCGGTAGTTTTCGGACGCTCTGGTAAGATTCTCCAGTCTTCGTTTCTCTTTCTGGCGCTGATCAACCTTTTCTTTCATTTTATTGATCACTGCGGTCAGTTCCATGGCTGTGATCGGTTTTAAAAGATATTCGCTTACATTATATTGAATGGCTTTTTTGGCGTACTCAAATTCTCCGAAGCCGCTGAAGATCACAATGACAATATCCGGATAATTGTCATGCAGAAAATGGCTCAGTTCCATTCCATCCATATACGGCATGCAGATATCTGTCAGCACAATATCTACCGGATGTTTCTTCACAAATTCAGCAGCCTCCTGGCCATTCTGGCAGTCCCCCACCAGCTCACAGTCAATTCCTGCCCAGTCAATATTTTCCCTGATCGCATCCCGCACCAGGATTTCGTCATCTACAAGTAATATTCGGTACATATGATTTTGGATGTCCCCCTGATCTTAGATTCTTTTTTCATGTTATCATGTTTTTCGGGATTTTACAATATTGGCTGCATTCCAAAAAACGGGAGGACACACTCAAAAAAAACCGGAATACCAGTCTGCAGCGGTAATTGCTCTGCGAGAAAGTATTCCGGTTTAATTTTACTTTATTTTATTTTACGATTACGCCGTCTTCATCCCAAAGGTCATGCCAGTCATTTGCACCTTCCCAAAGGAATACATGACCCTTGATCAGACGGTTGTTTTTATCCAGAGACCGGATGATCTCCATTTCCTCATCTGTCAGCGGATCTTCTGTCACGCACTGAAGATTTTTGGTATAATTTCTTTCTTTCAAAGAGAACGGAATCGGGGTCTGTCCTCTCTGAACAGCCCATTTGATACAGATCACTGCCGGATGTACGCCGTGTGCCTCTGCAATCTTCTTCAGTTCCGGAAGCTCGATATCGGCAATATCCTCCGGCATTTTGTCGCGCTCCGGACGTTCCGGGGAACCGATCGGGCAGAAGCCGACAACTTCGATCTGATGTGCACGGCAATAGTCAAACAGCTCCGGCTGCTGGAAGCACGGATGAAGCTCCATCTCAATCGCTGCAGGCTGGATCCTGCAAAGGGGAAGAACAGCTTCCAGCTTCGGAATGGTCATATTGGACATACCGATGTGTTTGGTCAGCCCCATATCTACCAGGCGTTCCATCTGTCTCCAGGTCTTCATGAAGCGTTCTACCGTAAACGGCTTGGAATCCGGGTTACGGGAATCCACGTCGCAATGAGGTGCATGGTAGTTCGGGAATGGCCAGTGTACATAGTACATATCCAGATAGTCCAGCTTCAGATCCTTTAGTGTTTTTGCACATGCCAGGAGAACATCGCCGTCACCGTGCATATCATTCCAGACCTTGGATGCAATGAACAATTCTTCTCTTTTTACAACACCTTCTGCAAAAGCATCTGCAAATACCTGACCAATCTGGTCTTCATTTCCGTAGCAGGCCGCACAGTCAAAGGAACGGTATCCTACACGGATAGCCCCTGCAACAGAAGCAGATACGGCATCCGGGTCTGCATGGTCACTGCCAAAGGTTCCCATACCTACGGCCGGCATTTTTGCTCCGGTATAAAGAGTTCTCTGTGGCACTGTAGATGGATCAATAAATGTCATGATAATTTCCTCCTTCATAAATACATGTTCTATTTTTGCTATACTCAATAAACTGCTGTATCCTCTTTTTACAGATACATCTGCCGGATGTCCAGTTACTCCATTTTCCGGATCTGCACCTTAGGCAGGATTGTTTCCATATCTTCTTTCACGAAAAAGCCCGTTTCTTCTCTCATGGCTGCTGCCGCTGAAATAGCACTTGCCTTGCGCAGGATTTCCTCCATGGGAAGCCCTTCACTGATTCCCAGCGCAAATCCGGCGATCATGGAATCTCCGCAGCCTACGGTATTTACCGCATCAATCTTCGGTACTTTTGCCTGGAAAACGCCCTCGCCGCACACCACAACAGCGCCGTCTCCGCCCAGGGAAACTGCCACGATCTCCACGCCTCTCTCATGAATCTCCTTTGCCGCACCAATGATATCCCCGATATCATCACAGCATTTTCCGGTAAGCATCCGAATCTCGTCAATATTGGGCTTGATCATGGTCGGCCCGGCTTCAATCCCCATCTCCAAAAGCCTGCCGCTCGTATCCAGAATTACCGGTTTCCCCGCATCCTTTACGATCTTTACAAGCCTCTGATAGGCGGTTCCGTCAAGGCCCTTGGGCACGCTGCCTGACATGGCCACCACATCTGCCTTTTTCGCCAGGCCCCGGAATTTTTCCATAAATCCCTGAAAATCCTCTTCTGTCAGCGTAAATCCCGGCTCCAGGAATTCTGTCTGCACATGGTTTACTTCATCCCAGATATTGATACAGGAGCGGCTTTCCGCTTCCACATGATAAAAGTCACTTTTAATGCCAAACGGCTTCAGATTTTCTTCTATATAATTACCGGCATGACCGCCTACAAAACCGGTTGCAACCACCTCGGCTCCGTAAATCGCCGCAGGCTTGGACACGTTCAATCCCTTTCCTCCTGGCACATAGGCACATTCCTTCACCCGGTTGACTTCTCCGATCCGGTATCCTTCCACCACATACCGTTTATCAATAGCCGCATTTAATGTAACTGTCAGTATCATCCCGCATTGCTCCTTAATCTTCATTCACCAGCAGGATTTTGCCTTTCACAAGTCCCGGTGTCTTATACAACTGGAATGCTTCCTGTGCCTGGCTCATCGGCATTTTCTTATAGATCAGGCTTGGATCAAATTTCAGCTGCCCTGTTGCAAAGTAATGCGCTGTCAGCTCCCACTCTTTTCCCGGGAACGGAGAGCTGTAGGACATCCAGGAACCTGTCAGCTTAAATTCCTTTCTGTTCATGTTTTCCCACTGCTTCGGTGTAAAGCTCAGGTCTACATGAGGTGTTCCGATAAAGCAGACATGTGCCTTATTTGCAGCCAGTTCAAACGCCATATGCATGGTAGGAACCTGTCCTGCTGTTTCATACACAAAGCCATAGCCTTTTCCCCGGGTAAGTGCCATCGCCTCATCCATATAGTTTTCTTTTGTTGTATTAATAACCTCATCTGCGCCAAGACGTTTCGCAAGATCCAGGCGCTCCTCACTGATGTCAAATACAACCACTTTCTTCGATCCGAAAATCTTTGCCCACTGCATCGTAAACATTCCGATCGTACCGCCTCCAAGAATGGCTACGTACTGTCCACCCTGGTAATCGTTCTGAAGAAGGCCGTGGAGGGCTACTGTTGACGGCTCAAACATAGCGCCCTGCTCATAGGAAACCGTTTCATCAAAAGGCACAACATTCTGCTCCGGAAGAACTACATAGTCCGCATTGCTCCCCTGCTCCCTGGAACCGATAAAACTATAGTGTTTGCACAATGAAAAATTACCGTTCTGGCAATCGTCACATTTCATGCACGGAAGAAGAGGTGCACCGGATACACGGTCTCCGACTTTTATCTTGGTAACGCCTTCTCCGACTTCTGCCACATCTCCTGAGAACTCATGTCCAAGAACGATCGGATAGAAATGTACTCCATGATGCAGTACACGAGGGATATCGGAACCGCATATTCCGGATGCCTTGACTTTGACTTTGACATAGCCGGGCTGAACCTGAGGTTCCGGCACCTCCTGGTATTGAACATCTTCATTTGCTACTACAACTGCTGCTTTCATAGTGAATCCTCCTTTTTAGGAAAAAGTATGATATTTTAAAAAGATATTTTTTCCGGAACTGCGTTCCTGGCATTACTTTTGCAAAGGGTCCGTCTTGCCGGACCCTCTGCACACCCTTCACGCCTTCTTTTAAACCCCGCCGCCCTGTGTATCGGCAATCGGAAAGCGGTGAGGCGGATAATACAAACCCCGCCGCCCTAAGTATTGGTATCCGGCAGGCAGTGAGGCGGATTTACTTATATCCATTTTTTTTCAGTGATCCCTCTTACAGGAATCGGAATGGAAACGAGGACTCCCTTATTTTTTCATTAAATTTTCCAGGGAATCGTATAATTTTAAGTATGTATGATAGGTTCTGTCATATATTTCCCGGTTGTCCGGATTTGGAGAATGGCTGCGTGTTGTTTTTACAGTAAGGGACACAGCCTCCTCATAGTTTTCGTAAAATCCGACGCCAACGCCTGCCAGAATTGCGGCACCCAGTGTAGTGGCTGTGTCGGATGACGGTACGACAATGGGCTTTCCGGTGATATCTGATTTTATCTGCGTCCAGAGAAGGGAATTGGCTGAGCCGCCCATGGCACGGAGAACATCTGCTTTGGCACCTGCCTCTTCTGCAATCTCCAGATTATGGCGCAGGGAAAGCGCTACACCCTCCATGCAGGCACGAACCATGTGGCCCTTGGTTTTCGAAAAATCAAGGCCGTAGAATACTCCTTTGGCATCCGGATTCCAGATGGGAGAACGCTCCCCTGCCATATAAGGAAGGAAAACCAACCCGTCACATCCCGGTGCTACCGGTTCTGCAAGCTCATTTAACTGAGTAAGAGAAGACTTGCCTTTCTTCTCCTGCATCGCTCTTTCGTAATCCGCAAACTCCTGTTCAAACCAGCGCATAACACCGCCGCCTCCGGTGGTGCCGCCCTGTAAAAGCCATTGGCCCGGAACTACATGGTATCCCAGAATCAGCCTCGGGTCTGCTTTGTAGGTGTCCATGCAGATGCTCATGCCTCCCGCCTGGCCGCCCTGTTCCTGGGTTTCTCCGGGATGGATCACGCCTACCCCCAAAGTTCCGCAGGCAGCATCCAGACCACCTGCAACTACAGGTGTGCCGGCGGCAAGGCCGCACGCTGCGGAAGCTTCCTCCGTTACAGTTCCCACAACACAGTCGCACGGGACGATCGGAGGCAGAAAACTCACAGGAATCCCAAGCTTTCTGCACATTTCCTCATCCCAGGTGCCTTTTCGCATGTCAAAACAATGCAGGCCGTATCCCTGGGAAACATCCTGGGTTACCGCACCGGTCAGCTTAAATGCAATAAAACTGTTGGATTGAAGGATTTTATCAATCTTCTTGTAAACCTCCGGCATGTTTTCCTGATACCAGAGAATCTTGGCTGTCGTATAGGATGGCTGCAGGGAGTTTCCGGCCACCCGGAAGATCGTATCCCTGCCGATCTCGCTGTTCAAACGGTCACAGATGGACTGCGCTCTGGTATCCATCCAGATGGGGGTATTGGTCAATACCCTGCCCTCTTTGTCAATGGCAATGGCGGACCAGCTCTGTCCGTCAATACCAACTCCGGCAATCTCCTCCGGCACGATTTTTCTTGCCTCCAGCGCTTTTCGGATCGCATGGCAGACAGCGCTCCACCATTCCTCCGGATTCTGTTCCGCCCAGCCCTCTTTCGGATAATAAACCGGGTATTCTCCTGCAGCCTGGGCAGCTACCCTGCCATCACGGCTGAATACCGCTACCTTGCAGGCACTCGTTCCGATATCAATTCCTAATAAATATCCCTTATCCATAAATCCCTCCAACACAATTTCAATGTTCTTTTTGCTCACGGAAATAGCTGTCAGATTCTTCTGACGGATTTTCCCATGAGCATTTCCGTCTGCAGCTTCTCGGCAATTGTTCCTGTTTCTTTTCCATCCAGATGCTCCAGCATGATTCTGGCAACTTCCCTGCCGATTTCCTGCGTTGGCTGGGACACGATGGTCAGTTTCGGGCTGCACGCCCTGGCAAATGGAAGATTGTCAAATCCGATCACTGATAACTGTTCCGGAATCCGGATACCAAGCTCGTTCATGCCGATTACTGCTCCCACAGTCATTTCATAGTTGGTCACAAAAACAGCCGTCATGTCCCGGTTCCGCTGCACGAGCATCTCCAACGCCCGGACACCGCTCTGGATCGTGTAATCTCCATGATAGATCAAAGCCTCCTGCACCGGAATCCCCGCCTGCTCATGAGCTTTACAGTACCCTTCCAGACGTTCCCGGGCTGTGGAGATGTCCCGGGGCCCGGCAATAATCCCTATATTCCTGTGCCCATTTTCCAAAAGAAGTTCTACGGCATCCCTGGCTGCCTTTCTGTTATCCACCAGAACACTGTCGCACTCCAGCCCCTGAATCCGTCGGTCTATAAGAACGATTGGCTTTCCGGTCTTCTGAAAGGCGGCTAAATGGCTGCCTGTCACATCTACCGGCATATTGACAATTCCATCCACACGTTTGCGGGAAAGAAATTCTACGGCTTCCTTTTCCAGTTTACGGTCCGTACGGCAGTCACAAATGATCGTGGCATAGCCATGGTTCCGTAAAACATCCTCCATCCCCGTGATGATTTCCGAACAGAAAATATTGTTCAGCTCCGGAATCACTACACCAATCGTTTTCGTCGCATTTGTCTTCAGGCCGCGGGCCACTTCATTTACCTCGTAATGGAGTTCCTCAATGGCCTCTTCAATCTTAATTCTGTTCTTCTCCCGTACATTTCCTCCATTGAAATAAGAAGATATGGTCGCAAGTCCGAGGCCTGTACGTTTCGCTATGTCTTTCATTGTAGCAGCCATGGAAATCACCTCCATTTTCCTGCATTCTTCATATGCCGGCCATTCCGTATGCTCAGATGAAAGGACCGGGATCTTAGTTTGCTTTGCCGTCGCATCCGCAGACTTTCATCCGGCTCATAACAAGCTCCTTCACTGCTGCAATCCCGGCTTTGCCGTATGCTTTCGGGTCGATCGTTTCCGGTTTTTCTTCCAGAAGCTCTTTGACAGCTTTTGTATAAGCGGCACGCAGCTCCGTTGCAAAGTTCACCTTGCAGATACCGCGTCTTACACAATCACTGACATCTTCGTCCGTCAGACCGGATGCTCCGTGAAGCACCAGCGGAATATCTACTACCTGGCGGATTTCACTTAAACGCTCTTTATCCAGAACCGGGGTTCCTACATAAAATCCGTGTGCGGTTCCGATAGCTACGGCAAGGGAAGTTACACCGGTACGTTCTACAAATTCTTTTGCCTCCTGCGGGTCAGTGTTTGTATCAGCTTCTGCTTCCAGGTCATCTTCCTTACCGCCTACTTTTCCAAGCTCTGCTTCGCAGGGAATGCCCACGGCTGCAGCTACATCAGCTACTTTTCTGCTGACTGTGACATTTCCTTCAAAATCCAGTTTGGAACCGTCGATCATGACAGAGGTATAACCGGCTTTCATGGCCTGCATAGCCAGTTCAAAGCTGCTGCCGTGATCCAGATGCAGGCAGACCGGTACGGATGCTTTCGCTGCTTCTGCGGCTACGATTGCGGAATAAGTTTCAAGAGTACCATATTTGATTGTCGATGGAGTTGTCTGAATCATGACCGGGGCCTTCAGTTCCTCGGCTGCCTGGATGATAGCTTTGACCATCTCCATATTTTCGGCATTGAATGCGCCTACGGCATAACCGTCTTTCTGTGCATCTAATAACATTTCTTTTGATGTGACCAATGGCATAGTGTTTTCCTCCTGTTTTCTGCTTGTTTACTGCGGTATTTAGGGTTTCATCTTTTACATTCTGAACCTGGCTGTCGCGAAACCGAAACGTTTCTGTTTGATTCCATCATACAGCACTCCTCTCAAACTGTCAACCATAAAAATTTCATCTTTTCCCGGAAAATATTGCCTTGTTTTCCCATGAAAATCACGTTATGTTATAGAGTAGCGAAATAGATATTCTGTATCCGCCGTATGTTCATAACCCAACACGGCTTTTACGGAATATCAGAAACCGGCAGAACGGCCGGTCAAGAGAAAGGAGATTTTATCATGTTAAAAGGAATTCCTGCAATTTTATCCCCGGAATTATTAAAAGTTTTATGCGAAATGGGCCACAGTGACCGTCTTGTCATTGCAGACGGCAACTTTCCTGTAGAATCCATGGGCAAAAATGCGATTACAATCCGCTGCGACGGACACGGCGTACCGGAGATCCTGGATGCGATCCTTCAGTTATTCCCGCTGGATACCTATGTAGAGCATCCTGTAAATCTGATGGAAGTTGTGCCTGGAGATAATGTAGAAACTCCAATCTGGGACACCTATAAAGAAATCATTGCAAAACACGATGAGCGCGGTGACAAAGTTGTTGGAAATATTGAACGCTTCGCATTTTATGAGGAAGCAAAAACAGCATACTGCATCATTTCCACAAGTGAAAAAGCACTTTATGCGAATGTAATGCTGCAGAAGGGCGTTGTTATCAATAATTAAGACATTATTTGATATACGTGATATATTGGATCAAGTGTTTTGGGACAGGCTGGCTGCGGCCTGTCCTTTTTATGATTCCGGAAAGATAAGGAAAGAAAAATCCTGCCCGATATCTCGGGGGAGTTTCCCGAACAGTCTGATTTTATTTCCTTAAAGATGCAGGTATCCCCTGCCGGCTGACGACAGGGGATACGAAATTATTTTTTATAGGTTTTATTCTTTATCCCGCTTCTTAAAATGATAGATAAGCAGGATGATCACTGCTATAATCGCAACGACGATAATCCAGAGAAACGGGCTCCTGACAAGCGTCGAAACGCTGGTCACCCGGCTTGCAGATGCTTCTTTACTTTCTGCATCTTCAGCCTTCTCTGTGGGAGCTGCTGTCTCCTCAGCCTCTTCTGTAGGAGCAGCTTCCCTGGTCGGCTCGGCGGTCGGAGTTGCTTCCTTAGTCGGCTCGGCGGTCGGGGTGGCTTCCTTCGTTGGTTCGGCGGTCGGAGTGGGCTCCTGGGTCGGTTCCGGTGTTGAGGTCGGTTCCTTAGTCGGCTCCGGAGTAGCTGTTGGCTCCACGGTCGGAGTCGGGGCTGCTGTAACTTCAGGAGTCGGAGTCAGATTTGCTTCACCTGCTGCAAGAGCTTCCCCATTCCGGGCTTCCTCTGTCTCTGCTACGGTTGCTTCTGTTCCGGTGACACCTTCTGCTGTAACAGTTGTTTCTGTATTCGATGACTGTGCGGATATCTCCATATTTACGATTGAATTATCCGGATCTGCTGTACCATAAGGCTTCATCAGATCCATATTTACCCAGCCGTCTGTGCCGCTTTCTGTCTGAACCTGTGCCCAGTGGCTGCCGTCTGCCAGATTAGCATCTTCGTAAACATGAAGTTTCGTACCCTTTGCGATTTCATCGCTTCCCGGAACCTTGCCGTATTTCTCTCCCGGGCCCTGATACAGGTAAACACTTCCCGCATCTGTTCTCGGTTCTACATCATAATCCGCATTATAATCTACATTATCCCTTCCGGCCAGATAAAGCTCTGACTCAATGGCCTCATCCCTTGTAGCCGGCTTCAGATCGTCCTCCGGAACGTATCCGTACATTCCATGGTACAGAACATATCCCCAGACACGTTTATCCTGGTCTTCCTTCTCCCCTTCAATGTGAAGAGCCGTTCCATTGGGAATCTGTTCGTTATTCAATTTCGCTCCGTCAAAACTCGCATCTGCGTAGATATCCACTCCTCCATCGGGCGATTCCACGATCATATAATAATCCGTAATCAGATCCGGCTTATGTGAGCTGCCTGCTTCATCTGCGTAAACATTCACTGCCGTCAGAAAGCATAGCAGCAAAGTCAGTAATGTCTTCACACACTTTTTCATAATTTCCCCTTCAGTCTCCTGCTTTATTTAAAATATATGTTAATCTTTCCAATTGTGCCATCTCATGATGCTGTTAACATTCTATCACATATATTTCCAAATAGTAATCCCCTTTTTTACAAATTTCACGAAAAAAATCGACAACCGTTACTTCTTCCGGCCGTTTTTGTTCGAAAAGAAAACAGACTTCTGTCTGTTCCTGTCTGGCAGCCAGAAAATCCCCCCGGACATTCCGGAGGGATTTTCTTAAAATATGTGTAATAATTATTTGTAAAGAGGTCCGTAGTTCTTGCATGCTCTGAAGTCTGCGCCTTCTTTGTCCATGCCGAATGCATTCCATGCTGCCGGACGGAAGATCTTTTCTTCCGGTACGTTATGCATGCAAACCGGGATACGAAGCATGGAGCACATGGTGATCAGGTCAGCTCCGATATGTCCGTAGGAGATTGCGCCGTGGTTAGCACCCCAGTTGTTCATTACATCATAAGCAGTCTTAAATGCGCCTTCTCCGTTGCATCTTGGTGCAAACCAGGTGCATGGCCAGGTGTAGTCCGTACGTTTCCACAGCTTGTCGGAAACTTCTTCCGGAAGATGTACGGTCCAGCCTTCTGCAATCTGGAGAACCGGTCCAAGGCCTTTTACAAGGTTCAGACGGATCATGGTTGCAGGCATTTCTGCTTTTGTTTCAAATCTGGAGGAGAAACCGCCTCCGCGGAAATATCCGATATCAGCAAAGTTCCAGGTAGTATTCTGCATGATTGCATCCTGGTCTTCTTCCGTTACTTCATACCATGGTTTCATAACCGGGTTGCCGTCAGCATCTTTTGCTGCACCGTTGGCATCCAGACAGCATGCACCGGAGTTGATCAGATGGATGAATCCGCCGCTTTCCTTAGCAACGCCTTCCAGGTCATAACCGGTAGCTTTCTTCACTGCTTCCGGGCTCCAGTAGGTACGAACATCTGCAAACATCTGTGCACGGTTGGTCAGAAGCTTCATGAACATCATTCCAAGACCATTGAGAACATCATTCTCTGTTGCCAGGATGTACGGCTCTCTTGCTCCGTTCCAGTCAAAGGAGGTATTCAGCATAGCTTCCGGGAAGTCACAGTTCGGATAGAAGTCTGTCCACTGTCTCTGGCCCTGGAAACCTGCTGCAAGGGCATTGTGTCCAACCATTTCTTCTTCGCGTCCCTCAGGCAGGTTCTTGTTGCCGTTCATCAGGTCTTTGATGATAACTGCCATCTTTACTACGAATTCAAACTGCTCTTCTTTCTTCTCATCAGACATCTGCAGTTCTGCCGGGTTCTTGTCAAAGCCCATGACGCATTTTTCTTTTGCCCATGCAAGTGCTTTCTGGTATTCTGCTTCGTCGTAGATGCCTTCTGTCATACGGCGGATGATCTCTACCTCGTCAACAGATTCTACGCGCATTCCAAGATAAGACTCAATAAAGTCGGAATCAATGATGGAACCGCCGATACCCATGCAGATGGAACCGATCTGTAAGTAGGATTTGCCTCTCATGGAAGCTGCTGCTACTGCTGCACGGCCGAATCTTAACAGTTTTTCCTGAACGTCTTCAGGAATGGAGGTGTCGTCTGCTTCGCAAACGTCATGTCCGTAAATACCGAATGCCGGAAGGCCTTTCTGTGCATGTGTAGCCAGAACGGATGCAAGATAAACTGCTCCCGGTCTTTCTGTGCCGTTGAATCCCCATACGGCTTTGATTGTCTGAGGATCCATATCCATGGTCTCAGAGCCGTAGCACCAGCAAGGAGTTACGGTAACGGTAATGTCAACGCCTTCTCTTCTGAACTTGTCTGCACAAGCTGCGGATTCTGCAACACGTCCGATGGTTGTATCAGCGATCACTACCTTTACAGGCTCGCCGTTGGAATATTTAATGTTTTCTTCGAATAATTTGGCTGCGGATCTTGCCATGTTCATGGTCTGGTCTTCCAGAGATTCACGAACCTTTAATACACCGCGGCGTCCGTCGATTGTAGGTCTGATACCGATTACTGGATAACTTCCGATTAATCTGCTTTCTGCCATGATTGTAAATACCTCCGTTATATGTATTTTTCTGCGGACCGCCTTATCCCCCGGCAGCCCTTATAATTGAATTATACGATTGCCAAAAGAAAATTACTTGTGTTATAATAGCAAAAAATAGGACAATATTCACTTTTTCAGTTATATAAAGAAAATGTCTGTAAAATTTTTATAAACTCCAGGAAGGAAGGTGATTTTTTGCATGATTTAGATCACAATGAAGACAGGCCGCGGGGCACCTATGATTTTCCTTTTGAGTTCCACCATGTAGAAAGCACGCATCCCAGCTATTTTATGTCTTACCACTGGCATGTGGAATATGAGATCATGCGCATTATCAAAGGCACTCTTACCGTCACTTTAGACGAAAAAAGTTTTACCGCAGTGCCCGGAGATGTCATTTTTGTCCATAGCGGAATTCTTCACAGCGGCACTCCCAAAGATTGTGTTTACCAGTGCCTTGTTTTTGACGGAAATGTATTTTTGAAGCATAATTCCATATGCGCAGGTTATATGCAGAAAATCATCCACCAGGAAATTATGATCTATCATCATTTTACGGACAAATACCCGGAAATCCGAGACACCGTCAACAGTATTTTTGATGCCATGTGGAAAAAGCAGCCCGGATATGAGCTGATTGTTCTTGGACAATTTTACCACTTTTTCGGTCTTGTTTTTGGTAATCATTACTATCTTGACGAAGTGACAAAGGCCCGAAGAGACTATAAACGTATTCTGCAGCTAAAGCAGGTACTGGAATTCATTGAACATAATTATGCCTCCCCGCTGACATTGCAGCAATTGTCAGCCTCCGTTTCCATGTCCCCAAAGTATTTCTGCAGGTTCTTTTCGGAAATGACCCATCAGACACCTATGGATTACCTGAACCACCAGAGGATCGAGCAGGCCTGCTACCAGCTCTCCACTACGGATGATTCCATTACGGAAATTGCCTACCGCAGCGGGTTTAACGATTTAAGTTACTTTATCAGGACATTTAAGAAATATAAGGGGATTACTCCCGGAAAATATAAACGGGCATAAGCCGCCCCTGAATTTACAGCCAAAGCTACCGGCCGCGCTCCTGTATCAGCTCCCTCATCAGAGGATCCGGCTCCTGATCATCCGATTGTTTTCGGTAAAGAGCTGGTTTGGCACCACATCCTGTCCGCTGTACAGGAGAACGCACCGGGCCTCCGCCTGTTATGCTTCATATATTCTACTCTATTTTCTAAATTGCATCTGTCTTTTTCTGTACAAAATGATACTGGCAGCTTCTCGCATCCCCATTTTGTTCTTTTACCAGAAAACCGCAGTACATAAGCTCCTCCCCTGTATAAGTTTTTTCCGTACCTTCCAGAATGTAGACAGCCTCCGGGTCCAGGCCGGAAATTTTGATATTGGTGCTGTGCCAGTTTGGAACAGCCAGAACCTGAACATATGTCACCAATGCTTCCGAACCATCTTTCGCAGCTACTTCCCAGCAATCGTACGGCCGCTGTTCAGACCAGGAGGCAATCCTGTAGTAGTCTCCTGTCTGCATAAGCGGTTGGTATTTATGGCACAATTCCACCTGTCCGGCAATCTGATTTCTCTCTTCTTCCGCAATCTTCGTGATATCCAGCTCATATCCAAAGGTTCCCGCCAGAGCCACATGAGCCCTTGTCTCAAAGGGAGTATTCCTTCCCACAGTGTGATTGGGGCAGTCACTGACATGGGCGCCAATAGAGGACAGCGGATAAAGAAGCGCAGTACCTTCCTGAATACGCAGCCTTTCTATGGCATCCGTATTATCTGAGCACCAGATCTGAGGGCTGTAGTACAGCATTCCGGGATCAAATCTGGCTCCGCCTCCGGAACAGTTCTCCAACAGAAGATCCGGAAACTCTGCCACAAGACGTTCCTGCAGTTCATAAACTCCCAGCACATATCTATGGAACAGTTCCTGCTGCTCGTCTGCCTTAAGATATGAACTTCCCATATCGCTGAGCTGGCGGTTCATGTCCCATTTCACATAAGAAATCGGTGCGCTGCGCAGAATCTTTGCGACACATTCATAGGCATATTCCCGCACATCAGCCCGGGATAAATCCAGAACATACTGTGCCCTGCTCTGGCATGGCTCCCTGTTTGGAATACAAAATGCCCAGTCCGGATGGGTGCGGTAAAGCTCGGAATCCGGGGAGATCATCTCCGGCTCAAACCAGATCCCAAATTCCAGCCCAATTTCATTGACTTTTTTTACCAGATCCGGCAGGCCGGAGGTAAGTTTTTCTTCATTCACATACCAATCCCCAAGAGAATTGTCATCACTGTTTCTCTTTCCAAACCAGCCATCATCCATAACCAGCATTTCAATCCCGTTTGCGGCTGCTTCCCGGGCAATATCAAGAAGCTTTTCCGAGTCAAAATGAAAATAGGTTGCCTCCCAATTGTTGAGAAGTACAGGGCGCTTTCTATATTTATAAGGACTACGGATCATATGCTCTCTGTAAAAATCATGAAGGGATCTTGTCATTTTGCCAAGTCCTTCATCCGAATACACCAGAACCGTCTCCGGAGCCTGAAATTCCTCACCCGGACATAACTTCCAGCAAAACTCTTCTCCGGAAATTCCCATCACCATCCGCACCTGGTCATACTGTGACCGTTCTGCCTGTGCAATGAAATTTCCTGAATACACAAAGTGCATTCCATAGACTTCCCCTGTATCCTGCGTCGTATTGGGAGTCACCAATGCAAGGAACGGATGCTCCTGGTGGCTGGTTTCCCCTCTTCCTGACGATACCCTCTGTTTTCCATAAACCAGTCTGTTTCTTTGGATATGGCGTTCTCTCGCCCACGCACCGTGCAAAGTAATGACTTCATAATCCCGGTTATCCATATCCAGGCAGGCACTGTAGACCTTTTCCAGTCTTCGGATCTTCTGTCCTTTGTTCACGATCCTGATATTTCTTGTAATGATATCTTCTTTTTCAAAAACGGAATAGGAAAGTATGATCTCCAAATCCAGCACCGGATCTTCACAAAGCAGTTCCAGTGTTTCCACCTGTCCTTCTTCTCCGAAAGAAGCCGGCAGCCCCTTGAGCCTGGGTTTTCCCTTTATGATCCTATGGCTTCTATAAAAGATCTCGCAGCCCATGTTCCCGTATTCATTGCGGATATCCAGGCAGCTTTCCCGGTAATCCCCGATACCGCCCGTGGGATATTCCATCGGAAAAACATTCAAAAAAGCGGATTTTTCCCTCTTATGCAAAGATGGCGTATACGGCGGCTCCTCCATGCGGAGAAGATCCTTACCGCACATCGCTTTTAATCTTTTCCCGTAATATACATGGCCTGCATAGCCCTCTCTGGAAAGTGCAATTACATAAGTGGTTTCGTACGTATCTAATTTAAATATGCTCTGCTCTGCGTCAAATTGAATTCCCATCGTGTGTCCTCCAAAGTCTCTTTTTCATTCTGTCTCATTCATTTTTGCCCAGCATCTGATTTTTTCCAGCTCCGCAGCGATCCGCCCGGGAATCCATTCTTCTAGTTTTTCCCAGGGAATCAGGATTTCCTCCCTGTTCTTCATCATAACATAATGATTAGCAGGCCGGAATCCATAGTTTTCTTTGATATACCGTTTTGCATTTTCACAGTCTGCTTCATCAAAGACGGGATATCCTTCCAGGATTCCAGGATTGAGGATTCCATCCTTTCCTGCAGTTTCCATACAGCATTCTGCTTCCTCCCAATGAAGCCCGAACAGATTCGGATGGGGCATCATGGCATGTTTTCCGGGCTGAGAATAGAGATGAACCGCATCCGTTCCCCTGAAAAGATCAATGCCTGTATTCCAGACGTTCATATACATTCCATGAAAGCTGGCCTCACAGTCAACCGCCTTTCCGTCCGAATCCAGATATACCCAAATATGCTCCAGATCATAAAGATGCTGGATGTCATAATCAAAAAATACCGCATACTCTATACAGAGATTTCTCCCTCTCTTGCCCAGTTCTATGCTCTTTGGTGAGGAATGGCTTTTTCCACTCTCTTCAAAAACTGTATAACCGATTCCCACCACAGGAAACGGCTCTCTTTTATCAAAATAAAGCAGCGGAACATGCTTTACCGCAAACTCTCTCATTTCTTCTGGTTTCATCCTTCTATTCTCCTTCAAAGCTTCGTACCTCTCCTGCTTTCATATGACACTGCAGTTCTTTCCCGTTGTATTGAAGACGGAAGGAATAGTCACTTCCGGCCCTAAGAACCACTCTTGTAATTTGTCCATCTTCCCACCAGGCATCCACGGTTACATTCCCTCGTGCCAGAAGCCCCCGGAAGCTTCCCTTTTTGCTCCAGCGATCGGGAAGTGCCGGAAGGATCCGGATACATCTGTCATGGCTTTGAAGAAGCATCTCTCCTACGCCTGCAGAAAACCCAAGATTCCCGTCAATCTGGAACGGCGGATGATAGCTCCACAGGTTTTTCATCGTATTATTCTGAATAAAAAAACGCAGGTATTGATAACAGGAATTTCCTTCTCCGAGTCTGGCCCATACCCCCATCCGAAGGGCCATAGACCAGCTTGGTCCTGCATCTCCGCGGTCCTCCATAGACACTTTTGCTGCCTTCCTAAGTTCCGGTCTTTCAAAGGTAATATACTGTCCGGGATATACGCCCATCAGGTGAGAAAAATGGCGGTGATGGAGCTGCACTCCCATAGAATCAAAGCCCCGGTTCTCCCAGGTATCCTCTTCTCTCCATTCTTTGATCTGTCCCCATGCACCCACAGTACAGGGAACGATCCGCGGAAACTGCTGACGGATTGTTTTGATCAGTTCCTCGTCTACTGCTCCCATTCGTCCTGCACTTACAAGTTCTTCCGCTGCCTCCAGCACATCATGGTAAAGCTGCCAGATCATGGTCTGGTCAAAGGTATTGCCGGCCGTAACCGGTCCCTGCTCCGGCGAAAAGCAGGGGGAACACAGAAGCTCTCCGGTTTCTGATTCTTCCAAAAGCAGTTGGCTCCACATTCTGGCTGCTTCCTCCATAGCCGGATAAATTTCCTTTTCCAGGGCATCAAAGTCTCTGGTAAACCGGAAATATTCGTAGGTATTCTGCAGCAAAAAGGCGCCTACCGCAGGTGCCCAGCCCCATTTCCAGTCAGATCCGGGGCCGGTATGTCCAAAGATATTATTCTGCGTATGCGCCATCCATCCGGTAGGGGTAAAGGGATTCCCGTCACCGATTCCTGTATACCGGAAAGCGGTTTCCCTTCCCGGTATGACAAGACATTTGTTTACATACTGAAGCAGAGGCGGCACAGTTTCCGGAAGATTTGTATTCATGGACAGCCAGTAATTCATCTGAAGATTAATGTTCAAATGGTAGTCACTTTGCCACTCCGGTTCATTGGAATCATTCCAGACACCCTGGAGATTTGCCGGAAGGCCTTCCGCCCTGGAGCTTGCCAAAATGAGATAACGTCCATACTGGAACATCTGATATTCTAATAGAGGACTTTCCTTTCCCTGCTGATATGCGGACAGAAGCTCATCCGTCGGAACTATATTCTCCTCCTGTCCGATTTCCAGAGACACTCTCTGAAACAGAGGAGTATAATCTCTTTGATGTTCTTCGTACAATGCCTCATAGCCTTTTTTTGCTGCCCGTTTTGTCCGCTCTGTAACCAGCGGAAGCAGCGGTTCACAGCTTCGATACTCCGGATAATCCCATCCATAATCTGTAGCGGCTGCAAGATATAAAGTCATCACAGAGGCATTTTTTATATACAGCCCATGTTCTTTCGGGCTTACCTCCCCGTCACTTTCCGCCAGCAGAGACAGGGCAAATCGAAGTCCCTTATCCGCCTCTTCTTCTACCTTCCCTTCCAGGGTGATTCCCTCCTTGGTACAGGTCATCTTCGTGACTGTCTGGTGAATGTCAAGAGAAAGCTCCATGTCCTGACGCTCCCCTTCAAAACGCATAACTACTGTTTTGGCCGGATAGCTGGCAAAGAAGGTTCTGCGATAGGTCGTGCCGTTTTTCGTAAAATCCACCCACGCAACAGCCGTATCCATGGAAAGTCCGCGCTCATATTCCAGACAGTTGTCTTTGGAAAGACCAGGAAATTCTATAAAAAGATCTCCAAAGCTCTGATACGCTCCAAGGCCGGTCTCATCTCCCTGAAGAAGCACCATATGTTCCTGTGCCTCCTTCATTTTTCCTTCGCTCAGAAGCTTCCGGATCAATGCCACGCTTTTTCCATAGTCTCCATTGCGGTTGCCGTTGGAATTTTCTCCAACGCCTAAGGTGGTTCCCTTCCAAAGGCTTTTTTCATTAAACTGAATCCGTTCTTTTTCGATTCCTCCGAAAATTTTGCAGCCTAAGTCTCCGTTTCCAATGGGGAGCGCATCCTCCTCCCATCCCAAATGTCCTTCTCCGGACGCTGACTCATACCATAATGTCAATGGACTTTTCATGCTCTTACTCCTTGTTTTTTTCTGCACGAAACAGATGTAATCCGTATTTTTTCCTCTGGAATCCAACCCGGTCTTCACAGGGATCTCCAACGGCTCTTCCATAATAATCCGTTTCATAGATCCGATAGCCCGGAACTTCCAGAACTTCTCTGCCTTCCATGCCGGAAAGATCTCTGGCCACAAGTATGAGCCCCTTTTCATCCTGTTTCAGATTCATAAGCTCCATACCCTTTGGAAGCTTAAGACCGGAAGAAGATACTGGCAGAGGAACCGTTTCCACGCCTTCCGCATGCAGAGCACACTGTTCCATCAGGGACTCCTCTTCCCTTTCTTCGTATCCCCGTATCACAAACCGGTAGGAAGCATCTCCTCCCTGCCACTGTGGGAAATTTGTACCCCACATATTGTTGAACGTGTTAAAAAAGAAAACTGGAAGATTCTCTTCATATTTCTTTCGATACTGGTAGCAGCCATCATCACCAATAGACAATAGCGGTGTATCCATGGCCATTACCACGGTACCTACCGATTCTTTTCTGGCTGCTGCAAAATTTTCAAGGGCATAAAAGACATGATTTGCCTTGTCTATGATGTCCTTCGCAGGGTCTAACAGAACTCCGTTTTTATTGATCCTGTATTGGGGATTTTCCTCCGGGAAGGGGATACAGAAGGAACCTGATTCAATAAAAGGCGTCTCCTGCTTATCCTTTAAGAGCAGCCGCACAAACAGTTCTTCTCCCTCCGGGGGAAGTGTCACTTCTACCATTACCTGTTTTGCATCTCCGTAAAGTTCCGCGCTCTTTTCATTCTGATAGGAAAAGCAAATGGTACTTCCTTTTATTTCCAGTCCCAGGAACTCTGGAACATACGTTTCATCTTCGCATTCCGGATAGTTCTCCCTGCCGTAATCCTTCACGCCCCAGTCAGAAAAACGGTACCCGTAGTTTCTTAAAAACTCTGTCATTTTCTGAATGCCGTGTCTCGTATACTGGTAGGAAAATACGCCGATTCCATGGTGTGCTTTCAATAGCACCCTGTCGTATTTTTTGTCTGTGAGACTTACGATCACACCTGTCTTTTCTTCAAAGATCAAGCAGTAACGGTGATTTTCCACGCAGGCATTTTCACCTGCCTGTTTGATCGATAACTCTGGCTCTTTTGGGATACTTTCCCCCTTTTCCAATGGCTCTGTGGAAAGAGGCAAAAGCCCCTGGACATAGCCCCAGGTTTTCTCAAAAAAAGTCGCTGTTTTTATCGGTTTGCCCTGGATCAAAGGCACTTTATCAGAAAACTTCATCGGTACCCAGCCTGTATATGGCTGTACGGAAGGATTGTAAAGATAGCTTTTCTCTTGTCCCTTTTCTGTCCAAAAACAGTATTTGGAAAGCTGCTCCCCGCATAAAACAGCACGCTCTCTCTGCTCCTCCCAGGACTTCTCCATAAACTGATAATTATCCTGTTTTTTGGCTTTTAAAAAATCTTTTTTACGATATACGCGTTCCGGCCCAAGCCAGGTTTTTACATCTGCTCCCCAGGTATGTTCTCCGAACAAATGCATATTTTCATAATACTTATTCAGCGCTTCCTCCTGCGCCGGAAGCAGTTTCTTCCCAAGCTGTGCATAGTACTTCTGCATCCGTGTACTTTCATGACGGACACTTCGGATACTTTGACATGCTCCCGGATAGGCACCGACTCCGTGAATCCAGGTATCTGCCAAATCCGCATCAACTACCGGAACCCTGCTGAGGCCGCATTTTTCCAGCTCTCTTACAAAGTCATCCATCGTTCCGCATACGATCTCGGCTTCCGGATACAGTTCCTTTGCTTCTTCCACCAGTTCCCTGATAAATTCTGCAGACTGAGGCCCGCAGTTATCATGGGTGTGGATCAGAGCCATCCAAACAGGGAACTCCCATCCCGCAGGAGGTTCCAGGCCGGAACCATAGCCTCCGCGGCAGTACATGGTCAGAAGCCTTCTTCCGCTTTTTGCCTGCCAGAAAAACAAATCCGGTACTTCCGGCGGTGTGGCAAATGCATTACAGCCGAGATGCAGAAAACGGATTCCGGATGCGCATAAAATCTCGGGAAGCATCATGCCATGCCCGGGTACATCGGTCATCTTTGCTGCAATGGGATATGGTTTCTCATACTTTTCTGACAGCCATTTTCCATAACGGAGGCTTTCCAGATATTCCTCTTCTCCGCAGAAATCCGTATGGGAAGTAAAGGGCAGCGCATGCCACGCAATCTGTCCGTTTCGGATATAATGCTCAAGCTCCCCCTTTAATTCCCCGCTGCACTGCTCTGTCACGACCTTTAGCGGCCAGGCAGGCATTGTCCAGACGTATTTCAGTTTTCCCATATCCTCCGTTGCACGGCAGGTATCCAAAACCTGGGACAGCATGGTTGTGGAATATTGCCGGATCACATTGGAAGCCAGATCTGTAAATCCTATGTCAAAATGTGTTTTAAATACAAGAATGATCTTTTTTATCATTGCGAAATCTCCTGTTCCAGTTTTTCAGCTAATTCCAGAAGCTCCTCCGGCCTTTCGATCCGATAATCCGGCTGCTCTTCTTCGTTCTTTGGCGTCATGGAATATCTGGGGGACCATGCCATCAGCGCAGAACGTATCCCAAAGCGGTTCGCCCCTACAATATCTCTTTCCAGGTTATTTCCCACCATCAGGATCCTGTTTTTTTCATCCGGGCCAAGCTTCATCAGATCCATGGCAGTCCGGAACATTTTTGGGGAAGGTTTTGTTTCTCCCACGATTTCAGAGATCGCCCTTGCCTGAAACGGACTTTCAGAAAATCTGCTTTGATAGATTCGGTCAAAGGATTCCTTCAATCCATCTGCCACCAGAACAAGTGGATAGCCTCTCTTTTTCAGTTCCAAAAGAGTCTCTGCCGCACCCGGGACAAACTGAGCCTCATAAACCACTCCCTCCGGAACCTTCCGGATTTCTGTGGATTCATCAACCAGGGTGTCGCCGCTGTCTATAAAAATCACCAATTTCTTTTCTTTCACGATTCTTTCCTCCATGTCTTTAATCTCGGCTGCAGCCGTATCGCGAATGTAAATGGCTCCTCCGTGATCCTGTATTTTTCCTGGAGCTTGGGCCCGCAGCTATTGGAGCCGATTCCTGTCTGCTGATAATCCAGGCACAGCACCGTATAGCCAGACGGAACCAGCTCATAATTGTGCGCCTTTGCCGTCAATTCCTCCTGAGTATAGACAGATGCCTGGAAAGAGAAGGAATCCTGGCCCACTGCCGTCAGTTCCCGTTCATCAGCTTTTAAAGTTACGTAATCACAGTCATCATGGTTTCCATTTTCCTGGGGACGGATATAATCCTCCATCAATTCCGAAACACTTGACTCAAAAATCCCGTGCCATACGGACTGTCTTTTATCTCTGTAGTTTTCTCCCGGGCCAAGTCCGCAGTACAAAACCTGCTCATAATCTTTCGAAAGGAACAGGCGAAGACCGAACCTGGGCAAAGGAGGAAATTCCGGGTTTTTCTCCACTTCCAGCTTCACGTCCATACTTCCGTCCGCCCGGACGATCCAGTGTGCCTGAATATCCAGGATCCGCTGAACACTAACTGCAGAAACGGAAAGCCTGCTTTTTATTTCGATTCCTCCCCGGATTTCTTTCCACACGGTTTCATAGCTTCTTGAGACTATTTTGTCGTCGTAATGCGCATCATGCCATATCTCTTTTATACGGCGGTCATTATCAGTAGGTGCACGGAAAAGATTATATTCCATCGGACTCTCAAGAAGCGTTTTTCCCTGACAGGTCATCCCTTCCCAAATCCCCTTCTGCTTATGATAGGTATAAGTGAAGTCCTCATTGGATACGATCAGGAACCGTTCACTTTCTTCTACAGTCAGTTCTTTTTCTGCTCCGGCGGTTCCTGCGGGAGATTGCATCAGCTCCAGTACCGTCTGATTTCTGCTGTCCGGATTTGTAAGAAGAATCTCATCAAATCCCAGCTCAAATCCCTCATTTAAAAGCTCTGTGGAATGGTTTAACAGGTACCGGATTTTCAGATAGCACCTGCCTTTTTCCGGCACGGGAATATCAAGGGAAAGTACAGCATCCGTATGAGGAAAAAGCGTTGAAAGCTTCTCGGAAGGAATCGTTCCCTCTTTCACAAGATGACCGTCACAGCGCACTTCATATGCCAGAAAGAGAACGTCTCCTGCGCACAAAAAATCCATATAATTATGAAATACCGCTTTCCCGGACTTCTGATCAAAAGATACAAGCCGGACGGGACGGTTCACATTTTTCAGCTCCAAAAGTCCCGTATGCGGTTTCCGGTCAGGATACACCAGTCCATCCATACAGAAGTTTCCATCATGAAGCGTTTCCCCGCTGTCTCCCCCATAGGCATACCTTCTCCTGCCGTCCTGGGCCTCGCCGCGGTCGATCCCATGGTCACACCATTCCCAGACAAAACCTCCGCAGAAACCCTGGTATTGATTCATCATCTGAAAATAATCTTCCAGATCTCCGGGGCCATTTCCCATAGCATGGGCATACTCACACATGATATAGGGCTTATCCGGTTTCCTGGCAAAATAATCTTCAATTTCCTCAAAAGCAGGATACATGACACTGTAGAGATCCAGATTGGAATAATCATTGCTTCTTCCTGCCTTATAATATTTTGCCCCCTCATAATGCGTCAGTCTTGAAGGATCAAAGTCCTTTGTCCATCGAAGGGCTTCCTCAAAGGTACATCCAAATGCACACTCATTTCCCATAGACCAGATCATAACACAGGGGCGGTTTTTATCTCTCTGCACACACCGTCTCACACGATCCAGTGTCGGCTCTATAAAGTCCGGGTTATCCGATATTTTTTCACTCCACAACGCAGAACGGATATCCCACTCCCGGATTTTCCGGTATATATCTGCCATACCATGACTTTCATTATCTGCCTCATCGATCACGTAAAAACCATAGCGATCCATCAACTGATAAAATACCGGTGCATTGGGATAATGGCTGGTACGCACCGCATTGATATTGTGCTCCTTCATCAGCCGCAGATCTTTTTTCATCTGCTCTAAGCTTATGGCAAAGCCTGTTACCGGATCGCTGTCATGGCGGTTCACTCCCCGGAATTTTACGGCAGCACCATTGATCCGTACACATCCATTTTTTATGGAAATCTCACGGATTCCCATTTGCTCCGTAATGATCTCTCCCTGGCAGCGTAACACGATCCGATACAAATACGGAGTCTCGGCACTCCACAGCTTCGGGTTTTCAATGACCAGGTGAGCCGGTCCAGGAAAGGTATCTTCCTGCACCAGCCCGCCGTTTTTCTCATATACGGACACCTGCACAGGACACGCTTCTCCCAAATAAGAAAACTCTATGGAAATCTCTGCACTTCTGTTTTCATTTTTCAGATCCGTATGCAGAAAATAATCAAAAATCCCCTGTTTTGGGCGTTTTAAAAGATACACATCCCGGAAGATCCCGCTCATACGGAACTTGTCCTGATCCTCCAGATAGCTTCCGTCACACCACTTCAGAACCAGTACAGCCAGCGTATTTTCGCCTTCCTTTATGTAATCCGTAACCTCAAATTCGCTGGTTGAATGAGAAACCTGGCTGTATCCTGTAAAATGGCCATTCAGCCACACATAAAAACAGGAATCCACACCTTCAAAGTTCAGAAAAGCTCTTGGTGCGTTAAGATCCCTTTCATAGACAAAGGTATGTACATAAGCCCCGCATGGATTCTCGATCGGCACATAAGGAGGATCTACCGGAAAGGGATAGCGTGTATTGGTATATTGATGACTGTCAAATCCATAATTCTGCCATACGGAAGGCACAGGAATCTTTCCAAAACCGGCACGCGAAAAACCTTCTTCATAAAACGGCTCCTCAAGATCATAAATACTGTCAAAATATCGAAAATCCCACTCTCCGTTAAGAAGCAAAAAGCGGTCGGACTGTTCTCTATCCTCCACTGCATTCTTCATCTCAAAAGAAGCCGGAATATAATAGGCACGGTCTGGCATGGTATTTTTGTGCAGTACCTTAAGATTCTCAAAATAGTTGGGTATGATCATATTTTTCCTCCTGAAAACAATAACTTATTTAAAAAATGAGGTGCAGACACACCTCATTTTCTTTTCCGGACTTACCTCTTGACATTCAACACATGTTCCAGTGTAAATGCTTCTCCGTCATTTGGCGGATATGTGTCCGCGTGCTCTATTATATTATCTTTCCATAGAATCGTCTCAACATTTTTTGCAAAAAGTAATCTTTTATCCATACAACGGAAGGTATTTTTTCTGATTTCCACGGTCCCGTGATAGGCCTTCCCCTCCACATAGCGGGAGGTTCCCGGCGAAATCTGAATGGGTGCATATCCCCAGTTTGGTATATAGGCACAGCAGTCAAAAAGATTGTCCAGAATCTGAATGTGCTTCACTGCCCCTGATTCAAACCAGCTTCTGCAGTCCCCTTCGATCAGCACTCCTGCTCCCGGCACCTGAAAGACATTGTTCCGGATCACCACTTCGCCTGCACTGGTGGGAAGGATTCCCCTTGCCCGGTTGTTCCGCATGGTACATCCTTCTATCAGAACATCCGGAATCCACTCCATATTTTCGAGTGCCCACCCCTCCTTAACGGAAGGAAGAATATCCCTTGGTTCTACCAGAAGCACATCCCTGTTCAGCCTTTTTACATGAACTGCCGCACTTTCCGCCACAGGCAGCATGGTTTCGGGATCAAGCAGCCGGAACGGTTCTCCATCCTTTAAAAGAATCGCACCTTTTTGCTGATGATGCACCAGCCGGACGAAAAAGGAACCATTTTCCATCACTTTCACAATCTTCCCGTAGACTCCATGAATATTAATGGGATCATCCAGTTGGTTTTCGATCAGACAGTCCTTTATCCGGATCATCCCTTTGCATGATACAAAATGCAGGCCGTCTGCCTCTGCGGAAAACACATGTTTTTTGATTGGATGCCGCATGATCCGCACCCGGCACAGAACCATATCTTCCGTCCGCTGTGCGATCACTCCCATTCCTGTGGCATGATAAATATCCACATCCGTAAGGCTTATCCTTGTACTGTTTTCTGCATAAAAAGCGGGAGCACTTCTGGGGTGATGCCGAAGGATCAGATAATCTCCCGGTTTGGAATCCTCCTCAAAAGGCCTCTCCCCCTCCATCAGTTCTACCTTCAGCACTCCCGGCTCTATTTCACTCCACAAAGCGGCCTCTCCGGCGTCCTCCAGATTAAATGTGCGGTCAACCAATCCATATACGGGCTTCTGGAAATCCTTGTCCAGCTCCATCCAGCGGACAAGCTCATGGCAGTAATTTTCTCCGACAAAATAAAGCCGTCTTCCCTTCACAAAATAAGGAAATTCTTTCGGATCTACCTGGATCGTCATGCTCATAGGAGAACATGACAGGATCACACCCTGAGAGTATCCCGGGCGTACATAGTCAAGAGAGATGCCGCGAATCTCCACTGTATCACAGTCCCGGATCAGAAACGGAATGAGTTCCGTGTGAAACTGAAAAGTGGAATGATTTCCCGTAATCGTTAGATGTTTCATGCCCGTCAGATCAAAAGCCACTTTTTTGATGCCGTCTTCATCATGGTTTGGGATGAATAACAATATTTCTGCCGCATTCTCTTCGAAAAAATGATATATTCCCTCCGGAAAGACCAGTTCAATCCCGTCCTCCGGACGAATCTCATCCAAAAGACTGCGGAGTGCAAATACGTTATCCCGTCCCTCTCCCGGTAAAATTCCATAATCCCGTACATTGATCGATCTCATAAATATATCAGCCTTTTACTCCTCCAAGAGTAAGTCCCTTCGTATAGTATTTCTGCAAAAACGGATATACAATCATGATCGGCAGTGTTGTAATGACAATCTGTGCCGCATTGGTTGCTTTACGGCTGGTGGATGCCAGAATTTCCAACTGCGCATTGGTCATGGTCGTCAGATCCGGTGTCGTCAGAATACCCTGCAGGTATGTCTGCAGCGGATATTTTGCAGAGTTATTGATGTACATTAAACCATCCATCCAGTTGTTCCAATGGGAAACGAAGCAGAACAATACCAGTGTAGCAATGGCCGGTTTTGCCAACGGTACATAGATCTTAAACATGATCGTACCGTGTCCTGCTCCATCCAGCAAAGCCGATTCTTCCAGTTCCTGGGGCAGCTCCCTGAAGAAATTCAGAAGGATCATCATATTAAATACACTGACTGCTCCCGGAATAATCAGTGACCAGATACTGTTCATCAGGTGCGTATATTTTACAACCATAAAGGTCGGGATAATACCTGCATCAAAGAACATGGTGATCAGGAAAAACCATACATAAAACTTTCTTCCCGGGAATCTCCCTTCCGGTTTGGAAAGAGGATATGCGATCAGCATACACATCAGAATATTGATGGGAACACCGAGCAGTACACGAAGTACGGAAATTCCAAATGCGTGGTAGAATTCCTTATTCTGAAGGATAAATTCATAAGAATGAAGGGTAAATCCTACGGGCCAGAAGGTAACCTTTCCTGCATCTACCGCACTGCTGGAACTAAAAGAAAGACAAAGGATATACCAAAGCGGTACTAAGGCAAGCAGAGTGAGAATTGCCATTAATATGTAATTAAATACATTAAAAATCCTTCTGGAAGAAGAGGAACCCATTAATATTTCGTCTGTTGACTTTTCTTTTTTCTTCATCATGTACCTCCTACAGAATCGAGCGGTTGCCAAGCTTGGAAGTCATAAAGTTCGCAATAACCATCAGGATAAAGGATACTACAGACTTAAACAAACCAACTGCCGCAGCCAGTGAGTACTGCCCTCCCTGAATACCCATTCGGAAGGAATACGTATCAATAATATCACCGGTAGAGTAAACAGCGGGACTATACAGCATATATACCTGGTCGAATCCGGCGCTCATAATACTTCCGATACCAAGAAGTGTCAGCAGCAATACCATGCCCATCAAGCTTGGAATGGAAATGTAGAGAACCTGTTTAAATCTTCCGGCTCCGTCAATAGCGGCTGCCTCATAAAGGCCAGGGTCAATGGAAGTTAATGCAGCCAGGAAAATAATGGTGTTATACCCAATCTCTTTCCATAAGTCGGAAACGATCAAGGCCGGCTGGAACAGGCTCGGTGTACCAAACAGATAGAAGTCGTGTACGCCGAAAAACTCCAGAAGCTGCGTGAACACTCCGGTTCTTGGTGAGAAAATCTGAAGAAGAATACTTCCCAGAATTACCCAGGAAAGGAAATAAGGAATAAACGTAATACTCTGTACAATACGCTTAAATTTGTTGTGGATCACTTCATTCAGAAGCAATGCAAAGATTAATGGTACTACGATTTTGGCAATGAGTTTTCCTAATGCGATTACAATCGTATTGCGCACGATCATGGAAAAGTCAGGCATCTGGAAAATATATTTAAACCAGTCTAAGCCAACCCAGGTACTGCTTTTAAACAGGGAGAAAAAGAAGCCCTTTTTGGAAGGAATATAGTCTTCAAATGCCATAACCAGGCCCATCATCGGACCATACTTATAAATGATCGTCAGGATAACCGGAACCAGAAGCATTAAATGAAGAGGAAGAGAACTGGCTCTGCCTTTGAATGCTTTGCTGCTATTTTTCTTCATGTTCATTCTCCTTTTCAAAAAAACTCCCGGAAAGAGCTCCCATAAAACGAGCTGCCACTTTCCGGGAGTAAATCACCTCATTGGTCAGTGAAACTATCCAACTGACAATTGTTACTGAAGGCTATCTGCTACGGTCTGGCGGAATTCCTCTCCGCCAAGAGAATTCCAGCTATCTACTGTGTCATCCCATGTGTTTACGTCCTCACCGGAGATAATTCTGATTGCAGATTCGTCTGTCGTCTTTTTCCAGACTGCCAGTTTCGGAAGCATGCTTTCTGTAGGAAGAGCCTGCCACAGGTTATCTGTAATTGCAGTATCCTTGTTCATTTCATAGATCACATAGTATGCATGTCCTTCTTCCGGATAATAACGGTTCCAGTCTGCCCAGTTGTCAGCGTTTCCGCTTTCTTCAAATGCAAGAACGCTGTCATAAATGGATTTGTTATCATCAGAAAGTCCTTCCGGATTCTTTGCTGCTACCGCTTCGCAGATTGCCTGAGTGGTCTTTCTCTCATCTTCCGGGTCATAAGCCTGTACCATGAAGGCATCGCCGCAAACTGCACGGTTTTCTTCAAAGTAATTTACATCAAATAAATCGGTACCTGGTGTGGTAATCTCTGTTACCAGATTCAGCATACGGATGACTGCTTCCGGATGCTCACATTCGGAAGAAACAGCCATTGCAGCATTCATAGGCTGGAAGCCTGCAAGCATTGTCTCTTTTCCTTCTGCGTGCGGCATCTTCATTGCATACCATTTTGCGTTTGAATCATTCACATATGTCTTATTAAAGCCCCATGCAGGATATCCTCTGGCACCAATGGTAATACCGGCTTTGCTTCCGTTCAGATCTTCAAACATCATTGTTCCGTCATAGGTTGCAAAATCCTGTGCGATCGCTCCTGCCTTATACAGTTCCTGCAGATCAGCCAGTGCCTGTTTCATCTCCGGCTTTTCACCGTCCCAAACAACATTTCCGTCCTCATCCTTGGAATAGAAAATCATTCCGTCATACCATCTTGCAGGAGAAATTCCATAACCGGTAAACCATCCTCTTAATGCATCAAGTCCGTCCTTACCCTGGATAGCAATACCGTAGGTATCATTTTCACCGTTTCCGTCCGGATCCTGCTCTGTAAATGCGATAGCCAGCTTCTTCAGGTCTTCAATAGTTTCCGGCATTTCCATGCCAAGATTTTCTACCCAGTCCTGACGGATATAGCAAAGATCCATATTGCAGAGAGATTCTGTAATGTTAATCGGAATAAAACGAAGTCTTCCGTCAAATGTAGCCGCATTGAGCGCTGCCTGTCCGGCCGGTGTGGAGAATCTTTCTTTTACCAGAGGAGAAGCATACTCTTCAAATGCATCTGTCAAATCCGCAACCATATCTGCTTTTACCAGAGTGGTCATCTGCTCCGCATTTCCTACCTGGAACAGATCCGGTGTTTCACCGGAAGCAATCGCGGTGTTCATTTTATTATTAAACTGGCTGGCATCTGCACTCCACTCTACTTCCAGATTGATTCCGTACTCTTTGTATTTCTGAGTCCAAAGTGCATCATCCCCTGTTGGGATAGCATCGCCATAAATTCTCTGTGCAACCGTAATCGTTACCGGATCCTCAAATTTACCGAATGGATCAATATCATCCGCATAAACATTCATGCTGGAAGCAACCATTCCAAATCCCAGTAAAAGAGCTGTGGTTTTGAATAATCTTCTTTTCATATAAACCTCCTTAATGTTCCTTATTTGTTTCCATTCTCGTAGGTGCGCCCCTTCTTGATAGTTCTCATTTTACAGGATTCAGTTTGTGTATTCAATTTTCTTGTTTTTACTTTTTTTATCATTTCTTTACCGCTATTTTATAATTGAACCAGGACTTCTTCACCTTTCTTGCAGTAAAACTCCTGTTTCTTCTTTCCTGTTACCGTAATCTGATAACCGCTGCACTGCTGCCCGTCTTTTCTTTGGATTTCAATGGAAAGCTTCTCACCGCCTACGGTTAGATTCTCCACTTTCATTCCATTCCAGTCCTCCGGGATCGAGGGATGACAGGTAAAAGTACCAAATCCCTCCGGTCGCAGCCCAAGAAGTCCCTCCAAATATATCCGGCAGTACAGGGCACTTTCTGCAGAGAGATGCCTCTGATCTCCTTCCGGCCATGCCTCCACCGGATAAGGTACATGCTCTCCCAAAAGACGTTTCCCTGAGTATTCTTTTAAGTATCCGATTCCCCGGTCCGCCTCATCTGCGGCAAACACACCTCTAAGGGCATATACGGTAGAGCGGTCCCAAAAGGTATGATCTCCCTCCATGGTCAAAAGCCCATTTTCCGTCCACAGTTTTTTGGAAAACAATGCCTTGATCGTTCCATCTTTTCTCCGGAAAATGCCCACAGTCAAAGGAATGCAGATCCAGGAGCGAAGAGCCTGATTCTCCTTACAGTAGCGGTATGTCTCATGCTCATCGATGACAAAGCCAAAGTATTCTTCAACCGACTTCTCCAGTGACATCCTCCAGCTTTCATACTCTTTCGCTTTTTCCTCTTCGTTCAGTTCTCTGGCGAGACAGGAAGCCGATTTCAGTGCATCGTACAAAAGGCAGGAAGTAGAAAGGTTGGCAATTCCATGAGGAAACCGTCCTTCCAGCTCGTCAGAATCCGAAGCAATGACTCCTTCGGGAAGCAGCTTTCTCCTGCAATATTCCAGACACCAGGAAACTGCCGGAAAATATTCCCCGGCAAGCTTTTTGTCACCCATTGTCAAAAGAAATCTGGCTGTTCCATAAGCGTACATTGCCGCATCTCCTCTGTCCTTTTTGCCTTCCCAGATGCTTTCCCCCTCTGCGATAATGGAGGAAGGAATGGCCTCAAAAGCAGGACCCATAAACCGTTTAAAAAGCCCCAGGCAGTTGATCACGGACTCTGTTGGATTTTTCAGGCCTGTGTATGCAAAAAAAGGATTTGCATATTCTGCCTGGTCGTTTGTCCAGACAGCAGCGTAATAATGAAGTCCTCCCGGACTGTGAAGAAGTCCTGCTCTTGTCCAGAAAATACTTTCCATGCTTCTGATTTTTGCAAAGAAAAACATCTGATCTAAAACAGGGTCCGGCGTTTCAAGTGCAATGGTTTCCCTCATTGAGGCAAGAAATTCTTTCCTCTCAAGGAGCAGTTCCTCCCCGTTTGGCCACACGATTTCATCCAGAATGGGTGCAGCGGCAAATATCCCATACCACACAAATGTTTCTCCCGGCTTTAAGCATACTTCTTCTTTTGGTGACAGAGTGCTGTCGTATACATAGATTCCCCTTGCTCCCCGGTTTGTCCCTTTGCAGCCTTTCAGAAGCGGAACAACCGAAATATCCCGGTTGGAAATATTCACTGCCTGCAGCCGGATGCACGCGGCTTTTTGTTCCATAGACGGAAAAAAGGAACGCTCCGTTTTAAGAAGCGTTCCGTCACTCTCCCAAATATGCAGACAGCCGTCAAACGCAATTTTCGTTCCTTTTAACGGGAGCACTTCGCCATTTACTTTCCATACGGGATTTGCCATCTCTTTCTCCTGCATGGTCTTCATACTGGCATGGGTATCATTCGGAAGCATCCGAAGCCAGGGCCATACCAGAATCTGCTCCACTTGAACCTTTCTTTCTCTGTCTACCTTATATTTCACATATTGCGATACAAATTTTCCGCTCATTTCCAGATGATCGTCATGAGGAAGCTCCTTTTCTGTCTCCAGATTCCAGGAAATCCCGCCCTCTTCCAATTTCCATCTGTCCTTCTTCTTTTCTGCCAACATCACATACCTCCAATCAGATTTTCTTTCTTGAATATATGTGATTTTGCCGCAGAAACGCAATCTGCAATTTTTTACATTTTTACCCTTTCTTTACTTCTTTCCGGTAATTTATGGGAGCCTCGCCTGTATACTTTTTAAAGGCCCGGTTAAAGGACTGTACCGATTCATACCCAACACACTGGGCAATATCCTGAATCTTCTGCGTTCCCTCCAAAATCAGTTCCGATGCCTTCTGCATCCGGACGCGAAGGACATATTCATACAGTTTCTCCCCTGTTTCTTTTTTAAACAGCCTTGAGAGATACGAAGCATTCAGATGGATCTTCTCTGCCAATACCACAAGGCTTAGATCCTCTGCCATATGTTCTTTGATATAATCCCTTGTATACGTGACATACCCGGACAGATTTGTCCGCTCTGTCTCAAAGTACAGACGGAAAATGGTCTTCGCGGTTTTACGAAGAAATGCCACGCCCTCCGCCCAGTTTTCATGAACGTCCGCTCTCATCAGCTTATATAGTTCCAGATGAAATGCCATTTTTTCGTTCAGGCGCCAGAGATTGATATAGCGCAGCAAAAGAACCGCAATCTTATAGTAGATTTCCTGGGCAAGTGTATAGTTCATACTATCCACCTCGTCCATATGCTCCACCATCTGTTCAAACAGTTCAAAGAAAAGCTGCTCCTGTCCCATTTCCAGATATGTTTCCAGTTCATCAATGTGAACCATTTTATTCCAGCTTTTCTGAAGATCCGGATTTTCCCACACGGTACTTCCGCCTGCTTCCCAAACGCCGCAGGGAATGATATTCTCCGTCAAATCCTGTCTGCGGTAGCCCAGCACATTTCGAATCCTTTTATATAAACGGGGATTCTCCAGATAATCTCCGGAATTTCCTCCATAAGCGAAAGAAACCGTATACTTTGTATTGGTCCGCACCATATTCTGCACAGACTCCAAAACATCCTGAAGCATACGGGCGTCCTCCGACTTTTTCTGAAGCAGCCAGGTAGACAGGGTTTCCTGCTCATCGGAAAGATAGCAGAACATCCGGTAATCCTGCTGAAATTCCGCAGCCATAACGGTTTTTAATACAAATCCCAGATATTCCCCATCTTTTTGCGTATTCTGCTCTCCATCCATGGCTACTCCCACCAGATAGGCCGGTTCTTCAATGCAAAGATCAATGTCATATTTCTGAAAGCCCGCCTGGATCTGCTCCTTCTTCCCTTTTCCATAGAGAAACTGCCCCAGATATTTATTCTGGAAAAGGGGAAGTGCCTCCTGGCTCTCTTTTAGAACCTTCTGCATTAATTCCTTTTCCTGATAGCTTTTCTCCATCTCTTCAAACATTTCTTCTATGGTGGCGATAATTTTTTCCGCCGGCTCCAGCTTGGTGAGAAAACGGGTATTGCTCCCCTGGGCAGCCGTAGAATATACATAGTCAAAATCCATGAAGCCCGTCAGGAATAAAAAGCGGCTTTTCGGCCATACCTTCTTGATTTCCTGATACATCTCCACTCCGTTCATTCCGGGCATCTGAATGTCGGATACCACCAGATCCACTTTATATTCCCGGAAATAGTCCATTGCTTTTTCTGCGGAATCCACTGCATAAACATCAATTTCGAACTTTTTGCTGAGACTTTCCCGAAACATTCTGCTAAAATACTGTAAAGCATCCCATTCATCATCCACTAATAATATTCTGTACATCCAATTCACCCTCCGGTATTTCCTTCTTCAGTTTCAATGTCACCCTAAGGCCGCCAAGCTGGCTTATACCCAATTCCACGCCGCCTCCTCCATTGTAGATCAACATTAATCTCTGATGAATATTTGCCATACCATGGATCTCATCATCCACCTTTCCAAGCTTCCCGGCAATAACAGAAAGTTCCTCATCCGTGATTTCTCCGCTGTTTTCAATGATGATCCGGATTGCATCTTCCTCATAAACAAACCCCATATGGATCGTGACAAAATCTCTGGATTTTCCCACTACATACTTAAATACATTCTCAAAAACCGGCTGGACGATCAGCCTCGGAACCAGAGTTTCTTTCCAGTTCTCGTCAAGCTCATCAAGCTGCAGATTTAATCTGTTCCGGAAGCGGACATGCTGGATTCTGGCGTAACTCCATGCGTGTTCCAGTTCTTCCTTCAATGGAATATACTCCCGCCCGTTTCTGGTAAGGAACATAAAATACTGCCCGAGCTCCCTGCTGAATTCTGCTGCAAACTCGTAATCCTCGGCATTGATCCGGTTGCTGAGTACGATAAAGCTGTTATATAAAAAATGGGGCGCAATCTGGGACTGAAGCTGTTTCAATTCTGACTTTTTCAAAAGGATCTCCTGCCGGTAATTCTTTTCGATCAACTGTTTCAGCCGGACTGTCATGCTGTTAAAGCTTTCATATATCTCCTGAAATTCATCATCCCTTTGAACGGAAATAACCGTATCCAGATCTCCGTTTCTGACCTTTTCCAGCCCCTCCAGCAGCACCTTCATAGGGCGGTGGAGAATCATGTACAGCCAGCGGCTGAAGAAACAGGCGCCCGCCACGATCAAACCAAGCAGAAGACAATAAAATGCTCTGTAGAAGTTCATGGAACTGTAAATCTCTCTGTCCGCATAATAAGTAACACTTACATAATCCGAACGTTCAATTTCCGAAACATAATACAGATATCCTTTTTTGTCCGCCGGCTGCTCCTGCGCTGTCTTCCATCCCTCATCTTTTAGAAATTCCAGAACCGTGTCATCGGTATTTCCGACACTTTCTCCTTCCCGCACATTATACAGGAAACATTGTTCCGGGCTCTGTCCCTTATTTCCCAAAAGTCCTTTTTCCAGTGCATATCCGGTCAGCTTTGCGTATATATAATATTCTCCCAGAAGATATTCCGACATAATGATCATATCACCCTGATAAGAAAATAAGTTTCCGGATGTCTGCGTTTCCTGAAAATACTTCAAAAGCGCCTCATCCTCTTCCTGAATATAATGGAACGTCCCTGTTGTAATGACAAGATTGGTGGTGGGATTGATCAAACACACATCCTCGATCATGGAATTTCCTTTCCAGACCATGGACAGGGATTCCTGGATCGCCTGGATTTCTTTTGTCTGGCGGATGTCCACTTTATCTTTTAATCCCTGCTGAGAAATGATCAGATCAATGACATCCTCTGTTCCTCCAAACTGATAAAGCATCATTCGGATCTGCTGGCAGAAATTATAAATATTATTGACGTTTCCATGATTTTTTTCTTTGATCACCTGCGAAATCTCATGATTAATGATAGAAAAGCCTTCCCTGTAAATTCCTGTACAGAGAATCCCGGTCAACAGACACAGCGATAAAAAATAGATAATGATACGCTTGTAAATACTTCTTTTTCCAAACACATTTCTTAGTTTCAGAACTCCCATATTACCATTACCCTCTCCCTAAAATTTATTTCCAAAAAACATGAAAAAGACAGAACTGTTTTCTTTCACACAGTACTGCCCCATCTCCTGTTTTGCATTATCTTCCATATAAAAAAGGTCTTGCCACATGAACATTAAAATACTCGATCAGGGGGCCCATGAAGAATGCCGTAATAATCGTTCCGATTCCGATCATTGCCGTAAGTCCGGCAATATTTCCTCCTGACAGCAGATACAGCACCGTTCCCAACAATACGCACGCCACATCACTGATGATTCTGCAGTAGCGGAATTTTCCAACTTTCCACGTATTTGCAATGATCAGGGAAACGGCATCATATGTAGAAACTCCCAAATCTGCCACAAAATAAAACGACGAGGCAAGACAAAGCATGACAATTCCAATCACCAGGCACAAAACTCTTCCTGTAAGATGCAGACTTGGAAAACAATTTAAAAGAAAGTCATAGGAAAACTGGACAATATATCCCAGCAAAAAGAGATTAATAAATGTAGCCAGTCCTATATAATGCCTGTCTGCTGCAAAACTGAATAAAAGCAGCAGCAAATTTACAATGACATAAAGCGTCCCAAAGCTAATGGGAAGCAGTGCATCCAATCCGCTCATAAGGGATTGGAAAGGGTCAACCCCAAATGCCGCACGTTTAAAAAATCCCACACTGATTCCACATACCAAAACACCAAAAATACTCATCAGAATTCTCTTTGTTCTCATTTCCATGAACATTCCTCCCATGAACACCCGAAATTGACAAATCATGCTGATTTCTTTATAATTATAATCATTAAATCCTGCAATTTCTATGATAAAAGTCCATAAATTTATCATTATTATCCCAAATAGGAATCATTTACAAAATGAGAACGATTCACAGACAAACCATGTATGAATGATTCCCTTAGAAGGAGCTTGCCATGAACAAAAAACAGATCATTACCTCCTCCACACTGGAGGAATTAAAAACACATGGAAAATCTGGTTTTCCTTTTCAAATCTACCGGGAAAATTATGATACTTATTTTATGGAAACCATGAACCTCCATTGGCACAGGGAACTGGAAATTAACATCATTCTTCACGGCACGGTCATTGCCCAGATTGACGATAAGCTTTATGAGCTTCATTCAGGGGAAGGGATCTTCATCAATTCCAATGTCCTTCATCTGACAAAAGCAAAATTTCCGGAGCAGCATACCGAACATCTTACGGTCATTTTTGCTCCGGAATTCTTAGCACCTGCGGAAAGCGCAATCTATCAGGAAGAGATCGCGCCGCTTTTGGAAACGCCCAATTTCCGCGGCCAGCCTCTCCATACAGATATCTCCTGGCAGACCGACATCCTCAAAGAGATTTCCCAAGCTGCACAAAGTCCCCTTCCTACCACTCCTGCCCCGAAACTGAAAATTCATACACATCTTAGCAATGCCTGGATGATTTTGGCGGAGCAACTGCATTGTGAAGAGTCTGTCCCTTCTCTGTCTCACGCAGATTTGGTCACACGGGAGCGCACCAGAAAAATGCTCTCTTTTATACGGGATCATTATCCTGACCCGCTTCGCATAGAAAACATCGCTTCATCTGCGCAGATCAGCCGAAGCGAATGCTTCCGCTGTTTTCAAAAACTGGTCTCTCAAAAGCCCATGGAATATCTGAACAACTATCGTCTCACCAGGGCAGCAGAGCTGTTAAAGACTACGGAGCTTTCCATCCTGGAGGTCGGAATACAATGCGGCTTTAGCTACCAGAGCTACTTTGGGAAAAAGTTCATGGAACGCTATCACATGTCTCCCCGGAAATACCGCAAACACTTTTATGGTGTCTCCTCTGATCCATCATCATGAGAGGAACACAATATTATTTTTCAGTCACCATTTTTAGCACATTCTCAGCCTCAGTATACGGATGTTTCCATATGGTAAGCCACATGAACTGTATTTGATGAAAAATGAGGTTTAACTGTAATCATACCCTCCTTATGTTTCCCAAGGATCTTCACCTGTTTCGTCTGGCCCGGAAGCAAATCAAAATAATTATCTTCAAACATCCAGCCGAAAGCATCGCCTTTGTCATCCCCTGTAAGCTCAATACAATGGGCAAAGGAATCGGTTGTAATAATAAGTGTATTTCCTTCCAGCTTCACATCAAGCTTTGCTTCCGGGAACCGCATATGTCTCTCAATATCCACAAAGTCAATCGTACTGCATTCAAACGCTGATGTCTCAGACTCAAACTTTGCAAACAGCAGATGATATTTCCTGAAAAACAAAAGAAAGTCTAAATTCATCACAATGTCCGACTGCCCCTGCGGCATAACGACCGGCACCTTCCTGATGTCCGTATATTTATTTTCCAGCGGATTAAACAATGCAAAAGTAACCGTTCCCCGAATATCTTCCCCGGAATCATTCACCAGCCAAAGATTAATCCGTTCCGGCCGGATGTCAAAACACAACAGGATCGGCTCCTGGGCGCGCTTGGTCGCATAATAAGGAATGTATCCTTCACCAAAATAGTCAATTACCGCACAGTAAATTTTCGGCCAGGTATCGTTCAGCTTACAGGAAAAATGTCCTCTGCTGCGCTGTTTGCGGTACAGACCCCCTTCCTTGCTTCCCATGCGCACCTTTTCAAGTCCGCGGCGCATTTCAAGCCCATATGCCGCCCCAAAACGGTATACCATCTCTTCTGGTGTATCGGCATCATAAAAGTCTCCTACCGGACCTGTTTTTAAATCCATCATCGCAGCCGTACATACACGCTCCATCCAGGAATCCGGAAGCGGCGCACGGCTTTGATAGGTATAAAGGCCTGTGTAATCTTTTGGCCAGAACTCTTCTCCCTGTTTTACAAACCTCCTAAGACTGTGCATAGCAGGAGGTGCTGTACGGATATGCTCGCTGACCATATTAGGATATTCCCCACCCGGGTACTGCCAGATACAGTCATAGGTATGATGGTCGCCGTAACGCGGGTCATTCGACCATGCCCCTCCGGACGGTGAGCTTTCATGATAATATTTATCCGGATCCAGCCGCTGCACTACATCCGGGAAATCCTCACATATAATCGGTTCTCCATAAAACGGGCGGTTTCTGTCCGTATACTCGGCCCCCATTCTTGTCTCATTTCCGCCGCACCACAGCAGCAGGCATGCACGATGACGCAGTCTCTTCACAAGAAATTCTGCTTCCGCCACACATTTTTCCCGATATTCATGGTTCTCCGGATAAGCACCATAGCCGATAAAAAATTCCTGCCAGATCAGAATTCCCCGTCTGTCCGCCTCATCATAAAATTCCTCTGAATAAGGAATTCCTCCCTCTCCCCAGCATCGCAATGTATTCATATTTGCATTTTCTACCATATCCAGCAGATGCAGTGCCCTTTCACGCCTCCAGCAATGGGTAAGCCCCTGGAACGGATCCATACTGCCGCCCCACAGGCGGACAATTTTTCCATTAATTTTATAATCAAAGGTTCCTGCCATCTGCACATGTCTGAAGCCAATCTTTTTTTCCAGACTATCATAGACATTCGAAATGGAATCCTTTTTATGCAGTTCTATTTTTATCCTGTAAAGCGGCTGTTCCCCAAATCCGCGGGGATACCACAAACGGGGATTTTCTGTCTTTAAAAGCCCCTTTGCAGTCCATGCCTCACCACCGCAATAGATATCCAGAATCTGCGTATCTATAAGACGGTCATCCGGATTAAACAGGTATGCAGTCATGCCGCAGGACACCAAACCGTCACGGATACCGGACAGAGTCAGCAGTACCTCTCCATTCTTATAGTCTTCACTTACCTTTGCCTGGATATGATCCTCCGTGATCTGGGCAGCATCTGCATACTCTATAAATATCTCATCGTAAATTCCCACAGGTGTATGATAACGGTGTGCGCCCTGATAGTCGCTTCCGTCCTCCAATTGATAGGGCTGGTCATGGTAAGGCTTTCTCAAAACCTTCCATTTATCCACCATGCCTTCCCATTCAGAATCATAATAGCCCTTGTCCATTGCATCAAAAATATTGTGGAAATGGAACAGAAGGATATTTTTTTCCCGGATCATATCAGTAATTTCCACCCGGCACGGCAGATAAAAATCATCATGCTCTGCGATTTTCTTTCCATTGAGATAGACATCAACAATCGTATCCAGTCCCTTACAATGCAGATAGATCTTTCCCTTATGCGGTCTGCCCGCAAATTCGCAGTGATAAACCCAATCACAGGCAGTAATCCAATTTCCTTCATCGCACCAGCCTACCAGCATCCCCTCGGACAAAAGTTTATTCTGCAAAAAAATATCATGCACCTCTGCAGGCATCTCATGAACAGGCAGCCATTCTGCCTTGTCCACCTCCCATCCTTCCAAAGAATCACAGGGAGCGGGAAGCTGTGCAAGCCTCCAGTTTGAAGCCAGAATCACTTTTGTTTTCATAAGGCTCCTCCTTTATGGTAAAGTAATCGTTGTAATTTTTTCAGAATACTGTGCTTTTACCTGAACGGTTCCCTTTTTATGCCGTCCCAGAATACGGACTTTTTTCGTCTCAAAGGGCAGCAGATCAAAATAGTTGTCTTCAAAAAACCAGCCGAATTCATCCCCATCCTCATTTCCGGAAAGAATCACGCATCTTGCAAAATCATCTGTTGTAATTGTAAGCTCTCCGTTTTCATAAGTCATTTGAAGCCCGGCCTTAGGAAATGGAAGCATATTTTCCTTTGTCAGAAAGGTATGGGTACGGGAAAGCTGTATTTCATCCGGCGATATAAATTCTGCAAATACGATAGCCGTCCAGGGTAAGGGGCATAGATCATCCAGCGTATCCAGCAGCACTGAACGTCCGGGAGCAACAGCAGCAGCAAATTCCTTTTCTTTCAGAATGCACTTTTTTTCCAAACTGTAAACACGGATTCTTACGGTTCCCATATAATCTTTTCGTGTATCGTTTACTCCCCACAGGTAAATATGGTTCTTTGCTTCAAGATGAATTAGAAATGGTGCGTAACCGCGTTTTGCAGCATAATAGGTCGTGTTGCATTCTCCATAATAATCATACATGGAACAATAATAGTGCGGCCATGGGTCATTGTATTTCCAGAACATACGTCCGGTACAGTTACGGGGCTGTGTGCTTTTCTCCGGAGGATTACCGGTCCGTGAACGGAGTATCATCTCATGCATTTCCCGCGCTGCAGCATCCGTATGCTTATAAATCAGTTCGTTTACATTTGTTGCACTGTAATATTCTTCAATGCGCCCAAATTTCAGGTGCCCCATATCCAGCGAATTATTGGCCAGATGTTTCTTCCAGCCCTGTGGCATAGGATAAATACACCCAAACGGTTTGATATCTGTATAGCCATCCTCCCAGATATCCTCCTTCATAAATCGCTTCGCACTTTTATACTGGGGCGGATACACACGGATATCTTCTGAAAAGAACACCCCATAATCCTCGCCTGGAATATATTTCCGGTAAGCTCTGCTGCCATGGGTATCGCCATGCTGGGGATCGTTTGTGAAATATCCGTCATAAGGACATGAGGTATGATAATATCGCTGAGGATCCAGACGATTACATACCTCACGGTACTCATAGCGAATCGTATCGAACCCGATCCGGGAAGGATTATCATGAAGCTCACACATATATTCATGCTCGTTGCCGCCACACCACAGCATAATAGACGGGTGCATTTTCAGCCGCCGCACAAGCTGCTCTGCCTCTGCCCGGTATATATCCACATATTCCTTTGTATCGGGAAGCTGGCAGCCACCCGTAGGCATATCCTGCCACAGCATAATTCCCGCTCTGTCAAACCATTCATAAAAGGAATCCGGATAAGGCTTGCTCGGCCCCCAGACGCGCATACCGTTAAAGTTCGCATGATATGCTTTTTCCACCAAATCTCTGGCAGCAGCCTCGTTATACCGGTTTGTGGCCCCGTAAACAGGTGCAATATCCGCACCCCACCAGCGTATTTCCACGCCATTTACAAGGAATCTCATATCTCCGACCTTCTTTACCTCACGAAGCCCTGTAAGCTTATTCACCTGATCGCAAGGCTGAGCTTTCCTGTACAAGGTATAGGAAACCTTATATAATGGCTGTTCCCCATAATTTCTTGGCCACCAAAGCTCCGGGGAGGGAATCTGAAATACAGTATTTGCTTTCCATCCGGTACTGTCACAGGGCACCTTTACTCTGCTTTTTTGTACATGGGCCCCTTTTTCATCCCCGATACAAAATTCCATTTCAAAATCATTACAGGCTTCTTCATAGCATGTTCCCTCTGCTGACAGAGATACAGTTGCAAGAGAATAATCCAGATTGAAATCCGCCCTCATATCTACCCCATCGATCACTGCGGCGTCCTCGACCTCCAGCAATACATCATCAAATAATCCGATTGGTTTATACCCATACACGGCTGCATAGTCGTCTGATTTTCTCAGCATAACAGCGGGCAGGACATTCCCCTTCCATTCCTCCGGCATTGTTTCCTCATAATAACGAAGCATTTTTGTATTAGAATGGAAATAAACCAATAATGTATTCTCTTCCTCAAGAATTTTACTGATATCAAATCGGTAATGCAGGTACATACTCCGGGTTTGTCCCAGATATTTTCCATTCAGAAAAATATCTGCAACCGTATCCACCCCCTTAAATACCAGAAAAGCCGGACCATCCTCCGGCTTTTTTAAGGTACAACGGTAAACCCAGTCTTTTTCCATTACCCAATCACAATAACGGGTGTCACCGTCTTCCAGCATGGAATCAGAAATAATACCCTGGGCTATCAATATCATCTGCACCTGAGAAGCATTACCTGCATAACTCCAAGCGGATGTACTTTCTTTTATCCTCATTAATACATCTTTCTTATCGGACGGATAAGGCAAAGCCTCACAGCATTTAATTTCCCAATTTTCCAGAGGAATTATCTTTTTCATATTGCTCTCCTTCTCTATCAAGCTAAATGTCACTTTAAATTCTTGTAAAAATCCTGTAATACATAAAAAGCCATTTTTTTATATTTTTTGTCTGCTGAACACAATCCCTTCAAATTATAATAGTTCTGCAGTACACTAAGCCTTCTGGGGCATCTGAAATCGTATAATATCCATGGCGTCATTCCCTTAACATAAGGAATTTTCTCCAATGTTTCTACTTGTTTCCGATAAATTTCTGCCTGACAATCTTCGGAACCTTTATCATATATTGTCCCTCTATGACCAGCTCTGGCATCTGCTCCAAATTCTGTAATAATAACAGGCTTATCCGGAGCACTGTTTTCCAGTATTTGTGGTAAGGTATCAAAATCCGGAATATACCACCCGCAATATTCATTAATACCAATAATATCCAGATAGTCTCCCAGTCTGTCAGCAATGATTTTTCTCGTATAGTCTACAAGACACGCAGCAGAAACTAAACGAGTAGTGTCTAATTCTTTTGCAGACAAAACAAGATTTTTCATAAATCCCAATCTACTATCCGTATCTGCATTCTCATTTCCTACCGACCATATAATCACACTTGCCCGGTTATAATCTCTTTTGATCAATTCAAGTAATTGATTTTTGGCATCCTCATATGTATCCGGATTATCAAATGCGATTGCCCAATAAACCGGAATTTCCTCCCATAAGAGAATTCCAAGCTTATCTGCCATCCTTGCCATATTATCGTGATGGGGATAATGAGCAAGCCGCATATAATTACATCCCAGTTCTTTTGCCAACAACAGATTTTCCATCCTCTCCTCATCTGTTAAGGCTTTTCCATTTGTTATACTTTCTTCATGGCAGCTAATTCCTTTTAAAAACACCGGAGTTCCATTTAAACAAATCGTATTTCCCATTACAGAAATCCTGCGGAATCCAACTTCATCTTTAATCCGATCTTCCCCAAATTCCGCCATTACTTCATAGCACACCGGCGTATCCGGAGTCCACAGCTCTGGTTCTGCTTCAAAAGAAACGTGTCCATATCCGTCTTTCACCGATACTTCCACTGAAACATTTAAATCAGGTATTGTTATATGTGCTGTTCCATCTATAGAATCAGAAAGACGGATATCTGACACAATTCTTGTATATGAATTCTCAGATGAATCCAGGCTGATTCTAAAATCTTTTATAAACACCTGCGGCAAAGAGATAATTTCTATAGAACGATAAATCCCTCCATAATTAAACCAATCCGTATTTTCCATCGGTATCTGTAATGAGTTCCGTTTATTGTCACATGTAATGATAATTCTGTTATGCGGTTTAAGATCATTTGTCACTTCCACATAAAAAGGAGTAGAACCGCCCTTGTGCATCCCTACAAATCTGCCATTTAAAAAAATCCGGCATGTGTAATTTGCAGCGCCGATCTTAATAAATACACGCTCCGCCTTTTTTCTTTCATAATAAAATGTCCTTGTATAAACAACACTTCCCTCATATAACTTTAAATCTTCTCTCTGCATGTTAAAGCACGAGGGCAATTTCATTGTTGGCCATTCATCAAAGGAATAATCCATGGGATAAGGACGTCCATCTTCGTCATAATACCTCTCTTCATACCATTTGGCACGAAGACACGTATCATACTGATCCACACCGTAGTTCCAATAACCGTCCAATGATTCTTTTTTTCTCCCTGCATCAAAAATCATGCTCTCGGAAGTAATCTTTTTTTCTTCATAAATGCTTAAGTAATCTTTTTTATGTATATCTTCCTGAAAATATCCTTCTTCCTTTTTCATTTATCATACCTCATCAAATGATTCCTTTTAATTCTGCAACTGATTATTTTTCCTCTATACAAATTACCACTTCAAAAGAGGAATCCTTTTCCAAATTTATATAAAATGGAATGAATTCAAATCCGCTTACCGGATTAAACATCCTATGAATTTTTTCTATCGAAACTTTTTCTCCCAGCTTTCTTTTTCTGGGATATTTGTTATTCACCTCTATCTTCTCACTGCAATGAATTGTCATACACGCGTCATCTCTTTCAATCGAATATGTGTAATCGTCCATTTTACTTACCTTATCCGTACTACGCGCTATGATTGGAAAATAATATCTGCTGTTTTTCCCGATACATTTTCCTTTGACTATAAAATTCTCCTCTGCACAATAACTAATTTCATAAGGAATATCTGCATTCTTTTTACCATCGCACATAGTCCCTTTCACGATAAGGGAGGCTGTTTTTCCTTCTATCTCTTTAACCTCTGCACATAAATCATTGATATTTCTGTATTTTCTTCCATCATCCCAGTACTCCAGCCTTGACGTACTGCAAATATCCTCAAAATAACCCGGCAATTGCATATTATTGGGTTCGACAAGACTATATTCTCCCATAGACGCAGCCATTACCGGCCCTATTTTTGCATTCCACAGCATAGTAAGCGCCCCGCCTGTTGCATGTCCTTCGGAGCTATATTCATAATCATAATCAGAAACTGTGGCACGCCATCCATAATTAGCCATAAGCCTGATATGAACCGTTGGAAAATACTGAATTCCATGCGCCATTTGACGTGGAAGATTCCCTACCACAACCGGTTCCTTTATACCATGCTCCAAAAATGCTGCCAGGGCCTTTGCATGGCAAAATGTATGATGAACACAGGGAGGTTCCCCCGCTGTATCAAACATAGTTCCTCCATACAGCAGCCCATCCTGTGTACATTCCCGGAGAAGCTGCATATTTTTCATTGCCGCCGCCGCAAATTCCGGTCTTCTATCTGCCAGAATTCCATAGGCCCCCTGACATCCATCTGAAGTTCTGCTTCCCCAATAGCTCCATTTATTATTTCGCGTTCCCCAACTATTATCCCACGCCCCATCAGGAAGCATAAAACTAAGATGCGCTTCCATGCTTTTCATAACCGCTTCCAAAACTTCTTTATCTTCCATTAAAATAGCATACAAAACCAAATTAGGCAGAGACTCTTCTACATTGTATCCAATGTCAACAGGCCTGCACCCCTTAGGTGTAACAGCCTCAAACGGATGTCCTTCTCCATATATCAGCCCTTCATCGGTAAGATAATGAAGAGCTTTTATTGCAAGTTCTTTTGCCAGCTTCGCATACTTCTCATCTTTTATTATTTTTGACGCAACAGCCATTGAAGCACAACAGGAAATCGGATAGTTAACATTCCCCCCTATCTCCTCAATGTGTATATATAAGTATTCTGATGTACGTTCAAAACGCTCCCTCCATCTTTCTGAAATAGAGTTTTCCAATAAATGTCCATGATACAAAAGAGCCTCGCCCAATTGAATTTGAGTGAATACAGTAATCCCGTTCCATTCATGGTTCGTATCATTATTGTAGCAATCATCCGGCCGTACCATACGTTCTGACCAATCAAAGAGCAGCTTTGCACAATCCAGGTATTTTTTATCTCCTGTCTTATCAGCCATATACATCATCGGATATATTGCATCACCACATCTGCCATGAATCCTGGCACACGACGGACACATAATTCCGCCGTAAATGTTCGGATCCTTTATCTGAGTAATTTGAAGTTCAACCAGTTTATCACACCATTCTTTCAGCAAATCAAAAGCGAATTTCTGTATCATATCAGTATCCTTTCCATAAAAAGTATTTATCCCTTCAGAGCACCGGCTACAAGGCTCTCCTCGACCTTCGAACTGAAGAAAATATAAAACAGTATTGTAGGCAAAGATGCAATTACCATACCAGCACCTACAACGCCCCAATCCGTGGTAAATGCCCCAACAAATTCCTTCACACCGATAGTAATCGTTTTTACCTCTGCACTGCTGGTAAATGTCATTGCATACATAAATTCATTCCAGGAATTATTAAATGTAAATATGGACACGGTAGCCAACGGTGCTTTCAGTAAAGGTAAGATTACTGAACGAAATGTTTGAAAAATCGTTGCACCATCTATACATGCCGCTTCTTCCAACTCTGCCGGGATAGATTCAATAAAAGCCGTAAGTACAAAAATAGAAAGAGAAAGCTGGAATGCTGCATAAGGAAGAATTAAGGCCCAATAGGTATTTACCAGTTTCAGGTTTCTTAATGTAAATAAAACAGGAAGTAAGACTGCCTGCATGGGAACCATTAATCCAAGCATAAACACTGTGCTGACTGTCCCTTTTAAACGCCAGCGCATTCTCGCGATTGCGTACGCAGCCAGGGTAGCTGCCAGTCCGCAAATAAGAATAGTTGCTCCTGAAACAATCAGCGAATTCAGCAAATAGCGAGGAATATTATTTTGAAATACAGAGGTATAATTACTAAAAAGCCATTTTTGCGGAAGGCCAAATGGGTTGGTTACAAAAATTTCCTGATTATCTTTAAAAGAGAAGAAAATCAGGTAGATTAGCGGATATATCTCAACTACAGATAACAACGCCATAATTACAAATGTCAGCTTACGGCCAGAAAGAAGTTTTTTCATCAATCACTCTCCTCCTTTTGTTTCCATTACAAGGTTGTATCAATTTTGGGAAAGAATTTTCTCACAGCTATAGAAATGATCAGGCACATGATAATAATTATTACTGAAATTGCACTGCCATAGCCATAATACGATAAAATTTTTTCATACATATAAATCAAAGGAACAGAAGTACGATAAATTGGTCCGCCCTTTGTAAGATTGTATACTATATCAAATTCTTTAAGTGCATACATCAAAGCTAAAGTTAAACAAACCTTAATCGTTGGTGACATAAGTGGAATTGTAATCCGCGTCGCAACAGCAAATTCATTAGCTCCATCTATTTTTGCCGCCTCATAAACATCCTGTGAAACACCTTTCGCTCCAGTATACATTAACAACATATACCATCCTATCGCTTTCCATATTACCGGTATGATTGTTGCAACAAGGACAACAGACTTATCCTGCAGCCATGAATGCGTAAGGGATTCCAAGCCTAAGCGAGTCAGCAAAACATTTAGAAGTCCTGTTTCCGGACTATAGATTTTTGCCCATAGCTGAGCCACCGTAACAGATGACATCAATACCGGAATAAAAAATATAACTTTAAAGACCTTCGCTCCTCTGATCCCTTTTGCCAAAATAAGAGCAAAAATCAGTGATACCGGAAGACATACAAAAACCATCATAACCATAAGAAATAACGAATTTTTTAAGGAAATAATCATCTTCTCGTCTTTAAGTACATCTATAAAATTCTGAAATCCGACAAATGTACGTGGGCCAATGGTGTTCCATTGAAAAAAGCTATAAAATCCCGATCTGAAAATAGGAACAATTACCAAAGTCAAATATAAAACAGCTGCAGGAAGCATAAATAAAAAAATTGCCTTTTTATTTGAGAGATACTTGTTCATAAAAAACACCTCACGATCTATAATTATCAAATGATGGAGGGCAAGGAATAGGTATCCCTGCCTTCCATCAAATATCAGTTAGTAAACATCATAAATATCCAAATTATCCAAATCTTCAATAAATTCTTCCGGTGTTATTTCTTTCATAAACAATTTTTGAATCGGCTCAACATACATAGCTGTACGTGATTCTCCCAACATATGATCACGATAGGAACAGTTTGCACCGGCATTTTCAAACAGATTAATAAAATCACTCAATACCGGGTTTAATTCTGCAGGATCAAAATCCATTTTATAGGTATTCGGCATTTTATTTAACTGGATGGAATATTTAGACATATGTGTTGCATAATACATTGCAAACTCTGTAGCAATTTCCGGATATTCTGTGTTCGCATTAATAAATACTCCCGAACTTGGACCTCCGAATACTTCTGTCGCATCCTGTCCTGTTTCATGATCCGGCCAGGGAACAGCGCGCACATCTTCCATATCGCTAAAGATACCAGCAAACCAAGATCCAGTATAGTTATATGGGACATTGCCTTCCATAAAAATCGTATTACATTCATTTGCTGTCATGCTCATGAATCCCTCCTGGAAAAATCCTGCTTCCACCAGTTCCTGCACTTTACGGGCTGCCTCAATAAAGCCTTCCTGATTCCATGACGTATCTCCTTTAATGGCTGCATCTGCTGTAGCTGCACCTACTTCACGCATTCCCAGAGTATCCCAAAGTCCCATAGTTGTCCAGTTTTCACTGCCGCCAATATAGCAAGGAACAATCCCAAGTTCTACCCATTCTTTTACATTCTGCAAAAGTTCGTCGTAGGTTGTAGGTACTTCAAATCCATATTCATCAAAAAGAGCTTTATTTACAACCAGGCCTGAACAGGAGTTGCTATACGGAATCATATAGATGGAATCATCACAGTATGCCGCACTTCGACAATTCGGAAGGATTTCTTCAAAATAATCATCGGTTACATAATCATCCAGATTCAGAAAATAACCATTCCGTGCATAGTCAAAACATCCACCTGTTCCCCAGTAAATAAAACAATCTGCATATTCACCACTGGCCAAGCGTGACTGAAGTACATAGCGGTACTCTGTCTCAGAAAGAGTATCTGCCTCAATTTCAATATTGGGATAATCATTCGCAAAGTCTTCCATCGATTTGACGTGAGGTTCATACTGTGCCACCGCAGGTGAAGAAGCATTATGCCAAAAGGTCAGCTTGATCTTTTCTCCGCTCTCTTTTGCTTTTTCCAAAGCCGGATATTCCATTTCTTTGGTCTGTGTAACTTCCACTTCTGCAGCGCTTACCCCATATGAAAATAAACTGGATGTCAAAGTTGCTCCACCTAAAATAGCAGCTAAAATTTTTCTCATTCTTTTTTTCATTTTTTTCTCCTTTTTCTTTTATGCTCAAAATTAAGATATTTTAATCACGGCCTTCACAACATCTTCTTTGTGATCAATGACAAAATTAAATGCCTCTGCTGTCTGTGAAAAATCAAATTCATGGGTTACAATTTTCTTTACCGGAATGATTCCCTGGGAAATTGCCTGAATCGCCTGGGGATAAATATTACGATAACGAAATACGGATTTAATGGTTGCTTCCTTTGCCATAATTTTGGAAAAATCATAAGAAATAATATCCTGTGCCGACATTCCTACCAAAACAATGGTACCGCCGCGCTTAACCAAAAGCGAGGTCTGTGCAATCGTTTTGGGGGAACCTGCAGTTTCAATGACAACTTCCGTTCCGGCCTGGCCGGTAATCTTTTTCATTTCCTCCACTGTATCACAGGAAGCTGCGTTAATCGTACATGTTGCTCCCAGCTCCTTAGCATACTCCAGACGTTTGGGAAGCACGTCAACCACAGTAATATCCGCGGCCCCAAGCGCCTTGCAGGCCAGAAGAGTAACCAAACCGATACAGCCGGCTCCCAGAATCACCACAGAGCTTCCTAATGTAACGTTGCCCTGGTGTGCAGCATGGATACCAACTGACAGGGGTTCTACAAGCGCCCCTTCCTCGGTACTCATATTATCCGGCAGCTTAAAACACATATCAGCCGGAAATGCTATATAATTTTCCAGACATCCTGCATAAGGGGGTGTTGCCAAAAATCTCACATCCGCGCACAAATTGTAGCGGCCTGTTTTGCAAAATTCACATTTTCCGCAAGTACATCCGGGTTCTAATGCCACACGGTCGCCAACTTTCATATCGGTTACCTTACTGCCCACCTGCTCAACTACCCCGGCACATTCATGTCCCAGAATAAAATCTCCATCTACTACAAAGTCTCCTATTTTTCCGTATTCCAGATAATGAACGTCGGAACCACATATTCCTACATATTCCAGACGTACCAGAACCTCTTCGTCTTTAACCACGGGAATGGGAATTTCTCGTATCTCCATTTTCCGAAGATCTGTCATAAATGCAGCTTTCTGCATTTTTTACTTCACCTCCACCTCTTACTTATATACTTTTGCAAAATTGTTTAGCTAAACTTATTGTGTAATCATATTAACATATGATTTTCTGATTAGCAACTGTTTTTTTTAGTCCAGAATACTTTCTCTTTTTTTCCTAATTTATTTACATAATTTTTGTTAAAAAGTTATAATTTACAAAATTCTAATATAAAGAAATAGATATTTAGCATTTTTTACCATTTTTACGAAAGTTCTTTATTAAAGTTTTATGCGCGAAATGAATGAACCATATTGCAATTTCAAGAAGTTTCCATTATAATTTATGTAAAAGTGATTTCATAAACTATTTTGGTAAGGAGTTTTTCTATGCGATATAGTTTTCCCGAAAATATAAACAGTATTGAAATGAAAAAAATAAACCGTCAGAGAATCTTCCAGCTCATTTATAAAGAGGGGCCTTTATCCAAACAGGCGATTACGGCCGCCCTTAATGTAAGCACCCCTACTGTAACCCAAAATTTAAAGGAGCTGGAAGAACAGGATTTGATACTTAAACAAGGTTATTTCGCTTCCACCGGAGGACGTAAGGCCAAAGCAATTACTTATCAGCCGAATGCCAGATTTGCCATAGGACTGGATGTCACTGCAAATCATTTGACTACGGTTATTATTAATTTAGGGATTGATATTATTTACCGCCGCAGAGTACGGCTCCATTTTGAAAATACGCAGGAATATTTCCGTATGGCCGGAGCTATGGTTCGTCAGGCAATAAAGGAATCAGGAATTGACAGCAATAAGATCACCGGTACAGGGATTGCTGTTCCAGCGCATGTATCTGAAGACGGCCTCAATATCACCTATGCCCCCATACTGGACTTTACGGGCGGCAATATAAAAGAGTTTGCCCAGTTTATCGATTATCCCTGCCGTTTTATTAATGATGCAAGTGCCGCCTGTATGGCTGAATACTGGAACGTAAATGAATTAGTAAATATTGTTTATCTGTCGCTGAGTAACAGTGTAGGCGGTGCTATTCTTTTAAATAACACTGTATATCCGGGTGAGAATCAGAGAAGTGCGGAATTCGGCCATATGACGCTGGTGCCTGGAGGACGCCCATGTTATTGCGGCCAAAAGGGATGTGTGGAGGCATACTGCAATGCCAGACTTTTGTCAGATACCTGTAATGGGGATCTTGCTTTATTTTTTGAAATGCTTTCTATGGAAAGTACGCCGCATCTGAAAATTTGGAATGAATATCTGGATGATCTGGCAATTGCTATTAACAGTTTACGCATGATGTTCGACTGCCAGATCGTTCTAGGAGGCTATGTGGGCGGCTATATTGAGCCATATATTCCTGATCTCCGCCAAAGAGTTTCCAAACTCAATTCCTTCGGGAATGACGGCAGCTATCTGCAGGTCTGCCGATATAAATTCGAAGCCTCCGCGGTTGGTTCTGCCCTGCAGTATATCTCCGAATTTTTAGAAGAAATCTAAATACAAAAATATAAATTTGATATTTTAATAAATACACCGGCTTCTTAGAAAATCACTTCTCCGAAGCCGGTGTATCAAAATTTTATTTCTTAAATTCTATCCTGAATAAAAGCTGCGCCGTAATCATTTTTCCGAATTGTCTCAAAATTCTGATGTCCCATTGCAACCGTCCTTGGCATAGACTCTTAAAAAAGTCTGTTTTTCCTCTCCTGTCAGCTAACCGTAATATCTCCGGAGCTGCAGTAAATCTCCAGTTCTTTTCCCAGGGTTCCTTCCAGGCGGAAGCTTTCTTCCTCGTCTTCAGCAGTAAGTCTGCCCACATCCGGAACCTTGATTTTGCCGTATTCCGTATCCAGCCTCATTGTGTATTCGGAAATAGAATCTCCCAGTCCTACTGCTGCATTGCCATACTCCAGCGTAAGCATTCCTTTCTTTTCCAGTATGAGTTCCTCAATTTCCACATCTCCACTGCTGTTATCCACTGTCAGGCTTTCTCCGTTCATGGATTGGACTTTCAGATTGCCGTACTCCAGGTTCATTTCCATATCGCCCGCCTTGCATGTACCGATAGTAAGATTTCCGGAATCCAGGGTAAATTTCCCGGCACCTGTCACCGTAAGGTCTTCCGCCTTCACTCCTCCATAGGAATCATGAATTTCTAACGTTTCCGCTGCCAGTCTCTCAGCGGAAAGACTTCCTGACTCAAGAGTTACGTTTAATTCTCCTGCCGTACAATCATCAAGCTGCAGATTGCCGTAATCCATCGTAATCTCCAGCTTTTTCCCACCTGTTATCTCTCCTGCTTCCATGTCCCCGGAATCCAGTGAGGCCTCAACCGTATCACCCGCAATGGATTCTGCCGACAGCTTTCCATATCCAAGGTACAGCTTTATGGCTTCTCCCCTTAGAGTCTCTATTTCCGCGTTTCCGCTGTTATTATTCAGCACAAAAGTGTCAAAATAAACGTCTTCCGGCACATAAAGATTCACATAGTACTGCCCGCGGGCGCTTGGGAGATCAAAATCCATGATCTGAAACTGAACGTAGCTTACGATTGGTTTTTCATTAAAAATAAGTGTTCCGTTATTTACTTCATATTTTGGCTTCTGGCTATGGCCGCTTAAGCTGTATTCCAGATAGTATCCGTCTGACGGAATGAGATGGAAATCTCCGTAATCCAGATTCATTTCCACAGCGGAGATTTCCTCCAGTTTTGTCTTTTCTAAAATGTAATCATCTCTGTTATCATCTCCCAGCATCCGGATTCCGTCGGAACCCAGTGATACGCCGGGCCGCCCGCCTGCCATGATTCCGCCTGCCGTACAAATGATTCCTATACCGATACAAACTGCGGCTGCTATATAAATCCTGCTATTTTTCTTCATTCTTCCTGTCTCCCTTCTATTCCTGCACACTTGCGCTCTTCCTTGTGAATCTCCTAACCATTTTTCCGAAGATTTTCGTGAGCATTTGCATGCAGCCCTTTGTGAGGTTTACTGCAAAAGGACAGATCAGCACGCCCACTCCCATACAGAGAAATCCTGCTCCTATTGTCGCAATGGCATTTGCCGGGGATTTGAGTATCATGATACCCCCTAATACAATGGTAACTGCTGCTCCTGCCACAACGGCCACACCCGCAACTACCAGGGAAGCCAAAACCGCCACAACGGCCAGCCCCACGCCTCCCAAAACCGCCACCGCTGCCAGTGCAAGAGGAATGGCGATCGGTGCGGCAAAGACCGCCAGAATCCCAATCCAGACAGAACGAAAGCTTCGTTTCATCCCTGCCTTCGGCGCTTCCTCGCAGTTTTTTACTGCCATGTCCATAATGATCTGCTCAGCGGCCTCCTTGGGACTTCCAAGATTCTCAATGGCCTGCGCTTCGTTTTCCGGGCCTGCTTCGTCAAAATACTCCCGGAAATATTCCATCGCCATATCCTGATCTTCCTTCGGAAGCTTCCGAAGCCTTTCTCTCAAACTCCTCATATAAATCTCTCTGTTCATCTTAACCCTGCTCTCCATCACTGTTCCCTCCACTCACAATTTCTTCAATGGCCTCCCGAAACCACTTCCATTCCTCTAAAAGTTCTCTCTGGTGCTGCTGTCCTGTCTCTGTCATATGATAATACCGCCGGTTCCTTCCCTGAAACGGACGGTCATAGGCTTCTACCCATCCATTCTCCTGCAGACGCTTCAGTACCGGATATAAAGTGGAATCCTTCGCATTGGATACCTTCTTTAAGATCTGGCTGATCTGATATCCGTAAGCATCTCCCTGCTCAATGACGGTCAGTACCAGAAAATCCAGCATAGGTGCATTCAGTGTATAAATCATATATTTCATCCCTTCTTTCTTCTTTCTTTCTGCATCTATTCCATATATACCTTTAATTTATATATTTCATTTTTATATATTATATATTGTATAATATATTCTGTCAACACATATGTAAAAAATCAAAAAAAACAATCGGTATGTCCCTCATATGAGCACACCGATCTTTATTTACCGTTCACTGTTCCTATTCCGCGGCCTGTAACACCAAACACGGGGTATGCCCGTGAACAGGAATTATTTTCCTACAAACACTATAAATGTCACTTACATCTTACCGGAAGTCCTTGACATCTTCTTCCAAAGCATTCAAAATAAATCTGAAGAATTATTGATTTTTGCAGATACAGAGAGGATGATACTTATGAAAAAACTTGCCGTTATTTTTCCGGGAGTGGGATATACCTGTGAAAAACCGCTGTTATATTATACGGCTTCCGCAGCAGCAGACAAAGAGTATGAGATTGTCCGTCTGGACTATGGACAGGACATTCATTCCTTCCGGGGACGTACTCCTCTGGAGCTGGAGCCGGTCATCGGCCTTGCTTTGAAGCGAAGCCTGAGACAATTGCAGAATATCCGTTTTCAGGATTATGAACGGATTCTTTTTATTTCCAAAAGCATTGGAACCGTCATTGCCTGCGAGACCCAAAAGCAGCTTGCGCTCACCGGAAAGGTCCGCCACTTTCTCCTGACGCCCATTCCGGCAACACTCCCCTATCTGAAGCAGGCCGAAGGCGTTTTCTTCTCCGGTACCGCAGATCCTTATATTCCGGAGAAGACTGTCCGTCAGGCTGCCAGGCTCTACCCGTCCAAGACCGGCGGCATCTTCGAAGGCTGCAATCACTCCCTGGAAAGGAAAGGGGATACCATGGGCAATCTCCAAAACCTTCACAAGGTCATCGAATGTCTGGAATGGATACTCAAGGAACCGCTTGACTGATTCTGCTGTCAGGCGGTTCTTCATTTTTCTGCTGTTCAATTTCTGCTGTTCAACATTTATGCTCAATCATTTTATACACCCGGAGTATCTCACCCACGCTCCAGGCCTGGCCGTAGCATCCCTTGGAAATAACCGGATTTTCCCCGTCGTATATTTCTGCAAGGTGAAACAGACAGCCTTCATAAAGCCAGCACTCCACCTGATCCAGCCCCCGTTTTACCTCCTGTTTTGCTGCTTCCGGATTCTCTGCATATGCCAGAACGGCACGATAATAAGCGCCAAGTGGAAACGTCCACACAGTTCCCTGATGATAAGCTCTGTCCCTGTCCGCCTGGCTTCCTCCGTACCATGGATGAAAATCCGAATCCTGCGGAGACAGAGAACGCAGGCCGGCCGTTGTATAAAGATGCTTCTTCACAGCAGACAGCACCCTTTGCCCCTGTTCCTTCGCCAGTATTTTATAGGGAAGAGCCAGAGCAAACACCTGGTTACACCGGAATTTCTCTTCCTCCTGTGTGCCGTTGACCACATCCTTCAGCCAGCCCTTTTCCTCCATCCAGAACTTTTCAAGGAAGCTTTTCCGTACTCTGCCGGCAAGCTGTCCATATGCGCTTCCGTCCGTCTTCACCAGAGACGAAAGCTCCTCCATGATCTTCAGGGCATTGTACCAGTACGCATTAATCTCCACCGGCTTCCCGTGGCGGGGTGTAGGAAGCTCTTCCCCGATCCGCACATCCATCCAGGTTAGTTGTTCCGGCCCCTCCCCGGCCATGATCAGGCCGTCCTCATCCATTTTTATATGAAAATTCGTTCCTTTGCGGTACCAATAAATAATTTCTTCCATCACCGGATATGCGTCTTTCAGAAATTCCGAATCTTTTGTTTCCGTAAAATACTGATATACACTGTCGATAAACAAAAGCGCCGCATCCACCGTATTATACAGAGGCTCCCTGTCGCCTTCCGGAAACAGGTTCGGCATTAAGCCCTTTCTGCAATAGGCCATAAAAGTGCGGAGAATGCTTTTGCATCCCTCGTAATCCCCGACAGCCAGGGTGCACCCCGGCAGGGCGATCATGGTATCGCGTCCCCAGTCCTCAAAATAAGGATAACCTGCGATAATACTTTTTCCGCCTGTGGACTCCCGGGCCACCACGTATTGCGAAGCACTCAGTGCCAGAGTACGTCCCGCATCACTTTGCAGTCCGGATCTTTTTACGATTTCTCTGCGTCTTTGAATTTCCTCACTTATCCACTTTTCTATCGTAATTTCGCTGCAGTCATCCACAGGCCTGTCCAGACTGTATACCAGATAAAAGACCTGTTCCTTTTCTCTTATTTCAAAACGGATCCTGTGATCAAGCACCACAGCTCCCACTGCATCCCGTCCATCCCTTGCATCCTGCTCATAATACAGATCCGTCCAGGTTTCCTGTTCCTTTTTTTCAAAAATTCCATTTGTGGAATAGTACATGACTCTGCCATTTCCCGTGACGCTTTTTTCATCTGCCTGCAGCTTCAGATGTCCATCCGGGTTCTTCCCTTTTGGCGCAAACCGGAGCAATGGAGTGACAAAAAGCCGGTTTCCCGGCTCTCTGCTGTTTCTCACTTGATAACGGATGGCCAGGGTATTTTCTCCCTGAAGCATCACGATCGTTTTTTCAATTTCAATTCCTTTGATCCGGTAAAACCAGGTGGGAAAGGCTTCCATCTCAAATCCTTCCAGATACCGGAAGCCCTGCGCATTTTTCGTCCGGTTTACAAACTCCTGTGAATAAAGGGAGATTTCCTCCCCATCGGCAATCAGAGTTTCCGCCACATTGGAAATAAGCTGAATCCTTTTATTCGGAGCTTTTTCCGCAGCCATAAACAATGCATGGTCATTTCTTGCGGTATCTCCTGCCACAGTCAGGGAGGAATACCCTCCCAGCCCATTGGTAAGAAGAAAGCAGGTTTCCTGCCCTCTTCTGAAATCCTGCCAGCAAAACCGGCCAAGCCTGACTTTCATTTCGCACCTCTTTCTATACGAAAACGTATCATCCTTTGACAGCTCCGGAAAGCCCTTCTGTGTAAAACCTCTGCATAATTACAAACAGGATTGCGATCGGAATGGAAATGCATACCGCCCCTGCTGCAAAGCTGGTGTACCAACTGTCAATGTATTCCTTTTCCAGCATCTTCCACAGGCCTACGGCAACCGTATAATATTTCGCATTTGCCCTGCAGATGACTTTTGCAAAAATGAAATCCAGCCATGGATTCAGGAAGGAGGTCAGCACTGTGTATACAATGATCGGCTTGCTGAGAGGAACCGTAATCTTTGTAAACACCTGAAATCTCGTAGCGCCATCCAGATAAGCGGATTCATCAAGCGCCTTCGGGATCGTATCAAAGAAACCTTTGGCAATAAAGAACTCGATTCCCGCACCGCCGGAATATACCAGGATCAATGCAACACGGATCATCGCACCCTCCGACAGCCCCAGAGCCTTCAAAATATAATATACGGCAACCATAGACATAAAAGCCGGGAACAGCTTCAGGATCATGCAGATATTCATATATACCTTTCTCATTTTAAAGCGCATCCTTGACATACAGTAGGACATGGCAAGCACAAAAAATGTGGAGATCACGCATACAAAGCATGCGATAATAAATGTATTTTTAAACATCTGAGGAAAATCCAGAACCTGCGTGTCCGTAAAAATCCGTTTATAGTTCGCCAGAGTATAGGATTTCGGGAAAAATGAAGTAACATAGGATCCTTTCTGCCCGCTGAAGCTTAACAGTACGATCCAGATGATCGGGATTACCCATACAAATGCCAGCACGGCCAGTACGGCATGAACGATCACATCCGTTATGATTCCTTTTGTCCGAATGGATGAAGTCTTTTTTTCTTTCATTATTGGAATCCCTCCTCATTCTTGTAAGATCCTGTATTCCGGTAAGTAACCAGAGATACGACTGCAAGGATCACAAAGGTCAAAATACCAACAACTGCCCCAACATTGAAATACTGCTGGTCAACCGTCAGTTTATACAGCCAGGTAACAAGCAGGTCCGTTTTTCCGGCAGTGGAGCCAACAGGAACCGGTTCTCCCTTTGTCAGCAGATAAATGATATTGAAGTTGTTGATGTTGCCTGTAAACGTAGTGATCAGATACGGAGTTGTTACAAACAGCATGTACGGCAGCGTGATCTTAAAGAAGATGATCACTGAATTTGCACCGTCCACTCTCGCTGCTTCATAAAGTTCTCCGGGAATATTCTGGAGGATACCGGTTACCTGCATCATGGTAAATGGGATTCCAACCCACAGGTTGATGACAATGACGGTTACTCTTGCCCATGTGGCATTTGATAAAAACGGCAGAGGGCTATTGATCAGGCCTGCATTCTGGAGCAGGATATTGATCAGGCCGCTCTCTCTTAACATGCTTCGCATTAAAAGCAGGGATACAAACTGCGGAATCGCTGCAGACAGCATGAAGCAGGAGCGCCAGAAGCTTTTCAGCCTTGTTGTTTTTCTGTTAATGACAATTGCCAGAAGCATTCCCAGGATATAGTTCAGGAATGTGGCAAAGAAAGCCCACACCAAAGTCCATCCAAGCACGGACCAGAAGGTTTTTCCTATGGAATTCCCCATGCTCAGGACTGTCTTGAAATTCTCGAAGCCAACCCAGTTAAAAAGCGTCAGATGGTCATCCACTTTGCTGTAGCTGGTGAATGACATGCAGATCATAAACACCAACGGAAGGATCGTAAATACCAGAATTCCCAGAATCGGCGGTGTAAGAAGCGTCCAGTGGAGGTTTTTATCCAAAAGCTTCTTCAAATCCTCACCGAAAGAATTGATATGTTTGTTCTCCTTTGCACGGCACTCTGCCTCATACGCACTCTTCATGTTCGCTCGCCATACAACAATAAACGAAACCGTCAAAAAGAGTGTTGCAACTCCGTACAGCAGGAACAGGATCGACATATCTCCTGCGGTGTATTCATAAATTCCTTTCGCCTCATTCCATACCTCTTCCTGAGGCCTGCCGCCCAGAGTGATCAGATTCCTGATATTCATGATACCGCTTTCTATCATAAACAAAAGATATGCTATCTCCACTGCCAGAAACAAAAGGCCCTTTATAATCTGCTTATGTGCAATATTTCCAAGCCCCATGACCAGCATGGAGAGCCTGGTCAGTACATTGCCGTCGGCAATCGCCCGTGTGACCGTATAAGACGTTTCCTTTTCTTTTACAGTCTTCTTCCAAATCGCCATATTCTCTCCTTTCCGCTCCCTTTCCCAAAGCACATCCCGGCTTTCGGCAGGAGTCCATACTTCGCAGTAAAGGGCATTGCCTGTTGTATCTGCGGCAATGCCCTTAATTCATTCGTTATACCACTATTGTCTGCCTCTGATCATTCTACTGCGGAAGTATTCATGCTGGTGTTGAACTGTTCTGTCATCTCTGCCGCATTGTCATGGGTAACTTCGTTATTTACCAGGGATTTGCCAAAATTTTCTGCCGGTGTCCAATAGTTGTTCATAGCAGATACAAACGGCTGAATAATAGCAGTGTTATCAAAAGTATCATTCTGGGCAGTTACCAGTACATCAGCACTGATCGCTTCGTCTGCAAGAAGCTCTGTATTACACGGAATCACATTTCTCAGATCATAGTGAGCCTGCTGTGCCTCTGCACTTCCAAGATAGCTTGCCAGAGCAACTGCTACCTGCGGATATTCGCAGTTCGGGTTTACACCGATTGCTTTGGATCCTGCAAATGATTTCATCTGTTTTTCTTCGCCATTGATCGTAATCGTCGGAAGCTGTGCTACACCGTAGTATAATCCACGCAAATTAGAAGCCTGTTTCAAATTAGCATTTCCATGTTAA